>NZ_CP121652.1:3662500-3969977 GCF_029714265.1 Rhizobium sp. CB3171 | reverse complement strand
GTCTCCTTTTTCCCCCGCCGCTTCAAGGCAAACCGCACTGAACGCCTGCTGTGCATTGTCCCCATTCTCCAACGCACCCGTCGTTCTCGTAATCATTTGCATAATGCCGCCTTCCACAGTCTCTTTTTATAGGGCGGAAATTGGATGATACCGCCGCCCTTAGGTCTACGCCATGGCATAGCGGTCGCGCTCGTTGTCGGAGCTTCGCCGCATACCGGTTCATCAGCCGGGTCCAGCCAAACGGACCTTACGCAAAACACCCTGGCGAAAACTGCTCCCCGAGCGGCCTTCGTCTTGGTATCTGCATCTGGAGCAGTCGCTCGGTCCTCGTACTCCGACCGACTGCGCCAAACGGCTGTCAATTTTTCTCCCCTCCCCACAGCCACGCTTGGGACTTAGGCTGCAAAGAGCAGACAAGTGTCCTCGTTCCGCAGGCGTTACCGCTTACGGCCTTAACTCGTCAACTGTTTGAAAAAACGGAACTGAACCGCTCCGTCACAAGGAACAAAAACCACCCCCGCTGCCATGACTGGCAGTGTTCGCCGAAGCCGTTTCAGATGATGTTCCGCGCCCCTTGTTGAAAGCCATTTAGGCAGGATCGTAGGCGGAGATCAACGATGAATTTTACACAAAATTAAGAGGCGGTCCTTGACTCTGGAGGCCGTTTTTGAGTGTCACAACCCCGTCAAAAAAGAATCGCTTTTGAATCAAGGAGATTCGCGTTCAGCGCGATTCCCACAGCTTTCAAAACAAAAAAAATAAAAAAATCCTTGACTCACTCGGGAGCCCGCAGGCCGTCATGCAGATCACCCAACGTCAAGACATCCTGCTATAACCGCTTGTTTTTAAACGGTTTTTTCTGTCACCTCAGTGACATGGTCAGCCGGCTACATTTTAACGATACGAGCCAATTTTGGCTGAATCCAAAAAGCCCGGCACAAGGGCCGGGCTCAAGTCTAACGATTAAATCGTTAAGGAAAAATTACGCGGTCGGAGCCGAAAGTGCCTTCACGCGCTTGGCAAGACGCGAGACCTTGCGGGAAGCGGTGTTGGCATGCAGGACGCCCTTGGTGGCAGCGCGAGCCAGTTCCGGCTGCGCTACGAGGAAGGCTTCCTTCGCACGATCCGCATCACCAGATGCGATGGCTTCTTCGACCTGGCGGACGAAAGTGCGAACGCGCGAGCGACGAGCCTTGTTGACTTCGGTGCGGCGGGCGATCTTGCGGGTCGCTTTTTTCGCCGAGCTGGTATTGGCCATGTATGCCTCTCTTAGAATTCGAACATAACTCCGTCAGTGCAGCGCGGGCCCTGCGGCCACTTCATCCAGCAATGCGGGAGCAATTGCGGAAAACCAGATCGGCTTTCCAAACTGTGGCGGGCATATAACCGGAATGAGCGGCGGCGTCAACGCGGATTCTCACGGAACCCGCGCAATTCCGGAATCTCGTTCTCACCTGTTTTTGAAGACAGGTTTGCGCTTCTCGATGAAGGCCGCCATGCCTTCCTTCTGATCCTCCGTGGCAAACAGGCTATGGAAAAGCCGGCGCTCGAAGCGCAGGCCCTCTTCCAGCGTCGTCTCCAGCGCCCGGTTGACCGCCTCCTTGGCCATCAGCACCGAGGGGCGCGACAGCGAGGCGATCTTGGCGGCGGCGGCAAGCGCCTCATCGAGGAGCTTGTCGGCCGGCACGACGCGGGACACCAGACCCGAACGCTCCGCTTCGGCCGCATCCATCATCCGGCCGGTCAGGATCATATCCATCGCCTTCGCCTTGCCGACGGCGCGCGTCAGGCGCTGCGAGCCGCCCATGCCGGGGATGATGCCGAGCGTGATCTCCGGCTGGCCGAACTTTGCCGTATCGGCGGCAATGATGAAGTCGCACATCATGGCGAGCTCGCAGCCGCCGCCGAGCGCAAAGCCGCCGACGGCAGCGATGACGGGCTTGCGCGCCTTGGCGATCTCGTCCCAACCGCTGATGAAATCGCCCTTATAGACATCGGCGAATTCGAGCGGCTGCATTTCCTTGATATCGGCGCCGGCGGCAAAAGCCTTTTCCGAGCCCGTCAGCACGATTGCGCCGATCGTCTCATCGGCGTGAAAAGCGCCGTAGGCCTGCTTCAGTTCGGCGAGCACCGTCGAATTCAGCGCATTCAGCGCCTGCGGCCGATTGAGCCTGATGAGACCGACAGGCCCGTGCGTTTCGATGATCAAGGTTTCATAGGCCATGTGTCTCTCCTTCACATTAGCTCTGGCAGGAGGCGCAATAGAAAGAAGAGCGCCCCGCCTGGACGATGCGGGCGACCGTACCGCCGCAACCGGGCGTGCTGCAAGGCTCAGCCTCGCGGTCGTAGACGGAAAAAGAATGCTGGAAATAACCGAGCGAACCATCCGTCTGGATATGATCACGCAATGACGAGCCGCCGGCGGCTATGGCATCGGCGATGACCTCGCGGATCGCGACGACCAGCCGAAGCAATTCCTCTTTCGGCATGCCGGCTTCGCTCACCAATGTCCCAGCGGCCCGCAGCGGCGACAGATGCGAACGCCACAATGCCTCGCACACATATATATTGCCGAGTCCGGCGATATTCTTCTGGTCGAGCAGCGCGCTCTTCAGCGGCTGCGCCTTGCCCGAGAAGCGTTCGGCCAGATAATCGGCGCTCAATTCATTGCCGGTCGGCTCCGGGCCAAGATCGCGGAAGGAGGGATGGCTGGCGAGATCTGCACGCCGGACGATGTCCATGAAGCCGAAGCGGCGGGGATCATTGTAGATGACGCGCGCGCTGCCGTTGGCGCCCTTCAGATGGAAGACGACGTGATCATGCTTCTCGTCCTTGGAGCGCGGATGGTGAAATGTGCCGGGCGCCTCGGCGGCGGCATCGCTTTCGACCCGAAAGGAACCGGACATGCCGAGATGCGATACGATCGTCATGCCGTCGTCGAGATCAATCAGCAGATATTTCGCGCGCCGCGACAGCGACGTGATGCCGCGGCCGGAGACAAGGCGTGAAAACTCGGCCGGAAAGGGAAAGCGCAGATCGTTGCGGCGCAACTCCAGTTCAGCGAGCAGCGCGCCTTCCATGGAGGGAGCAAGCCCGCGCCTGACGGTTTCGACCTCTGGTAATTCCGGCATCGCTATCCATCTTTATGTTTCAACCGCTTATGATCTGAGCTATAGCCCAAGGCATTGCGGCTGGTGGCCTGGTTGATGAGATAGCGTGGCAAACGCGATTTCGCTATGGTCCGTCGCTGATTACTGCATAATTCCTTAGGTCGGAATCGATTTAAGGATAAAATTATGCAGCAGATTTAAAGTGCTACAGCGACCCTTGCGCGTCACATGCGACGCGCGGCGCTGTGGTGTAACGGAGTTGAGCTGATGGCAGAAAGCCGCACCTCCGCCGATGGCGGTATGGAAACATCCTATGGCTTCCGCGAAGTCGCCGATGGCGAGAAGCAGGGTCTCGTCAATGACGTGTTCCACAAGGTCGCCAAGCGCTACGACATCATGAATGACGTCATGTCCATGGGCCTGCACCGGGCCTGGAAGGATGCGATGATCGCCGCGCTCAATCCGCGCAAGGACGCTGGCTATAAGGTCCTCGACGTCGCCGGCGGTACGGGCGACATCGCCTTCCGCATCGTCGAGGCCTCGAACCGGCTGGCGCACGCGACCGTGCTCGACATCAACGGCTCGATGCTGGGTGTCGGCGCGGAACGCGCTGCGAAGAAGAAGCTCACCGATAATCTCACCTTTGTCGAGGCCAATGCCGAGGAACTGCCCTTCGAGGCCAATTCCTTCGACGCCTATACGATCGCCTTCGGCATCCGCAACGTGCCGCGTATCGATGTGGCGCTGAAGGAAGCCTATCGCGTGCTGAAGCGGGGCGGCCGGCTGCTGGTGCTGGAATTTTCCGAAGTCGACCTGCCGCTGCTCGACCGTGTCTACGATGCTTGGTCCTTCAACGCCATTCCGCAGTTCGGCAAGGCGATCACCGGCGATGCCGAACCCTATCAGTATCTGGTGGAATCGATCCGCAAATTTCCGAACCAGCAGGATTTCGCGACGATGATCCGCGAGGCCGGCTTTTCGCGCGTGAGCTTTACCAATTATACCGGCGGCATCGCCGCCCTGCACTCCGGCTGGAAGCTCTGACGCATGGTTCCGAAAAATGTGACGCGGGTTTCGGCCGGCATCAAGCGAGACCTTGAGACCCGATGAGTGCTTTCAACGCATATTTCGGCCTCATCAGGGTCGGCTGGGTGATGGTGCGCGAAGGCGTGGTCATCGCGCTTCCGTCCGAGGGATTACCGCCCTCCGTCAGCCTCGCGAAATCCTTCGTCAGCATTTTTGCCCGCAAACGCGCCAAGACCCAGGCGCGCAGCGACCGTCTCGCCAAGGCCGTCGAGCGTCTCGGGCCTTCCTATGTGAAGATCGGCCAGTTCCTGGCGACGCGCCCCGATGTCGTCGGCGTCGACATGGCCAACGACCTGTCGCAGTTGCAGGACCGCATGGCTTTCTTCCCGAATGCGGCGGCAAGGGCCGCGATCGAGGGCTCACTCGGCCGTCCGATCGATGATCTCTATGTAAGCTTTGACGAACCGATTGCCGCCGCGTCGATTGCGCAGGTGCATCCAGCGGAAGTGCAGACGGCGGAAGGCCGCAAGCGCGTTGCCGTCAAGGTGGTCCGGCCCGGCGTACGCCAGCGTTTCGTCAACGATATCAAGGCGATGTATCTTGTCGCCGGTCTGCAGGAACGCTTTATGCCGTCGAGTCGCCGCTTGAGGCCCGTCGAAGTGACGCGAACGCTGGAGCAGACAACCAAGGTCGAGATGGATCTGCGGCTCGAGGCGGCGGCACTTTCCGAGATCGCCGAAAACACCGAGAAGGATCCAGGCTTCCGCGTCCCCAAGGTCGATTGGGAACGCACCGGCCGCGACGTCATCACTATGGAATGGATCGACGGCGTCAAGATGTCCGATGTCGAGGGGCTGAAGGCCGCCGGCCACAACCTCAATCTGCTCGCCGACACGCTGATCCAATCCTTCCTGCGGCATACGCTGCGCGACGGCTTCTTCCATGCCGACATGCATCCCGGCAATCTCTTCGTCGACGCCCAGGGGCAGATCGTTGCCGTCGACATGGGCATCGTCGGACGGCTCGGCAAAAAGGAACGCCGTTTCCTTGCCGAAATCCTCTATGGCTTCATCACGCGCGATTATATCCGCGTCGCCGAAGTGCATTTTGAGGCCGGTTACGTGCCGGGGCATCACAATACCGAAAGTTTTGCGCAGGCAATCCGCGCCATCGGCGAGCCGATCCACGGCCAGCCGGCCGAAACGATCTCCATGGGTAAGCTGCTGACGCTGCTCTTCGAAGTGACCGAACTTTTCGATATGGAGACGCGGCCGGAGCTGGTCATGCTGCAGAAGACCATGGTCGTGGTCGAGGGCGTGTCGCGCATGCTCAATCCGCGCTTCAACATGTGGAAGGCTTCGGAACCGGTCGTCGGCGACTGGATCCGCACCAATCTCGGTCCCAAACGTATCGTAACCGACCTGAAGGACGGTTTGAAAGCGGCTGTGAAACTCGCCGAAGCAGCCCCCGAAATCGCCGCCAAGACCGAGAAATTCCACCATGAACTCCTCGCCATGAGCGAAAACGGTCTGCGCTTCGACCCGCAGACGGCGGAGGCGATCGGCAAGGCCGAGGCGAAGCACAGCCGTTACGGGCGCTTGGCGCTCTGGATCATCGCGCTCACGCTGCTTTACATTGCATGGCATTTGAGCTGACCTATTTCTAAGGCCACGCCGTTTCATAGAAATGGATGCCTCCCCCTTTCGGTCGTGATGGGTCATTGAAGGTGCTGCGGCAGGTCTTGCGCGGGCTTTTGTATGCACGGCGCAACAGGTGTTCGCCATTTGGGATATCCCATTATCGATGATGCTCGCATAGCCTTGCAGGAAAGGAGAACAGCAGAGATGGAGCGTCAGAAAGCCAGCATCGAACTCACCGGACAGCCCTTGGGCTTCAGCGATCTGGTGCGGATCGGCGCAGGCGTCGTGATGCCCACGGCATCGGAAAGCGGCCTGGTGCGCGTGCGCGCGGCGCGCGAAGTCCTCGAAAGCACGATCGAGTCCGGCATGCCCGTTTATGGCTCGACCACCGGCGTCGGAGCGATGAAGGATGTGGAGTGGTCTCCGGAAGACCTCGACACCTTCAATCTCGGCCTGGTGCGCGCCCATCATTTCGGCACCGGCGCGCCTTTTTCCATGTCCGTCGTGCGCAATGCCATGGCGATCCGGGTCAATACCGCGCTGACCGGCCGGGTTGGCTGCTCGCCGGAGCTGATCGACGCCTATCTCCAGCTTCTGAACGCGGATGTCATTCCCGTCGTGCGGCGCACCGGCTCGATCGGCTGCGCCGATATCGGCCTCATGGGTCAAATCGGCGCGGTGCTGACCGGGGTCGGCGAAGCCGTCTATCACGGCCGGCGCATGCAGGCAGCCGACGCCTTTGCCGCGGCCGGCATCAGGCCGGTGAGAATGCTGCCGCGCGACAGCCTGGCCTCGCTCAGCGTCAACGCCGTCAGTTTCGCGGCGGCGGCCGAGACGACCCGCAATGCCGCCTCCTCGATCCGCGTGCTGCTCGCAACCGGCATGATGGCGGCCGGCGCGCTTGGTGCCTCGCGTGATCCCTGGCATTCGGTGCGCCATGTCGGCACGGCGCGCGAAGCGCTGATCGGCTCCTGGCTCTGCAACGCCTCCGAAGAATGGCCTTGGCCCGTCGCAACGCATGTGCAGGACCCCTTGAGCCTGCGCATGATCGGTCAGGTCTTCGGCGCGGTGATCGAAAATCTCCTGTCCGCCGGTCACAAGATCCTAGCCGCGACCGGCCGCTCTGACGACAATCCCGTCATCGTCGACGGTCGCGTCATGACGTCGGGTGGTTCCTTGCCCCTTGATGTAACGATCCTGCTCGAGGCAGCAGTCATCTGCATGGCGCATGCGGCGCGCAATGCCTTCAACCGCTGCGTCCTGCTCGGCAACGGCCAGCGGCGTGGCCTGCCGGTCAATCTGGTGCCGGAAGGCAAAATCGCTACCGGCTTCGGCCCGATCATCAAGCTTGCCGGCGAGATCTTTTCGCGGGTGCTGTCCATGTCCAATCCGGTATCGGCGCAGTCGCTGGTGGTTGCCGCCGGCATGGAGGACGAAGCCGCTTTCCTGCCGCTGGTCATCGAACGTTTTGAGCGGCAGATGCGGGCGTTGAAGCGCCTTGCGGCACTGGAAGCCCTGCTCTCGGCGCAGGCGATCGACATTCTCGGCGACAAGCCGGAAGGCGTGGCCCGCATGCTTTACGACGTCGTACGCAAACATGCCGACTTCTATGTCGTCGACCGGCCGCTGTCGGCTGAAGTGGAAGCGATCGAAGAGGAATTGGGTTCAGAGGCCTTCGTGTCCGAAATGATCGCCCAGGCGCCGATCCTTGCCTATGATGACTTCTTTGCCCTTGGCTCGCTGGAGCGGGTCGAAGAGAGGCTTTATCGCGACACCGTCGTGATCTGAACAAACCGGTGAACGGGGAGACTGGATATGGCTGACTTCGATCTCGTTCTGCAAGGCACCGTGGTTCTGCCCGAGCGTATCGTGGAAGAGGGTTATGTCGCCGTGCGCGACGGCAAGATCGCTGAGATCGGCATAGGCGTCCCACCCGCGGCGCGTGAAAGGCATCTGCTCGGAAAAGCACTGATCCTGCCCGGCGCGATCGACGCGCAGGTGCATTCGCTCTCCCAGAAGGATCAGGAGGATTTCATCTGGTCGACGCGCTCGGCCGCGGCTGGCGGCGTCACCACCATCGTCGACATGCCCTATGATGAAGGCAATCTGGTCTGTTCGGCGGCAGCCGTGAAGAAGAAGATCGACCACGCCTCTCCGCAGGCCCGCGTCGACTTCGCGCTTTACGGCACGGTCGACCCCGAAGAAGGGCCTGCACGCATCCAGGAAATGGTGGAGGCCGGCGTCGCTGCCTTCAAATTCTCGACATTCGGCACGGACCCCAAGCGCTTCCCGCGCATTCCGCCCGCCCTGCTCGACGCCTGCTTCGCAGCGATCGCACCGACGGGAGTGACGGCCGGCGTGCATAACGAGGACGATGAAGCGGTTCGGACCTATATGGAGCGGGTCAAGGCAAGCGGCATCACCGATTACCGTGCGCACGGCCTTTCCCGCCCGCCGATTACCGAACTGCTCGCCATGCATACGATCTTCGAGACAGGCGCCAACACCGGCTGCCCGGCGCATGTGGTGCATTGCTCGCTCGGCCGCGGCTACGATATTGCCCGCGCTTACCGCCGCGACGGCTTCGAGGCGACGGTAGAATGTTGCATCCACTATCTGACGCTGGACGAGGAAAACGACGTGAAGCGCCTTGGCGGCAAGGCGAAGATCAATCCGCCGATCCGCCCACGCGCCGAGGTGGAAACCTTGTGGCGCAAGGTGGCAGAAGGCAATGTCTGGCTCGTCTCGACGGACCATGTGAGCTGGTCGGAGAACCGCAAGACCAATCCGGATATGCTGGCGAATGCGTCAGGCGTTCCAGGCCTTGAAGTCATGGTGCCGCTTTTCGTCAAGGGCGCGTCGGAGCGTGGCGTGCCGCTTACTTGGGCGGCGAAGCTGATGGCGGAAAATCCCGCCAGGCATTTCCGTCTCGACCATATCAAGGGCGCGCTGACGCCCGGCAAGGATGCCGACGTTGTCGTGCTGGAACCGCGCGAAACCGTCTACGACGCCGCTTCGAGCGGCAACAATGTCGTCGGCTGGAGCCCCTATAACGGCATCCGTCTGCCTTGGACGGTATCCGCCACCTATCTCAGAGGCAAGCAAATTGCCGATGGAAACAAAGTGCTGGCTGAGCCCGGCAGCGGCAGATTTGTCCGCCCGCTTCCTCGCCAGATTATCGCCGGAGAGACTGCCTGATGAACCAACCGAAACGCCACAATCTGCCCGTCAACGCCGACCGCATCGCCGAAGATATCGATGCGCTGGCAGGGATCACCGAACCCGATCACCCTTGGACGCGCCGCGCCTTCTCGCCGCTGTTTCTGGAAGGTCGTGCTTACATTGAGGCGCGGATGAAGGCGGCGGGACTCACGACGCGTATCGATGCCGCCGGCAATCTGATCGGCCGGCGCGCCGGCGCAAAACCCGGCCTCGGCACGATCCTTGTCGGCTCGCATTCCGATACCGTTCCCGATGGTGGCCGTTTCGACGGCATCGCGGGTACGATTGCCGCGCTCGAGGTCGCGCGCTCCTTGAGAGATCGCGATATCGAGCTCGATCATGATCTGGAGATTGTCGATTTTCTGGCTGAGGAAGTCAGCATCTTCGGCGTATCCTGCATCGGCAGCCGCGGCATGACCGGGCAGATCCCCGAGGCGTGGCTCACACGCACCAGCGGTAACCGCACGCTTTCCCAGGGGATTGCTGAAGTCGGTGGCGACCCCTCCGTGCTGCTCGCACAGAAGCGCCCGGATCTCGCCGGTTTCCTGGAGCTGCATATCGAGCAGGGTCCCGTGCTGGAGGCCGAGAACAAGGATATCGGCATCGTCACCGCGATCGCCGGAATCACCCGCATCGAGATCACTGTCGAAGGCCGCGCCGACCATGCCGGCACGACGCCGATGGACCGCCGCGCGGATGCGCTGGTGGCCGCCTCGCAGCTCGTGCTCGACATCCGCCAGCGCGCTGCTGAACAGGCGAAGACGCCGGGTCATTTCGCCGCGACCGTGGGCGAATTCCGGATCGAGCCGAATGCCGCCAATGTGGTGCCTTCGAAGGTGGTGCTGCTGATCGACGGCCGCGCCGAAATTCGCAGCGACATGGAAGAGTTCCTCGCCTGGATCGACGGTGCCGTTCAAGAGATAGCTACGGCTTACGGAGTGACGATCAAGCAACCCGTCCGCGTCTCCGACAATTTTCCAACGCCGGGCGCTCCCGCTCTGCTTGAAACGCTCGAGCGCGCCTGCGACACAGTCGGCGCAAAGCATCGCCGCATGGCGTCTGGCGCCGGCCACGACACGGCCTGGATCGCCAAGGTCGCCCCAGCCGCCATGATCTTCGTGCCCTGCAAGGAAGGCCGCAGCCATTGCGCCGAGGAATGGGCCGAGAATGACGATATCGCCATGGGCGCCGCCGTTCTTTTCGAAGCGGTGCGCGACATGGACAAGAACCTCAAACAGAACCGGGAGTAGCCGATGGGACGCGTACTCGTTGCCAAGGATGTGGAAGCGGCCGTCAAGGGCGGTTCGGTTTATGCAGCCGGCGGCGGCGGCTGGGCCGATCACGGTCGCATGCTCGGCTATGCGGCCGTCAATGTCGGCAAGCCCGAGCTGGTCTCGATCGACGAACTTGATGACGACGACTGGATCGCCACAGCCGCCGCCATCGGCGCGCCGGCCTCCACGACCCCCTGGGAAATGCAGGGTATCGATTACGTCAAGGCCGTGCAGCTCCTGCAGGACGAGCTTGGCGAGAAGCTTTCCGGCCTGATCATCGGCCAAAACGGCAAATCCTCGACGCTGAACGGCTGGCTGCCCTCGGCCATTCTCGGAACGAAGGTCGTGGACGCGGTCGGCGACATCCGCGCCCATCCGACCGGCGACATGGGCTCGATCGGCATGGCGGGTTCGCCCGAGCAGATGATCCAGACAGCCGTCGGCGGCAATCGCGCCGAGAACCGCTATATCGAGCTGGTGGTGAAGGGCGCGACGGCGAAGATCTCGCCGATCCTGCGCGCGGCGTCCGACCAGTCCGGCGGCTTCATCGCCTCCTGCCGCAATCCGCTGCGGGCCTCCTATGTCCGCACGCATGCGGCCCTTGGCGGCATCTCCATGGCGCTCTCGCTCGGCGAGGCGATCATCGAGGCAGAAAAGAAGGGCGGCAGCGCCGTCATCGATGCCATTTGCAAGACCACCGGCGGACATATCCTGGCCGAAGGCACGATCACCAAGAAGGATGTCGTCTATACGAAGGAAGCCTTCGACATCGGCACGGTCACGGTCGGTAGCGGCGACAAGGCCGTCATCATGCATGTGATGAACGAATACATGGCCGTCGAGGATGCCAATGGTAAGCGCCTAGCGACCTTCCCCTCCGTCATCACGACGCTATCGCCGGAAGGCGAACCCTTGAGCGTCGGCCAGTTACACGAGGGCATGAAGGTTTTTATCCTGCATGTGCCAATGGATATCATTCCGCTGTCTGCCAGCGTGCTCGATCCGACCGTCTATCCCCCTGTCGAAAAGGCCATGGGGATCGAGATCGCGAAATACGCTCTGGCTGGCAAGAAGGATTGAAAGGCGCAGGAGGCGCAGATGGCGCGTGACGCCGGTCTTGAAGAATTGCTGAGAGAAGAGCTCGGGCAAAGGTCCGGGCTCAGCGAAAAAGGGATGTTCGGCGGCTGGGCCTTCCTGCTCAACGGTCACCTGCTTTGCGGCGCCCGTGAAGACGGGATGCTGATCCGCCTCGGCAAGGGCAACGATGCCTGGGCGCTGGAGCAGCCTGATATCAAACCCATGCTGTCAGGCAGCCGCGAAATGCAGGGATGGGTGCGCGCCGGGCCGGAGGCCTATGGCAACGACATGCTGCGCAAGCGGCTGCTTCTAGCCGCGCTGAATTTCGTCGAAGGCCTGCCGCCGAAATAGCCGGGCCGCCGAAACAACAACGAAAATAGGGAAGGGAAATCCATGCCAAAAGCCAATCCACGTCACCCGAAATTCCCTATACCGGGCGGCCCGGAGCTGCGTGCCAAAGGCTGGCGGCAGGAGGCCCTGCTGCGTTTGCTGGAAAACGTGCTCTCGGTCGGCGAAGATCCGGATAATCTCGTCGTCTACGCCGCACTCGGCAAGGCAGCCCGCAACTGGGCGGCGCACAAGGGCATCGGGAAGGCGCTGACCGAAATGGATGAGAACCAGACCCTGCTCATTCAGTCCGGCAAGCCGATCGGCCTCATCCGCACGCATGACAAGGCGCCGCTCGTCATCATGGCGAACTGCAATATCGTCGGGCAATGGGCGAAGGCCGAGGTGTTCTATGAGCTGCAGCGCAAGGGCTTGATCTGCTGGGGAGGTCTGACAGCCGGCGCCTGGCAATATATCGGCAGCCAGGGCGTCATCCAGGGCACCTATGAAATCTTCATGCGCATCGCCGAGCGCCGGTTCGGCGGCGACCTCTTCGGCCGCTTCGTCTTGACCGCCGGCCTCGGCGGCATGGGCGGCGCGCAGCCGCTCGCCGGCCGCATGGCGGGTGCCGCGATCCTCTGCGTCGATATCGATGCGGAGCGTGCTAGGAAGCGCCAGGACATCGGTTATCTGCAGGAAATCGCGCCCGATCTCGATTCCGCGCTGGCGATGATCGACGCCGCCGTCAAGGAGAAGCGCGCGCTTTCCGTCGGCCTTGTTGGCAATGCGGCCGAGATTTATCCCGAGATTGCCCGGCGCGGCATCGTGCCCGACATCGTCACCGACCAGACGTCGGCCCACGATCTCGTCTATGGTTACGTGCCGAAGGGCATGACCCTGCAGCAGGTCAAGGACCTGCGCGACGACGGCCAGGGCCAGCTCATGGCAGCGAGCCGCGCTTCGATCGTCGAGCATGTGAAGGCCATGCTGGACTTCCAGAGACAAGGCTCCGAAGTCTTCGACAACGGCAACCTGATCCGGACTCAGGCGAAGGAAGGCGGCGTCGCCAATGCCTTCGATATCCCGATCTTCACCGAAGCCTATCTGCGGCCGCTCTTCTGCCGTGCCATCGGCCCGTTCCGCTGGATGGCGCTTTCGGGCGAGGAAAGCGATATTGCCCACATCGACGATCTGCTCTTGGAGATGTTCCCGGACAACAAGATCATCACCAACTGGATCCGCCTCGCCCGCCAGCATGTGCCTTTCGAAGGGCTGCCGGCGCGTATCGCGTGGCTCGGGCATGGCGAGCGCACAGCGCTTGCCCGCCGCGTCAACGAGCTTGTGGCAAGCGGCGAACTTAAGGGGCCGATCGCGTTTTCGCGCGACCACCTCGATGCCGGCGCCATGGCGCATCCGAACATCATGACCGAGCGCATGAAGGACGGCTCCGACGCCATCGCCGACTGGCCGCTGATCGACGCCATGATGCTCTGCTCGTCGATGGCCGATCTCGTCGTTGTCCATTCCGGCGGCGGCGGCTATGCCGGCTACATGACGAGCTGCGGCGTCACCGTGGTTGCCGACGGCACGCCTGCCGCCGACGAACGGCTCGACCACGCGCTGACCAACGACACCGCACTTGGCGTCATGCGCTATGCCGATGCCGGCTATGAGGAAGCGCTGGACGAAGTTGCGAAAAAGGATGTGCCCTATATCCGTCTCGGATAAGCACATCTGTTCTTACCAGCTTTGAACGACTATGGTCCCGCGCAATTCGAAACCACCTATTTCACCCGCAATTCCGGGCGGAAAGCCGCTACGCGCTTCTCCCGGAATTGCTTTGGAGAGTTGCCCGTGATCCCCTGGACCTTGCTCGACACTGCGAAAATCCCCGGTGGCGGCGAGCTGCGGCTGAAGCAGCGCGGCCAGGAATTTTCCATCATGCTCGGCACCAACGAACTGATGAACAGCCGCTTGAGCGGCTCAGAGCGCGCGCTTGCAACCCTTTCCTGCGAGAAGATCAAGAGCCGGAAGGCGCCGCACATACTGATCGGCGGGCTCGGCATGGGCTTTACCTTGCGCGCAGCACTCGGCGAACTCGGTGCGGACGCCAAGGTCACGGTTGCGGAACTGGTTCCGGCTGTCGTGACCTGGGCCCGCGGGCCGATGGCAACGGTCTTCGACGGCTGCCTCGACGACCCGCGCGTCGCCATTCACGAGGGCGATGTGCGTCCGCTCATCCGAGCCAGCAAGGCAACTTATGACGCCATCCTGCTCGACGTCGACAATGGTCCTGATGGTATCACGTCCGAAGCCAATGACGGTCTCTATGATTATAGAGGCCTAAAGGCGGCGCGCGACGCATTGCGCCCGGGCGGCGTACTGGCGGTCTGGTCATCGGGACCAGACCGGGATTTCACGAGACGGCTCAACGACAGCGGTTTCGCTGCCGAGGTGGTCAATACGCGCGCCAATGGCAAGACAGGCGCACGTCATGTCATCTGGCTGGCGACGAAGACGGGATCGTAACGCTTCGAATTGAAATCGCGCTCCAATTGCTATATATCAATGTCATATCTCAAAGGAGCTATGGCATGGACACCGCAAAAATCTTCTGGTCCGGCCGCTCGCAGGCCATACGCCTGCCAAAGGAATTTCGTCTCGACGGCGAAGAAGTGCGCATCCGGCGGCAGGGAAAGGCAATCATTCTGGAGCCGATCGCCGAAGATTGGGATTGGCTGGAATCCGTTACAGGGCCGGTCGACCACGATTTTGAAGAGGCGGCGACCGAACAGCCTGCCGAGCAGCAGCGCCCCGAACTGGATATCTTCAAGTGAAGTATTTGCTCGATAGCAATGCTGTCATCGCTCTGATGAAAGGGCATACCGGCTTCGTGAGCGAGCTTCGCAGACACAAGCCGCAGGATTTCGCCATCTCGGCCATCGTCGCGCACGAATTGTTTTATGGTGCCTATAAGGGGCAGCGTGTTGCAGACAATCTTGTGCGTGTCGATGCTTTGCAATTCGAGACACTGGATTTCGATAGGGAAGATGCCCGCGTGGTGGGCGAAATTCGTGCCAACTTGGCTTCGCTCGGCACGCCAATCGGTGCCTATGACGTTTTGATCGCGGGTCAGGCAGTCGCCCGCGATCTGATCCTGATAACGCGCAACGTCAGGGAATTTGAGCGCGTTCACAAGCTACGTTTCGAAGACTGGGAGTCCTTGCCGAGTAGCTAAAGATAGCGCGTTTCCTCCGGCGCGCGATCGAAGCGATCGTCGCGGCCGTCGAAATAGCCGACGGGAAGCGAGGCGAGTTCCGCGTCGGTGGTATCGTCCAGGCAGCTTATGCTGATGGCATAGAACTTACCGCCGAGTGCCGGGTTTTCACCCCAGTTGAAAGAGCTGATGCCGCAAGTCTTGCAGAACAGGTGATGCAGGATGCGTGGGCCAAACTGGTATTCGCCGATACTGTCTTCGCCGGAGGTCAGGCGGAAATCGGCGGGCGTGGCAACTGCCAGCCAATTGCGCTTCTTCTTGCAGATCGAGCAGTTGCATTTGAACGTGCCGCCCTGCAAGTCGAGATCCGCTTCGTAGCTGACGGCGCCGCAATGGCAGCTTCCATGGTAGGTCTTCTTCATCACTCTCATCCTTCCCCTGAGGTGGCTTCTGCATAGGCGACATATTTGTCGAGCGCCTGTTCCCAGCCGCCGGTCTGCAGCTTCAGTTCGGTGTCGTCAGGCAGCTCGGCCTTGCGGAAAACGAGACGCGTCTTCTCGCCAAACTCATGGAATTCCACGCTAACCTGCATCGGATGGCCGGGCTTGCCGTCCTGATTTTCCCAGGCGAAGGTGAAGACGAGACGCTCGGGCGGGACAATCTCCAGATAGCGCCCATGGCTCCAATATTCCCTGCCCTCCGGCGTCAGAATGCAGTGCCGCCAGGCGCCTCCTTCCCTTAGATCGACGGAAACGGATGGCGCCGTCATGTTCTGCGGCCCCCACCAGCGCATCAAATGTTCCGGCTCCGTCCAGAGGCGAAACAGCAAGGTTCGTGGCGCGGCAATGTCGCGGGTCAGCACGATCTCGCGCAGCGGGCGTCCGCTGCCGCCGTCATTGGCTGGGGTCATCCACGCCTCCCCTTTGCAACAGCGCCGCGTAGGCTTCCAGACGATCGAGATTATCGTTCCAGAACTGCCTGTAACTCTCCAGCCAGTCATCCACCTGCCGGAGCGGCTTGGGTTCCAGCTTGCAAGGGCGCCACTGCGCCTCCCTGCCCTTCGAGATCAGACCGGCTTTCTCCAGCACCTTCAGGTGCTTGGACACGGCGACCAGCGACATATCGAAAGGTTCAGCCAGCTCCGAGACGGACGCCTCGCCAGTTGCCAGCCGCGCCAGGATCGCCCGGCGGGTCGGATCAGCAAGGGCTGATAGGGTCATGCTCAAGGTATCCATATGGAATATTAAACCAGAAAGTTAATTAACTTATCGGTTTATTATAGGTCGACGATCTGGAAGTCAAGCGGCTGCATTTGGAGACAGCCTGGAGAGGGGGATCCGTCAGCCGACGATCTCAAAAGAGCGTGTTGGACACTTCGATCAGGTTGCCGTCCGGATCGCGGAAATAGATCGAGAGAATCGGGCCCGTCGCGCCGGTCCTGCGGACGGGGCCTTCCTCGATCGCGACACCCTCGGCTCCCAGATGAGCGATGATGTCCTCCAGCGACGTCTTGCTGATGAAGCAAAGATCGGCCGAGCCCGGTGTCGGCCGATCGGCCTTCGGCTCGAATTCATGCCCGGCGCGATGCAGGTTGATCTTCTGATTACCGAAGGTGAGTGCTTTGCGGCCCTCCCCGAAGGTTTCGATGCCCATACCGAGGACACGGGCGTAGAACGCACAGCTTTCCTCGATGCTCGCGACCGTCAGCACCAGATGATCGAGATGGTCGATGCAGATCATCGCAAGCCTCCAATCCTATTGCTCAGCGGTGCGCCAGCCTAGCCACTCCGAACGCGGCCACGAGGCAGATGGCCAGCATGGCGAGGATGAAGGCAACCACAGCGGACCAGCCGTCGGCAAGCCAGAAATAACCACCGACGGAACCGGCAATGCTGGAGCCGAGATAATAGGCCAGCAGATAGAGCGACGAGGCATGGCCCTTGGCTCCGCGGGCCAAGCGCCCGACCAGTGCGCTGGCGACCGAATGGGTGACGAAGAAGCCGATGGTCACCAAGATGATGCCGAGAATGACCAAGGGCAGCGGCGTAGCGAGCGTAGTCGCCGCGCCAAGGGCGGCAACCAACACGCCGGCGGGCAGCACGACGAAATGACCGACGCGGTCGCCAAGGAGACCCGCCACCCAGGAGGCGACGATACCAAAGAGATAGGCGGTGAAGATCAGGCCAAGTTCGGTCTGGCTGAGATCATAGGGATCGGCCACCAGCCGGAATCCGGCATAGTTATAGACCGTGACGAAGGAGCCCATGACCAGGAAACCAATGGCAAAGAGCAGTGGCAACGCCGGATTGCGGAAATGCCCCGCCCAGGCCCTGACATGGAAAGCGATGTCAAATCCCTTGCGCGGCGTGAAATTGCGCGACGGCGGCAGCAAAAGCAGGAAACCGGTGGCAGCCATCAGCCCGAGCACGCCGACGGCGGCAAGCGCCGGACGCCAGGTGAAGAATTCGGCGATCGTGCCCGTCACGACACGGCCGGCCATGCCGCCGAAGGCGTTGCCGGCGATATAGAGTCCCATGGCGCCGCCAAGGCCGCGCGGATCGATCTCTTCCGCCAGATAGGTCATAGCGACCGCAGGCACGCCGCCGAGCAGGAAACCTTCCAGTGCGCGAAAGATCAACAGCATCTGCCAGTTCGGCGCAATTGCGCAGGCGATCGTGCACAGGGCGGCACCCAGCAGCGAAAAGAACATCAGGCTGCGTCGGCCGAGATTTTCGGAAACGGCGGCGGCGCAGAAGATCGCGAAGGCGAGAAAGCCGGTCGAGAGAGACAGCGACAGCGAACTTGCAGCCGGCGTCACGCCAAAATCCTCGGAAAAGATCGGCATCAGCGGCTGCACGCAATAAAGCAGCGAAAAGGTCGCAAAACCGGAGAGGAACAGCCCAATGGTCGCTCGCTTGAACGCGGGCGTACCCCGCGTCAGGAATTGGCGAATCTCGAGCTTCGGCTCGGTTTCGACAAGCGTCAATTCGGGGCGGGAGGAGGCTTCTGAGACGGTGAGTTCTTGCTGTTGCACGGCGCGGGACATGAGGCACACAACCTTTCTTGCCCGCAAATCTAGTCAGGTGCGCCTCATTAGTCCAATATATGGAACAGACGATCTCAATATGTTTTGGAGATAGCGATGGAGCTACGTCATATCCGCTATTTTCTGGCGCTGGCGGAGGAAGGGAATTTCACCCGCGCAGCCGCCAAACTCGGTATCGGCCAGCCGCCGCTCAGCCAGCAGATCCGCGATCTCGAAAACGAGGTGGGCGCAGCGCTCTTCCATCGTGTTCCACACGGGGCGGAACTGACGGCAGCAGGCGAGGCCTTCCTTGCCGAAGCGAAGGCCGCCGTGGATGCAGCGGAAAAGGCAAAGCTCGCCGCCCAGCGCGCCAATCGCGGCGAGATCGGCCGCCTGTCGCTCGGCTTCACCGCATCCTCGGCCTTCAACACGATCGTCAGCGCCACTATTCGCGAATTCCGCAACCGCTGGCCGGCGGTGCGCCTGTCGCTGACCGAGATGAATACCAATGCGCTGATGGAACGGCTGATGCGCGGCGAAATCGACGCCGCCTTCATTCGACCCGGCCTGGAAGATCCGCACGACGTCCGGCTCAAGCGCTTCGCCGACGAGCCGATGGTGATCGCGCTGCCTGCCCATCATCCTCTTGCAGGCAAGGACCGCGTGCAGGTCGCCGCGCTGGCAAACGAGCCCTTCATCCTCTTCCCGCGCATGGTGGGACTGAGCCTCTATGACGATATCGTCGCCGCCTGCCGCGATGCCGGTTTCGAACTGGTGGTGACGCAGGAAGCGCCGCAGATCCCTTCCGTCGTCAATCTCGTCGCCGCCAATCTCGGGGTCTCCATCGTTCCGGCCTCGATCGCGCAGATCAAGCTCGACGGCGTCGCCTATCGCCCGATCGACGGGCCGCCACTGGTGGCGCGCCTTGGGCTCGCCATCCTCAAGGCGCAGCGCTCGCCGGTTGCGGCCAATCTGATGAGCCTGATCGGCTGACTATCCAATAGGATCCCAATAGGGCGGATTGCCGAATGTCTTCTTCAGATGATCGGCGATGGCGCGCAGCTTTGCCGAGGGATTGCGCCCCTCCGGATGTGCCATGAAGATGAATTCGCCCTCCGGCCTGTAGCCGACATCGATTTCGACGAGCAGCCCCTCGTTGATCGCCGGACCGGCGATGAAGGTCGGCAGCAGCGCGATGCCGAGACCGGCGATGGCCGCATCGCGGGATACGTCGCCATTGTTGATACCGAGCGCCAGCTTGCCCCTGATGACCACTGGACCCTCCGGCCCCTGGAAGCGCCAATCGGCCACACCGCGGTTGGTGTAGAAAATCCCCCGGTGATCGCCGAGGTCCGCCAGCGAAGTCGGTGAGCCATTGCGGGCGAGATAGTCCGGCGATGCCACGAGAAGCCGGCGGCTGGGGGCGAGTTTCCAGGCAACGAGGCGTGAATCGGCAATCGGCCCGTGACGGATGATGGCGTCATAACCGTCCGAAGAGGCATCGACACGACGGTCGTCGAGATCGAGTGTCAGTTCGATTTCGGGGTGATCGGCCAGGAAAGGATAGAGCGCCGGACCGAGATGCATGCGGCCGAAGGTGACGGGGGCGGCGATGCGCAAGGGGCCTGCCAATGTGCCACGCCGTTCGGCGAGATCGGCCGCTGCCTCCCGCACCTCATGCACAATCCGCGAGGCGCGCTCCAGGAAAGCGGCACCGTCTTCCGTCAACGTCAGCTTGCGGGTCGTGCGATGCAGCAGCGTGGCGCCGAGCGTCTTCTCCATCTCCGCCAACCGCTCGCTCACGACGGATTTCGACAGGCGCAAACGGCGCGCCGCTTCGCTGATCGATCCCGCTTCGGCTATGGCCACAAAAGCAGCGATTCCTTCAATCTTGAGCATCGTTCGGCAATCCCGAATTCGAATTCCATGATTTAAAGACTAATCCGAACGATCGAAAAACACCATTCTCTTTGCATCGGACGGAACAACAGACACGTCCTCACACAGGAGATGGAACAATGAACCGCTTGAATGGAAAAGTCGCAATCGTCACCGGTGCAAGCTCGGGCATCGGGCGCGCTACAGCGAAACTCTTTGCTGCCGAAGGCGCCAAGGTTATCGTCGGCGCCCGTCGCCAGCCGGAATTGGAAAGCCTTGTCGGGGAAATCAAAGCCGCGGGCGGCGAAGCTGCCGCACTCGCCGGCGATGTGCGTTCTGAAGATTATCACAAGGCGCTGGTCGCCCTCGCCGTCGAGCGCTACGGCAAACTCGACATCGCCTTCAACAATGCCGGCACGCTGGGCGAAGCCGGCCCGAGCACCGAGGTTTCGGAGGCAGGCTTTGCCGACACATTGGCAATCAACCTCACCGCTTCGTTCCTTGCGGCAAAGCACCAGATCGGTGAAATGGTCAAGCATGGCGGTGGTTCGGTGATCTTCACGTCGACCTTTGTGGGCTACAGCTTTGCCTTCCCCGGCGTTGCCGCCTATGCCGCCAGCAAGTCCGGCCTGATCGGTCTGACCCAGGCACTCGCTGCCGAATTCGGCCCGCGGAATGTCCGCGTCAATGCCGTGCTGCCGGGCGCGGTCGATACGGACATGTATCGCGAGATGAACGATACCCCCGACAAGCAGGGCTTCGTCACCAATCTGCATGCGCTGAAGCGTGTCGCTGGCCCCGACGAGCTTGCCCGCTCGGTCCTCTACCTCGCCTCCGACGATGCGAGCTTCGTCACCGGTACTGCATCGCTGGTCGATGGCGGCGCCTCGATCACGCGCACGTAATCGAGGCGGAACGAGCACTCGCCGAGATCCGAACCCCGGGGTGACTGAAGCGAGGCTGCGGAGCTTCTCCGCGGCCTTTCCGCATTCGAAAGACTTTGACTGAAATGTACCGCCCCTCCATGATTGCTGACGGAAAATCATGGATGGAACGATGTTCGACGGACGATTGCTGAATGGCGTCAGCGTGCTGGCAGCCGTAGTGGAAGGCGGCAGCTTCGTGCGGGCGGCGGAAGTGCTTGGCCTCACGCCCTCCGGGGTCAGCCGGGCAGTTTCGCGGCTGGAGGCGCGCATCGGCGTGCGCCTGCTGGACCGCACGACGCGAGCGCTGCGGCTGACGGATGATGGGGCTCGTTTCTACGAGCAGGTGGTGCCGCTGCTCGGCGGCATCGAGGAGGCCGCCACGACGGTAGCCGGCGTCGCCCAATCCGTGCGTGGCCGCCTGCGTATCAATGTCGATCCCTATTTCTCTCGCCTCATCTTGGCGCCGCGCCTCGGCGCCTTCCTCGATCGCTATCCCGAGCTGCAGATCGAAATCCTGACCCGCAACGCGATCGGCGATCTCGTAGCCGACGGCATAGATGTCGCCCTGCGCTTCGGCGAGCCGCCGCAAACCTCCCTGATCGCCCGGCTGCTTCTCGAAACCCGCGTGATCACGGTCGCAGCACCCGCCTATATCGAGCGCTATGGCAGGCCGAAAACGCCGGCCGACGTCGCGAACCATCTCTGTATCCATTATCAGGATCCGCGCACCGGGCGCGCATTCGAATGGGAATTCCGGCGCGGGCGCAAGGTCATCCCCGTCGAGACGCGCGGCCGCATCCTGGTCAATGACGCCGGGACGACGTTGGGAACCTGTCTTGCGGGCCTCGGCATCGCCCAAGTCTTCACGCTTGGCATTGCGGATTTTCTGGAGCGCGGAGAGCTTGTCGACCTTTTCCCCGACTGGAAGGACGAGCTTTATCCGCTTTATGCCTTCTACCCGTCCCGCCATCACGTGCCGGCAAAGGTGCGTGCCTTCATCGACTTCTGTGTCGACATTCTCGGCTGACCATCAGAGCCGATTGCCTATTGTGCGCCAAAGGCTTAGGTTCATGAGCATAAAAACAGGCGACGGGTTCGGGCCATGGTTCTCGCGGGAAAACGCATCCTTCTCATCATTTCCGGGGGCATCGCGGCCTATAAGAGCCTCGACCTCATCCGGCGACTGCGCGAACGCGGCGCCACCGTCCGTCCGATCATGACATCGGGGGCACAGGAATTCATCACGCCGCTTGCCGTCGGCGCACTTGCCGCCGACCATGTCTTCACCGACCTGTTTTCCCGACAGGACGAGCAGGATGTCGGCCATATCAGGCTGGCGCGCGACTGCGATCTGGTGCTCATTGCGCCGGCAACGGCCGATCTCTTGGCCAAGATGGCCAATGGCTTGGCCGACGACCTTGCGTCGACCGTGCTGCTCGCGACCGATCGGCCGGTGCTCGCAGCGCCTGCCATGAATCCGAAGATGTGGGCGCATCCGGCGACGAAGCGCAACATCGAGATCTTGAGGGGCGACGGCATCCGCTTCGTTGGCCCGATGGCGGGCGAAATGGCCGAAAGCAAGGAGGCCGGCACCGGCCGCATGGCCCAGCCACTGGAGATCGTCGCTGCCGCCGAAATGCGACTGGACGACGGTGCAAGGCCACTCGCCGGCAGAAAGGCCGTCGTCACGTCGGGTCCGACGCATGAGCCGATCGACCCCGTACGCTATATCGCCAACCGGTCCTCCGGCCGGCAAGGCCATGCCATTGCCTCGGCGCTTGCCGCCCTCGGGGCCGATGTCACGCTCGTTTCCGGGCCTGTCTCGATCCCCGATCCGATGGGCATGCATGTTGTTCATGTCGAGCGGGCGGAGGAAATGCGCGATGCCGTGCTTTCAGCCCTTCCGGCCGATATTGCCGTAATGGTCGCGGCTGTCGCCGACTGGCGCGTCGCCTCTGCCGCCGATCAGAAGATCAAGAAACATCCGGGCGAATCCATTCCGACACTGGCGCTCACGGAAAATCCCGACATCCTGAAAACCGTCGGCCATCACACGCAGCGGCCGAAACTCGTCATCGGCTTTGCGGCCGAAACGCAGGATGTGGAGGCGAATGCCAGGGCGAAGCTGGAACGTAAGGGTGCCGATATGATCGTCGCCAACGATGTCTCGCCGGCAACCGGTATCATGGGCGGCACGCGCAACAACGTGAAACTCATCCGCCATGACGGCGTGGAGCAATGGCCCGATCTCGACAAGGACGAAGTGGCGGCGCGTCTGGCAGCTTTGATTGCCGAACAGTTCAAGCAGGGATCGTGACGGGCGTCTGCGGTCCGGCGGAGGATGCGCGCTTTTCCGGCTGGAAGGGCGTGATGTGAACGCCCATATCGTCGATCAATACGGCGCTGCCATCCGGAATTTCCGTCCAGGCATCGATATCGTCGTTCAGCGGCTCGGAGACGAGGCAATAGCCGATGCCGACAGGCGAGGCGTAAAGCGTCGGCGCCTTGCGGTCGGTGGCGTAGCGCACCGCATGCAGCGACTTGCCATCGGAAAAAGCGGCCGTGAAGCGCACCAGTGCCGAGCCGGTCAGATGCACCGACAGGCCCTCGACAAAACCAATGGTTTCCGCGATCGCGGCGAACGGATTGGTTGCAAGACCGAATTGCAGCGCCAGCAGGAACATGAGTTCGGAATCGGTTGTGCCGCCACGGGCATGGAAAAGCTGATCATCGAGCATCGTTTCCATCGGCCGGCGCAAACGGTCGAAATTGGAAATCTGCCCGTTGTGCTGGAAGGACCAGTTCTCGTAGACGAACGGGTGGCAATTGTCGCGCCGCGTACCGCCGCCGGTTGCGGCGCGGACGTGGGCGAGAAAGAGCGATGAACGGATCTGCCGTGCCAAGCTCTTCAGATTGCAATCGGACCAAGCCGGAAGGATGTCACGATAACGGCCCGGCTCCGGCCGGTCGCCATACCAGGCAATGCCGAATCCGTCGCCGTTAGTCGCCGTCTTGGCGCGCGTTGCGCAATGGGATTGTTCGATGAGGGAGTGGGCAGGCGAAGACACCAGCTCCTCCAGATAGAGGGGGTCTCCACGATAGGCTGCCCAGCGACACATGCGTCTTTCGCTCCAATTCCCGCTTGCTTCCTGTCCCGCGGGAGAATGTCAAAATCAAGGACGATTGTTTATGCGGAATAGGTAATAAACTCTTAATTTACCAAGGATTGATGGTTGAAGGTGACAGATTCTTGACACGCCGTCCGATCACATTTCGGCGTCGCAGCATTATTCTTTTGTGACCATGCCTGCTTCGAATCGGCTTTTTCGGCCTCTCGCTGCCTAGCTTGATGAAAATGTCGGCTTGGCCTATATTCCTGGAGTGAGGGGCAGGTTGCAGCCCACCCCTCTCTATTTCGCTGTTAGAAAGCTACCCGGACTTCAAGCTGCCAGCTAGTCCGGGTTTTTCTTATGCGAAACGTGATGCTAAGTGGAAACCACATAGCTCACCTCCTTGTTGACGGCGAGGCCGATCGCCACGGTCGAGGTTGCCCATCTTCCCCGATCCTGCCCGCTGGCACGGACAGGCGCTGCTTTCACTGCCAACTGCCGCAATCAATATCACGCAAAAGTTGAACGAAGCCTTGGGTTTCAATGCGACACGAAGAGTGAAGCGTCTCGCCCTCTGCACTCTTGAATTCAGCAAAATTTGAGTTACGTTAGGCATATCGTCAACGTAGCGAAAGGAAGGTGATCCAATGTCTAGTGAGATTTCGGTCCGCGTATCAGGCATGGAAATGGTTGTGAGCGTTGCGAGGCAGCCCTCGCTCTGATCGAGCCTTCCGGAAGCGTCTTCGCTTCAGGCCAGTTACGGGCCAAAACTCATGGAAGGGTCGCTTCGCGCGGCCCTTTTTTGCATCTATCGGTTGCCGATATCGCGGCGCTTCGGGCTCTCTTTCCGGGAATAAACGTTTTCGTGTGGTCGTTTTTCTCTTGCCGAACGGAACGCGCGCCATAGCTAAGCTTCCATGACTTACAAGGAACAGCCCGAACAGGGTGAAGCCGAACCCGCGCCGTCGAATGAGCCGGCGCTCACCGCACTCTCATTGTATCCTGACGAATGGGCGCTGTTCCTCGACATAGACGGAACGCTGCTCGATCTCGCGGAGACCCCGGACGCGATAGTCGTACCTCCGTCCCTGCCCTTTGTGCTTCAGACGCTCTCCCGCCAGCTCGGCGGTGCGCTGGCGCTGGTGACCGGGCGCGGGGTTGGCTTTGTGGATCCTCTGTTTACTCCCTTCCACTTCTCCGTCGCCGGCCTGCACGGCGCCGAACGGCGCGATGCGGCAGGACGCTTGCGGCGCGCGCTGATCCCGCCCGCCTTCCAGGAGATGAAGCGCATGATCACGCGGGAGGTCGAGGCCTGGCCCGGCGTTCTTGTCGAAGATAAGGGGGCTGCGGTCGCCGTTCACTACCGGCTGGCACCCGAGCGCCAAGCCGACGTTGCCGAAGCGATGCAGCGCTATCTGCAGGAAGCCGGCCCGGACTGGATCCTGCAGCACGGCAAGCTCGTGGTCGAAATTTGCCCCGCGCATGCGAGCAAAGGACATGCCGTCGAAGCCTTTCTCAACGAGCCCCCCTTCAACGGGCGGCGGCCGCTCGCGATCGGTGACGACGTCACCGACGAGACCATGTTCGCGGTCGCCAACCGCCTCGGCGGTCAATCCGTGCGCGTCGGCCCGCCCAGCGGCAAGACGCTGGCACGCGCATCCATTCCCTCGCCCGCGCGTTTAAGAGAGATACTCGCAGCGCTAGCCAAATAATCATTTTTTGGTCATTTCGGCCTACCGCCGCGGCCCTCTCGAAAGGAGCATTCCGTGAGTCGTCTCATCATCGTTTCCAACCGCGTTTCCGTCCCTGACAACCAAGGTGCGGCGGCGGCCGGCGGGCTTGCCGTGGCGCTGCAAGCTGCCCTTGCCGAACGCGGCGGCGTGTGGATGGGCTGGTCGGGCAAATCGAGCGGCGATGTCGAGCCCGAACCGCTGGTGCTGACTGAAGACGGCAATATCACCTACGCGCTGACCGATCTCACCCAGACCGATGTCGAGGAATATTACCAAGGCTTCGCAAATCGCGTGCTCTGGCCGATCTGCCACTACCGGCTGGACCTGGCCGAATATGGCCGCAAGGAAATGGCCAGCTATTTCCGCGTCAATCGTTTCTTCGCCCATCGGCTGGCGCCGCTGGTTGAGCCCGACGATATCATCTGGGTGCATGACTACCACCTCATCCCGCTGGCGGCGGAGCTGAGGCAAATGGGGTTCAAGAACCGCATCGGTTTCTTCCTGCACATTCCCTGGCCGCCGGCCGACGTGCTCTTCACCATGCCCGTGCACGAAGAAATCATGCGGGGCCTCTCGTCCTATGACCTCCTCGGCTTCCAGACCAAATACGATCTGGAAAATTTCGCCGGCTGCCTGAAGCGCGAATGCATGGGGGTCGAAAACAGTCCCGGCCATTTCAGTGCTCACGGCCACAACTTCCGCGGCGGTGCCTATTCGATCGGCATCGAGACCGCGGCCTTCGCCGCCTTCGCCCGCAAGGCCGCAGCCCACAGCATGGTGCGCAAGGCGCAGCAAAGCATCGAAGGCCGCGACCTGATCATCGGCGTCGACCGGCTCGATTACTCCAAAGGGATCACGCAGCGCATCGACGCATTCGAGCGTTTCATCGTTAACAATCCAGCCCATCAGCGCCGCGTCACCTATCTGCAGATCACGCCGAAATCGCGCTCGGAAGTGCCCGAATACGAGGCGATGCAGCATGCCGTCGCCGAGCAGGCCGGCCGGGTCAACGGCGCGATCGGCACCGTCGACTGGGTGCCGATCCGCTATATCAACCGCTCGATCAGCCGTCCGGTGCTGGCCGGCCTCTACCGGCTGGCGAAAGTCGGCCTGGTGACGCCGCTGCGCGACGGCATGAACCTCGTCGCCAAGGAATATGTGGCGGCGCAGGATCCGGACGATCCCGGCGTGCTGGTGCTCTCGCGTTTTGCCGGATCGGCGCGCGAACTGAAAGGCGCCTTGCTGGTCAACCCCTATGACGTCGACGGCACGGCAAATGCCTTGGCGCGGGGCATCAATATGCCGCTGGAAGAACGGCGTGAACGCTGGCGCGGCATGATGGACCATCTGCTGGAAAACGATGTTTCGCGCTGGTGCGATACTTTCCTCGCGGATCTGCGGGCAGAGTGACGGGCACCGGCTACATAGCCGCCGCTTCCCTGACGAGCCATTCCGTCAACTGTTCCGCATGCATGCTCTGCGACTTTGGCGGCAGAAGCCAATAGCCGCGGTTCGATCCGTCCAGCACCGGACCGGCGGTCACCAGCATGCGCCCGGCCAGCAGCGAATCCACCAGTCCCATCCAGCCGAGCGCCAATCCCTGCTCACCGATCGCTGCCTGAACGACCAGTGAATAGGTGTTGAACCGCAGATCGCCATGGCCGGCATAGCTGTCGCGGCTGATGCCAAGTGCGGCGAAATAGCTCTTCCAATCGAACCAGGGCGACGGTGTTTCCGTGTCCAGATGCACAAGCGTCGCTTGCGCCAGGCGGCTTGGATCGCTGAAAGGACCGTATTTGTCGACGAAGCCCTGCGCACAGATCGGCGCCACCCTCTCAGGCAACAACAATAAGGCTTCCGGCCCGAACTCCTCCCGTGCGCCAAAGACGACGGCGACGTCGTCGCTTTCCGCATGGCCACGCTCCTGTCGCTGCGTCGCGACGATCTGAATATCCAGCTCCGGATGAAGGAGACGAAACCGATGCATACGGGGGATCAGCCATAGCGCCGAGAAGGCATAATCGGTCCGAAGCCGCACTGTCGGCCGCTGCGCCTCGGCGCGAAAGCTGCGCACCAGTGAATCGACGCCGCCAACCGCCTTCTCCACGACCTCGAATAGGCGGCGACCTTCCGGGGACAGTTCAACACCGCGATGCTGGCGATGAAAGAGCGTCACGCCCATCTGCTCCTCGATCCGCCGGATCTGATAGCTGACCGCCGGCTGGGTCAGCCCGAGGCTTGCCGCCGCGGACGATAGGCTGCCCGAGCGCCCTACCTCGACAAAAATCCGCAGCCATCCGAGGTCCACGGGCCGCTCAGCCATAGAAATTCCTTTTACCATCCATCGAAAAAAGCCCGCTTCACAGGCCGAATGCTAGTGATGTTCAATAAAATGAGCAAATATAAAGGGAACTGTCATCATGCGAATTTCTACTATCGGCCGGCTTGCTGTCGGCGCGCTCCTTTCCGCATTTTCGTTCGCCGGCATCGCCAGGGCCGATGGCGATGCCTGCCGCACCATCCATCTGTCCGATCCCGGTTGGACCGACATCACCTCGACCAACGGCGTCACGGGCGTGCTGCTCGGCGCGCTCGGCTATGAGCCGGACATCAAGACGCTTTCCGTGCCGATCGGCTATCAATCGATGAAGACCGGCGAAACCGACGTCTTCCTCGGCAATTGGATGCCGGCGCAGAAGGCTTTCGTCGACGACCTCAACAAGGCCAAAGCCATCGAAGTGCTGAACCGCAATCTTCAGGGCGCGAAATTCACCCTCGCCGTTCCGACCTATGTCGCCGACAAGGGCGTCAAGAATTTTGCCGACCTGCAGAAGCATGCCGACGAATTCGACCACAAGATCTACGGCATCGAACCCGGCGCGCCGGCCAATGCCAATATCCAGAAGATGATCGATGCCAACGATTTCGGCCTAAAGGGCTGGGAATTGGTGGAATCGAGCGAGCAGGCGATGCTGTCGCAGGTCGAGCGCGCCGGCAAGGACAAGCAAGCGATCGTTTTCCTCGCCTGGGCGCCGCATCCGATGAATGAGCGTTTCCAGATTGCCTATCTCGCAGGCGGCGACGCCTATTTCGGTCCGGACTACGGCGGCGCACAGGTCTACACGCTGGCACGCACGGGCTGGGCGGCCGCCTGCCCGAACGCGGCGAAATTGTTCCACAATCTGACCTTCGACATCGGCATGGAAAATTCGCTGATGGGTTCGATCCTCGGCGGCGAGGATGCGAAGACGGCGGCAACCGCTTGGCTGAAGGCGCATCCGGAGGCTATGACACCCTGGCTTGCCGGCGTGACGACGATCGACGGCAAGCCCGGTCTCGATGCCGTCAAGGTCGCAGTCGGCCTCTGATCCAGTAAAGGACATCCAACATGGCGCGCCCGAACATCCTTATCCTCATGGTCGATCAGTTGAACGGAACATTGTTTCCCGATGGCCCGGCCGATTTTCTCCATGCACCCGTGCTGAAGGCACTGGCGAAACGCTCCGTGCGCTTCGCCAACAGCTATACGGCAAGCCCGCTCTGCGCGCCGGCGCGGGCCTCCTTCATGTCGGGGCAATTGCCGAGCCGCACGCGCGTCTATGACAACGCTGCCGAGTTTGCCTCCGATATCCCGACCTTCGCGCATCATTTGCGGGCGGCGGGCTACCAGACGGCGCTTTCCGGCAAGATGCATTTCGTCGGGCCGGACCAGATGCACGGCTTCGAGGAGCGGCTCACGACCGATATCTATCCCGCCGATTTCGGCTGGACGCCCGACTATACGAAACCGGGCGAGCGCATCGACTGGTGGTATCACAATCTCGGTTCGGTGACCGGGGCCGGCGTCGCCGAAATCACCAATCAGATGGAGTATGACGACGAAGTCGCCTATCACGCGACGCGCAAACTGCTCGACCTGTCGCGCGGGCACGACGAGCGGCCCTGGTGCCTGACGGTCAGCTTCACCCATCCGCACGACCCCTATGTCGCCCGCCGCCGTTTCTGGGATCTTTATGAAGACTGCCCGGCGCTTGACCCCGATGTCGCCGAAATCCCCTTTGACAAGCAGGACCCGCATTCGCAGCGGCTGATGAAGGCGAGCGACCATACCGCCTTCGACATCACGCCCGAACAGATTCGCCGGGCGCGCCGCGGCTATTTCGCCAATATTTCCTATGTCGATGAGAAGATCGGCGAAATCCTCGACGCGCTGGAGCGCGGCCGCATGGCGGACAACACCATCGTGCTCTTCGTTTCCGACCATGGTGATATGCTCGGCGAACGCGGGCTGTGGTTCAAGATGAACTTCTTCGAAGGCTCGGCGCGTGTGCCGCTGATGATCGCCGCGCCCGGCTGGAATGCCCGACGCATCGACGAGCCGGTGTCGACGCTCGACGTGACACCGACGCTTGCCGGCCTTGCCGGGCTCGATATCGCCTCGCTGCGGCAATGGACGGATGGGGAGGACCTTGCTCCCCTCGTTCATGGCACCGGAAGCCGTGGCCCGGTGCCAATGGAATATGCGGCAGAAGGATCGGAAGCGCCGCTCGTCTGCTTGCGCGACGGCCGCTACAAGTTGGCGCTCTGCGACAAGGACCCGCCCCTGCTTTTCGATCTCGACGCCGACCCCAAAGAACTGATCAATCTTGCCGACGATCCGGCGCACGCCGAAATTCTGGCGCGGCTGACGGCACAAGCGAAACAGCGCTGGAATCTTTCCACCTTCGACGCCGCCGTGCGCGAAAGCCAGGCGCGGCGATGGGTGGTCTATGCGGCCTTGCGCAACGGTGCCTATTATCCCTGGGACTACCAGCCGCTGCAGAAGGCATCCGAGCGCTATATGCGCAACCATATGGATCTGAACGTCTTGGAGGAGAACCAGCGTTTTCCACGGGGCGAATAAGTCATAGTGGCTGTCGGCTGACACCCAAGGTGAGCATGATCTTGTCCGAAAACCTGCTTCACACTTTTCGGGATCATGCTTCACGCCTTCTGACAATAATGCGCCGTCTCGCCGTCGCCGGTCTGGAAATCGCCAGATTGCGGCGGCGCGATCGGTTTGAACAGGCTCCGATCCGGTTTAAGGTCGAGCAGCGGCGTCCCATACAGGCAATCGAGACCGCGCACAAGCAGGATGCCACCTTCGACCGCCTCCAGCTTGACAATGGAGGTGCCGATCGGATTTGGCCGCACCGGCGAGCGCAGCGAGAAAGTACCGTGCACCTTGCCGTTGCTGGCCGGACTCTGCAGCACGAGATCGCGCCGCGAGCGGTCCAGCCAATAGAGGATTTCCAGCCGCTCGAAAGTCTCCACCCCCTTCAGCGCCGGCACCCAGGGCTCGAAAATCTCGATGCGGCAGAGCGGCCCGTCATGCCGCCCCTGACGCGGCGTCTCCATCCGAGAGGTCCACGGTGTCGAAATGCGGCCGATGAAGACAAGACCGGCATCTGTCGCTGCCGGCGGCTCAATCGCCACTTCGTTTTCCCGAATTTCGTTTTCGCGGACCATATTTCCCTCCGAAGCGTTGCGGCGCGATCATCCGCTAAATCCACCCGATAGAATAGCTCGTAAAGCCGTAGCACGGCATGGCGTTATATTCGATAGAATGTCGCGAAAGTGCAATTTCCCTGATCGCTGCGCCGTGTTCTGTGATCGGCAATATTAGCCGGCTTTTTGGCCTCTACGGCAGTTGTATTGCCGATGGATAAACTGTCACAAAAATTGTAGGATCATGTGTCTCTAATGCAGAATGCCATCACACCAATCGTGATGAAATGCCGTCTGATGCAATCATTTCGCTCGCGGCGCATGCTTTTCGAAAGCCACATCCAAACAACTCTGAAACCTGGTGGGCGGACCCATGGATATCCTCTTCAAAAGCAGCAGCAACTTCGCCTCTCTTTCCCTTAAGGACCTGGTGGAGGCGCGCGATCTCTTCCACTACCATTTGATGAACAAGAAGAACGTGGTGGCGACCGCGCTGGGTCTTTATAGAATTCGCAAGAGCGATCCCTGGCCCTCCAAGCATGAGGACGCGACGCGCAAGCGTTCTCCGGAGAGCGAGCGACGAACGCTTTTCAACTCGGAAGTACGCCCCTATTCCTGGCCTTGCGTCTATGTCTTCGTGTCCAGTTGGGAATATGAGAAGGACCTGGCGAAGACGAATCCTTCCGATGTCGTCCCCAAGACGCTCTATCTGCCGGACGGGCGAACCGTGCCGGTCTGTGTCATCGAAGCGCGCAAACAGCAGCTATCCAAGGACCTGAAGATCAAGCTCGACGGCCGGACGCCGCGCAATCTGCTCGCGCCAGGCTCGGCCATCATCAACGAGGATGGTCAGGGCATGACCCGTCTGGCGACCGCGGGCTGCGTCGTGCGCGATAGCGAACGCTATTTCGTGATGACCAATCGGCATGTCGTCGGCGAACCGGGGACCGAGATCAGCGCCTTGCAGGCCCATCGCCGCCCCAAGATCGGTGTCAGCGCGAAAAAGGGCCTGGGCCGGCAGGACTTTCGAACGATCTATCCGAATTTCGCCTCGACGAACCAGCGCCTGCTGATGGACGTGGGATTGGTGGAACTTGATAACATCCTGCAATGGAAAACCGAGTTTCCGGGCATCGCGCCCATCGGCCCGGTGCTGGACCTTTACGACAACAGCTTCAGCCTCAAGCTGATCACCATGAAAGTGATTGGCCAGTCCGCGGTCACCGGCACCATCAGAGGCGAAATCCACGGCCTGTTCTATCGTTACAAGGCGATGGGCGGATCGGAATATATCAGCGATTTCCTGATCGGCCCGGAGACCTATGGCATCGACAAGGAACGCCTGAAGACTGAGGAGGATGCGGAAGCGCGCAATCCGGCGGAGAATATCAGTCTCGGCGTTCATCATGGCGATTCCGGCACAGTTCTCTTCATCGAGCATGTTGAAAAGACCGACAGCGAGGATACAAAGGTCGTTAAAAAGATCAGCTATTATCCGTTCGCGCTGTTGTGGGGGAAGGAAGAATTCTTCGAAGACGGTGAGAGCCTGTCCCAGCCCTATGCGCTCGCCACATCTCTCAGCACAGCGCTCGATCATCTGGATCTTGATTTCGTACGCGACATCAATCTGGATCAGGATTTCATCTGGGGATGGGTCGGGCACTATATCATCGGCCGCTCCCTGCCCTTGTCCGGAGATCTCGTGACATCACAGAAGCTAAAAGACTTCCTCGACAATAATCTCGATCTCTTGGCGCTCACGCCCGACGCTGCGCTCGGCAACGATCCGCGCGTTCTCGAAAAGGACGATGACGAGGTTCATTTCGTGCCGCTGGCCGACGTTCCCGACAATGTCTGGAAAAGCAATGTCAATTTCATCATGGTGGAAGGACCAGACGGCAAGAAACAGCGCAAGGTCGGACCCGGCAGTCGCGGCCAGAACGACAATCCGAACCATTTTGCCGATCTGGATCTCCCCTATGAGAATGGCGAGACATTTCTCGCCCTCAATCAATCCGCGCCGGACACCTACCTTAATCCGAAAGCCTGGATCGACTATTTTGCCGAGATAAAGCCCCAATATGATGCCTGGGCGCAATTGCTCGATCCCAATGCCGACCTCCGCAACAAGCACTGGGGGGCTTTGCCCTTCAGGGTCCACCAGCTATTCGACATCATGGTGAAGGCGGCCGGGGATGGCGATGCAGCGATGTTTCTCTGCGCCGGCGGCGTCCTCATCCACTATATGGGCGATGCCTGCCAGCCGCTGCACACTTCATATCTCTCGCAGGGCGATCCGGCCAAGGTTGTCCCGCGCCCGCGGTCAAGCAAAATGAAGCTGGAAGCCGATGGCGTCCATGTGGGCTACGAAGACGACATGATCGCCTATGGTTATCAGCAGAAGAACCTCGGCGCGGAACTCGCACAGCGCATTACGGATCTTGCCGCCGAGCCGATGCCGCCCATCACCAATGGCTATGAGGCCAGCAAGGCGGTCATAGCTCTCATCAGCGCGACGCAAAGGGATATAGCGCCGCGGGATATCGTCGACAAATGGGTTGAGCTCATCGGCAAACCAGCCAAGGAAAAGGCAGCGACGATGTGGGACGACTTCGGTGACCGCACCATCACCTGCATGGCGCGCGGCACCCGCTATCTGGCGAAGATCTGGCAGGCCGCCTGGGAGCAAGGCAATGGCGACGCCAATATCCAGGCAGCCGCCGCTATCACCGAGGCGACCATCATGGCACTCTACAACGATCCAGATAAGATGCCATCGGTAGCGCTCGACCGATATCCGGACGATTGGAATTCCGATTGGTCAAAGATAACACGGAAAGTGCAGGCATAGAGCACTGCCGTCGTGCCGGCAAAGAACCGATATCACGCCGCCTTGACGGCGTGATATTCCTTGATGGCGACCATCTTGATAGCCGGATAACGTTCAGATTCGTAGCGCAGCGAAAAGCCGTCCTGGGCGAGGAAGACCGGATCGCCGTCGAGGTCGCGGGCGATATCGCCGCGGCGCGCGGTGACAAACTTGTCGAGATCGCCGGTCTGATCGGCGGAAATCCAGCGGCAGACGGAGAAGCGCGACATTTCGAAGGAGACCGGCAGGCCGTATTCGGCCATCAGCCGCTCTTTCAAGACGTCGAGCTGCAGTGCGCCGACGACGCCCACGATGGCGGGCGAGCCATCTTCCGGCGAGAAGAGCTGCACGACGCCCTCTTCGGCCATCTGCTGCAGCGCTTCCTTCAATTTCTTTGCCTTCATCGCGTCTTCAAGACGAACGCGGCGCAGGATTTCCGGCGAGAAATTCGGTACGCCCTGGAAGACGAGGGATTCGCCTTCCGTCAGCGTATCGCCAATGCGCAGCGTACCATGATTCGGAATGCCGACGACGTCGCCGGCATAGGCGGTATCGGCAAGCTGACGCTGCGAGGCGAAAAAGAATTGCGGTGCGGTCAAACCAAGCTGCTTGCCGGTGCGCGACAGCCGGGCCTTCATGCCACGCTCCAGCTTGCCGGAGCAGATGCGCGCAAACGCGATGCGGTCGCGATGGTTCGGGTCCATGTTGGCCTGGATCTTGAAGACAAAGGCCGTCATCTTGTCGTCGGTCGCCTGCACGGTTCTGATATCGGCGACCTGATCGCGTGGCGGCGGCGCGAAAGCGCCGAGCGCGTTGATGAGATCGCGCACACCGAAATTGCGAAGAGCCGAGCCGAAGAAGACCGGCGTCATGTGACCTTCCAGGAAGGATTCCCGGTCGAAGGGACGGCAGGCTTCGATAGCAAGCTCGGTCTCGTCGATGAAGGCTTGCCGTTCATTTTCCGGCAGACGGTCGGCGACGGCCTGCGGGCCATTGACCCGGGCAGCCTCTACTTCTGTGTCGGAGCCACGGACGGTATTATCAGCCAGATGATAGGAGCCGCAGAAGGTCTTCGACCGGCCGATTGGCCAGGTGACCGGCGCGGTGTCCAGTGCCAGCTTCTCTTCCACTTCATCGAGAATTTCGAAGGGGTCGCGGCTTTCGCGGTCCATCTTATTGATGAAGGTGATGATCGGGATATCGCGCATTCGGCAGACTTCGAACAGTTTCAGCGTCCGCGGCTCGATGCCCTTGGCAGCATCGATGACCATGACGGCCGCATCGACCGCGGTCAGCGTGCGATAGGTATCGTCGGCGAAGTCTTCGTGACCGGGCGTATCCAGAATGTTGAAGACGTTGCCGTCATACTCGAAGGTCATGACCGAGGTCACGACCGAGATGCCGCGCTCGCGCTCGATCTTCATCCAGTCGGACCGCGTCTGCATGCGATCCTTCTTTGCCTTGACCTCACCGGCAAGCTGAATGGCGCCGCCGAACAGCAGCAGCTTTTCGGTGAGCGTCGTCTTGCCCGCGTCCGGGTGGGCGATAATAGCGAATGTGCGGCGGCGGGAGACCGCCTCGGCGAGACTTTCGGCCATGCTTGTGAAATCCTGTGAATTGCGGCTGTATCTAGCGATTCAAAGACGGGATTGCAATTGACCTCAGCGATTCCAGCACAAACTAATGCCGCATGACCATTCACACCGATACGCGCCCGACGCTGAACCTCATCCGCTTGGCCCATGGCCAGGGCCTCGATCTGCCGGCCTACGAGACCAAAGGCGCGGCCGGCATGGACCTGCGCGCGGCCGTCGAGGAAGGCGCAACGCTGACGATCGCGCCCGGCAAACGGGCGCTGGTACCGACCGGTTTCATCTTCGAGATTCCCGATGGTTTCGAAGCCCAGATCCGCCCCCGCTCCGGCCTCGCCTTCAAGCACGGCATCACCTGCCTGAACACGCCCGGCACGATCGACAGCGACTACCGCGGCGAAGTGAAGGTGCTGCTGATCAATCTTGGCGACGAGCCGTTCGACATCACCCGCGGCATGCGCATCGCGCAGATGGTGATCGCGCCGGTGACGCAGACGCGTGTCGCGGAAATCGCTAACGTCAGCGAAACGACCCGCGGTGCTGGCGGTTTTGGATCCACCGGCGTGTGACGGTGGAATTCTAACGGGAGAGCGGCGGCAGGCGCCGTTTGACCGGGGTTGCCTTGATCATCGACGTGTTCGTCTCGGCGCGCTCGGCGATCTTGTCCAGGATGCCGTCTAGTTCACCCATCGAACGCACCACAAGACGGCCGATGAAGCAGTCGTCGCCGGTGACCTTGTCGCATTCGATGAATTCCGGTGTCTCCTGGATGATACGCTCGACCACATGCAATTGACCGGGCAGCGGCCGGATGCGCACGATCGCCTGCAGGGGATAGCCGATCACCTCCGGCGCGATATCCACGGTGAAGGCCGCGATGACACCGCGCTCCTCCAGCCGGCGCAGCCGCTCGGCAGCGCTTGGCGAGGATAATCCAGCGACTTCAGCCAGCTCCTTCAACGAAATCCGGGCATTGCGGGCCAGGGCCTCCAGCATACGCTGGTCGATCGCGTCGAGCTCTATGGCAGCATTAGGCGCACCCATATTTCCACCTCATATAATTAGGCGCTCTATCCACTACTGTTTATTCAGATTATATCATCCGCTTCCTTCTCGCAATATTATCAGGCTCCGGAAAACGGGAAGCCCGACAATGAACGAGATAAGACGCGGAACAGCGGAAATGACAGCAGCAATGCTGATTTCAGGGACGATCGGCTGGTTCGTGCTGATGTCGGGGCAGCCTGTTACTGGCGTCGTCTTCTGGCGCTGCCTGTTTGGTGCACTCACGCTTCTTGTTGTCTGCAGAGCCATGGGTCTGTTGCGCCCCGGCATTCTCAGCCTCAGGACCTTTGCGATCGCCGTTGCCGGCGGTATCGCTATCGTCCTCAATTGGCTGCTGCTTTTCGCTGCCTATTCGCATGCCTCCATCTCGATCGCGACAACGGTCTACAATACGCAACCATTCATGCTGCTCGGCCTCGGCGCGCTGTTTCTCGGCGAAAAGATCACGCTCACCAAGCTTTTCTGGCTGGGTCTCGCCTTTGCCGGCATGGCTGTCATCGTCGAAGGCAAACCCGCGGAGACGGCGGGCATCGGCAGCTATGCCATCGGCATCCTGCTTTCGCTCGGCGCCGCTTTCTTCTATGCGTTGGCCGCTCTGGCCGCCAAATGGCTGAAGGGCACGCCGCCGCATTTGATCGCCCTGATCCAGGTTTCGACCGGCATTCTGATGCTTGCGCCCTTCGCCGATTTCTCGGCTCTGCCGCGGGACGCAGGCGGATGGTCCATTCTGATGACGATGGGCATCGTCCACACCGGCTTGATGTATGTGCTGCTCTACGGCGCGATCCAGAAGCTGCCGACGCATCTGACCGGCGCGCTGTCCTTCATTTATCCGATCGCCGCCATCGTGGTCGATCGCTTCGCCTTCGGGCATGTGCTCGGCATGGCGCAGATCATCGGCGCTGTGATCATTTTGGCCGCGGCGGCCGGCATGAACCTCGGCTGGACGATTACCTTGCCGCGTCCTAAAAGCGATGATCTTTCAAAGGAAGCCGCCGAATGATCACCTGCTATCTTCGCTATACGATCGATCCTTACAAGCTTGCGGAATTCGAACATTACGCGAAACTCTGGATCCCGCTGGTCAACCGGCTCGGTGGCACGCATCACGGCTATTTCCTGCCGCACGAGGGCGCCAACAATATCGCACTGGCGCTCTTCAGCTTCCCGAGCCTTGCTGCCTACGAGGGCTACCGGCAGGCGATGGCCGAGGATGCCGAATGCCGCGCCGCCTTTGCCTATGCGGAGGAGACGCGTTGCATTGTCAGCTATGAACGCAGCTTCATGCGACCGGTGTTCTGATTAGCGCTGCGCCTCGAAGGCCATGCGCATGGCGAGCCCGGCCAAGACCGTGCCCATCAGCCAGCGCTGCACCAGCATGAAGGACGGACGGCTTGAGAAGAACAGCGCGACGGAGCCGGCCGTCAGCGCGATGATGGAGTTGAGCGTCACGCTGACGGCAATGTGGGTAAAGCCGAAAATGACGGATTGGTTGAAGACGCTGCCGATCGTGGGATCGATAAACTGCGGCAACAGCGAGAGATAAAGGACCGCGACCTTCGGGTTCAGCAGGCTGGTCACAAGGCCCATGCCGAAGAGTTTGCGCGGTCCATCCCTCGGGAGATCGCGGACCTGGAAGGCCGAACGGCCGCCCGGCCTCAGCGCATTCCAAGCAAGCCAAGCGAGATAGGCGGCACCGGCAAGACGCAGCGCGTCATAGGCAAAGGGCACGGCGAACAGGAAGGCCGTGATGCCGAGCGCGGCCGAAAGCATGTAGAAGACGAAACCGAGCGCCACACCGCCGAGCGAGATCAGCCCGGCCCCCGGCCCCTGCGAGATCGATCGCGACACCAGATAAATCATGTTCGGCCCGGGTGTCAGCACCATTCCGGCAGCGATCAGGGCAAAGGTGATGATACTGGCGAGATGCGGCATGGAGGTCTCCGGCGGGGGGTGAATTCAGAAGGCGATTTGGGCGGTCGGGATAAGCTTGATCTCATGCGGGCCGGCATCGAAGCCGTCCAGCAGCATATTATGATGAGCGATGATCGCCTCGAATGTCAGCTTGCCCATATCGGCGGTGGTATGACCGTCCGAGAGCAGCGTCACATCGAAGCCGAGCGAAACCGCGCGTCGTGCAGTCGTGTCGACGCAGAATTGCGTCATACAGCCGCCGATGACGAGATGGGTGATCCCCTTTGCGCGCAAGCGCGCCTCGAGATCGGTCTCGAAGAAGGAATCGCAGCTCGTCTTGTGGGTGACGACATCGCCGGCCTCCGGCGCGATTTCGCGGCGCAACTGCCAGCCTTCGCCGCGCTTCGCCAGACGATGCGTTCCCTGGCCATCATGCTGAACGATGAAGGAAGGAATTCCGGCGGCGCGGGCCTGGTGTTTCAATGCAGCAAGCCTTGCCACGACACCTTCCAGGGCGGCGTCGATCGCTGGTTGGCGCTCTGGCGTGCCGAGGCCGCTCAAAATGGCATTCTGAAGGTCGATCAGGAGCAATGCGGACGACATGGGAGCCTTATGCAACACGGTTTCGACGGGCCGTTACCCTTGGTAGTATGTTCGCGCCGTTTGCGCAATCGCTTGAAAACGCAAGAGTGCTGCGATACAGCAATTGCCTATTCCTGGAGGATCGCACCATGACGCTTGCAGCCCTGCTCGCCTATAGCGGCGCGCTTTTCATCGCCGCCGCGATTCCCGGGCCGGGCATCACCGCGATCGTTGCCCGCGCTCTCGGCTCCGGCTTCCGGGAGACCTTTTTCATGGGTCTCGGGCTCGTGCTCGGCGATATGATCTACCTGACGGCGGTCATTCTCGGCCTCGCTTTCGTGGCGCAGACCTTTACGGAGATCTTCATCGTCATCAAGATCGCCGGTGCGCTTTATCTCGGCTATATCGCCTGGAAGCTCTGGACCGCTGGGCTGCTCTCCACCGATGTCGCAGCGAAAAAATCGATGAGCGCCGGCATGTCCTTCCTCTCCGGTCTTCTCGTGACGCTTGGCAACCCGAAGGTCATGTTATTTTACGTGGCGCTCGTGCCGACCCTGATCGATATCGGCAGCATCGGGCTTCGCGAATATGCCACGCTGATTGCGGCGACCTTCATTGTGCTGTTGATGGTGCTGATCCCCTATATGCTGCTCGCTTCCCGGGCCCGCACCTTCCTTAAGAGGCCAAAAGCGCTGCAGATTTTGAACCGGGTTGCCGCCAGCATTCTCGCCGGCACGGCTGCCTTCATCGCCGCCCGCGCGGCCTGAAAAAACCTTTCTCGGCACAACGACGCGGGAGATTCTTTTCCCACGACATAGGGTCGGCGGAGTGATCCCAGACTGGTTTCCGCCGGCGTTTAATCCTATTGTGCCTGTACAATTCCAATGGAGGGAGAGCTACCCATGTCCGACACCCGCAAACCAGGCCGCGGCCGCGTCTATGCCTCGATCACCGACACCATCGGTGACACGCCGATCGTGCGTCTCGACAAGCTGGCCAAGGAGAAGGGCGTCAAGGCCAATTTGCTGGCGAAGCTCGAGTTCTTCAACCCGATTGCTTCCGTCAAGGACCGTATCGGCGTTGCCATGATCGAGAGCCTTGAAGCACAGGGCAAGATCACACCCGGCAAAAGCGTGCTGATCGAGCCGACCTCGGGCAATACCGGCATCGCACTCGCTTTCGCCGCCGCCGCTAAGGGCTACCGGCTGATCCTCACCATGCCGGAGACGATGTCGATCGAGCGCCGCAAGATGCTGCTGCTGCTCGGTGCCGAGCTGGTGCTGACCGAGGGTCCGAAGGGCATGAAGGGCGCGATCGCCAAGGCCGAGGAACTGGCATCGACGCTGCCCGACGCGATCATCCCGCAGCAGTTCGAAAACCCGGCCAACCCGGAAATCCACCGCAAGACGACGGCAGAGGAAATCTGGAACGATACGGACGGCCAAGTCGATATCCTCGTGTCCGGCATCGGTACCGGTGGCACGATCACCGGCGTCGGCCAGGTGCTGAAAGCCCGCAATTCGAATATCAAGGTCATCGCCGTCGAGCCGGCTGACTCGCCTATCCTCTCCGGTGGCAATCCCGGCCCGCACAAGATCCAAGGCATCGGCGCCGGCTTCGCCCCGAAGATTCTCGACACGCACATCTATGACGAAGTCGTCACCGTCACCAACGACGAAGCTTTCCAGCATGCACGCCACATCGCCAAGCTCGAAGGCGTGCCGGTCGGCATCTCCTCCGGTGCGGCCATCGCGGCTGCGATCAAGATCGGCCAACGGCCGGAAAACGAAGGCAAGAATATCGTCATCATCATCCCCTCCTTCGCCGAGCGCTATCTCTCGACGGCGCTGTTCGAGGGCCTGGGCGGCTGACACGGTCAGCTTCGATCGTCAGGGATTCAAAGGGCGCTGCGGTGCCCTTTGTCATTTCAGCCGTTTGCGCTTACGCCGCCGCGGTCAGCCGTTCGCCGGCAATGCGGTAGGAAATGGCTTCTGCGAGGTGGATGCGCCCGACGGTTTGCTTGTCGTCGAGATCGGCGAGCGTGCGGGCCACTTTCAGCACGCGATGATAGCCGCGGGCGGAAAACTTCATCTTCTCGGCCGCGTCGCGCAGCAATTGCAGGCCGGCGGCGTCCGGCTCGGCGATCGTTTCGATCATCGATGTCGAGCAGCGGGCATTGGTGGAAATTCCCTTCATCCCGGCGGCCTCGAAGCGTTCGCGCTGCCGCTCGCGGGCACGGGCGACACGAAGGGCGACATCGGCGCTCTTTTCGGCCGTCGTCGGGCGGATGAGATCGGCCGCAGAGACGGCGGGCACGTCGAGGCGGATATCGATGCGGTCCAACAGCGGTCCGGAGATGCGGCCTTGATAATCCGTCATGCAACGCGGGCCGCGGGCGCAGGTGTGACCCGGCTCGCCGGCCATGCCGCAACGGCAGGGATTCATCGCTGCAACCAATTGAATGCTGGCCGGATAGGAAACGCGATGATTGGCCCTGGCGATGACGCATTCGCCCGATTCCAGCGGCTGGCGCAGCGCATCCAGCGCTTGCGGCGAAAACTCGGGCAATTCATCGAGAAAAAGGACGCCGTGATGGGCAAGCGATACCTCGCCGGGGCGGGCACGCAAGCCGCCGCCGACCAGCGCCGCCATGGTGGCGGAATGATGCGGCGTGCGATAGGGCCGGCGGTCGGAGAGCTTTCCGCCCGAAAGCTGACCGGCAACGGAATGGATCATCGACACTTCCAGCAGCTCCGCCGTCGACAATGGCGGCAGAATGGACGGCAGGCGCGAGGCCAGCATCGACTTGCCGGAACCGGGCGGGCCGACGAAAAGCAGATTATGTCCCCCGGCCGCCGCCACTTCCAGCGCCCGCTTGGCGCTTTCCTGGCCCTTGATATCGGCGAGATCGGGGACGTTGGCGGCATTGGCGCGGATCGCCGGTTCGGGGCGTGACAGAACCTGGGTGCCGCGGAAATGATTGGCGAGCGCGATCAGGCTGCGCGGCGCGAGAATATCGATGTCGGCGCCGGCCCAGGCGGCCTCAGGACCGCTTTCGGACGGGCATATCAGCCCCTTGCCGATGGCATTGGCGGCGATCGCGGCCGGCAGCGCGCCAGCGACCGGCGCGATCGTGCCATCGAGGTTGAGCTCGCCGATGACGGTGTAGGCCGCAAGCGCATCCGCCGGGATGGCGCCCAGCGCCGCCATCAGCCCAAGCGCGATCGGAAGATCGAAATGGCTGCCCTCCTTGGGCAGGTCCGCGGGTGCGAGATTGACCGTGACCTTCTTCGGCGGCAGCGACAGGCCAGAGGCATGAAGAGCTGCCTGCACCCGTTCGCGGCTTTCGGCCACGGCCTTGTCCGGCAGACCGACGATATGCATCAGCACCTTCCCCGGGGAAATCATCACCTGCACTTCGACAGGAACGCCCTCAATGCCCTGAAACGCAATCGTGCTGACGCGCGCTACCATCCCCGCCCTCTTTTAACTCGTTTACCGTTATCAATTTTTCATAACAGACTATGGGTTGCATAGTGGCAGAAAACATGGAATGAAACAAGAACAATAAAAGAACGAAGGGACGATTTCTACAATCGGGAGCAAAGATGAGACTTGTAGTATCGCTATCCCTTCTACTGAGCGCTGTTCTGGCCGGCTGCCAATCTATCGATGGCGGGGATAATCTGGAAAAAGGCGCTCCCTATCAATTGAGCGCCAAGGAAATTGCCGCGGTGGAAAAGGGTTTGCACGAGCAGCTTCCCTATGAGGGCGTGCTGATCTTCGGGCCGATGGCGGCTTCCAAGGATAGCAAGGGCTACGTCAGCGTCTGCGGCACCATCAGCTCCTTTGGCGGCCTGCACGGTGTCATGGACAAGCGGCCTTACGTCGGCATGATGGTCGACGTGAAACCACTTTTCGGCTTCGTGCCGACGGTCATCGCAGACGATAGCTCCACCGGACCGTCGGCAGTGATCCTAACCTGCCGCCGGATGGGCATCGCGATATAGCCCGCCTTGCGGCGAGCGGAGGGGTGGCGTCACGATTCCTAGAGGGCTGGCGCCCCTCAAGCCCGCTTCGCTTCGATCGCATCCCACAACAGGCTGGCAATGTCGGCGCCGCCGAAGCGCTTGACTTCGCGCAGGCCGGTCGGCGAGGTGACGTTGATCTCGGTCATATAGTCGCCGATGACGTCGATGCCGACGAGCAGGAAACCGCGCGCTCTCAATGCCGGGCCGATGCGCTCGCAGATTTCCTTTTCGCGCGGCGTCAGTTCGGTCGCCTCGGCGCGGCCGCCGACATGCATGTTGGAGCGGCTGTCATGCTCGGCCGGCACACGGTTGATCGCGCCGACCGCCTCGCCGTCGACGAGGATGATGCGCTTGTCGCCCTTGCGCACGTCGGGCAGATATTGCTGAGCGATGAAGGGCTCACGGAAGAGCTGGCCGAACATTTCGAGCAGAGAGGATAGATTGCGGTCGTCCCGCGTCGAATGAAAGACGCCGGCGCCGCCATTGCCGTAAAGCGGCTTCAGGATGATATCGCCCATCTCCTCGCGGAAGCGGCGAATTTCGGCCGGATCGCGCGTGATCAGCGTCTTCGGCATGAGATCAGCAAATTCGGTGACGAAGATCTTTTCCGGCGAATTGCGCACCCAGGCCGGATCATTGACGACGAGCGTCTTGGGGTGGATGCGCTCGAGTAGATGCGTCGAGGTGATATAGGCCATGTCGAAGGGTGGGTCCTGGCGCAGCAGCACCACGTCCATGGTCGAGAGATCGACGCGCTCCGGCTCGCCGAGCTCGAAGTGATCGCCCTTGACGTCGCGAAGGATCATCGGCTCAACCGTCGCGTAGACATTGCCGTCACGCATGCTGAGGCGCTCGGGCGTGTAGTGGAAGAGCTTGTAGCCGCGGGTCTGGGCTTCCAGGCTCATGGCAAAGGTCGAGTCACCCGCAATGTTGATGCTCTTCACGTGGTCCATCTGGACCGCAACATTCTTGATACCAGCCATAGTCAGCCCTCGCTCGAATTTGCGGACAGATGTAGGTCGGCCCGCATCCAAACGCAACGGCTATTCAAGGGCTTCCGTCAGGGCTGGCCGCGCTCAGGCGGCAAGCCCCTGTGCGCCGCCCTGTCGGATGAAGTTGCGCAGGCGGTAAGCCATGGTCAAGGGCTTCGGGAATGGCTTGCGGCAGAAGGCGACCTTGCGCAGATAGTGATCGATGCGCCATGTGGCCCAGGTTCCGCCCGCGAAATAGGCGACATCGCCCGCGCTGAGCGTGCGTTCGACGCCGTCTTCCGTCGTGATATGCACCTCGCCCTCGAGGATCATCACCGTTTCGTCCCAGCCGAAATACCAGCGAAACTCGCCTGCCGTGCAATCCCACAGCGCCGTCATCGCGGCATCATCCCGCCCACGCGAATGCTCGGCAATGCGCGCAACCGGATCGCCGGCCAGGATCCAGGACGGTTCGATCGGCGAGGGCTTCATTTCCATCTCATCGCTTGCGCCAGCCACGAAGCTCTTCGACTGCGGCAAGGCAACAACAACCGGGACCGCGCGCGCGGCAAAGGCCGCCATGCTCGCCAACATCAATCTCAAAACCATGCAATCCCCCAATTCCAAGCGCGTCTCAGTTTCCATCGCACGGAAGAGGTAACGGCGCGGTTCATGAAATCTGGCGCATTTTAATGATTGCAGAGATCAGGCAGAAAAACCTTCGATTGTACAGACGACCATGTCATGATCGGATAGCGGCTTGCCCTCCTCATTGAGGGAGGAAACAAGGTGGCTTTCGCCGATCTTCAAACCGCGGGTGATGAACCAGTCGAGCTTCATGGTGCGATCGGGAAAACGCGTGATCAGGCTCGGGCGCGTGCTCGTCTGATCCAGCGGCCCGCCATGGCATTCGAAGCCACGGCCTTCGGCCATGGCGAACAGGGTATCGGTCGAGAAATCGCCGCCGGTGTGATTGCCGGTATTGAGATCGCCGCCGATCAGGATCGGAAGACCGGGCGCGAAGGCCTCGACAGCGTCGATCAACGCCGCCATCTGCCGCTCGCGATAGGCAGCGGTCGCGACACTTTCGAGATGGACCGACACGGCAACGAGGGGACCGGCCTCGGTCCCGACGATGGCGCCGACAGCACAGCGATCGCCGATGCGCGGCTGCTCATTTCCGTCGTTGAACCAGACGGCCTCGCCCGGCAGGCGGAAGAGGAAAGCATCCTTCAGGGCAACGGAGGACATCAGGGCGTTGCCGTGAAAGCCCTTCTCGTTGAAATCGTCGCGGCAGAAGGAACGCTCGATTTCCGAGCCGAGGCTGAGTTCCAGGAATTCCACGCCATAAGCATAATTCATGCCGAGTTCGCCGGCGACGATCGCGGTCGGGTCATTCTGTTCGGTGCGCGCCATGCCCTCGTCCATCTCGGAGAGCAGGATCAGCGGCGCTTTGGTCGCCTTCAGCTTGGCGGCGGATTCGAGGGGGAAAAGGCAGCGCTCCAAATTCCATGCAGCCACCGTGAAGGGGAAAGCAAGCGGCCGATCCTCGCCAGTCACGCCACCAACGCGCACCGTGTTCATACAGGCAAGCGACGCCAATGTTGCCGCGTGAATGTCAGGGGTCTTTTCCAACGAAATGAAGCCCTTGCGTTCCTCCTGCGAGGGAACGGCGAAGGCGGAAACGGTACTGCGGATCATCATAAGACCTGTCGAAATGGGTGGGGCGCGATGCCTGGAAGTGGGCTGAAGCGCGATAGTCCGGCAATAGTTGCGCTTTGTGACGTTGCCATGATGGCAGACGTTAAAAAGCATCCGGAAAATGGCGTGGCCAGCGGCCAGGCAGGATGGCAACGATATCGTAGCGCTGCGACAACAGCGCATAGTCCGGCTGGCGGGCAAGCCAGAGGTCACTCGCGGCACGGATGCGCCTTTGCGCGGAAAAAGAAACGGCGTCGATCGCCTCCTGCGCACCACGCCTGGCCTTTACTTCGACGAAGACGGCGAGATCGCCTTTGCGGGCGATGATGTCGATTTCGCCGAGCTTGGTACGATGGCGAATGGCGAGGATGCGGTAGCCCTTGAAGAACAGGAAAAGTGCTGCGGCATATTCCGAGACATGGCCGCGCCGCCACGCTTCCCGCCGCTTCAGCCTCTCGCCGGTCTCAGCCATGGCGCTCCTTCATATCGAGCAGTCGCTGGTAAAGCTCCTTGCGCGGCAGGCCGGTGATGCGGGCGGCTTCTGCCGCGGCCTTGGCGGTCGCCATGCTGCGGGCGAGATCCCCAAGAATGGCCTCGACATCAGCTTCGGCGGCGACCGTCTCTTCCGGCGGGCCGACGAGCAGCACGATCTCGCCTTTCACATGCTCGACGGCCTCATAGAACACGGCAAGCTCGGTGAGCGTGCCGCGACGGAATTCCTCGAAGGTCTTGGTGAGTTCGCGGCAGACGGCCGCCTTGCGCTCGCCGCCAAGTACATCGGCGGCTGCGGCGAGCGTCGCGGCGATGCGATGGGGCGATTCAAAGAAGATGAGGGTAGCGGGAACGGCGGCGAGTTCGGCCAGCCGGTCGCGGCGGCCCTTGTCCTTGGCGGGCAGAAAGCCAGCGAAGAAAAAGGCGTCGTTGGGCAGGCCGGAGCCGACCAGCGCGGCGAGCGGCGCGGAGGCCCCGGGGATCGGCACGACACGGTAGCCCGCCTCGATCGCCTGCAGCGCCAGCCGGTAGCCGGGATCGGAGACCAGGGGCGTGCCGGCATCGGACACCAGCGCCACCGAGCGGCCGGCTTCCAGCGCCTGCAGCAGCCGCGGTCCTGCCTCGTCGGCATTGTGCTCATGATAGGCGAAGGGGCGGTTCTGTATTCCGTAACGGTCGAGCAGCACGCGGGTGACGCGCGTATCCTCGCAAGCGAGAACATCGGCACCGGCCAGCGTTTCCAGCGCCCGGAGCGTGATGTCGCCGAGATTGCCGATCGGCGTGGCGACAAGATAAAGCGCCGGCTCCAGCGGACGGGCAGGAACCGTGGTATTATGCAGGCGGAAGCTGCGCGCTCTGCCGCTTGTATGTTCGTCGCTCATGCCGACCCTGAATTCGCCTCGGATTCATCGTCTTTATGGGCGAGGTATGGCCTGACGGCAAGAGCGGCGCAAATCCTGTGAGCATTGTCGGCCAAATACCGAAATGACGTGCAGCATACCCGGATGCCTCTTGCATTCGCATGCTGAGTTCTGTCATTTTGCCCGTCCAATCTCGGGCCTTGTCCGAAAAAGCATCCTTCGGGCGCCTGTGGCTGCCCGGGAGTAACGGTCGAAAGCGGTAGCATCATGCGTATTACAATTGAGCGGTCGAACCTCCTGAAATCGCTGAACCACGTGCATCGCGTGGTCGAGCGTCGCAACACGATCCCGATCCTGTCCAACGTGCTGCTCAAGGCCGAGGGCACAAGCCTCGACATGAAGGCGACCGACCTCGATCTCGAAATCACCGAGGCGACGCCCGCCAATGTTGAGAAGGCTGGCGCCACCACCGTACCGGCGCATCTCCTCTACGACATCGTGCGCAAGCTGCCGGACGGTTCGGAAGTGCTTCTCGCCACCAATCCTGACGGCAGCTCGATGACGGTAGCCTCGGGCCGCTCGAAATTCTCGCTGCAGTGCCTGCCGGAATCCGACTTTCCGGACCTGACCGCCGGCAGCTTCAGCCATTCCTTCAAACTGAAGGCGTCGGACCTGAAGATGCTGATCGATCGGACGCAGTTTGCGATTTCGACCGAAGAGACGCGTTATTATCTGAACGGCATCTTCTTCCACACGATCGAAAGCAAGGGCGACCTGAAGCTGAGAGCGGTGGCGACCGATGGTCACCGTCTCGCTCGCGCCGATGTCGACGCCCCTGCGGGCTCGGAAGGTATGCCGGGCATCATCATTCCGCGCAAAACGGTCGGCGAATTGCAAAAGCTGGTCGACAGCCCCGATGTTGTCGTCACCGTCGAAGTGTCCGATGCGAAGATCCGCCTGACGATCGGCTCGATCGTCATGACCTCGAAGCTGATCGACGGCACCTTCCCCGATTATCAGCGCGTTATCCCCACCAGCAACGACAAGGAAATGCGGGTCGATTGCCAAAGCTTTGCCCAGGCGGTCGACCGCGTCTCGACCATTTCGTCGGAGCGCGGCCGCGCCGTGAAGCTGGCACTGTCGGACGGCCAGCTCCTGTTGACGGTCAATAACCCCGACTCCGGAAGCGCGACCGAAGAAGTCGCCGTCGGCTACGACATGGACGCGATGGAAATCGGCTTCAACGCCAAATATCTGCTCGACATCACCGCGCAATTGTCCGGCGATGCGGCGATCTTCCTTCTTGCCGATGCTGGCTCGCCGACGCTGATCCGTGACACGGCCGGCGACGATGCTCTCTATGTCCTGATGCCGATGCGCGTCTAGCGAAACCGAAGCGCCCTTCATGCGTTCTTCGGAACAACAGAGGGCGCTTTTATTTGAGCCTGTGCAGCTTGCGACATTTTCTCTTTGTATTGCGCCATGGCATTGCAAGATGAGAGATAAACGATATGTAAGCCGTAACTGTTAAAACTGGTGGGGGAGAGCATGGCGCTGCGTCTCAAGGAACGGCTGGGCAAGAAGTTCGACGAAGAAATCCGTTTCTTCAAGGGTATGATGCAGGGTCCGAAAACGGTCGGTTCCATCGTTCCAACCTCCTCGATTACCGCCCGCAAGATGGCGAGCGTGGTCAATATCCATTCCGGCCTGCCGGTGTTGGAGCTCGGTCCCGGCACGGGTGCGATCACCAAGGCGATCCTGGCACGCGGCGTCGAACCGGAAAATCTCGTCGCCGTCGAATATTCCACCGACTTCTATAATCATCTCGTCCGTCTTTATCCCGGCGTCCATTTCATCAATGGCGATGCCTTCGATCTCGACAAGACGCTCGGTGTCTTGCGCGGCCAGACCTTCGATTCCATCGTCTCGGGCATTCCGCTGCTGAACTTTCCCATGAAGGCGCGCGTCGCTCTGCTCGAAAGCCTGCTGGACCGCATCCCACCCGGCAGACCTGTGGTGCAGATCTCCTACGGACCGGTCTCGCCGATCATTGCCCGGCCGGATCGCTATCATATCCGCCACTATGATTTCATCGTCCGCAATATTCCGCCGGCCCAGCTCTGGGTTTATAGCCGGGGCTGAGGCTATCCAGGAAGAGTCATCTTGCCACCGCGTTTCGGCTGGACATATTCCTGTTCCGAGACCCTTCAGTATGGAATCCTGCTCCGATGTTCGCTCTCTATATTACGCACCCGCAGGTGCGCATCGATCCCTCTGTGCCGGTTCCGGACTGGGGTCTTTCCGATATCGGCGCGGAACGCGCCAGACTGACGGCCACCCGCGCATGGGCGCGTGAGCTCGGCCTGATCGTTTCCAGCGGCGAGCGCAAGGCGATCGAGACAGCCGAAATCCTGGCGACGGCCAGCGGCGCGACGATCGAGATTATCGAAGCCATGCATGAGAACGACCGCAGCGCCACGGGCTTCCTGGCCCCGCCCGAATTCGAGAAGGCGGCCGACTGGTTCTTCGCCCATCCGCATGAAAGCTTCAAAGGCTGGGAACGCGCGATCGATGCGCAGGTGCGGATCGTCTCCCAGGTGGAGGCCGTTCTTTCTCGGCACGACTCGCGCACGCCGATCGCCTTTGTCGGCCATGGTGGCGTCGGTACGCTGCTAAAATGCCATCTCGAGGGCAAGCCTATCGCGCGCCAGGGCGATCAGCCGCCCGGCGGCGGCAATCTTTTCTGTTTCGACCTTGCGAAGCGCGCCGTCTCATGCGACTGGACGCCTATGGAAGATTGGCAGGGGGTGGAGTTGAGATGACCGCACGCGACCGCTTGATCGTTGGACTGGATGTTCCAAACCTTCAGGAGGCCGAAAAGGTCGTCACGACGCTCGGCGACGATATTCTCTTCTACAAGATCGGCTATCAGCTCGCCTTCGCCGGCGGCCTGGAGTTTGCCCGCGACCTTGCCGCCGACGGCAAGAAGATCTTCCTCGACATGAAACTGCTCGATATCGACAACACGGTTGCGTCCGGCGTTGAGAACATCGTCAAAATGGGCATGTCGATGCTGACGCTGCATGCCTATCCGAAGGCAATGCGCGCCGCCGTTGCCGCAGCCAAGGGTTCCGATCTCTGCCTGCTCGGCGTCACCGTGCTGACCTCGATGGACGAAAAGGACCTCATCGCCGCCGGTTATGAATACGACCCGCATACGCTGGTGCTGCGCCGCGCCGAACAGGCGCTCCTCGCCGGCATGGGCGGCATCGTATGCTCGGCCGAAGAATCCTCTGCCGTGCGCAAGATCATCGGTCCGGACATGGCGCTGGTGACCCCCGGCATCCGCCCGACCGGTAGCGACAAGGGTGACCAGAAGCGCGTGATGACGCCGACCGAGGCCATCAAGGCCGGATCGAGCCATCTCGTCGTCGCCCGGCCGATCGTCAAGGCGGCCGACCCGAAGGAAGCGGCCCGCGCCATCCTCGCGGAGATGGACGCCGCGCTCTAAATTGCAGGAAACAGGGAGACCGGACATGGCAAAGGGATATTGGATCGCACGCGTGGATGTACGCGACCCTGAGCGCTACAAGGACTACGTTGCCGCCGCCAAGCCGGCTTTCGAGAAATACGGCGCGAATTTCCTCGCCCGCGGCGGCGCTTTCACGCCACTGGAAGGCCAGGCGCGCGGCCGCAATGTCGTCATCGAATTCCCGTCGCTGCAGCATGCTGTCGATTGCTACAACTCGCCGGAATATCAGATCGCCGCCAAGATTCGTCATGAAGTCGCGGACGCCGAAATGGTGGTCGTCGAAGGCATCTAACGCTTTTAGAAAGCAGCCGGAACATGCGGTGTGATAGCACTTCACCTCGGCCCTCGGATCGGTTAAGACGAAACCAGATCAGCCCTATTTAAGCCTTTCGAGGAGCCTGCCATGACCCTGTCCAACCTTCCACCGCTCGTGACCGTGTTCGGGGGATCGGGCTTCATTGGGCGGCATGTCGTGCGCGTGCTCGCCAAGCGCGGCTATCGCATCCGCGTCGCCGTGCGCCGCCCCGATCTCGCCGGTTTTCTGCAGCCGCTCGGCAATCTCGGCCAAATCTCGATCGTCCAGGCGAACCTGCGTTACCGCAACTCCATCGATCGCGCCGTCGAAGGCACACAGCATGTGGTCAATTGCGTCGGCATCCTCGCCGAAAGCGGCCGCAATAAATTCGATGCCGTGCAGGAATTCGGCGCCAAGGCAATCGCGGAAGCTGCACGCGGCGCCGGCGCTTCGCTGACGCATATTTCCGCCATCGGCGCCAATGCCAATTCGCCTTCCGCCTATGCCCGCACCAAGGCTCGCGCTGAAGCCGGCATCCTGTCGATCAAGCCCGATGCCGTCATCCTGCGGCCATCGATCGTCTTCGGTCCGGAAGACGGCTTCTTCAACAAATTCGCCGATATGTCGCGCACCGCGCCCTTCCTGCCGCTCATCGGCGGCGGCGAGACGAAGTTCCAGCCGGTCTATGTCGAGGATGTCGCCGAGGTAGTCGCCCGCGGCGTCGACGGCAAGCTGAAGGCCGGCACGATTTACGAGCTTGGCGGTCCGGAGGTGCTTTCTTTCCGCGAATGTCTCGAAACGACGCTTGCCGTTATCAACCGGAAGAAGTCGCTTGTCTCCATCCCCTTCGGCCTCGCTTCGCTCATCGGCTCGGTCGCTTCGCTGGTGCCGCTCATCACGCCGCCGATCACGCCCGATCAGGTTCGCCTGCTGAAGCACGACAATGTCGTCTCCAAGGAAGCCGAGGCGGAAGGCCGGACCCTGCAGGGTATCGGCCTGATGCCGACCCTGCTCGTCTCGGTGCTGCCGTCCTACCTGGTACGCTATCGCCCACAGGGCCAGTTCACCGGCTCCGGCAAGGCCGCGTGACGCTTTGTAGCGATTCGGAAAAATTGAAGCGCCGTCTAGTTCTTCCAGGCGGCGTTTTCGTTTCCTCTGGCCGCGTTTTCGGCACCGGGAGAGCTAGCTTTGCCGTCTTGATTCACAGCTTGGCGTTGCTCAAAAGACGCACACTGAAAATAGTAGCATTAACGTCAAATTTAACATGAACCTTTATTGCTATTCATCATTTCACTGACTAACACAACCGCGCGTCGCCAAGCCCTGCACGGGCCAATCGTGGCGCGTTTCACTTCTGCGGAAAGGCATTCTTCGATGGGTAAGTCTATCGCGCTTTTGTTTGCGTGCGCGGCACTGGTGATCCTCGCTGGCTCGTTCGTGGCCCGCGGCAGCATCGCCTCGGTCAAGGGTGAATGCACGCCGACCTATGGCGTCGATCCCTGCACGACGGGTTCCATCGAGCCTTCATCCTCGAACTGATCGAGCATGAAAAAAGGCCGGTTCTCACCGGCCTTCGTTTTTCTCAAGATTTCACCCCCGGCGATCGGCCTCAGCCGACCGTATAAAGCCCGATCAGGCCGAGCACGCCAATGGCGATGCGCCACCAGGCGAAGGGGGCATAGCCGCGGCGCGAGACGAAGTCGAGCAGAGCCCGGACCACGAACAATGCCGATATGAAAGCGGTGAAGAAGCCGACGACGATCAGCAGGCCCTGGTCCGTGCTGAGGTCGTGACGGCTCTTCCACAAATCCAGCGCGAAGGCGCCAGCCATGGTCGGCATGGCAAGGAAGAAAGAGAATTCCGCGGCCGAGCGCTTGTCGGCGCCAAGCAAGAGGGCGCCAACGATGGTGGAGCCGGAACGCGATGTTCCCGGGATCATTGCCAGACATTGGAAGAAGCCGATCTTGATCGCCATCGGCCAGGAAAACTCATAGGCGCTGGTATATTTGGGTTTGAACTCGATCTTGTCGATCGCCAGCAGAACGATGCCACCAAGAATCAGCGAGATACAGATAACCTTCGGCGAATCGAACAGCACCGTCTTGATGAAATCATGCGCGATCGCTCCGATCACGGCAGCCGGGAGGAAGCCGAAAAGGACTGCCAGCACGAAATGGCGAGCCTTGACGCTGACCGGCAGCGCCTTTGCGATTTGAACGAGACGATTGAAATAGACGAGCAAGATGGCGAGGATAGCACCGAGCTGGATCAGAACGTCGAAAGTGGCAGCTTCATCAAAACCGAGGAAATGTCCGATCAATATCAAATGGCCCGTGGAGGATACGGGAATGAACTCCGTCAGGCCTTCCACAAGGCCCAAAAACAACGCGATAACAATTTGTTCAGCCATATTGTGTCCTTTGTCAAAGAGCGGGGTGGCCCGATTCGCTTGTAATAGCTAGGCCAAACTCCTATAGCTTCAACCGATGACGTATGACTAGGGCCGCAAGATGGTGGGCCCGAGACTCTTATAAGCATCAACTGCAAAAGCCCGAGTATCAATGCCGACGCTGTATCATCATTCCATGTCATCTCCGTCACGGTTCGTCCGTCTGATTCTGACCGAATACGGCTATCAGACGGAGTTGATCGAGGAACAGACGTGGGAAAAACGGCGCGATTTCCTGGCGCTCAATCCGGCCGGCACCCTGCCGGTCTATGTCGACGACAGCATGCGGGCGCTCTGCGGCGCGACCGTGATCTCCGAATATCTCGACGAGACGCATGGCGTTTTGAAGCGGGACCGCCGGCTTCTGGCCGAAGACCCGTTCCAGCGCGCCGAAATCCGCCGGCTGACGGAATGGTTCATGCAGAAGATGGAACAGGACGTGACGCGGCCTTTGGTGCGCGAACGGGTCTATAAGTTGCAGATGACTGCCGACCAGGGCGGCGGCGCTCCTGATTCCAAGGTGATGCGCATGGCCCGAGGCAACATCCGCCAGCACATGAAGTATCTCTCCTGGCTTGCGGGTTCCCGCCAATGGCTCGCCGGCGACCGGCTGAGCTATGCGGATCTCGCTGCTGCCGCCTCGGTTTCCGTTCTCGATTACCTCGGCGAGATCGACTGGATGGAATCACCCGTTGCCAAGGAATGGTATCAGCGGCTGAAATCGCGCCCGTCGTTCCGGCCGATCCTGGCGGAACGCGTGCGCGGCATCACGCCTGTATCGCACTACGCCGATCTGGATTTCTGACGAGGGCTGCATATGCCCGAAGACCGTGCCATAGATAAAGAAAGCAAGCGACGGCATAGGCTAACGGCCTTTCTTCGCGACGAAGCGCGGGCGCAGGGTTTCGATCTCTGTCGCATCACCCGACCGGACGCCATTCCCGATGCGGGGGGCAGGCTCAATCAATTCCTTGAACAAGGCTACCACGGCACCATGGCGTGGATGGAGGAAACGCGCGAACGTCGCGGCGATCCGCACATGCTCTGGGGCGATGTCCGCTCCATCGCCGTCTTCGGTCTCAATTACGCTCCCGAGGAAGACCCGCGCGGCATTCTGGCGAAGCCTGATAAAGCGGCCATTTCCGTCTATGCCCGCAACCGCGACTATCACGACATTATCAAGGGGCGGCTGAAGGAGATTGCCACCCGCTTTGCGGCGCGATCGCAGGAGGACGTCAAGGTCTTCGTCGATACGGCGCCGGTCATGGAAAAGCCGCTGGCTGCGGCAGCGGGCCTCGGCTGGCAAGGCAAGCATACCAATCTCGTCAGCCGGACGCACGGTTCCTGGCTGTTTCTCGGCTCGATGTTTACAACAGCCGATCTCGAACCGGATCAGCCCGAGATCGATCACTGCGGCTCCTGCCGCGCCTGTCTCGACGTCTGCCCGACGGCCGCATTCCCGGCCCCCTATCAACTCGATGCGCGCCGCTGTATCTCCTACCTGACCATCGAGCATAAGGGGCCGATCGATCCGCAGCTTCGGCCGTTGATCGGCAACCGCATCTATGGCTGCGACGACTGTCTCGCCGCCTGTCCCTGGAACAAATTCGCCAGTGCGGCCGCCGAGATGAAGCTGGTCGCTCGCGACGACCTCAGGGAGCCGTCGATCGCCTTTTTGCTCGATCTCGACGATGCCGCCTTTCGCGCCTTCTTCAGCGGCTCGCCGGTCAAGCGCATCGGGCGTGACCGCTTCATTCGCAATGTGCTGATCGCCGCCGGCAATTCCGGGGATCGCGGCTTGATCACGGCATGCCGTGGTCTGGCGGACGATCCCTCCGCCGTCGTGCGCGGCATGGCCGTCTGGGCGCTGTCGCGGTTGATGACGGCTGGCGAGTTCCGCACTTTTGCGGCAGAAAGAGGTGACGAACCGGACGCGGATGTCCGCGCGGAGTGGATACTGGCGGGAGTTGCGTGATGCATGTGATGATTTTCGGCTGCGGCTATTCGGGAACGGCTATCGCCAAGGCCTTCGCCGGCCCGGGCATTCGGATCACCGGCACGACTCGTTCGCCCGAAAAGACCGGCCCTCTTGGCGAGCAAGGCATCGAAGCTTTCGTCTTCGACGGAGAGACATTCGATCCCGCATTGAGCGAGGTGATGAAATCCGCCACGCATCTCGTCCAGTCGATCGCGCCCGGCAAGTCGGGTGATCCGCTGCTGCGGCTGGCGCATCTGAATATCCGCGCGCTCATGCCGAAGCTCGAATGGGTTTGCTATCTTTCCACCGTCGGCGTCTATGGCGACCACAAGGGCGCCTGGGTCAGCGAGGAAACGCCGCTGCATCCGGTTTCCGACCGCTCGGTTGAACGCGTCGAAGCGGAGGATGGCTGGCACCGCGTCGGAATCAGGCTCGGCATTCCGGTTGCCGTGCTCCGGCTTGCCGGCATCTATGGTCCTGGCCGCAACACCTTCTGCAATCTGGAAAAGGGAACGGCACGGCGGCTGATCAAGGCGAACCAGGTGTTCAACCGCATCCGCGTCGAGGACATCGGCGCCTGCGCCAAGTTCCTCTCCGACCGCAAACTGGGCGGCATTTATAATGTCACCGATAACGAGCCCGGTCCGCCGCAGGACGTCATCGTCGAGGCCGCCCGTCTGATGGGTGTCGAGCCGCCGCCGGAACAGGCTTTCGAAACGGCGGAGCTGACGCCGATGGCGCGTTCGTTCTATGGTGAGAACAAGCGGGTTTCGAACGCAAAACTGCGCGCGCTGGGCTTCCCATTCCGCTATCCGGACTATCGCATGTCGCTCGCCCAACTGTGGTCCTCGGGGCGCTGGCGCGGCTAAGGGAATTCGACCTCACCCCCCAGATCAATCGCACGAAAATTCCTACTAACCCATATTGGCTAGTTCAATTTGCTCCACATTTATGGTTAATGATCTCTGAAATTGCACAAATGCGGCAGCAAATAAGGCGAAGTCGGAAAATTATTTTTTCAAATTTCGTGATCTTCTGCATTGCAGCATCGATTTGGGAAAATTCGTTCGGTTTTTAACTGAATTTATTGTGTTTTTTCCATCAAACCTTAGTTTTAGCGATACTCGATATCACTCGTCATAAATCACAAATGTTACAGCCTGTAACATTCCGTGATATTAGCAGGCACTTTTTTGCCATTTTTCGCCCGATTTAAGCCCCCGCCGCTCACCAGGCACAAGTTCAATTGTTTGAGGGAAAATCGGTTTGAAGAAAATCAATCGTTCTGTTGCGATCATCGCAACTATATCCGCCGCTTTTGCTATCCTCTCGACGGACGCATTTGCAGCAACGGGATGCGGGGGCGCATCATGGTACGGGGGAAGCTCCAAGACTGCTTCCGGGGAACGCATGAGTTCCTCCCATTTTACTGCCGCCCATCGCTCGCTTGCCTTTGGCACACGCCTGAAGGTAACCAACCGCCACAATGGTCGTAGCGTCGTCGTTCGCATCAACGATCGCGGACCTTTCATTCGCGGACGCGTGCTCGATCTCTCCCGTGCTGCAGCGCAGGATATCGGCATGGTTGCCTCCGGCACAGCGAGTGTTTGCTACGACGTCGTCGCCTCGAAATAACCGGCGGATCCGCTGGGAACGACCCGGCGTTTTGGCCTGACGCTTGCTCTCTCCGTCAATCGCGGCTACCACGCGGTTGAGACGTCTCAATAATCTGCCGCCACGTGCTTATTTCGTGCGGATTGATGAGGTGTCAGTGACACTTTGGTGGTGCATGAGCCTTTCCGGTGATCCAGGTGATTTCGGAGCCATGCGCAAGCAGGAGAATAGTGAATGCGTCTGGGCGGCCGGCTGCAGGGGGCCATCGAAGTTCTTGCCGATATCGAAGCGCGCAAGCGACCAGTGGCCGACGCCCTGAAGGATTGGGGACTGGCCCATCGCTTCGCCGGCTCCGGCGACCGCGCCGCAATCGGCAACATCGTCTACGATGCTCTGCGCATGCGGCTGTCTCATGCCTGGCTGATGGGCGACGACAGCCCCTCCGCGCTTGCCCATGCCGTGCTCTTTCGCCAATGGGGCTTGACGCCCGAAGTGCTGGCCGCCGAATTCGAGGGCGACAAATTCGCGCCCGAGCCGCCAAGCGCCGAGGCGCTGGAAGCCTTTGCCGCCCGAAAGATCGAAGATGCGCCGCGCCATATCCAGGGCGACATTCCGGAATGGGTCGAGCATTCCTTCCAACAGGCTTTCGGCGATAGCTGGCTTGCCGAGGCCCAGGCATTGGCCGAGCGGCCGACACTCGATCTGCGGGCCAACGCGCTGAAGGCCAGCCGCGACAAGGCCGTGAAGGCGCTGGAACGCGCCGGAGCGCATGCCTCGAAAATCGCCCGCTATGGCATCCGCATTCCCGCCGGCGAAGGCGCATCGCGCCTGCCGAATGTCACCGCCGAACTTTCCTTCCAGAAAGGCTGGTTCGAGGTGCAGGACGAAGGCTCGCAGATCGTTGCCGATCTCGTCCTGCCTGAAGAAGGCGACCAGGTGCTCGACTATTGCGCCGGCGGCGGCGGCAAGACGCTCGCCATGTCGGCGGCGATGCACAATAAGGGCCAGGTCCATGCCTATGATTCCGATCGGCGGCGGCTGGCACCGATTATCGAGCGATTGAAGCGCGCCGGCACGCGCAATGTTCAGGTGCATGACGAAAGAAACGGCCTGCTCCCTTTGCGCGGCAAATTCGACAAGGTGCTGGTCGATGCCCCCTGCACCGGTACCGGCACCTGGCGCCGCCGCCCCGATACGAAGTGGCGGCTGACGCAGAAGAACCTCGACGAGCGCACCAGCCAGCAGCAGGAGGCGCTGGCTCAGGCCGGCGAATTCGTACGCCCCGGCGGCCTGTTGCTCTATGTCACCTGTTCTGTCCTGCCGGAAGAAAATGAAACGCAGGTCAACCGCTTCGCGGCCAACAATCCGGACTTCGAAGTGGTCGAGGCGCTGAGCGCCTGGGAGAAACTGTTCGGAAAGGATGCGCCCAAGCCGCGCTCTTCCGATGGCAAGACCATTACCCTGACGCCGGCATCGACGGATACCGACGGCTTCTTCTTCTGCCGGCTGCGGCGGAAGGGATAGGCAAGGCTTATCCCGCTCGCGGCGCGTTTGCTGGTTCGGCGGAACGAGACGGCGCGACATCTGCCGCTTTTTCCAGGCAAATGCGCTGCTTTGCCAATGCTGGAACTATCAATTTCCCGTTTTAAAATCATTCCAAACTAGAGTGTTTGACACCAGTTTGTTTTTAATACATGAGACAATTTACCAAGTTTCTGACGGCGCCCCCGCCGTCACAGGAGAGGATCATGAAACTGAAAATCAATTTTGGCGCCGGCCTGGCGCTGGCCGTCGCCTCGACTGCCATGTCCACCCTTCCGGCGCTCGCAGCCGCACCCGAGCCGGCCGCCATCATCAAGCATTACGCCGAAGTGGGGCATGCCAAGTATCAGGACGCGCTGACCACGGCGCAGACGCTGGACAAGGCGATCGATGCATTGCTTGCCAATCCCAGCGACAAGACGCTGAAGGCTGCCCAGGCTGCCTGGATCAAGGCGCGGGTTCCCTACGAGCAAACAGAAGTCTACCGCTTCGGCAATCCGATCGTCGACGATTGGGAAGGCGCGGTGAATTCCTGGCCGCTCGACGAAGGCCTGATCGACTATGTCGATGCCTCCTACGGCACCGAGAGCGATGAGAATTCGCTTTATGTCGCCAATGTCATCGCCAACAAGACGATCAAGATCAACGGCAAGGATGTCGACGCTTCGCATCTGACGCCGGAATTCCTCTCCGGTACGCTGCAGCAGGCCGGCGGCGTCGAAGCCAATGTCGCGACTGGCTACCACGCTATCGAATTCCTGCTCTGGGGCCAGGATCTGCACGGCACGGGCCCGGGCGCCGGCGAACGTCCCGCCACCGACTACGACCTGAAGAATTGCACGCACGGCAATTGCGATCGCCGCGCCGAATACCTGAAATCGGCCTCGACCCTGCTCGTCTCCGCCATGCAGGAGATGACCAATGACTGGGCGCCGGATGGCGAAGCCACCAAGCATATCGAAGCCGATCCGAAGGCCGGTCTCGCCGCCATCCTCACCGGCATGGGCTCGCTCTCCTATGGCGAACTCGCCGGCGAGCGCATGAAGCTCGGCCTGCTGTTGCACGATCCCGAGCAGGAGCATGATTGCTTCTCCGACAACACCTACAACTCCCACAACAATGCCGCCATCGGCATTGCGGCCGCCTATAACGGCAATTATACGCGCGTCGACGGCACCAAGATGAAGGGTCCTTCGCTGCACGATCTTGTTGCCGCCAAGGACAAGGCGCTGGACAAGGAGATGGAAGGTAAGCTGAACGCGACGCTCGATGCCATGAAGGCCATGGTTCATCGCGGCGAGACCGTCGAGAAGTACGACCAGATGATTGCCGAGGGCAATAAGGTCGGCAACGCCACCGTCCAGAAGGCGATTGACGGCCTGCTCGACCAGACGAAGAGCATCCAGCGCGTCGTCGCCGACCTCGATCTCGGCACGATCAAGCTTGAAGGCTCGGACAGCCTTGATAATCCTAACGCCGTCTTCAAGAAGTAATAAAGGAGGGCGGCAGTATCTGACGATGCTGCCGCCCTGATCCAGATGATCCGCATTCCGGTCAGCCGCGCATTCTTGCCCGCCCTCGCAGCGGGCTTTGTGGTTTTTGCAGTGACGTTGGCGGCAGCCGATGCGCTGAATTTCCCAAGCGTCCGCACCGATCTGTCGGCCGATACGCTGAAACGGGTTCAGGACGTTACCCGCCCGACGGCGGATTTTTCCAAGGCCGAGCCCTATGAGGCGATGGAGAGTGGCGCGACGACGTCGATTGCCCCCGTCAGCCGCAATATCTTTTCCCAGCCTTCCGCCAATCTGGGCCTGGAGCGCGAAGAGAATTTCCATCTCGGCAACGCGTTGTTTCGCCAGCTCTGGGTCTCCTCGCCCTCTTCGACGCAGGCGACTGATGGGCTGGGGCCATTGTTCAACGCCCGTTCCTGCCAGAGCTGTCATATCAGGGACGGTCGTGGCCATCCGCCGGAGACGGCGGGAGCCCCCGCCACGTCGATGGTGCTGCGGCTGGCGCGGCCGGCAATCACGCCGGAAGAAGAACAGGTCGTCAAGGATTCCAAGGCGCTCAATTTTCCGGATTCGACCTATGGCGCTCAGTTGCAGGACCTTGCCGTTCCCGGTCTCGCGGCCGAGGGCAAGGTGGCTGTCACCTATGCGGAAGAGCCGGTGACGCTGGCAGGTGGCGAAGCTATTTCGCTGCGCAAGCCCCATTATGCCGTGACCGCGCTGGCCTACGGTCCTCTCGGCCAGACGACGACGGTCTCGGCGCGTGTCGCGCCGCCGATGATCGGCCTTGGCCTGATCGAAGCCATTCCAGATGCCGATATCCTCGCCCATGCCGACCCCGACGACAAGGATGGCGACGGCATTCGCGGCCGCGCCGCCCTGGTCCGCGACCACCGCACCGGCCAGCTCGCTCTCGGCCGCTTCGGCTGGAAGGCGCAGAATGCCACCGTGCGCGACCAGGTCGCCGACGCTTTCCTCAACGATATCGGCATTTCCACGCCCGACCGGCCGAATGCCCACGGTGACTGCACGGCCAAGGAAACGCATTGCCTTGCCATGCCGACCGGCGTGCAGAAGCGTCTTGGTGACACGGAAGCACCGGCGCCGATCCTCGATCTCGTCACCTTCTATTCCGAGAACCTCGCCGTCCCCGCGCGCCGCAAGGCGAGCTTTCCCGATGTGCTGCATGGGAAGGAAATCTTCTATCAATCCGGCTGCGCTGCCTGCCATACGCCGAAATTCGTCACCCGCGACGATCTCAAGGGAAGCGACGGCAAAGCTGCCGCGCAGGCCTTTCAGCTCATCTGGCCCTATTCCGATTTCCTGCTGCACGACATGGGCGATGGGCTCTCGGACGGCCAGCAGGTCGGTGTGGCATCGGGACGCGATTGGCGCACGCCGCCTCTCTGGGGTATAGGGCTGACGCAAACGGTCAGTGGCCAGCAAGCCTACCTGCATGACGGCCGCGCCCGCACGCTCACCGAAGCCATCCTCTGGCATGGAGGAGAGGCAGAAAAGGCCCGCAATACATTCGCAAACCTGCCGCAGAACGACAGGCAAGCACTCATCGATTTTCTGGAGTCCCTTTGATGCGCCATTGGAAACCTTTCGCGGCCAGCCTGCTCCTCAGCCTTGCGGCGCTGCCCGCCAGCGCCCAGGACGCGACGGCCAATGGCGCCGGGCTGAACGAAGCAGCTGTGCCGGCGGTCCTGCAGAAGGCGGTCGACGATGTCATCCGCCCCGGATACCGCTCCATGCATGACAGCGCCTCGAAATTGACTTCGGCGATGAAGGCGCTCTGCGCTGATCCTTCCGCCGCAAGCCTTGCTAACGCGCAGTCCGCCTTCGGCGATACGATCAAAAGCTGGTCGCGCATCGAGATCGTGCAGACTGGGCCGATTATCGAGAAGAACCGCTTCGAACACATCCTCTTTTATCCCGACCGCAAGGGCGTCGGCTTGAAACAAGTGCAGGCGCTGATCGCCAAGGCCGACGAGCACGACACTACGGTCGAGGCGGTCGCCGGCAAGAGCGTGGCACTGATGAGCCTAACGGCGCTGGAATATGTGCTCTACGGCAACGGCTCCAGCGTTCTCAGCACCGAAAAACAAGGATTTCGCTGCCGCTATGGCGCGGCCGTCGCCGGCAATATCGAAAACACAGCCAAGGACATCGCCGACGAATGGGACGATCCGAACGGCGTGCAGAAATCCTGGAAGTTTCCCGGCAAGACCAGCAACGACTTCATGGACAACAAGGAAGCGGTAACGGCGCTGCTCGGCATCCTCGTACACGGTGCGGCGAATATCCGGGATCAACGACTTGAGACCTTTTACAAGGGCGATCCCGCTGCCGCACGGCCAAAGATGGCGATCTACTGGCGGTCCGGCGACACCTGGGCCTCGCTGTCAGGTAATCTCGAAGGGCTGAAAATGCTCTGGGAGAAAGCCGGCATGGCCGACCTTCTGCCCGCCGACAAGCGCAACATCGCCGACAAAATCGACGGTCTGCTGAAGGAACTGACGCTGACCGCGCCGACGGTCAATCCCGATATCGAAGCGGCGCTCGGAAACGATGCCGAGCGCGCCAAGATCGACAAGCTGCTGAATGTCAGCCGCGACCTCACTACCGCTTTCAGTGACGATTACGGCGGCGCGATCGGCCTTTCCGCCGGTTTCTCCTTCGCCGACGGGGATTGATGGCGATGCGAAGCGCGCTAATCGATCGCAGGGCCTTCGTTAAGGCGGCGGGGCTGACGTTCCTGGCCGCCTTGAAGCCCGGTGCCCTGATGGCGCTGGAGCGGGCCGATGCCGTCTATGCTTCGGGCATCCGCGCATCAGACGGTTCCTTCGCCGTGGCGACGGTCACCGAGCGCGGCCAGATCCTTGATCAGGTGGCACTGCCCGCCCGCGCCCACGGCATGGCCTTTTCTAAGGTAACCGGCAAGACCGTCGCCTTCGCCCGTCGCCCCGGCACCTATGCGATGATCTTCGATCCCTGGAACAAGGGCGAGCCCATCGTCATCACCTCGCGCGAGGGCCGGCATTTCTATGGCCACGGCACGTTTTCCCCTGATGGAGAGCTGCTCTACGCCAGCGAAAACGACTTCGACAACAACAGGGGCATGATCGGCATCTACGACGCCCGCAATCGCTTCGCGCGCATCGGCGAATACGAAACCTACGGCACCGGCCCGCATGACATGACAGTTTCCGACGACGGGACGCTGTTAGTCGTTGCCAATGGCGGCATCGAGACCCATCCGGATTTCGGCCGCACCAAGCTCAACCTCGATCATATGGAGCCGTCGCTCACCCTGATCGACGCGGCCAGCGGCCGGCTGATCGAAAAGCACGCCTTGCCGCCACAATATGCTCAGGTCTCCACCCGCCATGTCGATATCGACGTGCAAGGCCGCATCTGGTTCGCCTGCCAATATGAAGGCCATCGCAACGACCTGCCGCCGCTCATCGGCCATTTCTCCAAGGGCGAGGACCTGACCTTCGTGACCCTGCCCGACGATACGACACGGGCGCTTGGAAATTATGTAGGCGCCATTGCCGTCAATCGCGCCGAAAACCTCGTCGGCGTCGCCTCGCCGGTCGAAGGCACGTCGGTGACGCTCGATGCGAAGACAGGCAGGGTGCTGAAAGTGGAAAGCATCGCCGACGCCGCTGGCATCGCACCGGCACGGCATGGCTTTGCCGTTTCCTCCTATCGCGGCGATTTCCTGGGCGAGCACAGCGACGTCGCCTGGGATCAGCATATCGTGCGCATCACCCGCGGCTGACGCTGCCTAAACTAGCTTGTTGCCTTCAATGAAACGCCGCAACGCCGTCGCCGCATTTAGCATATGCGCCCGCATGCGCCGCGACGCCATTTCCCCGTCACCCTCTGCGATTGCCTGCATGATGGCTTCATGCTCCGCCCGGGATCGATCGAGGCGCTGTTCCTGCTGCAATTGAGCGCGGCGGAAGGCCATTAGACGATTGCGTATCGCGATCGCCTGTTCGGCGAGGAAGCTATTGTGGGTCGCCTGATAGATCGCCTCGTGGAAGGCGCGATTGAAGGTATCATAGGCATCGAAATCGCCCTTTTTCACGATAGCTTCGGATGCATCGTGCAGTTCGATCAGGTGGCTACGCTCCAGGGGCGTCATGCGATAAGTGGCAAGCCTGACGCACATGGCTTCGATTTCGGCTGCCGTCTCGAACATGTCCATGATGCGCTCGGGCGTCATGCGGGCGACGACGACGCCCCGCCGAGCCCGCACTTCGACTAGGCCGTTTGCCGCCAGTTGCCTTAATGCCTCGCGAACCGGCGTGCGGGAAGCGCCGAAGCGATCGGCAAGGTGCTGCTCGTCCATCGCAGCGCCCGCCTCCAGCTTACCCGCCGCGATCTCATCCGCCAGCGCGTTGCGGATACGGTCGGACAACAATTCGCGATCCTCAGTGTCATCCGATCTATCAGCCATTTCTCATTCTCCCGCGCCCATACCGCTTGTATGCAAAAACATCTCTCCGCCTCATTTTTGCATGCAAATTCTCCATCACGCAACTGTTACGCATCCAAATATTGACAGATATCACCATTGAGAATACAAAAACGATCAACGAGAGCGCTCTTGCATACATAAAGCAGCCTCGAATACCCATCCGGAATGCAAGACGGGGCACATTTGATCCGTTCGGGCAAATGCCGCTCCCAGAAATACGAAACCTTCAAGAAGCTCACCGCTCCGACATCCGGCGCGGACGGCTTTCTGGTGCCCGTTTATCCTCTAGCCACAAGGATCACGATGATGATGATGACCAGACGGAATTTCTCGACCGCGCTCATTGCCGGCGCCGCCGCCTCCTTAGTTTCGACGCGCGCCATGGCCGCCAGCAGCGCGGCCTCGAGTTCGGGTTCCGCGCTCCCGGCGCCGCCAAAGGCTCGCAACGTCGTCCTTGCCCATGGGCTCTTCGCAGACGGCTCCTGCTGGACGGAAGTCATCGCGCGGCTGCAGGCCAAGGGGCTGAAGTGCACGGCGGTGCAGAACCCCCTGACGACGCTTCCCGAGGCGGTTGCGGCCGTCCAGCGCGTTCTCGATCGCCAGGACGGCCCGACAGTCCTCGTCGGCCATTCCTTCTCCGGCATGATTGTGACGGAAGCCGGTGTGCATCCGAAGGTTTCTTCGCTGGTCTATGTCGCAGCCCGCGCACCGGATGCAGGCGAAGATTATACGGCGCTCGCCAAGACATATCCGACGCCTCCGGCATCGGCAGGCATTGTCTTCGACGGCGATGAAGGACGACTGACAGAGGAAGCTTTCCTGCGGGATTTCGCCGGCGACCTGCCCAAGGCCAAGGCAGAGGTGCTTTATGCCGTGCAGGAGCCCTTCCAAAAGGCCTTGCTGACCGGGAAGACCACCCAGGCCGCCTGGCGCAGCAAGCCGAGCTGGTATGCGGTCTCCACCGAAGACAGGACGATCAATCCGGATCTGGAACGCTTCATGGCCAAGCGCATGGGCGCCAAGACCATCGAGGTAAAGGCCAGCCATCTCTCACTGATCTCGCACCCCGATACGATCGCCCGTCTGATCCTGGAAGCCGCTGGGCATTGACCGGCTTTGCCGGTTTAGCCCTTCGCCGCGAACTCCGCCTGCTCCGTGCCGATCGCGACCGCAGCCGCCTTGGCGGAGTTCCTCAGCCAGTCCACCTCCCTCCTGTCGAGGTCAGCTAGAATGCCTGGAATGCGGGAGGCGTCATCGGCATGGCAGTTGGCGATCTCGAAACCCATCAGGTCGAGCATCGCCGGCGACAGCAGGAGCTGCGCATCGCCCTCGACCTCGATCTTTCTGCTGTTTGGCGATAGCCGACGGACCAGCAGCTTGCCCACCACCTGATAATGCGGATCGGGAGAGCGGGCGCGTCCGGCGGCAATGACGCCCGTGTGGATCGTCGTGTCGGACGGATTGTGTCGGAGCGACCAGGCGGATTGGGCGAGCGCCTTGACCTCGCGGATCACCGGCCCGCCGCGCCATTCGACATCGGCGACAAAGCGCGGGCGGCCGAGGCTACCGGTGCCGGCCGTGCGCGGCTTGGCGACAAAAGGGAGCTGCTCATCTGGCAGCGATCGCCGCAGCACTTCAAGGCAAGGCGCAGGAACCGGTTTGGCGGAGGGCGGCAGATCGCGATATTTGTCCCAGAAAGCCTTGCGCTCGCCATTCGAAAGGATGACGTCGTTGCGCAGCCACTTGTAATCACGCTCCAGAATGACCGGTGACGGCGTCTTCAACCCACGGCGATAGCCGCCCAAAATGGCCTCGGCGATGGCGCGCGGCGTCGGCGCGGTGGCGCCTCGCGCAAGGATCGCACTCGTCGCCAGGCGCACAAGGTCCAGCGCATAGGGCATGACCGCCGCATCATCGAAATCGTTGGCGCCCCAGACCAGCCGCCCCTCCTCGTCGCGCCAGGTGCCGAAATTCTCCAGATGCGTATCGCCGATCGCCAGCACCTGCGGCGCGCCCGCAAGATGGGGGCAGATGTCGAAGATGGTCTCGGCCCAGCGCCAATAGGTGGCGCGCAGAAAGACAAAACCGCCGCTCTTCATTTTCTTGTGCTTCTTGTCGAGATCGGCATCGACCAGATCGTCCCCCAATTGCGTCCGCATCCAGGTCTCATAGGCTCTCGTCGATTGCAGGATCGTCGTCATCTCGGTTCCATCTCGAATCTGTTGATGCGTATCGAATACCCAGCATCATGGGAAAACAATGTCGATCGCGCGTTATTTCCGCGAGGCGAATTCCACCGCAGTGCCCTTGTCCAAATCCTCCTGTCATGCCAATTTCGCACCCCGCGAAAGGGAATGGGATGACTGGGGAAAGCAGCGACTTTCGAGCGCGCATTCGGACGAGTTTCGAGCGACAGGCGGCGATGACGACGATCGGCGCGGAGTTGACGCGCGTCGAGCATGGCACGGTCGAGATCGAGTTGCCGTTCGACGTCAAGCTGACGCAGCAGCACGGTATTCTACACGCCGGCATCATTGCCGCCGCGCTGGATTCGGCCTGCGGATTTGCGGCTTACAGCGTCATCGATCCTACAGCATCAATTCTTACAATCGAATTCAAGATCAACCTGATGTCCCCGGGACGCGGCGAGCGGTTTCTGTTTCGCGGCGATGTTACCAAGCCCGGCTCCACCATTATCGTCGCCGATGGGCGAGCCTATGCCATCAGCGACGGGCCTGCCAAGCTGATTGCCTCCATGACCGGAACGATGATGGTCATCCGAGGCCGAGAGGGAATTACCGGATGAAATTCGAACTGAAACGCGTATCGGGAAAGTCGATCCTGTTCGTCATGGCGGCGGAGGCGGAATACGGCCCCTTCCTGCGCTCCCGCATCGACCCGCTGATGACCGGCGTCGGTCCAGTCGAGGCGGCGATCGCCATGACGAAAGCGTTCGCTCAGCTCGAAGCGCAGGACGATTTGCCGGACATGGTGGTTTCGTTAGGTTCGGCCGGCTCCTCCAAGCTGGAGCAGACGGAGGTCTATCAGGTCACCTCCGTTTCCTATCGCGACATGGACGCCTCGCCGCTCGGCTTTGAGAAAGGCCGCACGCCATTCCTCGACCTGCCCGCCACAATCGAGCTGCCGTTGCGCATTCCCGCCATTCCGGAAGCGAGCCTCTCGACCGGCGGCAATGTCATCTCCGGCGCCGATGCCTATGGCCGGATCGCCGCCGACATGGTGGATATGGAGACCTTCTCCGTACTGCGTGTCTGCCAGCTCTACGACCGGCCGCTGATCGGACTGCGCGGTATTTCCGATGGCCTAGTCGAGCTCCAGCACATTTCCGGCTGGACCGAATATCTGCACGTCATCGACCGCAAGCTCTCCTACGCCGTCGACGGACTGTTCACTGCGCTGGAAGACGGCGTTTTCTGGTTCTGAACGGCGCGGCGGCTGATACAATCGGGACAATAAAATCGGCCCTCGCGCGATTTGCCGGATTGCCAGGGAAAGCGCTTTTCATTAAAGGCTCGCCATGACCCAGACAGCACATCCAGACACCGTTCTCATCGTCGATTTTGGCAGCCAGGTGACGCAGCTCATCGCACGGCGCGTGCGCGAAGCGGGCGTCTATTGCGAGATCGTCCCCTTCCAATCCGCCGAAGCCGGCTTCAAGCGGCTGCAGCCGAAGGCCGTGATCCTGTCCGGCAGCCCGGCTTCGACCGTGGATGAGGGCTCGCCGCGGGCGCCGCAGATCATCTTCGACAGCGGCTTGCCGGTCTTTGGCATCTGCTATGGCCAGCAGACCATGTGCATGCAGCTCGGCGGCAAGGTGGAAAGCGGCCACCATCGCGAATTCGGCCGCGCCTTCCTGGACGTCGACAAGGATTGTGCCCTCTTCGAAGGGCTGTGGTCGCACGGTTCGCGCCATCAGGTGTGGATGAGCCATGGCGACCGTGTCACCGCGCTGCCCGAGGGCTTTGAAGTCGTCGCCACTTCCTCGAACGCGCCTTACGCCTTCATCGCCGACGAGAAGCGCAGATATTACGGCGTGCAGTTCCATCCGGAAGTGGTGCATACGCCTGACGGCGCCAAGCTGATCGGCAACTTCATCCACAATATCGCCGGCATCAAGGGCGATTGGTCGATGTCGGCTTATCGTGCCAAGGCGGTGCAGGCGATCCGCGATCAGGTCGGCGACAAGCGCGTCATCTGCGCACTGTCCGGCGGCGTCGACTCTTCCGTTGCCGCGCTGCTGATCCATGAGGCAGTCGGCGACCAGCTCACCTGCATCCTCGTCGACCACGGCCTGATGCGCAAAGACGAGGCGGCCAATGTCGTCGCCATGTTCCGCGGGCACTACAATCTGCATCTGTTGCATGTCGACGCCTCCGACCGCTTCATTGGCGAGCTGGAGGGCGTCAGCGACCCCGAGACCAAGCGCAAGATCATCGGCCGGCTCTTCATCGAGACCTTCGAAGAGGAAGCGAAGAAGCTCGGCGGCGCCGATTTCCTCGGCCAGGGCACGCTCTATCCGGATGTCATCGAGAGCGTTTCCTTCACCGGCGGCCCCTCGGTCACCATCAAGTCGCATCACAATGTCGGCGGCTTGCCGGAGCGCATGAAGATGCAGCTCGTGGAGCCGCTGCGCGAACTCTTCAAGGACGAAGTGCGCGTGCTCGGCAAGGAGCTCGGCCTGCCCGACAGCTTCATCGGCCGCCACCCCTTCCCCGGCCCCGGCCTCGCCATTCGCTGCCCCGGCGGCATCACCCGCGAGAAGCTGGAGATCCTGCGCGAGGCAGACGCCATCTATCTCGACGAAATCCGCAAGGCTGGCCTCTACGACGCCATCTGGCAGGCATTCGCCGTGCTGCTGCCGGTCCAGACCGTCGGCGTCATGGGCGACGGCCGCACCTACGAATTCGTCTGTGCGCTCCGCGCGGTCACCTCCGTCGACGGCATGACGGCCGATTTCTACCACTATGACATGGAATTCCTCGGCCGCGCCGCGACCCGCATCATCAACGAGGTCCGTGGCATCAACCGCGTGGTCTACGACGTGACGTCGAAGCCGCCCGGCACGATCGAGTGGGAATGAGGGGCAAGCTGCGGCCATAGCGTAGTCTCGGCAGCGATATTCGCTGCCGAACTTTTGCAGTCACTCGCTGTATCTCCCCCTCCGCGCCGCCGGGACACTCAGATCTGAGCCCAGCCACCATCGACGCATAGTTCGCTGCCTGTTATGTAAGCCGAGTCGTCGGAGGCGAGGAACAGGACGGCTTTGGCGATCTCGTCGACGGTGCCGCTGCGGTGCATGGGAATTTGGGCGTGCACCTGGGTCTTCGTCTGTTCGATCATTTCCTCGCTCACTCCGGCTTTGCGCGCTTGATCCGTATCGATGTAGCCAGGCGCCAGGGCATTTACCCGTATGCCCTTGTCGGTCAGCTCCGCGGTGAGCGACCGTGCCAGCGAGCGGATGGCTGCTTTCCCCGCCGAATAGACGCTGACATAGGGGCGGCCTTGTCTGCTCAGGGTCGAGGTGTTCAGGATTATCGAGCCGCCGGAACCCATCAGCGGTAGGAGCTTCTGCACCGTAAAATACGTCCCTTTGAACGTGTTAGCGACCGTGAAATCGAATTCTTCTTCGGACGTGTATTCAAACATGTTCGGTCGCGCGCCCCCGGCGTTCGCGAAAATAATGTCGACGCGGCCATGCTTTCTCTCGACATATTCGCGAAGCGCTTCGATGTCCGACATCCTGGAAATATCACTGCGGACCGCGTCGGCGCCATTTCCGATGCTTTGCACGGCAGCGTCGAGCGCCGCTTGATCGCGGCCGGTGATGACCACCTTAGCGCCTTCGCGTGCGAACAGCTTGGCCGTCGCCAGCCCCATTCCTGAGTTACCGCCAGTGATGACAGCGATCTTACCGTCCAATTTACCCATATTCGTCTCCTAATTCGCTTCCTAAGGCGTCACCGGCAACCACACGGGGCTAGAGCATCGGCGACGGCTGTAATATATGAAGCATTATTCAGTTTTTGGATTCGCATATGGAAAACGCTGCTCCGTCACCGCTAAACCGCCGGAAACTACCGCGTCAGGTCCGATCCATCGTCACCGTGAACGCTATTTTCGAGGCGACCATTCAGGTTTTGCTGAGCGATGGGCCGATCCGCCTGAACACGACGCGCGTGGCGCGTCGTGCCGGCGTTTCGGTCGGAACGCTGTACCAATATTTCCCGCATAAGCAGGCCTTGCTTTTCGCTGTGCTGGAGCGGCATCTCGCGCTTCTCGCCGAGGCTGTGGAGAAAGCGAGCGACGAAAACCTGTACGCTCCGGTGGAGACAATAGCTCGGGCGGTGGTGAAGGCCTATCTTGACGCAAGGATGGCGCAAACCGAGGTCGCGCCCGCCCTCTACCTCATCGCTACGGAGCTTGATGCGCGCGAGCTGATCGAATCGGCGTCCCGGCGGAGTGAAAGGGCGATCGAGGCGATGCTGTCCACCGCCAGCGATGGCCGTTTTGCCGATCCGCACTTGATCGCCCAAACAATGACGGCAGTGATTTACGGAACGGTCCCGGCATTCTGTAAACGGGTCATGCCCCCGGCTGTGGGAAGCGAGGCCGAAAGACAGCTAACGATAATGTTTCACTCTTATCTCGTCGCGAGCAGCACTGCGGCATAGCGCAAGTGGCAAAAGCCACTTCCTGAATGACTTTGCCGGAGAGGCCCGATCGCCAAACTCAGCAAATCGGGCCTCTCCGGGGAGATGACGAACGGAGCAACAGCCCCTTACTTCACCGTGATGCTCAGACCGCTGATATCGGCATTGATTTGCAGGCCTACCTGCCTGCCTGTGAGTTCGAGCTGAGCGCCCTTGTCATTGGTCATGACGATCACCTGGGCTCCTTTGACGACCGCGCCGCCGCCGCCCACTGCGCCGTACACGCCCGACACATCTCGAGCGCGGCGAATGTGGCGCACGGTGCCACTGAAATACGTCTTGGAGGCACCGAAGGCGAGGCCGCCCGAGATGCCGCCGATCGTGATGGGGTAGCGCCGGCCGTGGAAGGTCAGCGTGCCCTCGCCGCCAGAGCCACCGACGAAGAAGGCTGCCTTGTAAACGGCGAAGCGGATCGTGCCGCTGTCGGCATGCGCGGCACTGGCAAAGCTAATTCCCGCGGCGGCGATGACGGCAACCGCGACTGAACGAAATCCGGACGAAATCTTCATGATGAGAGACTCCTGAAAAAGCGCCGCTTACCCCAGCCGGCCGGGCACGACGTTAGCGTCGTATCAAAGTTATAACTGAACAGTCTCGCACGTCATTAGTTCCAAGCCATAATAGTAACATATCAAAATAATCGCGCGAGAATGAGGGGTTACACCTTCCAGCCAAGAAGGCGAGCTCGACCGGTCCGAGCGGAACACCAAGCTCAGCGCGGCGGCGTTAGGCTTTCGGTCTGTCGCCTTTGCAAAAAGCGGCGGACGGCAGGATCTATTTCCAACGCAATCGCTTGGTCATAGGCTTCGCGGGCCGCTGCCATTTCCCCCGTTCTCGCATGGAGTTCGGCGCGCGCTGCCCAATACGGCTGATATTCGACCAGCCGGCTGCCAGGGGCCAGTATCGGGAGCGCCGCCAGCCCTGCCGCAGGCCCGCGCGTCTGCGCCACGGCGATCGCGCGATTAATTGCCGCCACCGGCGAGCCGGTAATTGCGCAAAGGCCATCGTAGAGGCGCTCGATAGCCACCCAATCGGTCGCGCCTGTGCGGCGTCGCACGACATGCGCCGATTGGATTGCCGCTTCCAATTGATAGCGGTCGAAGGCGTCAAGCGTACTGGCGCGAATAAGCAGATCTTCAGCTTCGTCGATCAACACTTCGTCCCATAGAGCGGGATCCTGATCGGCCAGCGGCACGAATTCGCCGGCCGGACTGCGCCGGGCGCCACGCCGAGCATGCGAATAGAGCATCAGTGCAAGCAGGCCGAGCGCTTCAGCCTCCTTCGGCAGGAGCGCGACGATCAGCCGGCCGAGCCAAATCGCCTCTTCCGCGAGGTTGCGCAGGCTCGCATCGGTGCCGGCCGGGTCGCTCCAGCCTTCCGTATAGGCCGCATAGACCGCCTCCAGTATTGCCGCCAAACGTGCGCGCATGTCTGCCCTGTCGGGCACCCGCAAAGGAATCCTGGCGCGACGGATCTTGTTCTTGGCCCGCGCCAGCCGTTGGCCCATTGCCGCCGGCGACACCAGGAAGGCGGAACCGATTGTCTGTGCGTCAAATCCAAGGATCGTCTGCAGGATCAGCGGCGCTCTGACTCCAGACTCTATTGCCGGATGCGCGCAGGCGAACATCAAAGCCAAACGCTCGTCTGGAATGTCTGGTGCGAGGCTCGCCGTTGCCTCCAACTCTTCCGCCATGAGCTTCAGATGCTCGGAGGCAACGGCGCTTACCCGTCTGCGCCTGACGGCGTCGATCATCTTGCGCCGGGCAACGGCAAGCAGCCAAGCCTCGGGGTTTAGCGGCGCGCCATTGGCCGGCCAATCGGCCAAGGCAGACGCAAAGGCCTCCGACAGGGCGTCTTCGGCGCCGGCCACATCGCGTGTGCGGGCCGCAAGGATGGCGACCAGTTTGCCATAGCTTCGGCGCGCCACCGCTTCGGCAGCTTTGATGGCGGACCGGTTATCTCCTTGCGACATGATAGTTCAATAGACCATGAGAGGGCGAACCTCTACCGTGTCCTGCCGGGCGCCGGGACAGCGCGCCGCCCAGGCGACGGCGCTATCGAGATCATCAGCCTCGATAATATAATAGCCGCCTAACTGCTCCTTGCTTTCGATATAGGGGCCGTTGAGAACGGTGGCCTTGCCCTCCGGCGCACGCACCACGGTTGCCATCGAGGAATCCTGCAATCCACTACCCGCAACGTAGGCTCCGGCCTTTTTCAACGTTTCCGTATAGGCCGCATAGGCCGCAAACGTCTCGGCTTTCTGTTCCTTCTTAGCATTCTTATGCTCGGCTTCGTTCCAATACACCAACAGCATATATTGCATGATGCGTTCCTTTCTCTCGATACGCGCAGCCTGATGGCCCGCTGCGACAAAGACGTTTGAACCGGCGAGATTTTGACAGGGCACTGGAAGAAACTAGGGGCATCCATCGATATCCTCGACGCTACTCTCATGGGAACGGTCGTGTCGCTAAAAAATCGCGAGACGGTGTCGGTTTCCAAAAACTCCGTTCGTCATTCCAATGTCAGGCCGATGCGGCCGGTTCAAACAAGGAGACAGACGATGCGTGTGATGGTGATCGTGAAGGCTACGGAAGACAGCGAGAAGGGGTTCCTCCACACGACCTGGGAGGCGGAGATGATGGAGGCGATGGGCAAATTCAATGACGAGTTGCGGGATGCCGGCATCTTGCTCACGGCCGACGGCCTCAAGCCCTCCTCGCAGGGCAAGCGTGTCGCGTTCGACGGTCCCGGCCGCACGGTTATCGACGGGCCTTTCGCCCAAACCCGCGAACTCGTCGCCGGCTTCTGGATCTGGGACGTCAAGGACATGGACGAGGCAATCGCCTGGGTGAAGCGCTGCCCCAATCCCATGCCGGGACCGAGCGAGATCGAAATCCGGCCACTATACGAGATGGCTGATTTTGAATGAACTCTGCCGTTGGACCTCACGGGAGTTCACGCAGCTCCCGTCCAATGGTCGCAGGGCGGAGCGTCGGTGCTGCGGTCTCTCACTCCTCGGTCGTCAGGCGTCTTCCCGCTTCGAAACCATGTTTTCTTTGGCCATGAAGGTATCGCCCCATTCCTTCATGGCTTTCAGCACGGGACCGAGGGTCTTCCCGAACTCCGTCAGGGAATATTCGACGCGGGGCGGAACCTCTGCAAAAACTTCGCGCCGGATGATCCCGTCCTCTTCGAGCTGCCTGAGCTGCAAGGTGATGGAACGTTGGGCGGGATTGCCGACCATGCGCCTGAGTTCGCCGAAGCGCTGCGGCCCCTTCAGAAGGTGATAGATGATGATCGGCTTCCATTTGCCGCCGGCGACATCGACGGTAACCTCGACCGCGCAATTGTAAGTGTCTTTCGCCACGGTTCCTCCAATAGGCTACTTTTTAGCCTTATAGGCAAAAATATTGCCTACTTGCAATATGGCCTTCTAAATCCCTAGTTTCCCCCAACACTGAAACGCATGGGAAAACCGCAATGAAAGCCGCATTTTTTGACCAACAGGGCGCCGCCAGGGACGTCCTGCAAGTCGGCACTCTTCCCGATCCGGAGCCGCAGCCCGGCGAAGTCCGGGTGAAGGTTGCCGTATCCGGCCTCAATCCATCCGACATCAAGACCCGGACCGGCTTCAACAGCTTTGCCATGCCCTTCCCCCGCATCGTGCCGCATCAGGATGGCGCAGGCACGATCGACAAGGTCGGGCCTGGTGTCTCCGAGAAACGCATCGGCGAAAGGGTGTGGCTCTACAAAGCCCAGACAGGAAAAGCATTCGGTTCGGCCGCCGGCTATGTCGTCGTGCCGTCGACCCATGCCGTCAGGCTTGCCGACCACGTGCCATTCGAAACCGGCGCGTCTTTGGGGATCCCGGCGATCACCGCGCATCGCTGCCTGTTCGCCGATGGCGACCTGCGCGGCAGGCGGGTGTTGGTGCAAGGCGGAGCGGGCGCGGTCGGAACGGCCGCAATCCTGCTTGCCAAATGGGCGGGCGCCTGGGTCTGCGCGACGGTCAGTCGCGCCGAACAAGCAGAGGTCGCTACGGCCGCCGGGGCTGATCTCGTCATTAATCGCTTTGACGAGAATGTCGCCGAAGTCGTCAAACGGGCGACGGGCAACGGCGTCGACCGCATCGTCGATGTCGATCTTGCGTCAAACATCGAAACGGACATCGCCTGCCTGGCGCCAAGTGGCGTCGCCATCGGCTATGCCAGCGAGAATCCGCAGGCCAAGCTCTCCATGCCGTTCCTCTCGACGATGTTCGGAGGCTACACATTCCGCTTCGTGTTCTTCTATTCGATCCCTCAGTCTCCATTCCAGCAGGCGGTCGAAGAAGTCTCCGCCTGCGTGGCGTCCGGCGCTTACCAACCGCAGATCGCAATGAAATTGCCGCTGGAAAGAATTGTCGAAGCTCACCAGGCACAGGAAGGCGGCAAGGCCATCGGGAAGATCTTGGTCGAGCTCTGAAAATAGCGGCAGATGCCGTATGCCCGATGCTTCTGCATCATCCCCTAGAATACAGCGATTGACAGCGCGCGAACGGCGCGGATGCTTTGCCAGTCAAATATGGAGGGCTGATACATGGCGAAGAAGCACACCGGTCAGTGCGCATGCGGGGCCGTCAAATTCGAGTTTGATACCGATCCTACCTTTGTTGCCGTCTGTCACTGCCTCGACTGCAAGAAGGCGTCAGGCGGAGAGGCGGCGACGTTCTTCGGCGTGCCCGAGAATGAATTTACGCTGGTCAGCGGCGAGCCGAAGGCGTTTCACTACATCGCCCAATCCGGCAAGGGCCTGGATCGCAACTTCTGCCCCAATTGCGGCGCCAGGGTATTCAGCAGCAAGCTGGAGAGCTTCCCCGGAATGATCTTCGCCACGATCGGCTGCCTGGATAGTTCCGCGGGCATCGAACCGGTGCTCGAGATGTTCACCAAGCGACGTCTTGAATGGGTGAAGCCGCTCGACCTTCCGCAATTCGAGAACATGCCGAGCTGAGTCCAAGCGGGCATATCAATGCGATCATTGGTGCGATCTAGCTGGGTCGCCTCTGCGCGGAGCATCGTTGCTGCGGTATCTGACATGCTCGATGAATGCGCGCAGTTTGGGCAAAACCTGGCGTCTGCCCGGGTGGTACAGAAAAACCCCGGGTGTCGTGACGGCGAAGGAGGCGAGCAGCACTTGCAAGCGGCCATCGGCAAGAGCCGCTTCGGCGAGCGGGCTTGGCACTTGCGCAATTCCCGCACCCTGGATGGCAGCTCCCAGGACCGTGGGGTAGTCATGCGCGATGAGCGGCCCTGAGACGATTGCCTCGACCGCCTTGCCGCCGTCGACAAAGGACCAGGGCGCGACCGACCCGTTTGTGCGGCGCATGCGCAGGCAGGCGTGGTCACGCAGATCGTCGATACGCTCCGGCCGCTTGTGCCGAGACAGGTAATCGGGGCTGCCAACGACTACAAACGGGAACGGCGGCGTCAGCCGCACCGCGACCATGTCGGCGTCGATGAACTCGCCCAGCCTGACACCGGCATCAAATCCTTCGGCTGCGAGATCGACCAGCTTCTCGCTTACGGCGATCTCCACCTCGATCGCGGGATAGGCCTCGCAGAAGGACGCGATCAGTGGCTCCAGCACGATCGGCACGACCGAACGCGGCACGGCGAGGCGCAATAATCCGGCCGGCCGCTCTCCGAGTTGACCGGCGACCTCGCTTGCGGCGACGAGCTCTTCGAAGGCCGGCTTTGCGCGCGACAGAAATCGCTCCCCCGCCTCGGTCAGGCCGACACTGCGCGTGGTGCGCAGGAAGAGCGCTGCGCCGACGCGCGCCTCAAGCGCGCGCACCACTTGGCTGATCGCCGATGGAGTCACCCCGAGTTCCGCGGCCGCTCTGCGAAAACTGCGGTGCTCGGCGACGCTCAGGAACGCCTCCACCCCATCGAGCGCGCCTCGTCTGACTGTGAAATTCTGCTTCATGGCCCGTCAACATTATAGCGAATAGTCGCCAGGCGATAGCGGTCGTACATCTGACCCGGACGGCCCGGCTCGGCATTCCGACCACCGTGTTTGAGACCGCATGAGCTAGCACACCATAGGAGGCTACATGTCGCCCGCAATCATCTTCCAGCTACATCTCGTTCTGGGTTACGTCCCCTGGCTGCTCTGCTTCGGAGCCTACGTCTGGCCGAAGCTCAAATCCATGGATCAGGTCGAAGCGCAACGCGCCATCGCCACGCTGCACAGTTTCCGTTTCTTCGGGCTGGTCTTCATTGTTCCCGGCGTCGTCGGCCCCAATCTGCCCGCCGGCTTCGCGATATCAGCCGCTTATGGTGACTTTGCAACCGGCCTGCTCGCCATGCTGGCGCTTCTCACCGTAAGGATACGTCCGCTCTTTTGGCTGTTCACCATTGCCTTCAATGTTGTGGGGACAGTCGACCTCATCGTCGACTACTATAATGGCACCCAATTCGACCTTCCCGGGTTCGCCGGACAGTTGGGCGCCACCTACGCAATCCCGATCATCTATGTGCCTCTATTGATGATCACGCATGTCGCCGCGTTCTATCTGCTGCTGCGTCCTCAGCCCGGAACGGCTCGGGCCATCGCCGGAGATGCGGCCGCATCCACGGACGCGTGACCCTCCGGGCGCGTTATGCACACGACCAACGTTCAGAAACCCAGGGATTGCTGCACGGGCTTCGGCGGCGCGAGCTGGACGCCTTCCAGTTCCAGCATGCGAGCCTTGGCGGTCGAACCGCCGGGCGCGGAGAAGCCGCCTATCTTGCCGCCGGCGGCCAAGACGCGGTGGCAGGGAATGATCAGCGCCACGGGGTTCTTGGCCATGGCCTGGCCGACGTCGCGCGCCGCTTCCGGACCGGCGCCGAGCTGTTTGGCTAGCGCGCCATAGGTGGTGGTGTGCCCCCACCCTACCTGCCTCGCTGCGGCATAGATCTGCTTGAAGAAATCGTCCTGCTCGCTGAGATCCAGTTTCACGCCGGAGAAATCGATTGTTTCGCCAGCGAAATAACGCTTTACGGCGGCAACCGCATCGGCGACATCGGGCGTCGGCGCGCTAGGTCGTGCATTTGGCAAACGGCGAAGCATGAGGCGCTCGGTCGCCTCAGCGCTTTTCGTCGGCAATTGGAAGCGAGTGACACCGATGTCGTTCCACGCAATCCCACAGAAACCACCGACGGTTTCGAAGATCAGATAATGTTGCCTTGTCTCGCTCATGGCAAAGTCTCCGTGTTTCCACTTGCCATGAAAATCGTGCCTCTGGCACCCGAATTCAACCCGATTCTTGCGCAGGCCGATTGTTGCCAACATTTTGCGGAGTGAAGGAAGCGATGCCGATGCTGCGACGGCAACATCCGCCACACCACTTCCCACCCAGCTTGGGAGCTTATCAATACCCTCCGCCGGCCGGAGCCGAATTCTGCGTCATGCCGCCGCCGGAGCCGGTGGTGGAGCAGGCGGAGACGCCGAGACCGATGAAGGCGAAAAGAACGGCGGAGAAGATGGTTTTGATCAACATGTGAGGTCATTCCCTTGTTGAGAGCGGGCCAAAATGCCCTGACCTGCGGTGAACAATCGAAGGGCAGTTTTATTCGGTGCTTTTTCCAAATCGAGGGATGCGATGAAATATCCGATCTTCCCGGCCAATTGCGGCCACTTCAATTTGTTCTCTATTTGTTCTTGATTTTAAGACTAGGCGACCGTAGGATATCAGCGCTCAGCAAGAACAGCACGAGGCAAGGCCGGCTGGCTTTGAAGCGATCTCATGAAGAACAACGCACAGCTTTCGCTCAATCTTGGCGGAGGATCACGAGTCAGGAAATCTGAAGCCGATCCGATGCATTCGGCTGGTCTTTATTTTGCTGTACTGCCTGATCGGGAGGTTGCTTCGTCAAGTGCCAAACTGGCAAGCGATCTGCATCGGCAATACCGCTTCTTCGCAAAGCCGCGCCCCTCGGATCTGTTTCATATTACGCTTTACCAGTTGGGCTCCTACGCCGGCATGCATGAGCCACCGCATGAGATCGCATTTGCGGCAATGCAAGCGGCGTCGACCGTCAGGAAGCCATCATTCCAAGTGGTTTTCGATCGAGCCGTCAGCTTCGGTAATGGCGACAATCGCCCCCTTGTCCTATGGTGCAAGGAAGGAAATGCGGAACTGAAAGCGCTGCGTCAAGAACTGGATGACGCAATGCGGTTCACCGGCTTTGCAAATAACGATAGAAGGGAATTTGAGCCGCATATGACCTTGCTATATCGGGGTCAATTGATTCCGGAAGTCGTCCTTGACGAACCCGTAGGGTGGACCGTCCGGGATTTTGTTCTGGTCCATAGCCTCCAGGGGGAAGGCAGGCACGAGCATCTTTGCTACTGGCTGCTGAACTAAGCCGGCTACAGAGGTCAGCCGTTCCCCACCGCCGGTGCAACCACCGCGACCGCATCGTCAACGCTGAAGCTACAGCGATTTTCGAGATCGGTCATTCCGGCCGCGGCCATGAGGTCGTGGGCTTTATCGTGAGCACGCGCGAATTGCACGCGGATGCCGGCAATGCGCATGGCATTGTCGAATTCCATCAAAGCGTCGAGCGCGGAGCTGTCGAGATCGAAGCTTTCCTCCAGACTTAGCACCACGGCCTTCAGTCCCGTTTCGTCGCGGCTGCGCGTCAGAATCTCGCCAAGGATCATATCGGCATTTCCGAAAAACAGCGGCTCGCCGGGACGCCAGATCGCAATGCCGGGCGTTTCTATCGCCTCTGGGTGGCGGCTGACGTCGACGAAATTATGGCTGCCCCCAGCCGTCCGAGACGAGCAACATAGGGGGATGCCAATCGATGCATCATTGCGACGAGCGAAAGTACGATCGCCAGCAGCATGCCGTTGAGGACGCCGAAGATCAGTACGCCGGCCGCGGCACCGAGCGCGACATAGAAATCACGATGAAGCCGCCGCAGTCGAAGAATCGGACCGGGGTCGAGCGCATGCGTGAGGGCCGCAATCACCACGGCGGCAAGCACCGGCTCCGGCAGCCGCGCCACCAGCGGCCCGGCGCTGGCGATCAGAATGGCAAGGCCGATGGCGGCAAAGACGGTGGTAGCCCGCGTCTTCGCTCCCGCCGCTTCGCTGGCGAAACCCGCGGAAAAACCGGCGCCGACGGGCATGCCCTGGACGACGGCGCTGGCGATATTGGCAAGGCCCAGCGCCCCCAATTCGCGATTGACCTCCAGAGCATCGCCGTAGCGTAGCGCCAAGGCCCGCATCGTACCCCAGGATTCGGCAAAGAGAATGAGCACCAGCGGCACGGTAAACTGCACCAGCCGCGAATAAGCGGGCCAGCCGGCATTGGGAAGCGAAGGCCATTGCGGCAGGACCTCGATCGTCCCGACCAACGCGACACCATGGCCGTCGAGGCCAAAGGCAGAAGAGGCGAGGATGCCGGCAGCGAGCACGAGGAAGGCGCCGGGGACGCCCGGCAGCCGCTTGAGCAATAGCAGTGCGACCAATGCCACGATGCCGACGGCAACGCTTGCGATGTTCCACCTAGGAATTGCCGCCAACAGCGCGCCGGCATAGCTGAAGATATTCGAGCCTTGCACGGGAGCGCCGACGAGAATCGGTAGCTGATGCAGGATGATGGTAATCGCCAGTCCCAGGGCAAAGCCGCGCAACACCGGGCGCGAGATGAAGCCGGTGATGCCGCCCAGGTGCAAGGCGGCGGCGATGACGAAGAGGATGCCGGCCAGCGCGACGGCGATGGTCGCGAGGCTCGCCTTGACGGTGGCGTCTCCCGGAACAACCGCTAGCGTCGCCGCAAGAATGGCGGCAGATGAAGAGGTCGGTGAGACGATGGCGAAACGGCTGCGTCCGAAAATCGCGTAGACCAGACAGCCGGCAATACCGGCGAGGATCGCCCTATGCGGCGGCAGACCGGCGATACCGGCATAGGCGACTGCTTCGGGCAGCATCAGGCCGGCAACCGATATGCCCGCGATCACATCGGCTTTGTTTATCGCGGGCCAGCCGCCGAGCTTCGTCATCAATCACCGACCACAGGAATCGCCAATCTGTCTAGGTGTAGAGTTTCGCTGGCAGGCTGCAACAGGAAAGTAAGCATGACGAACCGTTGGCTTACGTGGCCCCGTCAGCCTCTCTCAATGGACACGTTCTGCCGATCGTTTCGCTGACATAATCCATCACTGCGCGGATGGCCGGAGAGCGGCGCAGATCAGGATAGGTGACGAGCCAGAGATCGCGCGTGGGTGACGGGATCTCCGTCGGCAGACGCGTAAGCGCAGCTTCACCGTCGCCGAGAAAGGCGGGGAGCGCGACGACACCGAGACCGGCGAGCGCGGCTTGCAATTGACCGAAGACGTCGCCGGCGCGGAAAACGATCGGGCGGCCTGCAAGCAAGCTGCGCAGCCAAGTCTGCTGCGTCAGATGATCGAGCGCCGCATCATAGCCGATGAAGACCCAGCTCTCCTCCGGTGTTGCGGCAATCTCAGGGACAGCATAGAGCCCGAAGCGCATGACGCCGATGCGCCGCACCAGAAGATCGCTTTCCTCGGGCCGCGACATGCGCACGGCGACATCAGCCTCTCCATGATCGAGAGCGGCGCGACGGGTAACGCCGGCGATCGTCAGCGTGATATCGGGATGTTCGGCACGAAAAGCGACCGCTTTCGGGGCGATGAGGTGGGCGGCGATGGACGGCGGCGCGCTGATCTTGACGGCGGCGGAAAGCCCCGCAACCGCGCTTTTTGAATAACGTCTGATCGCCTCGACATTGTCCTCCATGCCGGCCACCAGCTCGGCGATCGCCCTGCCATCGGCCGTCAGCGGCGAGGTGCGTGGCCTGCGGTCGATCAGGCGCAGGTCGAGCGTGCGTTCCAGCGCGGCGATGCGCCGGCCGACCGTTGCGTGGTCGACGCCAAGCTCGCGCGCAGCCGCCGAGAGCGAGCCGGTCCGCGCCAGATAAGCGAAATGAAGAAGGTCCTGCCAATCGATCATCTGTGCATTATTGCACAGATATGGTGAACTCATACCGAATTTATTCAGACGTACCTTTGTGATCAAAAGTCCGTCTGAAAGGAGACCGTTCAATGCCCTTAGCCATCGCCATAACCGGTCCCGGCAGCCCCGAGACCATGAAGCTCGTTGATCTTACCATCACCGATCCGGGTCCCGGCCAGGCCCGCATCCGCCAAAGCATTTCCGGCGTCAATTTCGTCGATATCTATGTCCGTTGTGGACTGTACCCTCTGCCGCCCGGCCAGACCGTTCTCGGCTTCGAGGGCGCCGGCATCGTGGAGGCAATCGGCTCCGGCGTCGAGGGTCTGTCGGTCGGCGATCGGGTCGCCTATGTCGGTCATCCGCTGGGAAGTTACGCGGAAGTGCGCACCCTGCCTGCCTCGCGGCTGGTGCGGCTGCCTGACGATGTCAGCGAAAGGCTCGCAGGCAGCACGATGTTGCGCGGGCTCACCGCCCATATGCTGCTCCACAAGGTTCATCCGCTGCAATCGGGCGAATGGGTGCTGGTGCATGCTGCAGCCGGCGGTGTCGGGCAGATCGTGACGCGCTGGGCCAAGCGGCTCGGCGCCAACGTCATCGCCACTGTCGGTTCCGAAGCCAAGGCGGGTTTTGCCTATGAAGCCGGCGCCGACGCCGTTCTCCTGCATAATTCCGAGGATTGGGTGGAGGAAACGCGCCGCATCGCCGACCGCCGGGGCGTGCATCTCGCCATCGACGGCATCGGCGGCGCGATGCTGTCGCAGACGCTCGCCACCGTCCGGCCCTTCGGCATGGTCGCAAGCATCGGCCAGGCCGGCGGCCCCATTCTTCCGATCCAGATCGAGGAACTGACCGCCCCCCGCGCCATCGGTCTCGCCCGCCCGAGCGTATTGACCTACGCCAACGATCCCGATCTCTATCGGCAGGGTGCCGAGGCGCTGATGATGGAATTGCAGGCCGGCCTGATCAATCCGATCGGCGCGGAATACGCACTGAAAGATGCGGCCAGGGCGCATGCCGACCTGGAGGCAGGGCGAACGACCGCAAGCGTGGTGTTGACGATGTGAACCCAAGGGTGAGGTGACCATTGCGCCACCTTGCCTCCCTTCCCGCGGCCGGACATGGTGCGGTCCCCGCCACGGCGCTAAACACAATTGCTTGAACACGCCATGAATTTTTGCTGCAAAGCAGCAATTTCATTGACCCCACCGCTTCCCGCCTGATACGAAATTGATCCGTGACGTCGCACGGTCGATGGGCCGTTGCCGCCACTCCTGTCCGGTACGAACCCCGATCCGCATGGCAAACAGCAAGGACACCGCGCGCGGTGCCCGCAGGCGATATCCCGTGAACACTGCCTCCCAGACCATCCAGTCCACCTCGACACTATCCCTCCTTTCCATCGTAACGCTGACCTTCTTCGGCTATATCGCCATCGGCCTGCCGCTCGCCGTGCTGCCGACCTATGTCGACAGCGGTCTCGGCTTCGGCGTCGTCTGGGCCGGCATCACTATCAGCGCGCAATATGTGGCAACCATCATCAGCCGCGCGCAGGTCGGCCGGCTGTGCGATCAGTATGGGCCGCGCCGTTCAGTTTTCCTCGGTTTCATCGCCTATGGATTTTCCGGCGCCCTGACGCTGGCATCGGCGCTGGTCACGGGTGCTCCGGCTCTGAGCCTGGCGCTGCTGCTTGTCGGCCGCTTGGCGCTGGGTGTCGGTGAAAGCCTGGTCAGCACGGCGGCGATTACCTGGGCGATCGGGCTGATGGGCGCGCGCGAAACCGTGCGTATCATCTCCTGGAACGGCATTGCCACCTATGGCGGCATCGCGCTTGCCGCACCCTTCGGCGCCTGGCTGGAGGGGCAATATGGCTTCTTCGCCACGGGCGCCGTGACGATCGGCCTGGCAATTGCCGGCTTGATGCTGGCACAAACGCGGCCGGCGGTACCCGGCGTCAAGGAGAAGGGCATCGGCACCGGCCAGGTCCTCAGCCGCGTTGCGCCTTTCGGCGTGGCGCTGGCGCTTGCCTCCAGCGGCTTCGGCGTCGTGATGGCCTTTGTCGCCCTCTTTTTCCATAGCCGCGATTGGGATGGGGCTTCGCTGGCGTTGAGTGCTTTCGGCCTGGCCTTCATCGGCGTTCGCCTCGGATTGGCGCAAGCCGTCGCCCGCTTCGGCGGCTTGCCGCTGGCGCGCGTCTCGCTGGTGGTGGAGATCCTGGGGCTGATGGCGCTGGCCTTTGCTCCCTCGCCCACGGTCGCAATCATCGGCGCGGCGCTTGCCGGAGCCGGCTTTGCACCGATCTTTCCGGCGCTCGGCAACGAGGCGATGGCGCACGTTCCGGCACAAAATCGCGGCGTGGCGCTTGGCCTCTATTCGGTTTTCCTGGATGTGGCGCTCGGAAGCACCGGCCCGATCGCCGGCCTGCTTGCCAATCAGTTCGGCTATACGGCACCCTTCCTCCTCGGTGCCGGCGCCGTCCTGCTCAGCCTCGCCCTGATCATGAGCCTGCGCAAGAGCGGCCGCCTCTAGAACGAAAGCAACGACAAAAGCTCCGGAAACGGAACCTTGTCTTTTGGCAGGCGGTGAAACAAGTTCTGATCCATCCGCGCGCCGCCTTCCCATAATTGTTGCGGACGGAGGCCACGACTTGGTATCGGGCATCACAAGCAGGAGAGAAACACATGGACATTACGCACATCACTATCGACGGCGATACGCCGGGGATCGCGTGGCGGTTGCCTGTGTTGCATTTTTCAGGCAGCAAGCCGGATGCGCCGAAGGTCTATATCCAGGCGGCGCTGCATGCCGGGGAACTGCCGGGCACGGCGCTGGCCCATTTCCTCTGCGAGCGGCTGCGGCAGGCGGAGACGGAAGGCGCGGTTCTGAGCGATATCATCGTCGTGCCGCATGCCAATCCGATCGGCGCGGCGCAATCGCATTTCGGCGAAATGCAGGGCCGGTTCGATTTGGGCACGCGCACCAATTTTAATCGCGACTTTCCGCTGATCTCCGCGCGCGACCGCCATCTGCTGCTCGAAAACCTGGAGCGCTACCCGGCCGCTGACCGGCTGAAGCGGCAGCTCATCCATATGGCGCTTGCGGCCGATCTGGTGATCGACCTACATTGCGATGACGAATCCCTGCAATATGCCTATATCGACGACGCCTTCTGGCCGGAGGCAGCCGATCTGGCGGCGGCGTTGAACATGGACGCCGTGCTGCTGTCGGATGGTGAAAGCTCCGCCTTCGAGGAGGCTGTCAGCTTCGCCTGGAAATACGAAGTGCCCGGCGAGAAGAAAGCGCGGCTACCGGGAAAACTGTCTGTGACCGTCGAATTGCGCGGCACGCGCGATGTCTATCCAGAGATGGCCAAGAGGGACGCCGAAGGGCTCTGGCGTTTCCTCGCTGCCCGCGGCGCAGTGCTGGATGAAGGCGTGAGCCTGCCGAGCTTTACCGGGCCCGCCGTGCCGCTCGACAATGTCGAGATAATCCGGGCGCCGCAGGCCGGTACCGTGCTCTTCCATCGCAATATCGGCGAACATGTCGATGAAGGCGATCTGCTGGCGACGATCATTACCGCTCCCGGCATGCCGAATGGGACGATCGATATCCATGCTCCGCAAGCCGGCCTCATCGTCACCCGCGTCTCCGATCGCCTTGTTCGCCGCCGCGGTGACCTGATGAAAATCGGCTGCGACAGGCCGAGCACGGCCGCCCGCAAGCCGGGAGCGCTGGAAGACTGAGGCACCTCAGCGGACGTATGACCGTCGAGCCGTCCCCAGACTTTCGCTCATCTCCGCTTGCGTGCTATGCGAGAGCGCACAGCAAGAGACGGATTCGACATGACGATTACCATTTACGGCATCAAGAATTGCGACACGATGAAGAAGGCACGGACCTGGCTGGAAGGCCATGGCATCGCCTATGATTTCCACGATTACAAGGCCGTCGGCATCGACCGCGACCATCTCGAACGCTGGACCGCGCAAGCCGGCTGGGAAACCGTCCTCAACCGCGCCGGCACCACCTTCAAGGCACTCCCCGAAGAAAATCGCGCCGATCTCACCAAGGACAGGGCCATCGCGCTGATGCTGGCCCAACCTTCGATGATAAAGCGCCCGGTGCTGGAGGCCGATGAAAAATTGTTGATCGGGTTCAAGCCGGAGATTTATGCAGGCATTTTCGGAAACTGACTAAAGCCAATTGGCTTCCAAAATGATAGCATATATGCTATCAAAAATTGATGAAAGTGGTCGTCGACACAAATATTTTCGTCTCAGCCATCATGAATGCGGATGGAGCTCCGCGGCATGTCATTCGTCTTTGCCTTGAAGGACACCTAATTCCACTAGTCGGTAACGCCCTCTTTGCTGAATATGAAGATGTATGCGGAAGAGATGCCCTCTTTGATGATCGGCTGATATCGAAAGACGATCGGATAGCCTTGTTGGATGCTTTCCTTTCAAGTTGTTTGTGGACCCCCATATACTATTTGTGGCGCCCGAATTTACGTGATGAAGCAGACAATCATCTAATCGAACTAGCAGTCGGCGGTGGTGCTTCAGCTCTGATAACGGCAAATAAGAGAGACTTCGCACGAGCTGAATTACTATTTCCACGGTTGGAAATTCGCACAGCAGGTGAATTCCTTACTCAAAGGAGGCCTTGACATGAGTACACTGACAATCCGCCTTCCAAACGATCAACATGAGCGACTGAAAGCTCTTGCCGCCGCCCGCGGCACGAGCCTCAATAAGCTTTTCGAAGAACTTTCAACGAAAGCGCTGACTGAGTTCGACGCCGAAACACGCTTCCGCCTGAGAGCAGCAAACGGTGATAGCGCGCGCGGATTGGAAATTCTTGAAAAGCTCGACCGCATTCATTCTAAGCGCGGATGAGATCCGCATCGCCAAAGGCACCGGTATCCGTATGTCCAAAACCACCCGCGCCACGCAGGTGCTGACCCAGGCCAAGGTTGCCTTCACCGTCCATACCTATGACTACGATCCGAATGCAGAGCGTGTCGGGATGCAGGCGGCGGAAGCGTTGGGCGAGGAGCCGCATCGGGTGTTGAAGACATTGATGGCGGAGGTGGATGGCAAGCCAGTCTGCGTGGTTGTCCCCTCCGATCATGAGGTCAGCATGAAAAAGCTCGCCGGCGCGTTTGGCGGCAAATCGGCGGCTATGATGAAGCCCGCCGATGCCGAGCGGCTGACGGGTTATCATGTCGGCGGCATCAGCCCTTTCGGCCAGAAGAAGACGGTACCGACGGCGATCGAGGCACAGGCGATGGCCGAGGCCTATGTCTATATCAACGGCGGCCAGCGCGGCCTGCAAGTGCGCCTTAACCCCCAGGATGCGCTGAGGATTTTGAAGGCGAAGGCCGCGCCGTTGATTGCCTGATCGTGCCAAAAGAACAAAACGGCCTTCATTTCCGTCGCAAACAAGTCTAAGTCTGGGACCGTTCTTCCGATCCTCACACGCAGGTTTGCCATGACGTTCGCCTCCCCCAACCATCATCCCGTCGATCCCGCCAAGCTGGAAAAGCTTGCCGAAGTGGCCGTGAAGGTCGGGCTGCAACTGCAGAAGAACCAGGACCTGGTTATTACCGCGCCGGTCGTCGCGATGCCGCTGGTGCGGCTGATCACCCGCGAGGCCTATAAGGCCGGCGCCGGTCTCGTCACCACGTTCTATTCCGACGAAGAAACCACGCTTGCCCGCTATGAATACGGCCATGAGGAGAGCTTCGACCGCGCCTCGAGTTGGCTCTATGAAGGCATGGCCAAGGCCTATGCCAACAACGCCGCGCGGCTTGCCATTTCCGGCGATAATCCGATGCTGCTCTCCGGCCAGGACCCGGCCAGGGTCGCGCGTGCCAATCGCGCCAACTCCGCCGCCTACAAGCCCGCACTGGAAAAGATCTCCAATTTCGACATCAACTGGAACATCGTCTCCTACCCCAATCCCTCCTGGGCGAAGCTGGTCTTCCCGGACGATCCGGAAGGCATCGCCGTCGCCAAGCTCGCCAAGGCGATCTTCGCCGCCTCGCGCGTCGACGTGCCGGATCCGATCGGGGCCTGGGCTGAGCACAATGCCAATCTGCACAAGCGTTCGGCCTGGATGAACGGCCAGCGCTTCGCCTCCCTGCACTTCCAGGGTCCGGGCACAGACGTGAAGATCGGCCTTGCCGACGGCCATGAATGGCATGGCGGCGCTTCGGTCGCCAAGAACGGCGTCACCTGCAACCCGAACATCCCGACCGAAGAGGTGTTCACCACGCCGCATGCGCTGCGTGTCGAAGGTCATGTCTCCTCGACCAAGCCGCTCTCGCATCAGGGCACGCTGATCGACAATATCCGGGTTCGCTTCGAAGGCGGCCGCATTGTCGAGGCGAAGGCGTCGCGCGGCGAAGAGGTGCTGAACAAGGTGCTGGATACCGACGAAGGCGCGCGGCGCCTCGGCGAAGTGGCATTGGTGCCGCATTCCTCGCCGATCTCGGCCAGCGGCATCCTGTTCTACAACACGCTGTTCGACGAAAATGCGTCCTGCCACATCGCGCTCGGCCAATGCTACTCCAAGTGCTTCATCGATGGCGCGACGTTGAGCCAGGAGCAGATCAAGGCCCAGGGCGGCAATTCCAGCCTCATTCACATCGACTGGATGATCGGCTCCGACAAGGTCGACATCGACGGCATCAAGTTCGACGGCTCGCGCGTGCCGGTCATGCGCAGAGGCGAGTGGGCGTAAGTCATCAATACCTTCGTTTCGATGGAGCGAAGGTATTTTCAGATATCGAGATCCACCCATACGGCCGCATGGTCCGAGGCGCCCTGTTTTTCCGCCGTCAGCTCCGGATAGACGTCCCAGCGCTTCGGCCTCGATCCCGGCCATAAGCCCCTGCGGAAAACGCCACCGCCTTGAACCTTGTCGAAAAGCGTCGGCGATAGGAAAAGATAGTCGATCTTGTTGGTGGTGTTGCAGAGGCCATAGGTACCGGGATAGCCGCCATCATCGAAGTCGGGATGGGTAAAGGCGTCCTTCAGGGTGCTGGTGGTCAGCGGCTTCAGCGGCTGGCTATCGGGATAGTCGTTGAGGTCGCCGATCAAGGCGACGTAATCGACACCTTCCGTCAACAGCGCCTCGTAGATTTCCCGCGCCCGCTTCGCTTGCGTCCTGCGGCGGGCATCGGAAACCTGCACGCCGCCATAGCCCTTGCTTTTGAAATGGTTGACCAAAACGACGAGCGTCGCGCCGGCGGGCGTCGTAACGCGATATTCGGCGCAATCCCGCGAGAAGAGCAGCGAACCATCCGGCATGCGATCATCGACATGGCTGCGCATGAAATCGATCGGGAAATCTTTCCGCGTCATGAGACCGACATCAATACCGCGCTCATCATTGCCGTCGATCACCATGACATGCGCGAAAGGATCGCCGCCGACAGCCGGTACGATCAATGAATTGAAGGAAGAGAGTGCCGGCCGGCCTTCGACTTCGACAATGCCCAGCACATCGGCATTGACATCGCCGATGACGCGCGCCGTGTTGCGCATCGCCTCTTCATCCACCGGCTCTTCGCGCAGCTCCAGCGAGCCGACCCAGTCGGCGCGGCCATCGGCAATGACGACGACACCACCCGTCTTCGGCCGCGTCAACAGCGCACCGCGATTGCGCCGAAGGAGAACGAAGGGACCGGTATCGCTTTTCTCCAGGCCAAGCTGAACAATCAGTTCCGTCATCCTTTTCCGGTCGGCGTCGCTATAGCTCACCTGGCCGAGCAGGCCTTCGAGTGCGGCGAACTTCTCCAGGATCGGGCGGCCTTCATCCCAGCTATCGAGATTCATCGCCTTGGCGCGGTCGAACAGGTTTTCGACGTTATAAGAGGCCAACCTCATCGTATGGCCCTCCTAAAAAAACATGGTGTTAGAATAACATACGTCGCCAAAACCGCATATCAGCCGAATTGATTGGTTGGATACCGGGAGGATTAGTTGGTTCAAAGCGAAATGGTGGCCAAGGCGTTCCTGACGCGCGCAAGGTGCGCAAGACGCTCGGCTTCGCCGATCCGATCCATATCGTGCAGGGTCAACATACGGAAATCGAACCGCTTCGAGCAGAAGGCGGCGATGCCACGTTTCAGAAGCCGGCGCACCGGATTGCCCATGTAGAGATGCACGATCCACCAGGGCGAACCAGTCGTCGTCAACGCCCAGAACAGGCGGATATTGCTCAATTGCGGCACAATGCGGCCGCCGGCAGCATCGTGGCGGAAAGCGACGCCGGGAGCGAAGACCCGATCGAAGAAGCCCTTGAGGATGGCCGGAAAATTGAACCACCACTGTGGAAAGACCAGCATCAGCCCCTCGGCCGCCTGCAGCCGGGCGACGATATTCTCGACGACGGAAGCGTCATAAGGCTCATCGAAATAACCGCGCCGCTCGACTTCGGAGAGGCGCGGGTCGAAATCCTCACGGTAGAGATCGAGCAGATCCACCTGATGTCCGCCGGCGACGAGAGTCTCCTCCGCAGTTTTCGCTACTGCAGCCGCAAAACTATCCCCAAGAGGATGGGCGAGCACGAGGAGGATGCGCATTAGAACAGGCTTCCCTGCTTCGGCGGATCGGCGGCATCAGCCGGTTTCGCGGCCCGCTTCTTCGGCGGCGGCGTGCCTTCCGGCGGCACCCCCGGCGATGCAGTGGCAGGGTTGTCGCCGGTGACGGCACCGATGCGGCCATCGGCAAATTCGATCGAGATCGCGGCGCCCGTGGCAAGCGCTGCTGCCAAAGAAACGGGCCGGTCGGTCGCGTCGCGCACGACGGCGTAGCCACGCTTCAGCACGTTCTTGTAGGAAAGCGATTGCAAAATCCGCTCCTGGGCCACCAACTCGCCGCGCGCCCGCACGAGCTGATGGCGTATCGCGGTGTCGGCATGGCGGGAAAGATTGCCTAACAGATCGCGGGCGCGGCCGGTCTGCGCCGCCAGCCGCGACGGCAGCGTGGCGAAAACCGCATCGGCGCGGCCGATGCGGGCGCGGGCGCGATCGATCATCCGCTCGACGGTGCGCTCAGCGCGATTTATCCGCTCGCTCAGCATCTGCCTCCGCTCGGCGATACGATTCGACAGCACATCGGGCCGCAGATGCGCGGCGATGCGCTCGAAGGCGCGGCGCTTGTTGAGCGTGTTCATCTCCAGCCCACGGCCCAGCCCGGCGGCGGTCTCATCGAAGCGGCGGCGCGGCAGGGCCAGAAGCTGGTCGAGCGAGGGCAGCGCCCGAAGCAGGGCACGCACCGCCTGCCGACGCTGATCCATCTGCCTGCCCATACCGCCCTGCAGGCGGGCGGAAAGGCTTGCGAGCTGTGCCTCAAGTTCAGCCTTGACCGGCACGGCCATTTCCGCGGCTCCAGTCGGCGTCGGCGCCCGTACGTCGGCGGCATAGTCGATCAGCGTCCAGTCGGTCTCGTGACCGACGGCGGAGATCAATGGAATCTCGCTCGCCGCGGCAGCGCGGACGACCGCCTCGTCGTTGAAGCTCCAGAGATCCTCCAGGCTGCCGCCGCCACGGGCGACGATCAGCACGTCCGGGCGGGGAACGGCGCCCCCTGGTACAAATTCATTGAAGCCGCGGATCGCATTCGCCACCTCATCGCCGGACCCGTCACCTTGCACCTTCACCGGCCACACCAGGACATGCACGGGGAAACGATCGGAGATGCGGTGCAGGATGTCGCGGATGACCGCGCCGGTCGGCGAGGTGACGACACCGATGACCTTGGGCATGAAAGGAAGACGGCGCTTTCGATCCGCATCGAACAGGCCCTCGGCGCCGAGCTTGCGCTTGCGCTCCTCCAGCAGAGCCATCAGCGCACCAGCGCCTGCCGGCTCCAGCGTTTCGATGACGATCTGGTATTTCGAGGAGCCCGGGAAGGTCGTCACCTTGCCGGTGGCGATGACTTCCATTCCTTCCTCAGGGCGGAATTTCAGCTTGGAAAATGTGCCTTTCCAGATCACCGCGTCGATGCGGGCCCGGTCATCCTTCAGGGCAAAATAGGCGTGGCCGGAGGAATGCGGTCCGCGATAGCCGGAAATTTCGCCGCGCACACGCACCTGATCGAAGGCGCTCTCAACGGTGCGCTTGATCGATCCGGACAATTCCGAGACGGAATATTCCGCAAGATTCGTCGGCGAATCATTCTCAAAGAAGCTGCTCATACGGTCCTTTTATCGAAAGTCGCCGCAAATGCGGAGCCTATTCCTTCATCATGCGTTAACCCTATCAACAAAGCCTTTCTTAGCCATCCTCGTGCAATTCTGTGCAAACTTGTTTTTAGTAAAGAGGAGGTGGAGCGATGATATTCGTAACCGCCATGATCATCGGAATTGCGGCCGGCCTGCAGCGTTCGGCGATCGGTTCGATCCTGGGCGCGGCCCTGGTCAGCATCGCCTTCATGGCAGCCGTCGCCGCCTCCGCGGTTCCGCCGCCTCTGACGACATTGTTCGTTGCGCTCGGCGGCTACAACCTCGGCTTCATCGGTTATCTCATCAGGCTCGACGTGCTGGAGCGTCGCCAGGCCTGATCCGGGCGCATGTGCGCAAAAGGGACTTACAAAGCTTTGGTTACAGACCCCACTTCGGGCCATCTTCCGACAAGGTAATCTCAACCGGATCACCACTCACCTCGACAGATGGACCGCCGAGCGCATTCCAGCGAAACAGATTGAGATGCCAGCCACCGGGGATCATCCTTGATCGATCGATGATGCCATCGGCACCCGCCGCTCTGGCAGCATCGGCGGTGCGCCAGGACGGCGGCTCCTCGCCGGCAGCCAGTGCGGGGCGCCAGGGGAAATTGGAGGCATTCCGATCAATGCCGAGCCGTTCACACGCCTGCTGATCATGCTGATCGAGCACAAATGCGTCGCCGACCAACAGCGGCACAACAACACGACGCCGTCCGTCCTCGCGCATATAACCAGAAATCGCCATGACCGCCCATTCGGGGGACGCACTCATATAAAGGGCAGGCTGACCGAGCCGATGATAGCGGCCCGCGCTCCTCTCGTCCGGAGGATCGAGGACATGGTCGAGGCGTTCGACAAGGACAGAACGAAAGAAGCGCCCACTCACCTTGCGCAGGATGTTCGACGGTTCAGCGCGCGATTGTTCTTGCATGAATATCCGTTGGTCCGACATACTAGATAACGCAGGCTATCGGCGATTTATGACAGAGGCGCGTCGGCTGCGGTCGTCAGCCCTAGCTACGATACGGACACCCTCAATCCTGCGGCTTGAACCGGAAGAACTGCACGTCCGACTTCGCCGCCACTGGGATCGGTTCGAGATAGGCGGGCACATGCCCCTGGCCGAGTTGGGCGTAGAACCCTTCCGGCTTCAGCTTGGAAACTTCTTCCACTTGCGGGTCGCTGGGGCAGAAGGCAAGCAATGTTACATGGGCGCCGCGCAGGAAGGCTTCTGCCTCTTTCGGCTCCGCAAGGCCGATGTGCAGCTCGGTCAGCATACCACCCTGGTTGCGATGATAAGGAGCCGACAGCACGCGATGCGGCGTGAAGCGCAGCATCGGCGAGCCCATGTTGGACGGCGCGGCAACAACGCCGGGATTGAGGCTGGCGATCGGCGCCAGAGCGTCCTTTGAGGCGCATTCCCCCTTCTCTTCCGCATTGGCGACTGGAGCGGAGAAACTGTTTGCGATCCCGTTGTTGGCAAGCGCGCCGCCGACGGCCCAGACGGCGGGTACCGAAAGCAGCGTGGCGGCGACATAGAAGAAGGCTGCACCCATATCTTCCGGGTCAGCGGCAGAGATGCGACGAAGCTCGGCAAGCAGCAGCGCGAGCGGCGGAATGGCGAGCAGATTGGAAAACTCGGCTCCGCGCACCTGCACCAGCGCGATGATCCAATTGACGGCCACCATCGCCAAAAGGACGGCATGCAAGCGGGCACGCTCGCCGCGCATCATGCGGAAGATGCAGACCACGATCGCCATGAGGCCGGTGGCATAGAACGCGCCGAGCGAATCCGGCTGATGATGGGACAGGGTCAGGATCGACTGCGCCTCGGTGACGCTGTTCAACCAAAGTTGCACCAGCATCGGATCGAGATCGGCGAGCGGATTGCGCAGGCATTGGGGCGCGATCGCCAATGTCGTCGCGAAGACAACGGCGCCATTGGCCGCCAACACCGCCAGACGCCAGGGACGCGACAGGCGGCTGGCAAACAGCGCGGACAATAACAGGCCGGCGCCGCCGATGCTGATGATGCTATAGAAGCCGAGCGAGAGATTGTCGCATGTGACGTTGGAATAGAGATGCGGCGGCACCAGCGCGAAGAAAGCGGCGCTGACGGCGATCGTCAGCGTCAAGGCGAAGGCGCGGGCGGCGGGCGCGAAAATCTCGCCATCCCACGCCCAGAGCCCGGCAACAGCCATGCAGGCGACCGCGACGAACGGCGTGGTCTCCGCACCGATGCCGAGGGCGATGGCAAGGGCGATGGCCGCGATGACGAAATTACGCGGCCTACAGGTTTCGTCGGCCAGCATGGCGGCCGTGAGCGCGACAAGCCCGAGCTGCACATTGTCATGGTCGATGGAGCCCGGCTTGAAACGGCTCGACACCAGGATGAAGAGCGCCGTCAGACCGAGCGAGAAATGCATGCCTTCCGTGCTGGCGATGCGGCGTCCGGCTAGGCCCATGGAGAACATCAGCGGCAGCACGAGCAGCAGCGGCCAAACCGTAAGCGCTGCCGCCTCCGCGTTTTCCGGCGCAAGGAACAGTCGAAAGAAGGCAATCAGGCCAGCGATCGGCAGGTCGATGAAGCGCGACCAATGCATGAGCGTGCCGCCATCGAGGCCAAGGCGGTATTGCACCATGTCGAACCAGCCTTGGCCACCGAGAAAATCGCGTACTTCGACCAGGCGCATGATGTCGTCATTGTCGGGGCCGACATAGTCCGTGGCATGACGATTGAGGATCAACAGCGCGGCGATGATGACGGCGCTGTAGATCAGCGAGACGAGCCATGGCTGCGACCAGCGCGAAGACGTCTTCTGCGTTACCGCCAGTGCCGATCCACGCGATAATCCCACCGCCTGCACCATTTCGAACCTCGTGTTTGAAGGACATGCAAGGGCGCCATGCTAACGGCTGCCGATCAAGAAAGGGTAAAGCAGGCCCACGCCGCAGCCGATATCACGATAATGTTCCCGCAGAGATCACAACCTGCCATTTTTCATCCTCAGCCATAGGGTCTTATTAACGCGCAGCGGGATAAGTTCTCATTCGAATTATCCGTCGGGGCCTCAAGTGAAAGTCATGCGTAGGAATTGGCCAGAGACCATGTGGAATGAGAACCTGAATATCGCCGTTCTCCTGCCCTGCTACAACGAGGCCGCAACCATCGGCCAGGTCGTACGCGGCTTTCGCGAGGCGCTGCCGAATGCCGGCATTTACGTCTACGACAACAACTCCACCGATGGCACAGCGCTGCATGCCATGCTTGCGGGCGCGACCGTCGTACGCGAGCGGCGTCAGGGCAAAGGCCATGTGGTGCGCCGCATGTTTGCTGATATCGACGCAGACATCTACCTCATGGCCGATGGCGACGGCACCTATGCGCCTGATGATGCCGAGGAATTGATCCGCACACTTCTGACCGAAGGCTCGGACATGGTGGTGGGCACACGCCGCGGCGTACATGACGATGCCGGCCGACAGGGCCATGCCTTCGGCAACCGGATCTTCAACTGGCTTTACCGCACGATCTTCGGCGCCGATTTCACGGATATCTTCTCCGGCTACCGCGCTTTCTCCCGGCGCTTCGTCAAGAGCTTCCCGGCCGTCTCCGGCGGTTTCGAGATCGAGACGGAAATGTCGGTGCATGCTTCCCGGCTGAAGCTGCCCGTCAGCGAATTGGAACTCGATTACGGCCGCCGGCCGGAGGGTTCGCATTCCAAGCTTTCGACCTTCCGCGACGGCTGGAAGATCCTCTGGATGTTCGCGATGCTGATGAAGGAAACGCGGCCCTTCGCCTTCTTCGGCATTTTGGGCGCCATGTTCATGGAAGCGAGTATCGGCTTCATGATCCCGGTCTTTGTCGAATATTTCGAAACCGGCATGGTCGCCCGCATGCCCACCTGGGTACTGTCGATGGCGTTGATGATGATTTCCTTCATGCTGTTCACGGCCGGACTGATCCTCGATTCCGTCGCTCGCGCTCGCGCCGAACAGCTTCGCATCCACTATATGAGCTTGGCCAAACCGCCATCGCGGCAAATTGGCGATGAGCAAACGGTCTTCATGGCCGAACACGAAAAGCCGGTAAGCCGCAGGAAAAAGGCCAAGGCTGCATGAAGAAGCTCCTTCGCTTCCTGATCGCCGGCGGCATCGGCTTCGTGGTCGATGCGGGCGTGCTGCATCTGCTGCTCTGGTTCACGCCGTTCGGCCCCTTCGTCGGCCGAGCGATCTCGATACCGAGCGCGCTGCTCGCCACATGGTTCCTCAACCGCAATTTCACCTTCGGCCGTTCCAACCGCTCGCTTGCTGCCGAAGGCTTCCGCTATGGTTCGGTCGGCCTGACCTCGGCATTGCTGAACTATGCCCTGTTCAGCTCGCTGCTCGTTTCCGCGCCAACCCTTAAGCCGATCATCGCGCTGATCCTGGCCTCGGCGGCGGCGACTGCGTTCAGCTTCTTCGGCTATTCACGCTTCGTCTTCCGCCACCGTCAAAATCCCTAGAGGACGATGACTTTTCTTCGAATCGTCATCATGCTCTAGCTCTTTGATTTTGCATGATCTTATCCAAAAACCGCTGCGCACTTTTTGGGATCATGCTCCACCAGTTCAGACCGGCTCCCAGCCATCCTTTTCGCTGGCGCGATAAATGGCGTCGATGACCTTCTGATTGAGCTTCGAGCTTTCGAGCGTCACGACTTCTGCACCCTTGCCCATTGCGGCCGAGGCAAAAGCTTCCGCCTCGCGCTTGTACTGACGACTATCGGGGAAACGGAAGATCTGCGATTCCGAGTGGCCGCGATTGGTCAGCTCCAGCTCTTCGGCGCCATAGCGGTCGGCATTGAAGGGAGACTTCACCTCGATGAAACCGTCCGTGCCGTGGAAAACCATGACTTGGCGGGCAGCCATCTGCGTCGAGATATAGAAGGTCATTTCGAAATCGCCGAAATCGGCTTTGACGCTGGAATAGATGTCCGTGCCGAATTCCGGATCGCGCTCGGTGACCGCCTGGATGCGCAGGGGTTCGCGACCAGTGACGAAGCGGCTGCTGATCGTCGGATAGACGCCGATATCGGGCAGGCCGCCGCCGCCGAGTTCCGGGATGTTGCGCATATTGCCGGCATCGCGGTTGAAATAGGTGAAGGCGCCCTGGATGTGCCGCAGCCGGCCGATGGCGCCGGCTTGCAGCAGCGAGCGGACTTTCTGCCAGACCGGCGTATAAGTAACCATATAGGCTTCCGTCACCAGCACCTTGTTGCGGTCGCGGGCAGCGATCAGGCTGTCGATCTCGTCGGCCTTCAGCGCAATCGGCTTTTCGCAGAGCACATGCTTGCCGGCATCGGCCGCCTTGATCGTCCATTCGACATGCTGCGAAGTCGGCAGCGGAATATAGACGGCATCGATCGTGTCCGAGGCGAGCATTTCCTCGTAGGAGCCGAAAGCATGCGGGACGGAGAAGCGATCCGCCATGTCGCGAGCGCGCCCCGGATCACGGCTGGCGATTGCCGTCACCACGCAATTTTCCGCATCCTGAATAGCCGGCACGACGAGTTCGCGGCCGATCTTGGCGGTCGACAAAATTCCGAAACGCAGCATGATTTTCCTCCTGGAGCACGATCCCGAAGCAAACAACCGCAGGGCGGCAAGCGCTGAGCGGCTTTCGAACAGGACCTTATGAAATTGATGGGTGGAACGAAACGATGGGTCGTCTCGCTCGCGACGAAACCGGGACCAACTCTATTCGGCACTTATCCAAGGCGCAATGGCATGGAGCAGCGTCAAGCCGAAAACTCGTTGCGCTGCTGGATGTCTCTATGGCCGGATTTGTCCTCATTTTGTCCGGCATTTGGCTTTTGAGGCTATCAAGGCGGGTCTAGCTTCGGTTATCCTTCAAACACAGGAGATACGAAAATGTCCCATGCCGACACCGCCTTGCTGGTCATCGATGTTCAGGAGTCCTTTCGTCAGCGCCCATACTGGCAAACCGATGATCTGCCGGATTTCGTCGACCGGCTACAGGCACTGATCGACGGAGCCAAAGCCCGCGGCATTCCGGTGGTCCAGATTTTCCATGTCGATGGCGACGAGCATTTCAGCCTGGCGAGCGGATATGTCCGCAAGCTCGAGGAGATTGCGCTGGAGGCTGACGCCGTATTTCACAAAACCCGCCATTCCGCGCTCGTGGGTTCCGGTCTCGACGTCTGGCTGGTGGAAAACGGCATCCGCAAACTGATCGTTTCCGGCATCCGCACCGAACAATGCTGCGAAACAACGACGCGCCACGCCTCGGACCTCGGCTACGATGTCGACTATGTCACCGAGGCGACGCTGACTTTTCCGATGACGCACGCCTCCGGCACGGTGTTCAGCGCCGACGATATCAAGAAGCGGACCGAGCTGGTGCTATCAGGCCGTTTCGCCCGCATCGCCACCGTGGAAGATACGCTTGCCGCCGCGACCACCAGGAGCGCTGCATGAACCAAACCGGCCGACACCTCCAGACCATTCCTGTCTATGTCGTACTGCCGCCCTATACGCTGCTGATGGATGTCGCCGGGCCGGTGGAGGTTCTGCGCCGCGCCAATATCGAACAGGAGGATATCCTGTTCGATTACCGTTTCATTGCTGCCCGGCCGACCCAGACCACTTCGATCGGCCTGACGCTTGCCGACCTGCTGCCGCTGCCCGATCGCGTTCCCGATGGTGCACTGGTTATCGTCTCCGGCAGCGTCACGCCGCCGGCTGATGCCGGCGACATCGATGAAGAGAATGAGCTCCTTGCCACCTGGCTAAGGACGGCAATCCGTCCGGGCGTCACCCTCATCACCATCTGTTCCGGGGCCGTGCTTGCTGCCCGCGCGGGGCTGCTCGAGGGCTATGCCTGCACGACGCATGCGGCGTGCATCGAGGAAGTTCAGCACCATGCCCCGACTGCGCGGGTTCTCGACAACCGGCTCTACGTCGAGGACCGTGAGCGCTATTCCAGCGCCGGCATCTCCACCGGCACGGACCTGATGCTGCACATCGTCTCGAAACTCACCTCGCCGGTGACAGCGTTGACCATCGCCCGACACATGGTCGTCTACATGCGCCGCACCGGCGCCGACCCGCAGCTTTCGCCCTGGCTCAGCGGCCGCAACCATGTGCATCCCGCCACTCACCGCGTTCAGGATGCGATCATGGCCGATCCCGCCCATGGCTGGTCGCTCGCGGAGCTCGCCGGTATCGGCGCGATGAGCGCGCGGCATATTTCCCGCCTGTTTCAGGAGCATGCCGGGCTGTCGGTAACCGCCTATGTCAATCTGATGCGCGTCACGCTCGCCCGCGATGTGCTCGCTAACTCGCGGCTGGATATGGAGCGCGTGGCGGAAAAATCCGGTTTCGCCTCGCCGCGGCATATGCGGCGCGTCTGGTCGAAGTATAATGAGCTGCCGCCCAGCCACTACCGACGATCGGCGGCCGAATAAAATAATCGTTAGTGGCATTTCCAATGGTAGGACGATAACTTGCACCGACGTCCCCTCCCTTTCCGGCCTTTTTCCCACGCCGGTTTTTGCTCAAATAATCTGGAGAGCCACCATGGAAATGCGTAAGCTTGGACGAACTGATCTTTTCACCGCGCCGATCGTCTTCGGCGGCAATGTCTTCGGCTGGACGGCCGATGAGAGGACCTCCTACGCTCTGCTCGACGCCTTCTTCGACGCCGGCTTCAACACAATCGATACGGCCGACGTCTATTCAAGCTGGGTTCCCGGCAATAAGGGCGGCGATTCCGAGGAGATCATCGGCAAGTGGCTGAAGCAGGGCCGTGTTGCCCGCGACAAGGCCATCATCATCACCAAGGTCGGCTCGGAAATGGGTCCCGGCAAGAAGGGGCTGAAGGCGGACTACATCCTGCAGGCGGTCGAGGATTCGCTGAAGCGCCTACAGACCGACTATATCGACCTCTACCTCTCGCACTGGCCGGACCCGGAAACCCCACATGAGGAGACGCTCGGCGCCTATGCGAAGCTGAAGGAACAGGGCAAGATTCGTCATGCCGGCTGCTCCAACCTCAATGCCGAGCAGTTGCAGGCCTCCTTCGACGCCGCGGCCAAGGCTGGCCTGCCGCGCTACGACGTGCTGCAGCCGGAATATAATCTCTATGCGCGCGACAGCTTCGAAGGTCCGCTCGCGGACCTTTGCGTCAAGGAAGAAATCGGCGTCATCACCTATTTCAGCCTCGCGGCCGGCTTCCTCACCGGCAAATACCGCAGCAAGGCCGATACCGAAGGCCGGGCGCGCGAAAACCGCGTCGCGACTTATCTCAACGACAAGGGTTTCCGCATTCTCGCTGCTCTTGATACAGTCGCGGCGGAAACCAAATCCACGCCGGCCGATGTCGCGCTCGCCTGGCTGCTGCGCAAACGGGGCGTCACCGCGCCGATCGCCAGCGCCACCAGTCTCAGCCAGCTCGACGCGCTGATCAATTCGGCAAAGCTTTCGCTTTCCGACGAAGCGATGAGGCTGCTCGACAAAGCCGGCGAATAACGTAGGCAGGGACAAAACGATGACCGTGGTGATCCGCGATGCCAAGCCAGAAGACGAAAGCCGCTGGCGCGAGCTCTGGGCCGACTATCTCGCTTTCTATGGCGTCGGCATCGCGCCGGATATTACCGACAAGACATGGCGCCGGGTCTTCGATCCGGCGTCCGCCATATTCATGCGCGTCGCCGAAGTCGATGGCGAGGTGAAGGGTTTCACGCTCTGCCTGACGCATGAGGGCACCTGGGTGCGTACGCCGGATTGCTATCTGGAAGACCTGTTCGTCGATGAAAGCGCGCGTGGCCGGGGTGTCGGCCGGGCGTTGATGGACGACCTCGTTGCCCTCTGCCAAAAGAACGGCTGGGCGCGGCTCTACTGGCATACGGAAGAGAGCAACGCGACGGCCCGCAAGCTCTACGACAGCTATGTCGAGAGCGACGGCCACATTCGTTACCGCATCAGTTTTTAGGGCATGATCCCAAAAAGTGTGAAGCGGTTTTTGGATAAGATCATGCTCAGTCAAATAATCGGTTTCGGAAATCCTTCGTAGAGGGCCGAATGATCGCCTTGCCAATTTGCCATGCCGGGCTTGGTCAGCATGCCGCGCGGCGGGGCATAGCTCTGGATCGTCCGTTGCGGCCGCTCGTGCCATTGGATGTTGAAGGCCCATAATTTCGGGAAGAAGCAGAGCGAAGCGTAGGGCAGGTGATCGTGGATCCACCAGGCAAGCTTCTGCCAATCTCCCTCTTCGCGGCAATTGTCGATCAGCCACGGCACGACGATACAGACTGCCGCGCCCATGCAACCATCAAGATCGCGCATATCCCAAATATGATGCGTGGCGGTGTGGGCATTGGTCGAGCAATTGAAGCCGTTCCTGTTGCCGAAGGCATTGACCTCGGGCGCGCGGTAGCCTGAACGGATATGCAGTCGTCCGAAGGTCGCCTGCAGCGGCTCCAGCAGCTCCTCGCAAAGCCGGCTGCCGGTCTCGATTGCCAGATCAGGATCATCGGGGATCTCCGAGTGCAGGAAATCACGCAGGAAGAAATTCTTCGACAGCCGGACGCGGCCGAGCTCCTCCAGCCCCTTCATCGATCCCGGCTTCTTCATCGTCTCGAACCTCTCTCCGCCCGCGTGACTGGTACAGACACCTTATCTCACGCCGCCACCCCGAATTTTGTCAGCAGCGGGAACAATTGGGATTGCACTGGCTTCTGTAGGGGTCGCCGTCGAGCGGCATCCCAGAAAAATCAGGCTCTGACAACACGGAGAGAGAGATAATGGCCAAGGACAAGACGTTGGAAGATCTGTTCTACGATACACTGAAGGACATCTATTATGCCGAGCGGCAAATCGTTCGGGCACTGCCCAAGATGGCTCGCGCAGCGCAATCGCCGGATCTCAAGGCCGGCTTCGAAAAGCATCTGCAGGAAACCGAAGGACATGTGGAACGCCTGCAGCAGGTGTTCGAACTGATCGGCAAACGCGCGCAAGGCAAGACTTGCGAAGCCATTCAAGGAATCATCGCCGAAGGCGAAGAGATCATCGACGAATTCAAGGGAACGCCCGCTCTCGATGCCGGGCTGATTTCCGCCGCGCAGGCCGTCGAGCATTATGAGATTGCCCGCTACGGCACGCTGCGCACCTGGGCGAACACACTCGGCCAGCAGCAGGTGGTCAAGCTGCTCGACCAGACGCTGCAGGAAGAGGGAAACACCGACAAGATCCTCTCGAAGCTGGCGATGACCGCTGCCAATCAGAAAGCCGCAGCGTGATTGCCTCGTGGCAAGAGCGGCGGGGCCTGCCCCGCTGCTCTCCTATTGCCCGGTATATTTGAAGAAATCGATGAAGGCCCTGAGTGCCGGGCGCATCTGACGGCGGCTGGAATAATAGATGCAGAAGCCGGGATAGGGTGCACACCAGTCCTCCAGCACGCGGATGAGCTTGCCCTCGGCCAGTTCCTGCTGCACGCGGATGTCAAACAGATAGGCGAGGCCGGCGCCATTGATCGCCGCCAGAACCGCAAGCCGGTCCTCGATCACGATCAAAGGCCCGTCGATGGCGACGATCAACTCACGACCGTCCTTCTCGAACTCCCAGCGATAGAGAGAGCCATCGGTAAATCGTCGCTTGATGCAGCGGTGATGGACGAGATCGCGCGGATGCAAAGGCTTCGGATTCTTCTCGAAATAGGCCGGGGAGCCGGCGATGACGGTGCGGATATCCGGCGAGACCTTCACCGCGATCATATCCCCTTCGATGCTCTCCTCCAGGCGAATGCCGGCATCGAAGCCTTCCTTGACGATATCGCTGAAGCCATCCTCATTGGCGATTTCCAGCGTGATATCGGGATAGGTGTTCAGGAAATCGCCGAGCCGCGGGGCGAGCAGCAGGTCGGTCGCAAAACGCGGCGCGGTGATGCGAAGGTTGCCGGCCGGACGCCCGCGGGCGGCAAGCGTATCCTCCAAGGCAATATCGATCTGCTCCAGTGCCGGCGCCAGGCGTTCCAACAACAGCTTACCCTCCTCCGTCGGCGACACACTTCGGGTGGTGCGGGCAAGCAGCCGCACGCCGAGGCTTTCCTCCAGGCTGGAGATCGCATGGCTGACGGCGGAGGGCGCAATCGATAATTCCTTGCCGGCGGAACGGAAGCTGCGATGGGCAGCAACGGCGGCGAGGACCGCCAACTGAGAGAGCTGGGTTCTGTTCATTGATCTAAATAATAGAACAGCCTATTTGGATTTGCATGCATTTTCATTCGTTATCGCCAGGCATAGTTTCTCGCTTGTCACGCGGCAGGCAATCATTGTCGTCGCGGCTCGGAATTAAGCTCAAAAGGATACGACTATGAAAACCCGCAAACTCGGCAAGGAACTTTCTGTCTCCGCCGTCGGTCTCGGCTGCATGGGCATGAGCTTCGCCTATGGCGCTACGGATGATAACGAGTCAGTCAAAACGCTGCATCGTGCCGTCGACCTCGGCGTAACCTTTTTCGATACCGCCGAGACCTACGGCCCCTTCACCAATGAGGTGCTGGTCGGCCGTGCGCTGAAGCCCGTCAGGGATCGCGTCGTCATCGCGACGAAGTTCGGCTTCAAGCTCGATCTGGAAAAATCCGGTCCGGCAGCGATGGTCGGCGTCGACAGCCGGCCGGAACATGTGAAAGAGGTGGCCGAAGCCTCGCTGAAACGCCTCGACACGGATGTCATCGACCTCTTCTACCAGCACCGCGTCGATCCGAATGTTCCGATCGAAGATACCGTCGGCGCCATGGCGGAGCTGGTGAAGGAGGGCAAAGTGCGGGCGCTCGGGCTTTCCGAAGCCAGCGCCGCCACCATTCGCCGCGCCCATGCCGTGCATCCGATTGCCGCCGTGCAGAGTGAATATTCGCTGTGGAGCCGCGACCCGGAGGAAGAGGTGCTTGCCGCCTGCCGTGAACTCGGCATCGGCTTCGTGCCCTATAGCCCGCTTGGCCGCGGCTTCCTGACCGGCGCGATCCGCAATGCGGACGAACTGGCAGCCGATGACTTCCGCCGCAATCTGCCGCGTTTCCAGGCCGAGAATTTCGACGCCAACGCCGCACTCGTCGCCAAGCTCGAAGCCCTCGCCAAGGACAAGGGCGTCACGGCGGCACAGCTCGCACTCGCCTGGGTGCTGCATCGGGGCGACGACATCGTGCCGATCCCCGGCGCCCGCAAGCTGAACCATCTGGAGCAGAATGCCGCCGCTGCCGACATCACGCTCTCGGCCGGCGAACTTCAGGAATTGAGCGATGTCATGCCGCTCGAGCTGGTAGCTGGCAAGCGCTATTCGGATGCCTCGCTGGCGATGACGAACCGCTAGGGATCGTCAGCCATTCTCACGCAACATCGGCACCGGCGCCCCTCGCCGGTGCCGATGAACACGTGACACATCTATTCGATGACGAACTGAACGCGATCCCCAGCAGCCATCGTCATGAGGATGAAACAGACGCTCTGTAAAGGTCTGTACTGCGAAACAACCTATCGACCTTCTACAAAATAAGCTTTTGATTTTTCTTTGCTTATCCGTGCCGAATGACATCTTCGCATGCGCAGTCCATTGCGAACTGGATGATTGGGCATTCCCATCGAGCATTCTGTCGAAAGCCTTGAAAAGCGTAGACTAAAGTAGCAATTTTTGATCGAAAACGTCACCTCAAATAGATCGGTATAGTCGAAATCCCACTTTTGCATCTCGACGCTCGGTTGACAAATTAGCCCGAAGTTTGAAGAGTGCGGCCAATCGAAACGGACAGCGTTGGGGGGACTTATGTCTAAGCGCGCGTTTATCGGACTTTCCGCTTTTCTTCTCGCCACCTTCGCCGCCTTGATGCCAGCGAACGCCGCCGATGCGAAGCGCCAAGTGGTCACCACGCAGGATGGGGACTATTTCGGCTTCGATCTGCGCACCGAGCAGAATGTCACGCTGGATCAGTGCTCGACATCCTGCATCGGCGACAAATCCTGCAAGGCCTTCACCTATAATCCCAAGGTGAAATGGTGCTTCCTGAAGTCCGATTTCAACCAGCTCAACAGTTTCCCCGGCGCTATTGCCGGCAAGATCGTCGAAACGGCTGCGGCCAACGAGCCGGATATCGGCGCCGCCCCCGCCCTCCCCTTCCTTTCCGACAATTTCGTACAGAGCGCGCGCGATGCGAAGAGCAGGCTGACGCTCGCCAATGATTTGAAGGGACAGGGCGTCGAAAGCCTGACGGCGCTCGGCCGCATCGAGCTGACCTCCGGCAACGTCAACAACGCCTTGAACGCCTTCCAGGGCGCGCTGTCGCTTGCGCCTGACAATGGCGCGCTCTGGGTCGAGATGGCACGGGCCGCCAACACGATAACGAACGATACAACCGTCGCCACCCAGGCGGCTTACGCCGCCCTCAACGGCTATCAGCTTTCGCGCACGACGCACAGCCGCGCCGACGCGCTCGCCGTGCTTGCCACCTCTCTGCAGAATGCACAGAATTATCGCCAGGCGCTCAGCGCCTATAAGGCAAGCCTCGCTCTGGCCGGCTCCCCGACGATCCAGGCCGCCTATGACGATCTCAAAGCCCGGCAGGGCTTCCGTGTCACCGGCAACACGCTGGACAACGACAACGCCTCGCCCCGCGCCTGCCTGCAATTCTCCGAAAAACTGGTGAAGAGCGGCGTCGACTACACGCCCTTCGTGACCGTCAACGGCGCCGCCCCCAAGGGCGTCGACGCCAAGGACAACCAGATCTGCGTCGAAGGCCTCGAATTCGGCCAGCACTACAAGATTTCGCTGCGCCGCGGCCTGCCCTCCTCTGTCGATGAGAACCTTGCCGCCCAGGTGGACATCGATGTCTATGTCAAGGACCGCACCGCCTCGATCCGCTTCACCGGCGACAATTTCGTGCTGCCGTCGACGGCGCGTCGCGGCATTCCCTTGGTTTCGGTCAACACCACCACGGCCAATCTGAAGCTCTACCGCATCGGCGACCGCAACATTGCCCAGTTGCTCAGCAATTCGCAGTTCCTGACGCAGATGGACAGCTATAGCGCCCAGACCATCCAGGACACCAGCGGCGAACTGGTCTGGCAGGGTTCAATCGATATCCAGCAGGACCTCAACAAGGACGTCGTCACAAGTTTCCCGGTCGACGAGGCGCTGCCCAAGCGCAAGCCGGGCGTCTATGTCCTGACCGCCGTCACACCGAACGGCGGCCAGGAATGGGATCCGCAGGCTACGCAATGGTTCGTCGTCTCCGACATCGGTGTCACGACCTATGCCGGCACCGACGGCTTGAACGTCTTCACCCGCTCGCTTGGCAGCGCCAAGCCGATTGCCGGTGTCGAACTGCAACTGCTCGCCAAGAACAATGAAATCCTCGGCACTGCGAAGACCGATGCGAACGGCCGCGCCACCTTCAGCGCCGGCCTGATGCGGGGCACGGCAGGCATGACCCCGGCCGTCATCACGGCGCAGAACGGCGACCAGGATTACGTCTTCCTCGACATGACCCGCGCCGGCTTCGATCTCTCCGACCGCGGCGTCACCGGACGCACGGCGCCGGGCGCGATCGATCTGCTCACCTGGACCGAACGCGGTATCTACCGCGCCGGCGAGACGGTACATGCCTCCGCTCTTGCCCGCGACGTCAGCTCGATGGCGGTCGAGAACCTGCCGCTCACCTTCGTCTTCCTGCGCCCCGACGGCGTCGAGGACCGCCGCATCGTCACCGACGGCGGCAAGCTCGGCGGCTACAATGTCGACCTGCCGCTACAGCAGACCTCGATGCGCGGCACCTGGACAATGAACATCTATACCGACCCGAAGGGTACCTCCATCGGCTCACAGACCTTCCTCGTCGACGATTTCGTGCCGGATCGCATCGAATTCGACATGAAGAGCGACGCGAAGGCGATCGAAGTCGGCCAACCCACACCGGTCAATATCGAAGGGCGCTACCTCTACGGCGCGCCGGCCGCGGGCCTAAGCCTCGAAGGCGAAGTGACGCTGAAGCCGACCCGCGAGAGCGCCGACTATAAGGGCTATGAATTCGGCCTCGCCGACGAGGGCGCCGGGCAGGACAACAGCGATAGCGACAGCAGCGGCGACAACAAGGCCGAAAGCTCGCAAATGCCGCTGGAAGACCTGCAGGCGCTGGACGAAGACGGCAAGACGACCTTCGACGTCACCATAGCCGACACGCCTTCGACCACGCAGCTCCTCAATGCCAACATCACCGTGCGCATGCAGGAGGCCGGCGGCCGGGCCGTCGAGCGCTCTCTGACGCTGCCGGTCAAGGCGGATGGGCCGCGGATCGGCATCAAGCCGGAATTCGACGGCGATCTCGGCGAAAATTCCACCGGCAACTTCCATGTCATCGCCGTCGACCAGAACGGCCAGAAGCAGGCCATGCAGGGCCTGACCTGGAAGCTGCTCAGTGTCGAACGCGACTACCAATGGTATCGCGACGGCAGTAGCTGGAAATACGAGCCCGTGATGTCGACCAAGCAGGTCGCCACCGGCACGGTCAACGCCACAACGGACGGCGCTAGAATCTCGGTGCCGGTGACCTGGGGCCGCTATCGGCTGGAGGTGGAGACGACCGATACGAACGGGCCGGAATCCAGCGTCGAATTCAACGCTGGCTGGTATGTCGCTTCCACCTCGACACAGACACCTGATGCACTGGAAATTGCGCTCGACAAGGACAGCTACCATGTCGGCGATACTGCCAAGCTGAAGGTGACCTCGCGTTACGCCGGCCAGTTGATGGTGACGGCCGGGTCCGAAACGCTGATCTCGGTGACCAATGCCGATATCGGCGCCACCGGCGGCGAAGTCGACATCCCCGTCACCGCCGATTGGGGCGCCGGTACCTATGTAACCGCCACCCTCTTCCGCCCCGGCGATGCCCAGGAAAGCCGCATGCCAATGCGCGCAATCGGCATCAAATGGGCGATCGTCGATCCCGGCGAACGCAAGCTGCAGGTCAAGCTCGATGCGCCGCAGAAAACCCTGCCGCGCCAGCCGCTGAATATCGGCGTGCAGGTGGCGGGCGCAGGCGCCAATGAGGACGCCTATGTCATAGTTGCCGCCGTCGATGTCGGCATTCTCAACCTCACGCGCTACCAGCCGCCAGCCCCGGACGAATGGTATTACGGCCAGCGCCAGCTCGGCCTCGAAATCCGCGACCTCTACGGCCGCCTGATCGACGGCTCGCTCGGCGCCACCGGGCGGTTGCGCACCGGCGGCGATGGCGGACAGGCGGCCTTGCAGGCCAGCCCGCCGACGGAAAAGCTGATCGCCTTCTTCTCCGGCCCGATCAAGCTCGATGCCAGCGGCAAGGCCAATGTCAGCTTCGACATTCCGCAGTTCAACGGCACGGCACGCCTGATGGCCGTCGCCTGGTCGAAGGCCGGGATCGGCCATGCGACGCAGGATGTGATCATCCGCGACCCCGTCGTCGTCACCGCTAGCCTGCCGAAATTCCTCGCTCCGGGGGATAAGGCCAATCTCCGGCTCGATATCGCCAATACCGACGCACCCGCCGGCGACTACAGGCTGGCAGTGACGGGCAACTCGGCCGTGACCGTGGATGCAAGCGCTGCGCAGCAGACGATCAACCTACAGACCGGCGGTAAATACAACATCACGCTGCCGCTGACCGGCGGACAGCCCGGCGACGGTACGGTTTCGATCAAGCTGTCGAATGCTTCCGGCATGTCGCTCGATCAATCGGTCAATATTCCAGTTCGCCCGGCGCAGCTACCAGTCACCGAACGGCGCGTCATCGCGCTTGCCCCCGGCAAGAGCCTGACAGTCAATGCCGACCTTTTGGCCGATAGCGTGCTGCCGGGCGCTTCCGTCAGCCTCAATGTCAGCCGCTCCAGCGCCTTCGACGTGCCCGCTTTGCTGATGAGCCTCAGCCGCTATCCTTATGGGTGCGCCGAGCAGACAGCCAGCAGCGCGATGCCGCTGCTCTATTTCAGCGATATGGCGATCAAGAACGGTCTTGCCGACGACGCTGAAATCCACAAGCGCGTTCAGGACGCGATCTATCGCGAAATGTCCTATCAGTCGTCGACGGGCAGCTTCGGCCTCTGGGCTCCGGGCTCCGGCGATCTCTGGCTCGACGCCTATGTGACCGATTTCCTGACCCGAGCCCGCGAGCAAAAATACACCGTGCCGGATCAGGCCATGGTGCAGGCACTGGAGAATCTCCAGAACTCCTTGAGCATCAACACCAACGTCAAGGACCAGGGCAACGAGATCGCCTATGCGCTCTACGTGCTCGCCCGCAACAAGAAGGCTTCGATCAGCGATCTGCGCTACTACGCCGATACCATGCTGAACGACTTCCCCACGCCGCTCTCCAAGGCGCATCTGGCGGCCGCTCTCGCGCTCTATGGCGATGCCCAGCGCTCACGCAACATCTTCGTCGATGCGCTGCAGATGTCGCAAAAGGCGGCGGTGACGAAGGTCAGCTTCGCTCGTTCCGACTACGGTTCGTCGCTGCGCGACGGCGCGGCCGTGCTGGCACTTGCTGCCGAAAGCCGCCCCGTGCCGCCGATCATTCCGGACCTGGCGTCGGTCGTTGCCAAGGAATGGCAGACCAAGACCTATACCAGCACCCAGGAACAAACCTGGATGCTGCTCGCTGCCCGCGCCCTGCAGAACGGCGATGACGGCCTGACGCTGGATGTCAACGGCGCTGCCCATAGCGGCGCTTACATGGCCCAAATGACCGGCGACGCCCTGATGGGACATCCGCTGACCGTCACCAACACCACACGCCAGCCCTTATCGGCCGCGGTGACTACGGTCGCCGCTCCGGTCGCACCACTGCCGGCCGGCGGCAACGGCTTCAAGATCGAGCGCAAGTACTACACGCTCGATGGCGAGGAGGCTAATGTCAGCCAAGCGCAGCAGAACGAGCGTTACGTCGTGGTGCTGCATGTTACCGAGGACAATGACTGGCCGCAGCGCCTTCTCGTAACCGATCTCCTGCCCGCCGGCTTCGAGATCGACAATCCGAGCATCGTCAACAGCGCCCAGCTTTCGAACTTCGACTGGCTCAGCGATATCCAGCCGGCCCATGTCGAATTCCGCAACGACCGCTTCGTCGCCGCTTTCGACCAAAGCTCCGGCGCCGATCGTGATCTGACCTTCGCCTATGTCGTCCGTGCCGTTACCCTCGGCACCTACGATCATCCGGCCGCGAGCGTCGAGGACATGTATCGTCCGCAATTCTCGGCCCGCACGGCGATGGGCCGTATGGAGGTGCTGGCAGCACAACAGTAAGAGCGGTGATGAAGACGCGATGGAAAATTGCGATCGGTGTCGGGGTGAGCGCCCTCTCGGTGGCGGCGCTGATCTTTGGCCTCGAGGCTGCCGATCACGCCTTTCCGCCGCCGCTCGACAAGGCCGGCATCGTTTCGTCTGAAGTGCTCGACGTCAATGGCGAGTTGCTCCGAGCCTTCGCCACGCCGGAGGGGCGCTGGCGGCTGAAGACCGATGTCGCCGATGTCGATCCGCAATTCCTGCGCATGCTGGTCGCCTACGAGGACCGGCGGTTCTACGACCATCACGGCGTCGACCCGATGGCGCTCGGCCGCGCTTTTCTCCAGCTTGTCAGCCATGGCCGCATCGTCGCGGCTCGACACTATCGATGCAGGTGGCGCGGCTGATCGAGCCGCGCAATGAGCGATCAGTGACGGCAAAGCTGCTGCAGATCGTCCGCGCCATCCAGATTGAGCGGCGGCTCAGCAAGGAGCAAATCCTCGATCTCTATCTGACGCATGCGCCCTATGGCGGCAATCTGGAGGGTGTGCGTGCGGCAAGCCTTGCCTATTTCGGCAAGGAGCCGCGGCATTTGACCGTCGCACAGACGGCCTTGCTGGTCGCTCTGCCGCAATTACCGGAAAAGCGCCGGCCGGACCGCAATCTCGCAAGCGCCGAGGCAGCCCGCCGCCGCGTGCTCGATCGCGCTGCCGTTGCGGCTGCCGTCGGCGAGGGTGAAGCTGAGCGGGCAGCGCTCGTCCCGGTCCCCGCGAAGCGACGGCAATTGCCGGCCTATGCCGCGCATCTCGCGGAGGCCGCGCTACGCAAGCAACCCGGCGTCATCCGGCACCGAACGACGCTGCGCCGGGATATTCAGCAAGGCCTTGAAATCGTCGCCGATGAAGCATCGAAGCGGTTGGGACCGAAGGTCTCTGTCGCCATGGTGATGGCGGATGCACATACCGGCGACATCGTCGGCGAGGTCGGCTCGGCGAATTATTTCGATTCCAGCCGCTCCGGCTGGATCGACATGACTCGTGTCCTGCGCTCGCCCGGCTCGACGCTGAAACCCTTCATCTACGGCCTGGCCTTCGAAGAGGGATATGTCGCCCAGGAAACGATCATCGAGGACCGCCCTGCCGATTTCTACGGTTATCGCCCGCGGAATTTCGACATGACCTACCAGGGCGATGTCAGCGTGCGCGAGGCGTTGCAACTGTCGCTCAATGTGCCGGCCGTGCGTCTGCTCGACGCCGTCGGGCCGACGCGGCTGCTGGTGCGTTTCCGCCGCGCCGAGGTGAAGCCGGTATTGCCGCCCAACGAAGCGCCGGGCCTCGCCATCGGCCTCGGCGGCGTCGGCATCACGCTCAAGGATCTGGTGCAGCTCTATGCGGGCCTTGCCAACCGCGGCAAACCGATGCGGATCGGCGACGGCATTCAGGATCAGCCCGGGCCGATCGAAAGCGAGCCGCTGATGGAGCCGGTCGCAGCCTGGAACATCACCGACATTCTCTCCGATATCATTGCACCGGCCGGCAGCAAGCAGCTCGGCATCGCCTATAAGACCGGCACCAGCTACGGCAACCGCGACGCGTGGTCCGTCGGCTACGATGGTGCGCATGTGCTCGGCGTCTGGGTCGGCCGGCCGGACAATGGCGCGGTGCCGGGCCTGGCGGGCTATGTCTCAGCCGCGCCCATCCTCTTCGAAGGCTTCGCCAAATCCGGCGTCGCCATCGCGCCGTTTCCGCCGGCGCCCATGGGCGCGGTGCGCATTTCCGCCACCGAACTGCCGATCAGCCAGCGGCGTTTTTCGGTGACGGCCGCCGGCTTGCTGTCAGCCTCGACCCGCGAGCCGGCGCCACAGATCGTCTATCCGCCAGAGGGGGCGCGCGTCGATCTTGGCGCGAGCAGCGGCGCCAACCCACCGATGCCGCTGGCATTGAAGCTGCAGGGCGGCCGCGCGCCGTTCCGCTGGCTCGCCAACGGCAAGCCGCTGCCCGATCTCTCTCGCCGCCGCACTAATCAATGGATTCCGGATGGCGCCGGCTATTCGACGCTGACCGTCATCGATGCCGCCGGCCGGGCCGCCAGCGTACGGATTTTCGTAGAATAAGACCGGTCAAATCCTCGCGATCACGCCGCCGTTTTTGCCAGTTGGGGCGTTTATGCTATATTAACAGGCACTCAAACGAGGAATAGCGAGATGTCAGAAGAGCAAGCAATCCGTGCGGTTGTTCACCTCTATGTCGATGGCATGGCATTCGCGAACGAGCCGGCATTGCGCAAGGCGCTCCATCCACGAGTAGCGATCACAGGCAATTATCAGGGCGCGGTGGAATGGATGACGCGCGACGAATTCATCAGCGCCATCGTTGAAGAAGGCAGCGCACCGCCCGACACTGTGCCGCTGATGGAGATCGAGCTGATCGATATCGAAGGTGATGCCGCAAGCGTCAAAGTCGTCGACGAATTCGCCGGCATGCGCTTTTCCGACTATCTGTCATTGCTAAAGATCGACGGACGGTGGACCATCGTCAACAAGGTCTACCATTTGCATCGGTAGGTCTTTCCCCTTCTCCCAGGCGGGGAGAAGGGAAACCTTGTCACCCCCGAAGCACGCCACCCGTCGTTTTCGTCACGTTGGCGACGATCTTCTGGGTCAGCGCCTCGAAATCCTCGTCGGTCAGCGTGCGCTCGGCCGGCTGGATTTGCACCTCGATGGCGATCGACTTCTTGCCGTCGCCGAGCGATGCGCCCTCGAAAATATCGAAGACATTGACGCCGGTGATCAGCTTGCGGTCGGCGCCCGTGGCGGCGCGGATGATCGTGCCGGCTTCCACAGTCTTGTCGACCACGAAGGCGTAGTCGCGCTTGACTGCCTGGAACGGCGAAAGCTCCAGCGCCGGCTTGGTGCGCGTCGTCTTCTTCTTCGGCTCCGGCATGGCGTCGATATAGACCTCGAAGCCGGCAAGCGCGCCGGTGACATCGAGCGCTTCCAGCGTCTTCGGATGGAATTCGCCGAAATAGCCGAGAACGACTTTCGGACCCATCTTGATCGTGCCCGAACGGCCCGGATGATACCAGGCGGGGCCACCCTGCTCGATCTGGATATTGCCCATCGGCAGGCCGCAGGCTTCGATCACGGCCAGTGCGTCTGCCTTGGCGTCGAAGACATCGACCGGCTTGCCGCCGCCCTTGGCGGCGTTCGACCACATGCGGCCGGCGCCCGTCAGCGTCGCAGTACCACGGCGGATGCCGCCGGCGACGCGGCGCTGGCCTTCGGGCCTGTCGTTTTCATAGGTGCCGGAAACCTCGAAGATCGCGACGTCGCCATAGCCCTTGTCGGCGTTGCGTTGCGCAGCCGACAGCAGGCCCGGCAGGAGCGAGGGACGCATGTCGGACATGTCGGCGGCGATCGGATTGGCAAGCTTCAGCGCATTGGAGCCGCCGCCGAAGAGCTTGGCCTGATCTTCGGAGATGAAGGACCAGGTGACGGCTTCCAGCATGCCGCGGGAGGCAAGCGCGCGCTTGGCGGTGCGCGTGCGGATCTGCAGCGTCGTCAGGATCTTGCCGTTGACGGCGTTGTGGCTTGCAAGCGGCTGCGGCTTGATGTTGTCGACACCATGGATGCGCATGATCTCTTCGACCAGATCGGCCTTGCCATCGACATCCGGCCGCCACGAGGGCACAGCGACGGAGACACGCTCGCCCGAACCGGAAACCGAAAAGCCGAGCTTTGTCAGGATCGACCTGCCTTCTTCCACGGAGACGTCAAGGCCCGTCAGACGCTTGACCTCGGAGAAGGGGAAATCGACGATCTTGGCGTCGTAGCCCTTATAACCTTCGACCTTGGCCTTGGCGGCGGTGCCGCCACAGCAGGCGAGCACCAGCTCGGTCGTGCGTTCCAGGCCGGGAGCCATATATTCCGGATCGACGCCGCGCTCGAAGCGGTAGCGGGCATCGGTGATGATGCCGAGGCTGCGGCCAGTCTTGGCGATGTTCATCGGGTCCCAAAGCGCCGATTCGATCAGCACGTCGACGGTGTTCTCATCGCAGCCGGAATGCTCGCCGCCCATGATGCCGCCGATCGACTCGACGCCATCGTCATCGGAGATGACGACATTGTTCGGGCCAAGCTTGTATTCGCGCTCATCCAGCGCCAGCACGGTCTCGCCATCCTTGGCGCGGCGCACGACCAGATTGCCCTTGACCTTGGCGGCGTCGAAGACGTGCATAGGCCGGCCCTGATCGAAGGTCATGTAATTGGTGATGTCGACCAGCGCGCTGATCGGGCGCAGCCCGATCGCCAGCAGCCGCTGCTGCATCCATTTCGGGCTCGGGCCGTTCTTGACGCCGCGTACGAGGCGGAGCGCGAAGCCGGGGCAGATGCTGGTATCGTCGAGCTCGATCTTCAAGTCCACCGGCGTATCGCCGTCGACGGCGAAGGTCGGCGTCAGGCGCGGCTTCAGCGTGCCGAGGCCGGAAGCGGCGAGGTCGCGAGCGATGCCGTAGACGCCGGTGCAGTCGGGACGGTTCGGCGTCAGGTTGATCTCGATCATCGGATCATCGAGGCCGGCATAGGCGGCAAAGCTGGTGCCGACGGGCGCATCTTCCGGCAGATCGATGATGCCGTCATGGCTGTCGGAGATTTCCAGCTCCTTTTCCGAGCACATCATGCCGTGACTTTCGACGCCACGGATATTGCCGACCGTCAGGATTACATCGATACCAGGAACATAGGTGCCGGCAGCCGCGAAGGCGCCAACGAGGCCGGCGCGGGCATTCGGCGCGCCGCAGACGACCTGGACCGGCTTGCCGGAGCCGTTGTCGACCATCAGCACCTTCAACCGGTCGGCCTGCGGATGCTTTTCGGCGGAAAGGACCTTGGCGATGACGAAGGGCTTGAATGCCGCCTTATCGTCGACGTCTTCCACTTCCAACCCGATCATCGTCAGGCGGGCGCAGATCTCGTCAAGCGTGGCGTCGGTTTCCAGGTGCTCTTTCAGCCAGGAGAGTGTGAATTTCATGTGCTTTATCCCTTCCTTACACGCTCAAACCGCCGAACAGTGTCGGCATGTCGAGCGGGCGGAAGCCATAGTGGTTCATCCAGCGGACGTCGGCGTTGAAGAAGTCGCGCAGGTCGGGCATGCCGTATTTCAGCATGGCGATGCGGTCGAGGCCCATGCCCCAGGCAAAGCCCTGATATTCATCCGGATCGAGACCGCCATAGCGCAGCACGTTCGGGTGAACCATGCCGCAGCCGAGGATTTCCATCCAGTCGGTGCCTTCGCCGAATTTGACGATCGGGCCGGAGCGATCGCACTGGATATCGACCTCGAACGAGGGTTCCGTGAACGGGAAGAAGGACGGGCGGAAGCGCATCGTCACATTGTCGACCTCGAAGAAGGTCTTGCAGAATTCTTCGAGCACCCAGCGGATATTGGCGACATTCGCCGTCTTGTCGATGACGAGGCCTTCCACCTGATGGAACATCGGCGAGTGCGTGGCGTCACTGTCCTGGCGGTAGGTCTTGCCGGGGATGATGATGCGGATCGGCGGGCTCGAGGCTTCCATGGTGCGCACCTGCACCGGCGAAGTGTGCGTGCGCAGCACCTTGCGCTCACCCTTCTCGTCCGGCTGGAAGAAGAAGGTATCGTGCATCTCGCGGGCCGGGTGCCCTTCGGGGAAGTTCAGCGCCGTGAAGTTATAATAATCGGTCTCGACATCAGGACCTTCGGCGATCGAGAAGCCCATGTCGCCGAAGATAGCGGTGATCTCGTCGACGATCTGGCTGATCGGATGAATGCGGCCGCGTTCCGCAGGCGAAGAACGCACGGGCAGGCTGACGTCCAGCGTCTCCGCCTTCAGCTTGGCCTCGATCGCGGCATCGCGCAGCGCACCCTTGCGGGCGTTGATGGCGTCGGTCACCGAATTCTTCAGCGCATTGATCGCCGCGCCCCGCGTCTGCCGCTCTTCCGGCGACATCGAGCCCAGCGTCTTCAACAGTTCTGAAACCGAGCCCTTCTTGCCGAGAGCGGAGACCCTGACGGCTTCGATCGCCTGCTCGTCCGTGGCAGCGGCCACGTCGGCCATGAGTTGGGTTTCAAGAGTATCGAGTTCCGTCATCTTGTCCTGCCTTGCGGAGGGCGGGCTCACCGCGCCGCTCATTCCGCAGAATAATTGGTGAACACATACATCGGATAGCTGGTGGCAACGATGAAGCGCTGCAGATCACTACCCATGTGCACGCGGCCAATCAACGGGCAAATGACAAAAACCCGCCAAGAAAGCGGGTCATGTGCCGAAGTTCGGCCACAGCCGGCGGCGGCGCGCGCTTTGATCAGGCCACATGGGCTCGATCACGCGTGCTGCAAAACACAAAACCCGCGCCGGTTTTTGCCAGCGCGGGTTTGCAATGAATACACGAAATACGTGGAAGCTGTGTTAGTTCACAGCAGCTTCGAATTCGTTCTTCGTGCCAGCGTCCTTGAGATATTCCAGCGCCTTCTTGGAGGCGGCGACGAGCGCGCCGAAAGCTTCCGGCTCATGGATCGCCATGTCGGAGAGAACCTTGCGGTCGACTTCGATGCCAGCCTTGTTCAGACCGTCGATGAAGCGGCCGTAGGTCAGGCCGAATTCGCGGACGGCAGCGTTGATGCGCTGGATCCAGAGGGCGCGGAAGTTGCGCTTGTTGATCTTACGGTCGCGGTAAGCGTACTGCTTGGAGCGGTCGACGGCGGCCTTGGCGGTACGGATGGTGTTCTTGCGGCGGCCGTAGAAGCCCTTGGCTGCCTTCAGAACCTTCTTGTGCTTGGCGTGGGCGGTAACGCCTCTTTTTACGCGTGCCATTTCATGATCTCCTTAGTCTATAGCGTTACGAATAGTCTCAGAGACCGTTCGGCAAGTAGTTCTTGACAACCTTACGGCCATCCGGTTCTGCGAGAACCATGGTGCCGCGGGCGTCGCGAATGAACTTGTTGGTACGCTTGATCATGCCGTGGCGCTTGCCAGCAGCGGCTGCCTTGACCTTGCCGGACGCGGTGATCTTGAACCGCTTCTTGGCAGAGGACTTCGTCTTCATCTTGGGCATTTTGCTACTCCTTCGATGCTTCCTGGCGCGCTTTGTAAAAAGCCTCCCCACAGATCCGGCTGGGCCGGGGCTGCGACAAGGTGCCGGAGCGTTTGTTGTTGAACGGCGGATACGGTGACGAACCGCTCCGCCAGCATTCTGAACTGCCACGGCATGCCCTGCCGGTCAGTTCGGACGCGCGCTTATAACCGCAGTCGCCTGTAAGTGCAACGGGCACGGCGGGGATTCCAGGGCAATCGCTTTAGCTTTGACTCTGTTGTGGCGCCAGGAGGTCGGATTGTGATTCATGAGGAGCTTCGAATCGACGGAGCCGTTCATGCCAGTCTCTCCTACTTCTTCGCGGGCCATTCTTGATCATTTTTCAGCACTTTCCGATCCGCGGCAGTGCTGGCGGGTGGTTTACCCGCTGCCGGAGGTTCTGCTGCTTGTGCTGTGTGCGACGCTGAGCGGCATGGAGGATTTCGTCGAGATCCGGCTTTGGGGCGAGGAGCGGATGGACTTTCTGCGGCGCTTCCTTGCCTTCGAACGCGGTCTGCCCTCCCATGACACGTTGAACGACGTCATCAACGCCCTCGATCCCGAGCTGTTCAAATCCTGCTTCACCTCATGGGTCGAAGCGTTGCGGGATGGCGATCCGGATGTCATCGCCATTGATGGCAAGACATCCCGCCGGACCCATGCGCGCAGCCGAGGACGCGAACCGCTGCATATGGTCTCGGCCTGGGCAACCCGGCAGCGGCTGGTTCTCGGCCAGGAAGCGACCGACGTCAAATCCAACGAGATCACGGCTATTCCGCTGCTGCTGGAACGGCTCGAACTGACCGGCGCCATCGTCACCATCGATGCCATGGGCACGCAGACCGCCATTGCCGAGACGATCGTGCGGCGCGGCGGTGATTATCTGCTTGCGCTCAAGGCCAACCGGCCCGTCACCCATGACGACGTCGCACGCTTCTTCGCCGATCCGCCCGCCGACATGATTGAAACCGACACGGCAACCGTCGAGAACGACCATGGCCGGATCGAGCAGCGCCGGCATACCGTCTGCCACGACGTCGATTGGCTGATCTCCGACCGTCGATATCCCGACGAACCGCGCTTTCCCCATCTTGCCATGATCGCCATGGTGGAGAGCCACACCGAGCGGGCCGGCAAGGTCGAGACCGAGAGGCGCTATTATCTGTCGTCAGCCAAACTCAATCCGAAAACCTTTGCCGCCGCCGTCCGCGCCCATTGGGGCATCGAGAACCGATTGCATTGGGTCCTCGACGTCGTCTTCCACGACGACCTCTCCAGATTGCGAACCGCCTCAGGACCCCACAACATGGCCCTCGTCAAACACATCGCCATGAACCTAGTGCGAAATCCAAAAGACAAGCACAGCCTCAAAGTCCGACGCAAAAAGGCAAACCTGAACGACGATTATCTTGAAAGCCTCATCACCCAACAGCAAAATTTACCTGAAGCGATTCCCCTGCGGGGATTCTTTTACGGATCGATGACAGGCATCAACCCGGAGCACAAAAGGAAAAAGCCGCCCAACAGGACGGCTCCGGCCTCTTACGTCTGCTCGCGCCTCACTTTGGCGCAAGCACCATCATCATCTGGCGACCTTCGAGCTTGGGCTCGGCTTCGACCTTGGCGATCTCGAGCGTATCTTCCTTGACCTGCTGGAGAAGCTTCATGCCGAGTTCCTGGTGGGCCATTTCACGGCCGCGGAACTTCAAGGTCACCTTCACCTTGTCGCCTTCTTCAAAGAAACGTTCGATCGCCTTCATCTTCACGTCGTAGTCATGCGTGTCGATGTTCGGGCGCATCTTGATTTCTTTGACTTCGACGACCTTCTGCTTCTTGCGCGCCTCGGCGGCCTTCTTCTGGTTGGCGTATTTCAGCTTGCCCAGATCGAGGATCTTGCACACAGGCGGTTCAGCGTTGGGGGAAATCTCCACCAGATCGAGACCGGCCTCCTCTGCCATTCTCAATGCCTGGTCGGTTGGGACGATGCCCATATTCTGGCCGTCAGCCGCGATGAGCTGAACTTTGGGAATGCGGATTTCCCTGTTGGAACGTGGCCCGTCCTTCACGGGCGCATCGGTTTTAAAGGGTCTGCGAATGGTCGTACTCTCCACGAATTGTTTCGGATTGCTGCAGCCTCTCGCTCCCGTCGGCGCAACTGACGGAAATGTCGTAAAAGCTGCGGTGAAGTCAATAGCATGATGCCAGGAAAAAATCACCTCCCGTGTGCCAATACTGTGCGGCGCAGCCGTAAGATGCGCAAAGGACACAGCAACATCACAAAATAGCGCATGCGCTTCTTCAGAAATCGGAAGGATTTTTGCACTCGCGCGGGTGCAAATCTGCTCTATAAAGCACAAAATTCCGGGAGTTTTTAATGTCCGAAGCACTAGCCGACCTTGAACCGACCTTTATTTCCGTGGGCAGCGCCGACGACCAACGGCAGATCGCCGTGCAACTGCGCGCGGCCAGGAAAGGCGCAAAGGGCGCGACCTTCGTGTGGCTCTCCGGCTATCGCTCCGATATGAGCGGCACCAAGGCGCTGGAGCTCGACGCGCTTGCCGAACGGCTGGGTCTCGGCTGCATCCGCTTCGATTATTCGGGCCATGGCCAATCCGGCGGCGTCTTCACCGACGGCACGATTTCGCACTGGTTGGAAGAGGCGCTCGCCGTCATCAACTACGCCAAGCCGAAGCGGATCGTCCTTGTCGGTTCGTCCATGGGCGGCTGGATCGCGCTGCGGCTCGTCCAGGAACTGCGCAAGCGCAAGAAGACACCGGCCATCCAGGGCCTTGTGCTGATTGCTCCCGCCCCGGACTTCACTATCGATCTCATCGAGCCGAACCTTTCCGATGTCGAGCGGAGATCGCTTGCCGAACGCGGCTATTTCGAGGAGCCTTCAGAATATAGTCCCGAGCCGAATATCTTCACCCGCGCGCTCATCGAGGACGGCCGCGCCAACCGCGTCTTGACCGGCATCATCGAAACGGGCTGCCCGGTTCATATCCTACAGGGCATGCAGGACGAGGATGTGCCCTATGCCCATTCGTTAAGATTGGTCGAACATTTGCCGGCCGACGATGTCGTGTTAACACTTGTGCGTGACGGCGATCATCGGCTGTCCCGACCGCAGGATATCGAGCGCATGTTGACCGCAGCGGAGACGCTGGCGCTCCATAATCATCCGTAAAAACATATAGATAGCTTTGTGAAAAACCCGCGGACGGCCCGCCGCGGGGTAGAACCCGCATGCCTTCCGGTAATCATAAGAGGCATTGAATTGTGGCGACTAGCCTCTTGATTGTGCTGAAATTAACCATAAAGGCTGGTTCCGCTGTTAACACTTAAGTAACGATTGACTTGGCGCGCCCCCTTACATTAACAATTTGTTAACAAATGCAGGGACGATACAAGGAAAGTGGGCGTGCGTATTAAGGGCGTATTCGTTGCCTTCGCAGCTATAGTTGCGATGTCGTCGTCGGCCATGCCGGCCCCCCAGAACACCGCATCGATGACCATCGGCGGTGTCACATCCCAGCCCATCGGGCACTATGAGTTTTGCGAGCGTCATGCCGACGAATGCGGCCCGACGCGCAATACCGGTCCTGTCGATATGAACGCCGCCACCTGGACGCTGGTCAATCAGGTCAACCTGCGCGTCAACAAGACCATCACGCCTGCCACCGACATGGAAGTCTACGGCCAGGAAGAATATTGGGAATATCCGAAGACGGCCGGTGACTGCGAAGATTTCGCGCTTCTGAAGCGCAAGCTTCTCATGCAGAAGGGCTTTTCCGCCGCCAACCTTCTGATGACGGTCGTACGCAAACCTGATGGCGAAGGCCATGCCGTGCTGACATTGCGTACCGACCAGGGCGACTACATTCTCGACAATCTCGATGACGAGGTGAAGGTCTGGTACCAGACCCCCTATTCCTATCTGAAGCGCCAGGCGAGCTACAATGCCGGCCGCTGGGTCACCATCGAAAACGGCAACGACGTCCTCGTCGGCGCCGTCAAGTAATCACCGTAAGAACACAACTCATACAAAAGGCCGGCACATCTGCCGGCCTTTTGTTTTTCCAAAAATGCTCAGAACGGTCTACACCTCTCAGGCACGGACAAATTGAAGCGCCATTTGGTTAGTTGTTCTTATGGCTCTGCTGACCGGCCTTGACATGCTGTTCATGGGTGCTGCCGCGCGTACCGCTCGATCGCTGCTCCTTCGACGATCGCGTCTCACCCATTTCCAATCAGTATGCCCGCTGCAAGCACCAGGGAACCGCCGACGACGACTTGGAAGGCGGCGCGGAGAAACGGTGTCTCCATATATTTGTTCTGAATAAAGGCGATCGCCCACAGCTCGAAGAAGACAACGATGGCGGCGGTGATGGTGGCGGTCCAGAAATTGGGAATGAGATAGGGAAGCGCGTGGCCCAAGCCGCCGAGTGCCGTCATGACGCCGCAGGCAAGACCGCGCTTGATCGGCGAGCCGCGGCCGGAAATCTTGCCGTCATCATGGGCGGCTTCGGTGAAGCCCATGGATATGCCGGCGCCGACGGAAGCCGACAGGCCGACGAGGAAGGTCTGCCATGTCTGCTGCGTCGCGAAGGCGGCGGCGAAGATCGGCGCAAGCGTCGAGACCGAGCCGTCCATCAGGCCGGCAAGGCCCGGCTGCACATAGGTCAGCACGAATTTGCGGCGGGCATCCGCATCCTCTTCTTCCTTCACCGATTCCGGCGTGTGCTTGTCGCCAAGCATGCGGGCAATGTCTTCATGCCCTTGTTCCGCCAGCGCCAGATCGCCGAGGAGCTGGCGCGTCGAGGCGTCGGAAACCCGCTTGCCCGCCTCGACATAAAAATTATAGGCCTGCTGCTCCATGCCCTCGGCTTCTGCACGGATGGCTTCGAGCGACAGGTTCTTGCGTAGCCAGTCCGGCTTGCGTTCATAGAAACCGTTGACATGTTCGCGCCGGATCAGCGGGATGCGCTCGCCGAAACGTTTGCGGTGCATGTCGATCAGCGTCTTGCGATGGGTATCCTCGACTTCGGCCATGTCCTCGAACACCTTGGCGGAATCGGGATAGTTGTCTCTTAGAATATCGGCATAGGCGAGATAGATGCGGGCATCGTCCTCTTCCGAGGCGATGGCAATGGCGAGAATTTCCTGTTCGGACAAAGAGGCAAAGGAACGTTTTGGCGAGCGGAAAAACCCGAGCAACATAAAAATCTCCATCTTTAGAATTATTCTAAAACTAAAGTGGACGATCACTGGGGTCAAGGGCTAACAGACTATGCCGAGCCAACTACCCCATGACTTTGACAGATTGCCGCAACGGCGGCATGACATCTTGGTTCCGCCATGGAAATGCATAGATAGAGGGCCGACAAACGCCGTATTGCGCAAAATGCTGAGCGGCGGCAGGAGCATGACATGAACATTGACATACAGGGCCGCGCCGCTCACCTCGCCGGCATCCGCGAGAAGGCCGAAGCGGAGATGACGCGCATCGGCATCGATGCAGCCTTCATCGACCGGCTTGTCGATACTTTCTACGGACGCATTCAGGCGCATCCCCGGCTCGGCCCGGTTTTTGACGGCCGCCTTGCCGGCCGGTGGCCGGACCATATGGAGAAGATGAAACGCTTCTGGTCGTCGGTTGCGTTCAAAAACGGCGCCTATGGCGGCAAGCCTGTGCAAGCGCATCTCGGCGTCGAAGGCATCGCGCCAGACCTCTTTCCGGAATGGCTGGCGCTTTTTTCGGAAACGCTTGCCGATATCGCGCCCTCGGATGAAGCCAAGGCCTGGTTTATGGCGACGGCCGAACGCATCGCCAAGAGCCTGACGCTCTCGCTCTTCTATAATCCGGCATTGGACGATCCGGCGAGGAAGACTGTCTAAGCTCAGCCCTTCGTGGCGAAAATCGTTGCGCCGATGCTGGCGGCGACGACGAGGGCCGTGCCGAACATCTGCGACGGCGTCATCGGCTGCGACAGGATAATAAAGCCGGCAACGGCAGCAATGGCGGGTTCCAGGCTCATGAGGATGCCGAAGGACGAGGTCGGCATGCGCCGCAGCGCGACCATTTCCAGCACATAGGGGAGCAGCGGAACGAGCAGTGCCAGGCCGGCGATTTCGAGGAGGCCAGAGGCTGTCAGATGCGGGGCGGCGGAGGCAAAGCCGAAAGGTGTTGAAACGACCGCCGCGACCAGCAGTGACATGGAAAGCCCTTCGAGACCCTGGAAGGCGTTGCCGACCTTCTTCGTCAACAGGATATAGCAGGCCCAGCCCACGCCCGCCCCGCAGGCAAAAAGGATGCCCGGCAGATTGCCCACCCATTCCTCACCGTCATAGGCCAATAGCAGAACGCCGACGCCGGCGAAGACGGGCCAGAGAAGCTGACGGCTCAACCCGAAGCCGAGGGTCGCGACAAGCAGAGGTCCGAGGAAGTCTATCGCGACCGCAAGACCCAGCGGAATGTGCGCAATCGCCGAGAAGAAGGAAGCCGTCATCAACGCCGATACGGAACCAAGTGCCAGCACGCTGATCCATTGCGAGCGGCTGTAGCTCATGATCTTCGGACGGACGATGATCGCCAGTGCGGCAGACGCGAAGACGAGCCGCAGCCACGTCGCGCCGACGGGTCCATAGGTATTGATGATCGGAGACGACAATGCCGAGCCGAATTGGATGCTGCACATGGACAGGACGCACATCAGCACGCCGGCGGCAATGCCGCCGGAAGATGGCGCAACATCCGGATGCGGCATCAGCGCCGCGCCGCCATCCGTGCCACTTTCGATAAGCTGCTGGTCCATGACCTCTCCTCTTATGCGGGTTTTTTAGAGATCTGGACGTGGACTGACAAATTCAAACTTTTCATCCTGCGATCACGCGCGTTGATCCAGGACTGTCTCAGGCTTCGAGGCCCATGAGGACGTTGGCGACGTTCAGGCCGATCTCGGGCACGCCATAACCGCCCTCCATGCAGACGAGAACCGGCAGGCCGACGCCGGCGATGCGCTCGCCCATGCGAATGAAATCCTGCGACGTCAGCTTGAAAAAGGAGATGGGATCGCGCTCGAACGTATCGACGCCGAGCGAGAGCACGATCGCCTCCGCGCCGAAATTCTTGATGCGGGCGAGAGCCTCGGCAAGTGCCGCCGACCATTCTTCCCAGGACGTGCCGCGCGGCATCGGATAATTGCGGTTCGCCCCCAGCCCTTCGCCTTCGCCCTTCTCATCGGCATGGCCTAAGAAATAGGGGAAAGCATGGATGGGATCACCGTGCAGCGAAGCGGTGAAGACATCGCCGCGCCGATAGAAGATATCCTGTGTGCCGTTGCCATGATGGAAATCGACATCGAGCACGGCCACTTTCTTCGCGCCGTGGTCGCGAAGCCGCTGCGCGGCGACGGCGGCATTGTTGATGAAGCAATAACCGCCGAAGAGATCGTAGCCGGCGTGGTGGCCGGGCGGGCGGCAGAGGGCGAAGGCATAGCGATTGCCGGCATGGAGCCAATCGGCACCCGTCAATGCGCAGCGCATCGATGCAACGGCCGCTTCATAGGAGCCCTTGGTGATCGAGGTGTCGGCGGCGTTGGCATAATGGCCGATCATGCCGACAATGTTTTCCGGCACGCGCTGGCTGGTGCGCCGCACGGGAAAGGAATTGGCGATCGCCTCACCCTTGTAGCCGGCCGCAACCCAGCGCTCCCAGACAGTCCCAAGGAAATCGAGATAGGCGGGGTCATGCACCTTCCGCGCCGTCTCCAGCCCATGCAGCTCCGGCGCGACGATGTCCGCAAAACCGGCCTCCTTCACGGCAGCCAATATCCATTCGGCACGGAACGGCGCTTCGAAAGGCGCCACAAGCTGCCCATCATGCAGTTCTGTCTTGGCGTCCCTCAGCTTGTGATCTTCCGAATAGATGACGCGCATGGCAGCCTCCTGACGCCGGCTAAATTCCCTGGGGAATGCAGAGGCTTACACGGATTGCAGGACGGAAAAAAGAGCCGCATGCGCTCTTGATCGCCGGCAGAAACAACGCCACCTTCCGCATGCCTTTCATTCCACTGGGAGATTCGCGCCGCATGAAAGTTCTGATGGTCGATGTCGACGGTGTGCTGGTGCATGGGCGACCCGGCGATGGCCTGCACTACTGCACCTATCTGGAACGCGATCTCGGTCTCAAGCGTGAGGTGCTTCAGGAAGAATTCTTCAGGAAAGACCATTGGGGAGACGTCGTTACCGGCCGCGACAATCTGGAACCCCGGCTCACCAGCGTTCTGGAGAGGATCGCGCCGGGGCTGAGCGCCTCAACGCTGATCGACTACTGGTTCGAGAACGACTCCCGCCTCGACCAAGCCTTGCTTGGCGACCTCGCGGCGCTGCGGGCCAAGGGCATCCCGATGTACCTGGCGACCAACCAGGAGCATCGCCGCGCCGCCTATCTGATGGAAAAGCTTGACCTATCCTCCTATTTCGACGGCATCTTCTATTCCGCCATGCTCGGCTACCAGAAGCCCGCGCCTGAATTCTTCCGGCTGGCCACCGAGCGCGTCGGTATCGAAGCCCATGAGATCGCCTTCATCGACGATTATCCCGCCAACATAGAGGCCGCGCGGCAATTCGGCTGGAAGGCGATGCACTGGACGCCGACCGCGACGCTGAATGACGCGCTTGCCGCATTTTCACAATGACTATGCCGACCCGGTTCAAGCAGCGATGCGCTTATAGAACAGCGTCGTATCGCAGAGCCCACCTTCCGGCCACATGGCGTAATCGGGGATGACCCCGACCCGCTGCCAGCCGAGGCGGGGATAGATGGCTTCGGCTTCGCTGCCGGTTGCGGTATCAAGCACCAGCAGGGTCTTGCCGCGCTTGGCCGCTTCACGCTCAGCCGCCGCCATCAGCAGCCGCGCCAGCCCCTTGCCACGCGCAGAGCGATGCACCAGCAATTTCTTGAGATCGCCGCGATGCGGCTGGTTCGGCATCTGCGCCGCGCCTACCTGCACGGTACCCACAACTTTGCCCTCGATCTCGGCTACCAAGAGCAGCGTAGCGCCGCTCTCGACGCTGTCGGCGACGCCTTGCCAATAGGGCATGGCGTCGGCTGGCTTATACGGCTGCATGAAGCCGACCGATGCGCCGCCATTGACGCAATCGGCGAGCACGTCGCAGAGATCAGGAGCGACGGCGCGGGCTTCGGCGGCGGAAAGAAGACGAATATCGGGCATGAAAAGGTCCTTGATGATTATGAGCGGCCGCGATCGAGGATGACGCAATAGCGCGCCGGACCCTCGCCGGGATTATGAAAGGCATGACCGTCGCCGACGCCCATGAAGAGGCAATCCCCGGGCATCAGGCGATGGGTGACATCACGATGGGTCACCTCCATCTCGCCTTCGAACAGCCAGACATGTTGTGTCATGGCAAGGCTCGCGGCATTCGGAGGAAAGCTAACGCGTGCGCCGGCGGGGAAGACGACTTCAACAACATCCACCTTCGATTCCGTCCCCGGCGGCGAGACGGCGCGTCTGACATAGCCGGTTTCCGGATCTCGCCAGACCGCTTGCTGGTCGCGGCGGGCCAATGGCGACACATCCTTATCGTCCGCGGCGAAGAAGGCCGAGAGCGACAGGCCGAGGGCTGCGCAGAGCCTCGACAACAAGGATGCCGTCGGGCTCGCCTCGGCCCGCTCGATGCGCGAAATCATGGCGCGGCTGACGGCGGAGGCATTCGCCAGCTCGTCCAGCGTCAAACCGCGGGCAATGCGCAACTGCTTGATGCGAGCCCCGATCGCCAGCTCCAGATCGTCATCCATCATTTGCTCGCACCATCCGCCTCGCAATTCTAATATAAGAGAAATACACGATCACATAATGGAATCAAGCGCGATAATGATCCTGATAAATGGAGCGCCCGAAAAGCCTGCCTTCATGCGAATATAGCCGCCAAAACCCCGCTTTTCCGCTTTGCGGCGCGGGGCGGCGCTGCTATATGGCGCGCATGAGCACCAATTCCACCACTCCGCTTTCGCATATCCGCAACTTCTCGATCGTGGCCCATATCGACCACGGCAAATCGACGCTGGCCGACCGCCTGATCCAGACGACGGGCGGCCTCGCCGAACGCGAGATGTCGGAGCAGGTGCTGGACAATATGGAGATCGAGCGCGAGCGCGGCATCACCATCAAGGCCCAGACCGTGCGCCTGCACTACAAGGCGAACAATGGCGAGACCTATATTCTCAACCTGATCGACACGCCCGGACACGTAGACTTCGCCTACGAAGTCTCCCGCTCGCTGTCGGCCTGCGAGGGCTCGCTGCTGGTGGTCGATGCCAGCCAAGGCGTCGAGGCGCAGACGCTCGCCAACGTCTATCAGGCGATCGACAACAACCACGAACTCGTCACCGTCCTCAACAAGATCGACCTACCGGCGGCCGAACCGGACCGCATCAAGGAACAGATCGAGGAAGTGATCGGCATTGACGCCTCCGACGCCGTGCTGATCTCTGCCAAGACCGGCCTCGGCATTCCCGACGTTCTCGAAGCCATCGTGCACAAGCTGCCGGCGCCGAAGAGCGCGGGGGGCGAAAAGGCGCCGCTGAAGGCGCTGCTGGTCGATAGCTGGTACGACACCTATCTCGGCGTCATGGTTCTCGTGCGCATCATAGACGGCACGCTGACCAAGGGCCAGACCATCCGCATGATGGGCACGGATGCGAAATACCAGATCGAGCGCGTCGGCGTGCTGACGCCGAAGATGGTCGCCGTCGACAGCCTCGGCCCCGGCGAGATCGGCTTCATCACCGCTTCGATCAAGGAAGTAGCCGACACCCGCGTCGGCGATACCATCACCGAGGACAAGCGCCCGACCGCCGAGCCCCTGCCGGGCTTCAAGCCGGCGCAGCCTGTCGTGTTCTGCGGTCTCTTCCCCGTCGATGCCGCCGATTTCGAGGACCTGCGCTCGGCCATGGGCAAGCTGCGCCTCAACGACGCCAGCTTCTCCTTTGAAATGGAATCTTCTGCCGCTCTCGGCTTCGGTTTCCGCTGCGGCTTCCTCGGCCTGCTGCATCTGGAAATCATCCAGGAGCGCCTGGAGCGCGAATTCAATCTCGATCTGATCGCGACGGCGCCTTCCGTCGTCTATCAGCTCACCATGACCGACGGCACCGAGATCGAGCTGCACAATCCGGCCGACATGCCCGACGTCGTCAAGATTTCCGAATTCCGCGAGCCGTGGATCAAGGCAACGATCCTGACGCCGGACGATTATCTCGGCTCGATCCTGAAGCTCTGTCAGGACCGCCGCGGCATCCAGACCGAGCTGACCTATGTCGGCAACCGCGCCATGATCACCTACGACCTGCCGCTCAACGAAGTCGTCTTCGACTTCTACGATCGCCTGAAGTCGATCTCCAAGGGCTACGCCTCCTTCGACTACAGCCTGACCGACTATCGCGAGAGCGACCTCGTCAAGATGTCGATCCTCGTCAATGCCGAGCCGGTGGATGCGCTCTCCATGCTGGTGCACCGCTCCGCCGCCGAAAAGCGCGGCCGCGTCATGTGCGAGAAGCTGAAGGACCTGATCCCGCAGCACATGTTCCAGATCCCGATCCAGGCCGCGATCGGCGGGCGCATCATCGCCCGCGAGACGGTGAAGGCGCTGCGCAAGGACGTGACCGCCAAATGCTACGGCGGCGACGCCACCCGCAAGCGCAAGCTGCTGGATAAGCAGAAGGAAGGCAAGAAGCGCATGCGGCAATTCGGCAAAGTCGAAATCCCGCAGGAAGCATTTATTGCAGCGCTGAAGATGGGGGATGAATAGTCTCGCAATAAGCGCTTAAGATTGAAATTGAAAAGGAGCCACATGGCTCCTTTTTTGTTTTGTCACACGGAACAATTGGAGATCAAATGATTGAAGAAGATGGTTAAGGAATCTTGACTTTTTGGATTCCGATTCGTATTCTGATGAAGAAATGCTGATTCTGAAGTATCTTAGATGGTTAACGCGATGAGGACGAAGGAGGGCGATCTTATTGATCCCGCACTGGCTTTAATTGCGAAGTACGGCGACGAGGAACTAGGGCTCGAAATTTCAGTTTTGGCAAAAAAGTTACGTCAGATAATAACGCCAACCGCCGAGGACTTGCTCCCGTTGAAAGGGAGAAAGGATGATCGCTTAAGCCAGGTAATCCGTAATTTGGTAAGCCATCGAACCTTGGAGAAACAAGGGCTGGCGACTTACAGAGTTGGCGAAGCTCTTACAAGAGGAAGCTATGTGCTGACAGAGCTCGGCAAATCCTCAGTCAAGCAATCTTGGGCAAAACGGCTCAGGTAGAAAAGGGATAAAACAATATGAGGCAAACTTTAAGAAGACACATAGCCACCCGCACTATCGAGCACCGTCGCGGCTGGCAGTAACAAAAAGGGCCACAAAACAAGTCGGCTCGTACCCCGATTTGCAATGTGACCCGTGGTGTCAGTGGACAAGCCCGAATCCGCTGGGCGGATCAACTCGGAATGCCGATATCTGAAACCGTTACACTTTCAGAATCGCACTTCTGAGTCTCCGTTTCAAGAGGGCACTCTTAATTGGAGATTATTATCGTGAACGATAATAACAAGCGGAGCTACGTGCTCACCTTTGATGATGCAGTTGAAATCTGGCTTCAGAGTTGGAGCGGAGAGTTCCAGAACCGGATTGCCGCCAGCTTCGATGTTAATCCCGGTCGTGTGAATGAAGTTCTTAAAGAGCGAAAACACGTTGGTAGTCGGGAAGTAGCTTTGAAGAAGCGAGCTGCTTAGCAGGCAAAGACCAGCGCCCAGTATGGGCACTGGTCACACTTTCACTTTCATAAGGAATTCAGCATCATGACAAAGCGAGATCAGCATGTCGTGCCGCACCAGAATGGCTGGGCCGTGAAAGGTGCTGGCGCTGAACGAGCAACGAAAGTTACAACAACTCAGCAAGAGGCGATTGCCGTCGCTCGCGAAATCGCGCGTAACCAGCAGAGCGAGTTGCTTATCCATGGTGAAAACGGGCGCATTCGTGCCCGCGACTCCTATGGAAACGACCCCTTCCCGCCGAAAGGCTAATATTGCACTAGTTGGCGATCGGCTTCAGAGCCGGTCGCCTTCAATTAAGAAGCCTCTTCCCCATACTCCTTGATCAGCCCCTGATACTCATCGATCGCCGGCAGCGCCGGATAGCTGTGCTTTGCCGGTGTCGTCACCCAGGGCAATTTCTCGCTGGTCCAGGTCTCGACGAAAGGCGTGAACCAACTGGGGTCGTCGAGCATGGTCGGGCGCAGGTTGACGAACCAGTCGAACCCTTCCAGGCGCGTGAACATCCAAGTCATGCAGTAGGGGCAGAAATAGTGCTTCAGGTTTTCGTCGTGCATGCCGCCGATAACGGGTTCGCCTTGGGTGACTTCGAAACCTTCGCTCGGAATGGCGACGCTCAACGAATAGGCGCTGGAGGACATGCGCTGACAGCCGGTGCAATGGCAGGCCATGGTCAGGAGTGGCTTGGCGCTGATCTTCAATCGCACCTCCCCGCAACGGCATCCACCTTTCCAGGGTAATTCTGGCTGGGTCATGATCTCGTCTCCTCCGGTTTCCATGAAATCTAGTGGCCTTGACGCCGTTGTCAAAGCCATCGTCAACGTCGCTCGGCCATCATAATCTGACATTGCCTGCCGCTTGCTTTCGCGACACCATGGCAGCGTTCGGAGATGTCCCGATGTTGAAATCACGATCGATTGCCATCGCCTTCGCGCTCGCAGTCATCAACGAGGCAGCCGTCGCTCACGCCGATGATCAGAGCCGGCTTTACCGAGCGCAGGCAATCGTTACCGGCACTGGCGCCATCAATCGCGAACTCGGCTTCAAGGATTGCCTGGGTCGCGTGCTTGTCAGGGTCAGCGGCGATCAGCGTGTGACGACGGAGAATGCCTTTCAAGCGATGCTGCAGCGTGCCGGCTCCTTCGTCGCGACCTACAGCTATCGCGATCGCCTGGAAGGTATCCCGATCCATGACGAGCAAGGCACCCACGACCGGCCGCAGGACCTCACTTGCATCTACATGCCCGATACCATCGATCAATTGCTGTCCACGCTCGGGCACAAGCCGTGGCTGTCACCGCGCCCGAAACTCGCGATTTTCTTGGTCGTACGCGATGCGCAACGCACTTTCACGCTGACCCGCGACGGTGACGAAAGCCCTTACATGATCGACGCTTTCGAAGCGGCCGCCAGACCGTTTGCCATGGCAATCATTGTGCCCAACAAGGCAATGCTGGTCAGCCGGGGCCTCACCACAACCGGTTTGGCGGGGACGGCACAGCAGGAACTCGATGCCTTGGCCAAGACCATCGGCGGCGATGTCGCCTTGGCGGGTTCGCTTGTCTGGAGCGACAAGGATCTCGGCTGGGTCGCCGATTGGTCGATGATGGAAAGTCGAAAAATCCATCACTGGCGAATCCGCGGCGTCAGCTTCGATGACGCATTTCGCAACGCTATAGGCGGGGCGGCACAGATCGCCTCCGGCAATGGAGAGCCGCAATAGATGGGCTAGCCGATTGAACCGCTCTAAGACGCCGCCTGCAGCTTCGCCTCAGCACCAATCGTCCTCACCCACGCCCGGGCGATCGTCAGCCCGGCGATCTCAGCCGCCGGTGCATTCTTCGCGGCGATCTCGGGATAGCGCTCCAGCCAGCCGGGTTCGTTGCGCTCGATCGTCGCCTTGAACTCCGTCCGCCAGCCTTCGACGACGGCGGTATTGGCCTCGAAATGGAACTGCGTGCCGTAGGTTGCGCGGCCGATGCGGAAGGCTTGGTTGCTGGTCACCGCGTTGGTGGCGAGGCGAACGGCGCCGGTCGGCAGCGAGAACGTGTCGGAGTGCCATTGGAAAATGGTGAAATCGTCGCCGAGAGCAGATAGCAGCGGATCGGCTTTGCCCTCCTCGGTGACGCCGACGGTTTTCCAGCCGAATTCATGGGCGGCACCGAGAAGATTTTCGGCCTCGTAGGCGCGGGCCAGAATCTGGCTGCCGAGGCAGATGCCGAGCACGGCCTTGTCGGTCTCCTCGAACCGACGCATGAGCCTTGCGAGCTCCGGCAGATAGGGGTGGGTGTCGTCGTCGCGGGCATTCTGCTCGCCGCCGAGCACCACCAGCGCATCATGCGCCGCTGCATCGCTCGGAAGCCGCTCGCCGTCCCACGCACGGAACCATTCGATCTCCGCTCCCGCTTCTTCCAGCGCGATGCCGAGGGCGCCGAGCGGCGTGTTTTTCATGTTTTCGACGATGGCGACCCGCATTCCCATGACCCCCGAATACAATTCGGGCAAAATGAACATGGGAGGGCCGACGACGCAAGAGGCCAGCTTGCGGCCGATTAAAGTTGAGCCTAAATGTCAGCAAACAACAAGGAAACCGCCGATGACCGACAAGCCCCGGATCACCATTCTCTATTGTACGCAATGCAACTGGCTGCTGCGCGCCGGCTGGATGGCGCAGGAACTGCTGCAAACTTTCAGCGACAGCGTGGGCGAAGTGGCGCTGATCCCCGGCACGGGCGGCAACTTCGAAATCCGTATCGATGGCGAGCTGCTGTGGGAGCGCAAGCGCGACGGCGGCTTCCCCGGTCCGAAGGAGCTGAAGCAGCGGGTGCGCGACATCATCGATCCCGACCGCGATCTCGGCCATACCGACCGCGGATCGCTGGAGAGCTGACTACCCCATTCTCCGGCGCACCTCCGCGGCGCGCCGGCCGATATTCCGCCGACTGACATATCGAGAAGGCGCGGCCTGCGGCGCGTCTTCGCTCCGTCACTTATCTTTCCTGCCGAGGCTTATCGTGCTGGCAGCCTGCCTGACCTGAGAACCAGGCTGCTGCTTTACAGCGACGATCTTGCCCTTCTTGGGTTTCCGCGCTTCGCGGGTACTTCTCAATTGACCCTTTGCCATTTTGGGCTCCTTGCTTCGCCCGCGACCCTGTGGAAGCGGCGACATTATAGGGACTGCCCAAGTCGCGAGAAAAGCAAGCGATTTATTTTCGCTTCCTCATATAGACAAGGCGAATGGATGTGCTCTGTGCTGAAACCGGCGCCAGAGGCGCTCCCGCTCACTCAATAATAGGGGGAGCGGCAGGTCTGAAAGCCGTGGTGAAGGGTGGTGTAGAGATTGGTGCCGGGATTGTAGGTCCGATAATGTTCGGAGCACCATATCTGATGCCGCGTGCGATTGTTGACCGGCGCCGGGTAATTGGTTCTCGGCGGAACAGGATTGCGCGGCTGGATATAGATGCGGGGATTGTCAAAGCGCGACCTCCTATCGAGGCTCCGCGGCGTATAGGGAATGGGATAGCCAGGCGGGCGGTACCATTGCTGCGAGCCGAAACCGAAACAACCGCGAGCGTCGCAAACAGTGGGCCCGACCCTCGGGGGAGGCAGGCCGAGCTTCGGGCTGTTCGAGGCCGCATTGGCGAGATCCGGTGGCGACAACAAAACGAGGCTGACGGCGCAGCCGAACGCGATCTTGCCGAAAACAGTCATGGCAGACTCCTGTTGCTGGTCTTGGCGACCCAGCATCTTTTCCCGCGGCTCGCTCTATATTTGGGGCTTCCCTCAAGGCAAAACCAGGGGCGCGAAGGCGGCTATCGGCCGCGATCGATCGGTTGATCCTTTCCCCCGCTTGTTCCATAAGAGGCGCAACATTCCGAGGAGATTGCACGTGAGCAGCTTGAAATTTGGAACCAGCGGCCTTCGCGGCCTGTCCGTCGATCTCATGGGACGGGCGTCTGCCCTCTACGCCACGGCCTATGCCCGCCACCTGTTGAAGAGCGGCCATGCGCAGCCCGGCGATCTCATCCTGGTCGGCCGCGATTTTCGCGAGTCCAGCCCGGCGATCTCGGCCACCTGCATCGGCGCGCTGAAACGCGCCGGCCTCACGCCAGTCGATTGCGGCACGGTGCCGACCCCGGCGCTGGCGCTCTACGGGCTGGAGCTCAAGGCCGCCTCGCTGATGATCACCGGCTCGCATATTCCGGCCGACCGCAACGGCATCAAATTCTACCGCCCCGATGGCGAGATCGACAAGCAGGACGAGCTGGCAATCGGCGCCGAAGCAGCCGCGATCGGCGACGCTGAGCTGGATGAGACGCCCGGCACTTGCGAAGACCGGACGGCGGAGACCGAGGCGTTGTTCTTCGAGCGCAATATCGCCCTGCTGCCCGCCGACAGCCTCGCCGGCCTCACCATCGGCGTCTATCAGCACAGCACCGTGGCGCGCGATCTGCTCGGCCTAGTGCTGGTGCATTACGGCGCGCGCGTCGTGCCGCTCGGCCGCTCCGAAAGCTTCATTCCGGTCGATACCGAAGCGGTCTCGGCCGAAACCATCCGCCTGCTGAAGGGCTGGGCGCCGGAGCATGGGCTGGATGCGATCGTCTCCGCCGACGGCGACGGCGACCGGCCGCTTGTCTCCGATGAAACCGGCGAGCCGCTGCGCGGCGACCTGCTCGGCCTGATTGCCGCGAATTTCCTCGGCGCGGAAGTCGTAGTGACGCCGGTCACCTCCAATTCCGGCATCGAGGCCGCCGGCTCCTACACCGTCACCCGCACCCGCGTCGGCTCGCCCTATGTTATCGCCGGCATGGATGAGGCGCTGGCGGCCGGCAAAGCCAATGTCATGGGCTTCGAGGCCAATGGCGGCACGCTGACGGCAAGCCGCTTCATCATCGAGGGACAGCCGATCCGTGCCCTGCCGACGCGCGACAGCTTCCTGCCGATCCTCGCGACGCTCTTCGCCGCCGCGCGGGCAAAACAATCGCTGTCGGCCGTTGCCGCCAACTACCGCCTGCCGTTTGCCGCCGCCGACCGACTGGAGAATTTTCCGGTCGAAACCAGCGGGGCGCTGATGGCCTATCTGCGCGCCTCCGACGCCAATCTCGCCGCCTTCCTGGCGCCGGTCGCCGGCGTCGCGTCAAAGAGCGATATAGACGGGCTGCGGGTGACGCTGGCCGACGGCCGAATCATCCATTTCCGCCCCTCCGGCAATGCGCCGGAGATGCGCTGCTATGTCGAAGCGGCCGATGAAAACGAGGCAAAGGCCTTGCTGGAACAGGGACTTGGCCTCATCCGCGCCTGGGCGGCAGCCCGGGGTTAACCCGGGCTTCAACCGCTTTTTTCAAGATTGCCACGAAAACTTCAAAAACCCTGTTGACACCGGACAGCCACCCCCTTACATGCGTGTCCGTCGCCCAGATGGCGGAATTGGTAGACGCGCAGGTTTCAGGTACCTGTGCCGCGAGGCGTGGAGGTTCGAGTCCTCTTCTGGGCACCATTTCCTTTTGATCACTGCCAAGATCAAAGAGTTAGATTTCCTGAAAAGTTGTTTATTTGAGGCCTTTGCAGTGAGGGCCGGTAGCAGTGCGCTTGGGGGGCTTGTCCGTCCGATGGCTGTGGGGGGTCGCATCCCCCATTTTGTGAAGCGTGTCCCTTCCGATTTTGCAGGCAGCCGACGGTAGGCAAGACGCTGGTCATTCCGCTGGCCGGAAGTTGGGTAAGATTCACGGTTACTTTGAGTACCCAAAGCATTCGGCTCTCTCAGGACGGCCAGCGCCGGTGAGGCTCGGGTAAGACAAGCTGAAGCCGATATTGAGCGAGCCGAAAGCGTAAGAACGCTATGCAACTGAACTGATGAGCCAGCCACTTATCGTCGCCACGGCACAATCCCTAGCGCAATATTTTGGCAGGTAAATAGGCAAAAGTCACCGTACAAGAAACCCCACTTTGCCCCTTCGATGTCAATCTGTGGAAAGCCAATCTTAGTCGCAAGCTCGCTCCTGCCATGCGACGTGTCTAAGCGGCTATCCCAATCACGGAGCACACGCATTACCTTATCCACGTGCGTAACATGAAAGAAACTAGAGCCGTCAGAAGACGCAAAACCAACTGGCACTACCTTTGCTTCAACCTCTTCATGCGCCATCACGCCGTAACGGGCCAAGCGCAAGCGATCCTGGAGCGACGAGGTGCTTCTTGATGGCGACAGCCCTTTCACGTCCCACCCTGCTAAGAGGCGCTCTTTCGCGACCACCGCTCTCAGTGTTCCGTCGTTGCAGCTATTGTGGTCACCCAACATAAGAAAATGGATATTGTCTCTGCTCACCCATGCCCAGATCAAATCCCGAGAACCGTTGAGCCTTGTCCCATTTTTCTCAAGTGGCTTCAGGTGGAAGTGATGAGCATCCATTGTATTCAATGCGAGGTCCTTGTGTCCTCGACCGCCGTCGACCCAACGGATACCCGGCCTTGAACCTTGCTTGGGAGTATACCCACGGGTTTGCACCGTAGCCGAAAGGTATGGCGTGAAATCATCTCCTTTCGCTGACATATTGCCGATGACACCGATTACCCGCATTTGATCGTCACTCAGACGCTTTGCGAAAAATCCCTCTGCGAAGGAGACCGAACGCTGCCGAGGAGGTATCAGCCTGTCCACCCAACTCATGTAGGTGATCATAAGTTGGGCCAATGGCATTGCTCCGAGTTCCGCCTTAACGGTCGCGTCACCTGGGGCACATGGTATACGTTCTGTGAGATCGGCTCTGAGAGCGAAAAGCCGCGGCGGTAAGTCCTCTGCGTTATCCATGACAGCGCTTTCCAAATCCACCTCTCCCCTCAATCCCTCGGCATCATTCCTATCAGCACCTTGTTACCCACCCTATTACCACATCCCTGGCAGACCAACCGGGATGCAATAGAGGCCACCTGCCTAGTGCCTCCAGAGCGCCTTGCCAACTCGTAGCGGTCTAGGTGGACGATCTTGTTGCAAGCCGGGCAAACCACACTTAGCTCGTACCACTAAGATAAACCTCCAAGCGTTTGCTCGCAGTCGTCATGATCCACTGGTAGCAGCGCTATGCCTTTTCTGTGTCTCATTCCGCGCGTCGTGTCGGTGCTCATTGGCTCCACACAATGAGAACATAACAGGAACATAAAGCGGCAGCAAGGGACATTGGAAGAAATTGGTTACAGGCCTAGCTTCCTAGCAATGGCGGAACACAAGAAACATGAGAGGAAATGCCACCACCGCGAATAAGATAGGGTTCGCTACGTACGGCAGGAGGCGCTTTCGCTCTGGCTTTTTGCGACTTCTGGGCTTCGGAACGGGGCCATAAGGACCTTCGCCGTTTGCTCTAAAATAAAAGTAGCCAATCACCATATGCAGCAACAAAGCAGCGGCGGCGATTGATCCTAATATGAGGATGCGTGCGCCAAGGCTCGCTGAGCATTCTACCTGCCTGTTATCTATGTTTAGGCCGGTGACGATCTTAACAATTCCACCGATAAGCAGGGAGGCAAATAGATATATGAGCAATATATATGCTGCACCGCCTTTTCCGGTCGGGTCATTTGGCAATCTCATACTTGGTACATTATGGCGGACAAATGGGCTTCCCCGCTAATCGCGCTTGGGTTGATTCCCCATATGTGAGAATCCGTTGCTTCCACTACAAGACGCATTCACTGTATTCTTTGCCGCCGAGAAATAAATCTTTCGGCTGTTACACCAGACCCCATCTTCTCATCGGCGATATAGCTGCTGGGTTGGCTAAGCTCAGGCGCGTTAGCAGAACAAAACAAGGATAGCTGCGGGATATCCTTGCCAAAATGGGAGATGATCCCGCAACCGATAGCTAGATAGAGCCCGCGGAAGGCGATGTGTGGGACTTTATTGGTAGGATTGCGGGTCTTCCAGCAAGACGTGCAAGAGTTTGTCGCAAGCAGCTTCAAGTACCAAATCGATATCGCATTCGTCCGCCCACAACCCCGCTCACCGGCTCCGATTATGCCCCTTCCCCGTCGTCGAGACGCAGCGCTGAACCTTGCAGCTCGGATTGTCCGAGGTCGGCACCGAGGCGCTCGACATGGTGCCGCGGTTGACGCAGGCGGCGGAGTTTGAGACGTATCGATCGTACATCATCAGATTGTTGACGCTGTGCGAAGGGTATCGCAGGACGATTTCGCCCTCTCGGGCAATTTTGTCGTGAAGAGCCGAACACGTCATGCGATGGGAGTCATAACGGGACATTGCCATTGCGCTTGAGGCGGATAGCGCTAATGCCACGAGCAAAATGATCTTCTTCATGGGGTTTCCTCTTCTAGGTGACAGACGTCGCTATCGAAAGGAACCACATTATCCTGCATCTATTCTATCAGTTTCGTGACATAGCCATGCGCTGCCGGCAATGCAGTCAATCACGGCTGCGGCAATCACGACCCTGGACATCCTGCCTATAGAGCCGGACTGAGCCGCACGATCGCGGCGAAGCGCTCCCAGTTCTTGCCCGCCTTCGGCGTCCAGGCGGCTTCGGCGATGGCCGGCAGCCGGGGGAAGACGAGGCGATTGAAATAGGCGCGGGAGAGGAAATTTTCGAGCCAGATGCAGGCCTGCACGCCCTTCATCCGCTCCTTCAGTTCCTCGGGAAACTCACCTTCCGCCTCATAGGCGTAGGTATGCGCTGGGGGTACGGTGCCGGCCCAGCTCGCGCCCGGCTCCTGCCAGGCTTCCGCCTGCACCATGTCGAGGTAATAGGCCTGGCCGGGAGTCATCACCACGTCATAGCCTTCGCGCGCAAGCTCGATGCCGACCTCCGGCTTCTCCCAGGCCATCAGCAGCGTGCCTTCCGTGCCGACGCCGCCGCCGTGGGCGACTTCGTTCCAGCCGGCGAGCTTGCGGCCGCGTGCCGTCAGCATCGTCTTCACCCGCTTCAGGAAATAGGATTGCAGCGCGAAGGTGCCGGATATGCCTTCCCGCTCCATCAGCTTGCGGGCGAGCGGCGAGGCGAGCCACGAGCCGTTGGCCACTTCGTCGCCGCCGATGTGGATATATTCGGAGGGAAACAGCTCGACCATTTCATCGAACACTTTCCCGAGGAACTCATAGGTCGGCTCCACGGCAGGGTTAAGCGCATTGTTGGGATAGCCCTGGACGGAATGATAGCTCTCCGGCGCTTCCTGCCCGTCGGCCAGATCCGGCAGGGCGACGAGGGCGGCTGTGCTGTGGCCGGGAATATCGATTTCCGGCACGACCTCGACGCCGAGCGCCAGGGCATGGGCAACGATCTCCCTGACATCCTCATGCGAATAGAAGCCGTCCACCGGCTCGGCGCCGTTTCCAAGCTGCGGCAGCAGAGGTTCGTCCGGGCCGCGCAGCACGCCGGTCGAGGTTAGCTGCGGATAGGCCTTGATCTCCAGCCGCCAGGCCTCATCGTCGGTCAGATGCCAATGGAAGATGTTGAGCTTCAGCCAGGCGAGGATATCGATCAGCCGCTTCACATTGTCCTTCTGGTGGAATTGCCGGGAGACATCGAGATGGCAGCCGCGCCAGCCGTAACGCGGCTGGTCGGAGATCGTGCCGGCGGCCGGAAAGCGGAATTTGGCGGGTTCGCGCCGCGCGCCGTCCAGAAGCTGCGCCAAGGTCGTCAAACCATAGAGACGCCCGGCCTCAGTGCCATAGGCAAGCGTGATCTCTTCGGCCGAGAAAGTGAGCTGATAAGCTTCCTTGGCGAGAGCCGACCGCTCGACGAAGCGCAAGGGCCTACCCTGCGGCGCGGCGATGAGGCTGAATGGCGCATGATTGGCCGGAAACAGGCGCTGGAAGAGCGCCAGCGCCGTCGCAACTGCCTTCAGGCTGGCAGCGTCGGTTCCCTTGACGGGATAGAGCACGACCGGAAAGCTTTCGCCCGGCTTGGCATCGATCGCCGCTGGCCAAGGCTGGATGGCGAAGGGAAGATCGAGCTTGCCTTCCGGCAGCAGCACCGGCGGCGGCTCGCTGACGCGGCCTTCAAGCAGGAGATCGGTGACGGACACCGGAACATGACTGCCGTCTGATAGCGTCAAATAGGCGGACTTGGCGCCATCGGTGCAGTGTTTCGCCGTTCGGTTCAGGCCGCTGACGCTGAAGGTCCAGCTTTTGCCCGATGCCAGGGAGAGGCCGGCAGGCGCGGCGAATTCATGGAAATTGGCGTTGCGGCGCAGGAAGACGGCATTGTCGCAAGCCTTGGGATCGATGACGCGCGTCAGCGAGGTATAGACGAGGCGGAAACCGGTGAGCGGCGCATCCGAGAGATTGATCAGCGTAAAGGTCAGGCGGCCGTTCGGTCCGCCATCGGGGGACCAGGTGTTTTCGAGATGATAGGAAGCCGGCTGCATATCTATTCTCTCCTTAACGACAAGCGTTCAATAATGATCGGACTGTGAAAATGTATGGGCGAGCTCGGCCTGCCCCGCCGTCAGGCCGCAATCGACCGGCAGGCAGACGCCGGTGATGGCTGCCGCCAGCGGGCCGGCGAGAAAGGCGACGGCATTGGCGACATCGGCGGGATCGACGACGCGCTGCAGCGGATACCACCGGCGGGCCTCTTCGAAGACATTGGGATTGGCGGCCGCACGCGCCTCCCAGGCCTGCGTGCGCACCGTGCCCGGCGCGACCGCATTGGCGCGGATGCCGAACTTGCCGTATTCGACCGCGACCAGCCGAGTGAAATGCAACAAACCAGCCTTGGCGGCGCTATAGGCGGGATGGCCGAAGACGGCCATGCCGTTGACCGAGGCGATGTTGACCAGCGATCCCTTTGACGCCTTCAGCATATCCTCGACGGCGCGGAAACAGAGGAAGGCGGCTTCGAGATTAAGGGCATTGTCGGCGCGCCAGATATCCGGCGTCGTATCATGCAGGCTGACGGCGCGGGCCGCTCCCGCATTGTTGACCAGGGTCTTGACCATACCCAGCCCCGCGGCCGCCTTTGCCATTTCGGCAAGGTCGGCCTCGCTGGTGACATCGGTTTTCAGGGCGATGAAGCGTTCCGCCGGTCCCAGCTCTTCCGCAGCCTTTCGAACGGCAGCGGCATCGATATCGACCATCAGGACGATATCGTGATCATCCGCGAGACGCCGGGCAATGGCGCGGCCGATATCGCCGGCAGCTCCGGTAACGATGGCGACGGATCGGGTCATGCATCTCTCCCCTGCTGCGTTTCTGTTCTTTCGCAATTCCGGACGGAAAGCGGCTCACGCACTTTTCCTAAAGCTCGTGGCGATATTTCAGATTCGCTCCCACGCTTTAGCTCCTTGTTTTTGCATGTCGTTTTCGCAAAACCGCCGCACACTTTTGCGCGACATGCATTAGAATCGCTTTAGTCCCCGAGAAGCTGGCGGTCGTCGCCGTCGCGATGAGTGACGAGCTGCTGCTTGATGCGACGCAGCGTTACCGTCGCTTGCGGCTGGATGCGGTAAGCGACAAGGCTGGCGAGGATATCCACGACCGCGAGATAGGCGATGCGCGTCGATGTCGGGCGATAGATATTGTTGCCCTCGGGCAAATCGACCGGCACGGTGATGTCAGCGGCAAGCGCCACCGGACTGTGGCTCTGCGTCAACGCAATCGTCGGCACCTTGGCTTCGCGGGCGAGCATAAAGGCCCGCACCAGCTCGGCATTGCGGCCCGACAGCGACGAACCGATCAGCACGTCCGTCGGCTTGGCGGCGGCGGCCATCATCAACTGCATGCTGTGATCGGAACTGGCGGTGACGCGCAGGCCGAGGCGGAACAGCCTGTTCTGCAGCTCGCTGGCGATCATCGAGGAATTGCCGCCGGAGCCGAAGGCGTAGATCATCTCGGCGCCGGCAAGCCTGTTGGAGGCCTGCTCGATGGCGGGGATATCCAGCCCGCGATGCAGCAGGAACAGCGCATTCTGCGCCTTGGTGATGATGTCCTGCGCGACATCCGCCGGCGCGATGCTCTTCGGCTCCGGCTTGATGTAGCGCATGCCGACATAGGCGGTGCGGGCAAGCTGCACCTTGAAATCGGAAAAGCTCTCGCAGCCGAGCCGACGGCAGAAGCGCGTCACGGTCGGCGGCGAAACATCCGCCTTGCCGGCAAGCTCGATAATGGAGGCGTTGACCGCAAATTCGAAATCGTTGAGGACGATGTCGGCAATGCGGTTTTCCGACTGCGACAACCGCCCTCTTTCCTCCTGCATGGTCGTGAAAATATCCACAGACGTCCCCCATTTTAATGCACAATCCTATCCAAAAGCCGCTATGCGCCCTTCCAAGATCATGCAGCCCCTGACAGTCTTCCTACCTCACGCTTCCGGCGCCTTGTAGGCGATGCAGTCGATCTCCACCTTGCAATCCACCATCATCGACGACTGCACGCAGGCGCGCGCCGGCGGATGCGCGCCGAAGTAGTCCTGGTAGATCTTGTTGAAGCTCCAGAAATCACGGGGATCATCGAGCCACACGCCGACGCGGACGACATGCTCGAGGTCATAGCCGGCTTCATGGAGAATGGCGATGAGGTTGCCGATCGCCTTATGGGTCTGGGCGACGATGCCGCCATCGATGATCTCACCATCTTCCATGGCGACCTGGCCGGAGACATGGAGCCAGCCATTGGCTTCGACAGCGCGCGCGAAAGGCAGCGGCTTGCCGCCCGCACCCGTCTGGACAGCGCCATAACGCTTGATGGTCATTTTCAATCCTGCAAATTATTTTCGTGACACGTTGACAAATGACCATAGAAAGCAGAATTTGACCAGTGAAAATCGCAATTTATGAAAAGAATTTCAATATTGGCGGGTACAATGCGCGATCCCTTTAAAAATCCCTTCCCTGCCGACGACGCTGCCCGGCACGCAATCTGGGAGATGCTGGTGCCGCGCGATATCGACGCCTTTCTCGCAGCCGACTGGTCGCAGGTGGCGGACGATTTCGTCGAAGACGGCTTCATCGGCATCGACGGCCGCCGCGAAGTCAGTCCCGACAAATGGCGCCTCACCTTCCCGACGCTTGCGGCCTACCGCGACGAATGGTTGCGGCAAGCGCGCGATTTTGCCGGCCAATCCTTTGCGGAAGACCCGCGCACCGCCATCTTTACGACGACTACGCTGGAAGACATCGAGATCGAAGGCGATATGGCGCTGGTGCGCAAGAAATTCGATGGCAGCCTGAAGAAAGCCGATGGCGACGTCGATGTGCTGAAATGGCAGACGCTTTATTATTGCCGTCTGCATAATGGCCGCTGGAAGATTTCCGGCTTTACCGGTTACCTGCCGAATCCAATGGAATAGAGGCGACGGCGTTGCGCATTTTCACCGCGGTGCTCGCGACCGAGACGAACACTTTTTCTCCGATCTGCGTCGATCGGCGCGCCTTCGAGGCTTCCCTCTATGCGCCGCCGGGCGAGCATCCGGAGACGCCGACGCTTTGTTCGGCGCCGATCACAGTCGGCCGGCGAGTGGCCGCGGAAAGGGGCTGGGAGCTGATCGAGGGCACGGCCGCCTGGGCCGACCCGGCCGGCCTTGTGAATCGCACGGCCTACGAGGGCCTGCGTGACGAAATCCTCGACCAGCTTCGCGCCGCCATGCCGGTCAATGCCGTCGTGCTCGGCCTGCATGGCGCGATGGTTGCCGCCGGCTACGAGGATCCCGAGGGCGATTTCCTGTCGCGGGTCCGTCAGATCGTCGGGCCGGACATTCTCGTCTGCGCCGAACTTGATCCACACAGCCATCTGACGAAAAAGCGTCTCGCAGCGGCAAATTTCTTCGTCTACTTCAAGGAATTCCCGCATACGGACTTCGTCGATCGCGCCGAAGACCTCTGGCGCATCGCCGTCGATACGCTGGGGGGCCGCGTACAGCCGGTCATGTCGGCCTTCGATTGCCGTATGATCGACGTCTTTCCGACCTCGCGCGAGCCGATGCGCTCCTTCGTCGACAAGATCATGGCGCTCGAGAAAAGCGATGCGGATATCCTGTCCATCTCGGTGATCCACGGCTTTATGGCTGGCGACGTGCCGGAAATGGGCACGAAACTGCTGGTCGTCACAGATAATAAGCCGGATAAGGGCTCCGCCCTCGCCCGGGACCTCGGCTTGGAGCTCTTTTCCAAGCGCGGCACCTTCATGATGCCGCAGATCGACGAAAAGCAGGCCGTGACCGAGGCCATGGCCGCCAGTTCGGGGGCCGTACGCTCGGGTCCGGTCGTCATCGCTGATGTCTGGGACAATCCCGGCGGCGGCACGGCGGGCGATGCGACCGTCATCCTCGAAGAATTGCTGGCCCGCGGCGCCTGCGACACGGCGATCGGCACGATCTGGGACCCGATGGCGGTGCAGATTTGCATGGCGGCCGGCGAAGGTGCGGAAATTCCGCTGCGCTTCGGCGCGAAATCGGCGCCTGGCACCGGCAATCCGATCGACGGCGTCGTCAAGGTCGTGCGTCTGGTCGCCAATGCCGAAATGCGCTTCGGCGAAAGCCTGGCGCCCTTCGGCGATGCGGCGCATATCGAATTCGAAGGCATCGACATCATCCTCAATTCGACGCGCGCCCAAAGCTTCGATCCGAGCCTTTTCTCGGTGATGGGCATCGACCCTACGCAGAAGAAGATTCTGGTGATCAAGTCGACCAACCACTTCTTCGCCTCCTTCTCCAAGATCGCGTCGGAAATCCTTTACTGTTCGGCCGGAACGCCCTATCCGAACAATCCGGCGCGCACGCCCTATCGCCGCGCGCCCAAGGATATATGGCCGATGGTTGCCGACCCGCATGGGTCACAAGAGGGAGCTGCCTGATATGGCGCAGGACATCGTCTCGGACATCAGCCCCAAGTCAGGCGACCGCATTGACGATCTTTCGACGCCGCGCCCGATCATCGACGAAGACCGCATGATGGCGAATATCGCCCGCGTGCAATCCTATATGGATGCGCATGGGCTGAACTTCCGGCCGCATATCAAGACGCACAAGATCCCCGCGCTGGCGAGCGCCCAGGTGGCGGCAGGCGCCAACGGGATCAACTGCCAGAAGATCACCGAGGCCGAGGTGTTCGCCCATGCCGGCTTCGAAGATATCCTCATCACCTTCAACATCCTCGGTCCGGAAAAGCGCGCTCGCCTCTCTGACCTCAACGATCGCATTTCCGGGCTGAAAGTCGTCGCCGACAGCACGGTTACGGTCGACGGCCTGTCAGCCCATTTCGCGACGCGCAAACCGCTCACCGTGCTGGTGGAGTGCGATACAGGCGGCGGGCGCTGCGGCGTGCAGTCGCCGGAAGAGGCCGCGGCATTGGCAAGGCATATTGCCGGCAGGCCGGGCCTGACCTTCGGCGGCCTGATGACATATCCGAAGCCAAATAGCGCTGCCGCCATACAGGCTTTTCTGGCCGAGACCATCTCGCTCCTGAAGCGTGATGGCATCGCATGCCCCATCGTCAGCAGCGGCGGCTCGCCGAGCCTCTACGAGGCGCATCTGGTGACGGCGGCCACTGAGCACCGTGCGGGCACCTATATCTACAACGATCGGTCCATGGTGCGGGCGGGCCATTGCAGCGAGGACGATTGCGCCATGCATATCCTCGCGACCGTCGTCTCGCGCCCAACGCCAGACCGCGCCGTCATCGACGCCGGTTCCAAAGCGCTGACCTCCGATCTCCTCGGCTTTTCGGACTACGGCACCGTGGTCGGCTACCCCGAAGCGGTCATCACAAATCTCTCGGAAGAGCATGGGGTGATGGATCTTTCGAAATGCGCCGGGGCTCGTCCGGTAATCGGCGAGAAGATCCGCATCATCCCCAACCATACCTGCGTCGTTTCTAACCTGTTCGATCGCATGGTGTTTCACCGCGACGGCATCGTGACCCGCGTCGAGGATGTCTCGGCGCGCGGGCTGGTCTGGTAGGGCGCCGCTGATTGTGCCAACCACCCGCCCTCGTGGTTCGAGGGCGCTGCGCGCCAGCTCACCATGAGCGCTCACCTTCCGTGCCTCGCGGCGGCATATATCGTCTTTGCGTCGATGCGTGGTGGCCGCTCGGCCTCATCCTGAGGAGCACTGACACGGGAGCGCCAGCGGACTTGGCAGGGCCTCGAAGGACGAGGCGGCTCCAAGGGCTTTCACGAAGAAGGCGTGCCCAGTAGCTCCATATCGATATCCGTCAGCTCCACCTTGCGCTCGAAAGCCAGGCCGCTCTCATCGAAAAGATGGCAGTCGGCCACGCGGATGCCCGTGACCAGCGGCACATCCGTGCGGATGGCGACGCTTCCCGGCAGCGTGGCGCAAAAATTCTCGCCGCTATAACGCTCCAGCGCCGCATAGGCGACCGTCTGTGCCCCCAGCCGCTCGATCACGGTCGGCATGACTGTCAGGGATATATCGCCGCCGCCAAGCTGCACATGCTCCGGCCTGATGCCAAGCGTGAGCTCCTTCCCGACGACGCCGTCTCGCGGGGCGACCGGCAGCAGCGCCGTCTGGCCTTTGTACTCCACCTCGACGCCTGCCTCGGTGACGCTCTTGCAGGTCACGGGCAGGAAATTCATCTTGGGGTTACCGATGAAGCTCGCCACGAATTTATTTGCCGGCTTATGATAAAGCTCCAGCGGCTCGCCGGTCTGCGCGATCTCGCCGGCGTTCAGGACGACGATCCGGTCGGCCATGGTCATGGCTTCGACCTGGTCGTGGGTCACATAGATCATCGTTGCCTGCAACTGACGGTGCAGCTTGGCAAGCTCGATGCGCATATCGGCGCGCAGGGCCGCATCGAGGTTCGACAGCGGCTCATCGAACAGGAAGATTTTCGGCTCGCGGACAATCGCCCGGCCGATGGCAACGCGCTGGCGCTGGCCGCCCGACAGCATGCCCGGCTTTTGCTGCAGGCGTTGATCGAGATGCAATATGCGGGCGGCGTGCTCTACCCTGGCCTTGAGCTTGTCTTCCGCCATCTTCTCGACGCGCAAGGGAAAGGCGATATTCTCGAACACCGTCATATGCGGATAAAGGGCGTAGGACTGAAAGACCATGGCGATGCCGCGCTTGACCGGAGGCAGGTCGTTGACGCGCGCGCCATCGATGACGATGTCGCCGCTCGTGACACCGTCGAGGCCGGCGATCATCCGAAGCAGGGTCGACTTGCCGCAACCGGAGGGGCCGACGAAAACGACGAACTCGCCATCCATAACGTCAAGCTCGACGCCTTTGATGACTTCGAAGTGGCCGTAGAATTTCCTGACCTGGTTAAGGTGAAGCTTTCCCAAACTCTGTCTCCGCGCGGCGCCGCCATCAGGCGGGCGGGGCTCAAAAGGCCGCGCGCGATGCGCGCGGCCCGGCGATTTGCAAGCCTATTTATATTGCTCGAGATCCCCGGCTGCCTTCTTCAAGGCATCCGCCGGCTGGGCCTTGCCGGTCACAACGGACTGGACCATCTCGATCATGACGTTCTGAAAGCCCTTATAGTCCTTGAACAGCGGTTCCGGACCACCATAGCCGATGCCGTCGATGAACGGCTTCCAGAAAGGATCCTTCTTTTCGAACTCATCGACCATCGGCGAAGGACGTAGAGGCGTCAGGCCGGCGCCGCCCTGCAGTTCGTATTCGCCCTGCGGACCGGGCGAGGTGATGAACTTGGCGAATTCGATTGCCTTGTCCTCGACGCCGGTGCCCTTGAAGACCGCAAGGCTGTCGGTGATGAGCAGCGTGCCTTGGCCCTTGGCCGAAGGACCGAGCGGCAGCGGTGCGACGCCCCAGTTGATCTTCGTCTCCTTCAGGCGATAGGCAGCACCCGAGCCCGCCTGGATCATGCCGACTTTGCCGTCCAGGAAGATGGCGCGCACTTCGTTCTGTTCGTAAGCGGTCGGTCCTTCGACGGAATAAGGCGTGATATCCTTATAGGCTTGAAGGGCGGCCAGCACTTCCGGGCTGTCGAGGACGATCTTGTCGCCGTCGATCACCTTGCCGTTGTTGGTGTAAACCCAGTGCAGGAACTGGTGCATGGTGTTGTCGAACGTCTTGGCCGACAAACCATAGCCGGGGATACCGGTCTTCTCCTTGATCGCCTTGGCGTCGGCAATTTCCTCGGCCCAGGTGGTCGGCGGCTTTTCCGGATCGAGGCCCGCCTGCTTGAACAGATCCTTGTTCCAATAGAGCGCCTTGGTCGAGAAGGCGATCGGAACACCCCACTGCTGGCCGTCGGAGGTGACGGTATCGACGATATTCGGATAGTAGCTCTTCTTCTCCTCGTCCGTCATCGGCATCGGAACGATTAGATCGTTCTCCGCGAACTGTTTGAGGGTGCGCGAGCCGACATAGGCCATAGCGACCGGCGTGCCGGCTGCAGCGAGCGTCGTCGCCTTATCCTGGCACTGCTCCCAGCCGACGACTTCCGGCTTGACCGCCCAGCCGGGATTCTTGTCTTCCCACTGCTTGATATATTTCACATGGATCGGATCGATGCTGTCGCCGCAATAGATCCAGCTAATTTCCTTGTCGGCGGCTTGAGCGTTCACGGCGCCAAGCGCAGTGGAGCCGAGCAAAGCAAGGGCCAACAGCCCTGTTTTGAAATGGAATGTCACGTTTAAGCTCCCCTTCTCTAGTGATTTTGGACGATTTATTGCTTCACCGCGCCGGCGGTCAGACCGCTGACGAGATAGCGCTGCAGGAAGAAGATCACGACCAGCGCCGGCGCGATGCCGACGAAGCTTGCAGCCATGAGTTCATTCCAGACAACCTCTTGCCGGCCGAAATAAGCGAACAGCCCAACCGGCAACGGCATGTATTCGGTCTTTGAATTGAATGTGAGCGCATAGATGAACTGCTGCGCATAGGCTTCGATGAAGGAGGAAATCGCCACCACGACGATACCCGGCATCGCGATCGGCAGGATGACGCGGCGCAGCGTGTAGAGTTGGCTCGCTCCGTCGACATAGGCAGCCTCGTCAAGCTCCCGGGGGATGCGCTTCATATAGGTGTGCAGCAGCCAGATCCCGGTTGGGATGATGAAGGCCACGCCCGGCACGATCATGGCGAAATAGGTGTTGAGCACGCCGAAGGAACGCATGAGCCGGAACAGCGGTATGAGCAGGACCGCACCGGAGAACATCTTGACGGCGAGAAAGGCGCCGAGCAGCAGTCCGGAGCCCCTGAATTCGAAACGCGCGAAGGCATAGGCGGCCGGCACCACCAGGATCAGCACGATGATGGTAATCGTGCCGGAAATCAGGAACGAGTTGAAGATGTACCAGCCGAAGCCCGGCACACTGGTCCACATGGTCCGATAGGCGGCGAACGAACCGTTTTCGGGAATGAAACGGTAGGGTGACGAGAAAAGCTGGCTGAGCGGCTTCAGCGAAACCAGAAACCCTTCGATAAAGGGCGCTAGTACAAAGGTAAGAAACAGCAGAATACCGGCATAGATGCCGATAAGTTCATACCATCTGTAGCGATTGATCATCGAAGGGTGGTTCATCGCTTGTCCCCCGTGGCAAAGCGGCTGGTCAGGCGGAAGTAAGCGAGGCAGAAGAGCGACAGGAAGATGCAGATCAGCACTGCACGGGCCGCGCCCTCACCATATTTGTATGAGCCGATCGCCGTACGATAGGTATCGATGATCATCGTCGTCGTCTCGCCGTTCGGGCCGCCGCGGGTCAAGATCCAGATGATGTCGAAGGAGTTGAACGTCGAAATCAGCGACAGCATCGACATGGTGACCAGCGAGGGCACCAGGAGTGGCAGCGTGATGCGGCGGAAGCGGTAGGACCGCCCTGCGCCATCCGTCCAGGCGGCTTCATATAGATCCTGCGGAATCGACTGCATGGCAGCCAGCATATAAAGCGTCACCATCGGCACGCCGATCCAGACGTCCGTTATAATCGTCGCCCAGAAGGCCGTGCTGCCAAAGGCCAAAAAGGCAACCGGGCCATCGACCAGACCAAAGCGCTGCAGCAGACCGGAGATCATGCCGAACTGGCCGTTATACATCCAGCCCCACATGAAGATGCCGATCGCCATCGGCACGATCCAGGGCGGCATGGTCAGCACTCGAAAAAGCGAGCGGCCGGGAACCGCCGAATTCAGCATCATCGCCCCGAAGGTGCCGATGATCATCTTGATCGACACGGAAAAGAACGTCCAGATGAAGGTGCGGACGATCACCGAGGCAAATGTTTCGTTGAAAATCTTCGCATAATTTTCGAAGCCGACCCAGTTTGTCAGCTTCTTCAGCGAGGCGTCGGTGAAGGACAGGATGACGGTGTCGACCAACGGATAGGCGACGATGACGACGACGTAGAGAACGGCCGGAAGAAGCAGGAGCCAGGCGAAGATGACTGTGCTGCGTTGAACACCCATCTTGCGCCTCCCTCTATGCGGCCCGCGAGTGCAGCGCTTCGTCGAACTCGTCCCAGATCGGACGGAGATCGACGACGGCCCTCTTCTTGCGAGCCTCGTCCATCGACAAGGCAAGAATGCCCGCTTCGAGCGCATTCAGTGTCGAGACCGGCAGATGCTGCCCCGATCTGACATGCGAGATGATATCGGCCGCCATCTGCTCGTCAGCGCCGTAGTGCTGCGAAAGCACCGTGCGCGTCGCATAGGTCTTCTCGATCACCTTGTTGCCGGTGAGCATCTCGTGGACGTTGAAATAGCCGCGAATGAAATCGCCTTCCGCCATGCCGCGCGAGCCCATGATGGCGAAGCGGCGGAACTGGTCCGGCACGTTCAGATTGGTGTGAAAGTTCATGCCGACGCCGTTGGCATATTCGACGATCGCCACCTGATAGTCGATGATGTCGCCATCGCTGTCGAAAACCTTGTCCGATCCCATCCAGCCGCTCGGCTTGCGATGGAAAAGTTCGAGATCGTTGATGCCCTCCCTTGCCGGGTCGTTTTCCGGAATGAAGCTCTTGCGCCCGCCAAAGCTTGCGACCCTCTCCGGTCGCGCGCCGACCACGCCATTATAGAGATCGAGGTCATGGCAGCATTTCTCCAACATGAAGCTGCCGGAATAATGTTCGTAGCGGCGCCAGTCGCGCATGAAGAAGGCGCCGTGGTAGGGTTCGATATGCTCGGCCGCCTCGATGGAAACGATGCGACCGAGCTTTCCTTCGGCCTGCGCGACGAGCAGATCGCGATACATCGGCGAATAGCGCAGGACGAGGCCGACCATTAGCCGCTCATGGCCGAATTTTGCCATCAGGCGGGCAAGCTCGATACTGTCCCTAATGCTCGTGACGATCGGTTTTTCGCAGAAGATCTTCAGCCCGGCCTCAAGCCCGAGGCGAATATGATCGAGATGCATATGGTTCGGCGAACCAATCATCAGCAGGTCGAGCTTTTCACTGGCGATTAGCTCCTGCGGGGAAGCATAGGCCTTGCCGGCCGAAATGCCGTTTTCGGTCAGGCCCTGAAGGCCCGCCGGCTCGGGATCCACATAGCCCGCGATCTCGAAGCTGTCATCGATCGCTTTGAAAACATACCCCAGATATCCCAGACGGAATCCGAGTCCAATGATCCCCACTCGCATACTGGTAACGTTCCCGCTGCGTAATTTATTTTCGTCAGCTTGAGCGAAATTTTCGCATCCGTCAACGAGCTTCGGGAAAATACTCGAAATGATGAAATTCATTTTCAGATCGGCGTTTAAGAACACGCTGCCGCTTTGAAGCGGGGCGCATCGGATATCGATCTCTTGCCGATTACTTTTGCGGGATGGCCGAGCCTATCTGCTGGGGCCGTTATATTGCCAATACTGATAGTTCGGCTTGCCGGTGCCTTCGGAGATGACGCCGTTTTGTTCGCAGATATAACCGAGACGCGGCATGTTGTGATAGAAGACGCCCTCGTGGAATCCGCGTATACGCACCGTGGTCGTGCGGCACTCGAATTTTTCGTCGGCAGCCATCTTCGGTTCCGTCACCCCCGGAAGGTTCTTATAGGGATAGATCGGGCGGACATAGGGCTTGGGGAGCAGCGGATTGTCGGCAAAGGCAGGCACGGGCACGAGGCCGGCGAGAAGTAACGCGGCAATGACGATTTTCGGTCTGGTCCACATGGATTTCAGGATCCTTCCGGCATGCAGGCGAATGACAATACGCCGTCTGTCTCAGATATAATGATGCCCATGCAGCGCCAACAGATGACGCATGAAAATGACCTCGGAAACCGGCATGTCTGCAACCGCACATTCGTTCACAGCAAATTACGTCAGCGAAAACGCTTTTACTTGAGCATACACTATAAGCGTGCAATCTGAATTTGCGAAAAGTGAGAAGCCTGTTATATATAAATGGGGCTGTCGCTTTAGTTTATCTTGGTCGGGATTTCTATTTTTGGGAGTAAAGGTGATTCTGGAGCGGACCAATCGGATCATCGCATGTGCGGAAGTACCCAGCGCCGATAATCCGGCCTCGCAAGTTCGCATTTACGTCATCAACCTCGATCGTTCGCCCGAACGCTGGGAAAGATTGCGCGGACAGGCCGCCCAATACGGGCTAAATGTCACTCGAATTCCCGCTATCGACGGTAAGACGATTCCGGAACGCGACCGCGTCGATTTCCAGCCGCGGCAATTCATCTATCACAACGGGCGTAAATTGCTGGCCGGCGAATATGGTTGCTACCGCAGCCATCTGCTTGCCCTGCAGCAATTTGTCGCAAGCGGCGAGAAGATGGCGATCATCATGGAGGATGATGTCGAGCTCAACCATAGATTGATACCCCGTGCGCTCGCCGCCATGGACAGCGTTTGCGGCGCACGCCTGGTGAAGCTCGTCAATCATCGTCTGGTCGGCTTCAAGCCGATATCCGAAACCGCCGAGTGCGACATTGTCGGCCGCTGCATGCACGGACCGCAGGGATCGGCGGCATGCTACATCGTCAACCGGCAGGCCGCGAAGAAGCTGCTGGTCGCGCTGAAGCCGATGCTTCTGCCTTACGATGTCGCGCTCGAGCGTGGCTGGTCGACAGGGGTCGAAACTTTCGCCACCCTTGAAAACGTCGCGGATTTCAGTCCATTCCGCGCCGAAACGACGATCGGCAAGCGCGTCCACTACCGCGCGGTGAAGCGGCATTTTCTATTGCGCGCAACAGCGCATTGGTTCCGCTTCTGCGACCAGATCCGCCGTTGGGCCTATACCGTGAAGGCCAAGCCTCAATCGATTGTCGGGGGCGGCGGCGAACGGTAAGGCGGCTCGGCTTTTGCCGGAATGCCTCAAAATTACAGCCCCGCGACGCTGCCGAAATCCGGCTGACCGATGGTCAGATCCATCTCGCGCTCGCGGAAAACGAGGTCCACCACTTCGCCACTCGGCGCGTAGCCGGAGACCAGCTTCTGCAGCAGGGTTCTTGCCTGCGGGATGTCGTTTTCATCCAGCGCTGCCTCAAGGGCCGCAAGCCTCTTTGACAGCTCCGACCAGTGCAGGAAATCTTCCTTGGCCCGCATGATGCGCGGATGGGTCGTCGCCTGCGGATTGTCGCCGATCAGCAGCTCTTCATAGAGTTTCTCGCCCGGCCTCAGGCCGGTGATCTCCAGCTCGATGTCGCCCTCCGGCTCATCCTGGTCCCTGACTGTCAGGCCGGACAATTCCACCATGCGGCGGGCAAGATCGGCAATGCGCACTGGTTCGCCCATGTCGAGCAGGAAGACGTCGCCGCCGCCGGACATGGCGCCGGCCTGGATGACGAGCTGCGATGCCTCGGGGATCGTCATGAAATAGCGGGTGATATCCGGATGCGTCAGCGTGATCGGACCGCCATCGCGGATCTGCTGGCGGAAGAGCGGCACGACCGAACCCGATGAACCCAGCACGTTGCCGAAACGGACCATGGCGAAATTCGTGCCCCCCACGCCGGGCTTGCGGTCCGCGTCCATGGCCTGCAGCACCATCTCCGCCAACCGCTTGCTGGCGCCCATGATGTTGGTCGGACGCACGGCCTTGTCGGTGCTGATCAGGACGAAATCCTCGACGCCGCAGTCGCGCGCCACTTCGGCTGTCGTCAGCGTTCCCAGCACGTTGTTGCGTATGCCTTCGACGGGATTGTATTCGACGAGCGGCACATGCTTGTAGGCGGCGGCGTGATAGACGGTTTTCGGCCGCCAAGCCTCCATGATCTGTCTGAGCCGTCGGCCATCGCGGATGGACGCCAGGAATGGAATGATGCGGATATCATCATAGCCAGCCGTCGCCGCCGATTTCTCCAGCTCGCCGTGAATGGCGTAGAGCCCGAATTCATTCTGCTCCACCAGCAGCAGGCAGGAGGGGCGGTTCTTCAGGATCTGACGGCAGAGTTCGCTGCCGATCGAGCCCCCGGCGCCGGTGACCATCACCACTTTGCTGCGGATATTTTTCTCGATCAGCGTGCGATCGGGCGCGATCACGTTGCGGCCGAGCAGGTCTTCGATATCAAGTTCGCGCAGGTCTGAGACCGCGACGCGCCCTTGGGCGAGAGCCGTCAGATCGGGCATGGTGCGCACGGTGACGCGCGCCTTGCGCATGCTTTCGAGAATTTCGTTGCGGCGCTGGCGCGTCGCGTTCGGCAGCGCCAGCAGCACGTCGCTGATCTCGCTCGAGACGCTCAAGGCAGACAGGTCGGCCGGATCATAAATGGGCAGGCCGCCCATGATGCTGCCATGCAGATGCTTGTCATCGTCGAGATAGCCCACGACATTCAGTTCGGCGCTGTTGGCGAGTGCACCGGCGAGCTGCCGCCCGGAAGAGCCGGCGCCGTAGATCAGCACCTTGGCCAGTTGATTGCGGTTCAACAGCCGCTGATAGGCGTTGCCGAGCCAGTAGCGCGTCCACATGCGCGACAAGCCGATGGCGATCAACAGCAGCAACGGCTGCAAGATGCCGACCGTGCGGGGTACGCCGGGCACGCTGATCGCGGTAAAAATGGTCATGAAGGCAAGCGCGTAGATCGCCACCGCCTTGACGACGGTCATGAAGGCCGACATGCCGGCATAGCGGAAGATGGCGCGATAGAGGCCAAGGACGATGAAGATCGGGATGGCAACGAGGAGCGAAACGATCGCCGGCAGCCACTCCACGCCTTCGAGAATGACCCAGTCATCCAAGCGGAGACAATAGGCGAACCAAACGGTCAGCACGCAGAGGCTGGCATCGACGATCAGCGCCAGGGCGCGTTTGGTCGAGCGCGGCAGCGCCAGGAACGGCAGGACGAGCTTATCCGCGGGTACCATGGGTCAGTTTCCCCTGGCGCCGGTCAACGGAACAGCATACCGCTTCTCTCGCATAAATTGTCCCACCATGTATTGCACGGCACAGCAAGATTGTCTTTATGCCTTCATTAGCAAAATGCAATCACTCTCTGCATCAATTCACTTTTAGAACAGCGGACGCGCAATTGCATCCCCGATCTTGAAAGAGCCACTTGCAGCAGAGGTGGCGACGAAGATCACTTCCCAAGATAGCCACGAACGACCGGATGCTGGAACAAGCCGGCGAGGATGGCAAAGGCTGCCCCGAGGCTCATGCCGAACAGCGCGCCGGCGATCAATCCGGCTACCATCATCACCTTTCGGCTCGGTCCGTTCGCCGTCAGCGGCGGCTCGGCCTCGGAGATGACACGGATATTGTTCTGCGACAGGTCCTGCGCGTCGCTCGTCTGGCCGGAACGCTTCAGCAGCGCCTCGTAAACCTCGCGCGCAGCAGCCGCCTTGCGCTGCAACTCGTTCAGTCCGACCAGCTTGCCCGATGTATTGACCTGCGATGCCTTCTGCACCGCCAATTCCTTGGCGATATCCTGTTCTGCCTTCTGCGCCTGCTCGTAGTCGGCGCGGGCCGACGTCGTCTGCCGCTGCAGCTCGCGGCGAATTTCCGCTGCGAGGCTGTCGAGCGAGGATTTGGCGGCAAGCAGGCGCGGATGGCGGGCACCGAGCTGGCTTTGCAGGCTGCCGACATTGGCGGCGAGCGCCGCATATTGCTGACGCAGACTGCTGAGCGATGTGGACGTTGCCGTCATGTTGGCCTGGGAGCCATTGGCAACGACGTCCTCGAAACTCAGTTTATTGGCAGCTTCGGCCCGTGCCTTCGCCTCGATCGTCTTTTGCTGTGCGGTCACCAGCATATCGTTCAGCGCGGTCAGGCGCTTGTCGGAAATCAGATTGCCCTCGACGGCGACCATATCGTTGTCGGCCCGGTAGACCTCGACGGCCTTTTCGGCGTCAAGCACCTGCTGGCGCAGATCTTCGAGCCGACCATCCAGCGCGGTGCTGCTGGTGTGATAGCTGTTCGCCGCCGCCTTGCTCTCTTCCTCCATGAAGGAGGTAACAAGCTGGTTGGCGATCTTGGCCGACTTTTGCGGATCGCGCGTCGTGACCTTCAGCGACACGACATAGGTACTGGCCTCGCGGGCGATCAGCACTGCCTTCGCCAGCGTCGCGGTCGCCACGTATTTTGCCGCGTCGCCGGTCGCGCCGCCGTTGAATTGAGAATCCTGATCGAGCTTCAGCGCATCAACGACCCGGCCCAGCACCTTGCCGGAGGAAAGGATCTGGGTCTGGCTGTCGATCATCGTCAGGATCAGTTCCGGCGCAGTGGGCGCAGCCTGCGGACCATCGGAGCCCCCCACTTGGCGAGGATCGAAATAGAGGCTGGTTTCGGCCGTGAATTTCTGCGGCAGCAGCGGGATGATGCTGGCGCCGAGCACGGCCCCGACGCCTGCAAGCGCAAGAACCAGCAGCTTTTTCGCCCAGATCGACCGCACAGCCGAGCGCAAGTCGAGAAGCGGCGTGTCGGCCGCGGGCATCCGCGCAGGCGAAACCGCTTCCGGCGTGACGACAACCACCGGCTCGGTGACCGAGGGGGGCACGACAACGACCGGCTCCGCGACCAGTGGCGGCGCGGCTTCCGCTTTGCGTTCGAATTCGCGACGTACGTCATCGCGGGCGGCGATTATCCGCTCCGCCGGATCGATCGGCTTTTCGGCGGCAACGGGTTGAACCTCATGAACAAAGTCTCTCGGCCGCAGCACAGGGCTGCGTGAACGCAAGCCTTCGCGCCGTCCTTCGTACGGCTCGGTGCTGCGCCAACCCGGAAGTTGGCTCGATCGCTTGCTTCGTTCCAATGAGCTCATGTCAGACTTTCACGGGGTCCGCGCGCAGTCTCTGCGCCGCAGATGCCCTGAGTTTAGAAATGTTTGGCTAACGGAACATTAAGGACATTCCCAGGAAGTCCCTTGGCGATGGCCGACGAAGAGCCAGCCAAGCCCATCTCTTCATCAATATTCAACCGGGAGGTTCATATGAAACGGGCTCACTGGCGACGAGGAAGAACAGGAGCTTGCAATGACCGGACTCGTGAGGAGACTGCTGCGCCAAGCGCTCGCCGCGGCGGTTCTGCTCGCCTCGGCCGCAGAGACCGATGCAAGCTTTGACCCATCGCAGCTCTGCTATCGAGGCATCAACCTTTCCGGGGCCGAATACGGCGACCGCACCGGCGTGGTCGGCACCAACTATACCTATCCGTCGGAAGAAACGGTGCGCTATTTCGCCAACAAGGGCATGAATGTCGTCCGCCTGCCGTTCCGCTGGGAGCGGCTGCAGCCGGTGCTTGGCCAGCCGTTGGACGGCGAAGAACTGCAACGGCTCAGGGATGCCGTCGACCTCATCCAAGAGCACGGCATGGCCGTCGTCTTGGATCCGCACAATTTCGGCTATTACGACAAGGATCAACTCACACAGGCGCCTGCGACCGATCTCGCCTTCGGCGATTTCTGGGCGCGCCTCGCCGTCGAGTTTGCCAATCAGAAGGGCGTGTTCTTCGGCCTGATGAACGAGCCGCACGATATCAAGGCGCCCGATTGGCTGGAAGCCGCCAATACCGCTATCCAGGGCATTCGTACGGTCGGCGCCCGCAACCTCATCCTCGTGCCCGGCACGAACTGGAGCGGCGCGTTCACCTGGGCTACCGACAGGATCGGCGGCGGCGCGAACGATACTGTCATGCTTGGCGTCAAGGACCCTCTCGATTTCTATGCATTCGAGTTTCATCAGTATCTCGATGCCGACAGTTCCGGTACGCATCCTGTCTGTGATGGCAGCGACCAGGCCAGACAAGGGCTGACCGACGTCACCGCCTGGCTGCGCAAGAACGGCAAGCGCGGCTTTCTCGGCGAATTCGGCGTGGCGGGAAACCAGCCCTGTCTTGACGGGCTGAAGCAGGTTTTCGATGTCATGGCCGACAACAACGATGTCTGGCTCGGCTGGACCTATTGGGCCGCCGGCGACTGGTGGCCGTCGCAGGAACCGTTGAACGTGCAGCCGCGCGGCGGAAAGGACCGGCCGCAGATGAAGGTGATCGCCGCTGCCGTCGGCAAAAAAACGGCGATTGCGCCGGCCTGCGCCAGCGTCAAGCCGGCGGGCTGATCGACGGAGACGAATGGGCGGATAGCGCTTTGTCGCGAATCACGGCGCTGCTATGGTTGCCCCGGCCGATGGACGCGGCAGCCCTGGACATTTCATGAAAAGCCTCACGGACAAGCAGCGCATCGATTACCCGATCCTGGCGATCACACTGTTTTCGGTCCTCTACAACTGCATTCTCGCCTATATCAACCACAACATCACGCCGCTTGCCGTCTCGCATGTCGTGCTGTGCGAAGGCATGATGATGCTTTCCAGCGTCGCGTTCATTTTGAAGAAGGGCATCTATGAGGAGGATCTGCCGATCTTCCTCTTTCTGACATTCACGCTGATCATCACGATCTATATCACCGTGCTGAACCATGTGCCTTTCATCGACCAGTTCCGCAACGTGCTGATCATCGTCTCCTTCGCCGGCATCGGCAGTTGGGCGAGCGAGCGGACGGTGAAAATGGCTTTCCGCATCGGCTGTTTCTTCGTGCTGCTGTTTCTAGTCTGCGAGATCGTCAGCACGCCCTTCTATGTCAGCCTGTTCCATCCCGGCGAATATTTCGAGAATACCCGCGGCATCAAGCAGGCAAGCTTCAATAGTACCGGCCTGTTCGCTAACGCACTCGGTTTTCAGGGCCGCTTCTCCTTCGGCCTCATCGACCACCGGTCGTCGTCGATCTTCCTGGAGCAGGTGTCGCTCGCCAATTTCTGCGGCGTGATCGTCATCTATCTGCTCTCCTTCTGGCCGAAGCTCGGCAGGATCGACAAGGCGCTATTCGTTTCGACGGTGCTGCTGATCCTGCTCACCAACGATACGCGCACGATGCTGATCTTCTCCTGCATCAGCATCATCGGCTACTTCGTCTTCCCGAAGATCCCGAAGGCCTTCGATCTCATCCTGATGCCGCTGATCATCCTGATCGGCTTCTTCGTGCATTTCATGAAGCCGGATGAAATGGGCGACAATTTCACCGGCCGTATCGGCGTCACGGTCAAGAAGATGCTGGATCTCGATTTCCAGGCGATCCTCGGTCTGGATATTGCGCGTATCGGGGAATTCGCCGACAGCGGTTATGTCTACCTCATCTACGGTTCGACGATTTTTGGCCTGATCATGTTCTGGCTGTTCGTCTGCCTTTTTCCCGCCGGTGCAACCCCGGCGCAAAGACGGTGCGGTCATTCACTCTCTCTTTTCATTTTTCTGAATATGATGATCGGCGGTACGGCGATCTTTTCCATCAAAATCGCTGGCCTGCTCTGGCTGCTGATCGGTTACATGCGCGTTTCTGAAAAGCCGCGCACTGCCCGGACACAGCCGGCAAATGTGGATGGCAGCAGAGTGCCGGGCTGACTTGCTTCATGTCGGCCGAGGCCGCATGAGGATCGGGATGCTTGTACAGTTGCAGTATCTGCGCGCCATTGCTGCGCTGATGGTCGTCTATTTTCATTCAGTGCTGCAGGTACCGAAGGTCAATTCCGGCTTCGACTGGCAATTCCATCTCTTCGGCGAGACTGGCGTCGACATTTTCTTCGTCCTCAGCGGTTTCGTCATGTGGCTGACCACGGCAGGACGTGAAGTGCGCCCGCTCGACTTCTATCGCCGCCGCATCCAGCGCATCGTGCCGCTTTATTGGCTGGCGACACTGTTTTCCGCCGCCGTCGCTCTCGTCGCGCCATCGATCCTGAAATCGACGGTGTTCGACGTTCCCCACCTCGTCGCTTCGCTTCTATTCCTGCCCTGGCACAATGCTGCCGATCCCAGCCTCATCGCACCCGTCGTCGTGCCCGGCTGGACGCTGAACTATGAAATGTTCTTCTATTTCGTCTTTGGCCTGTTGCTGCTGGTGCGCGAAAAATGGCGGCTCCATGCCCTCTTCGGCACGATGACGGCGATCATCCTCGCCTGCCACCTGTTTCCGGTAGAAACGACCGCCACCACGGTCTATGGCGACCCGATCATCTACGAATTCCTGGCGGGCGTCGTTCTCGCCAAGCTTTATCTCGAAAAAGTGCTGCTGCCGCAGACGGTAGCCTGGCCGGCGCTGGTGGTCGGATTCGCCTTCCTGCTGATCAACGAGACGCTCTGCGATGCCAGCATGCGCTCCTATATGTGGGGCATTCCGGCCGTCATTATTCTCTACTCGGCCGTCTCGATCGATTTTTCCAAGCTTCCCGTCATCGGCTGGTTGAGCTATCTCGGCGACGCGTCCTACAGCATCTACATCACCCATGCCTTCACGCTGGCATTTCTGCGCGTCGTCTGCGGCGTGCTGAAGATCGATATCATGGCGCATGGCCCGATCTTCGTCAGTTGCTGCATCGTCGGCTCGGCGATCGGCGGTGCGATCGTCCATGAGCTGACGACACCCAGCCGCTGGAGCAAGTGGAAAAAGAAGCAGGCCGCCATCGCCTGAGCCTTTTCTCATCGATCTGCAGCCGCTTTCCCTCAGAACGACGGGGATACGCGGCTGAAAGACGCAATGGGAACGGAATTTTCCGCCACCTATCTTAAGCTCTGTCGCGAGGAATGGGCGGGGAGCTTTCCCGTGCCTTTCGATTGCTATAAGCGAGCGGCGAAACGACGAGCCGCCTTACGAGGGAAGAAACATGAAGAGCTATGTTCTACGGGTATCCTGCAAATCGACGCGCGGGATCGTTGCGGCGATAGCGAATTATCTGGCCGACCAGGGCTGCAATATCGTCGACTCCAGCCAGTTCGACGATCTCGATACCGGCAAGTTCTTCATGCGGGTCTCCTTCATCTCCGAGGAAGGCGTCAAGCAGGAGGCATTGGTCGAAGGTTTCAAGCCGGTCGCCGAGAAATTCGAGATGGATGCCGAGATCTACGATACCCAGAAGCGCATGAAGGTGCTCTTGATGGTGTCGCGCTTCGGCCATTGCCTCAACGACCTGCTGTATCGCTGGAAGATCGGCGCGCTGCCGATCGACATCGTCGGCGTCGTCTCCAACCATTTCGATTACCAGAAGGTGGTCGTCAACCACGACATCCCCTTCCACCACATCAAGGTGACGAAGGACAACAAGCCGCAGGCCGAAGCGCAACTGCTGGACCTCGTCGAGCAGACCGGCACCGAACTGATCGTGCTCGCCCGCTACATGCAGGTGCTGTCGGACGCCATGTGCAAGAAGATGTCGGGCAAGATCATCAACATCCACCATTCCTTCCTGCCGAGCTTCAAGGGCGCCAACCCGTACAAGCAGGCCTATGAGCGCGGCGTGAAGCTGATCGGGGCGACGGCACATTACGTCACCGGCGATCTCGACGAAGGTCCGATCATCGAGCAGGACACAGCCCGCATCACGCATGCGCAGTCGGCGGAAGACTATGTCTCGATCGGCCGCGATGTCGAAAGCCAGGTGCTGGCGCGGGCCATCCATGCCCATATCCACTACCGCACCTTCCTCAACGGCAACCGCACCATCGTCTTCCCGGCAAGCCCCGGAAGCTATGCCTCGGAGCGGATGGGGTAAAACACGCGGCGATGACAAGGTGGCGCTGCATTCGCAAACACGCGATCTGCGCCTCCATGTCCCCTATTTCCTTTTCCCGCTAAATTGCGATTTAATGCGGCCGATATCGAATCGCTTGGAGGTTGCGGAGGAGGAAAATGCGATCATATCTGGAGAGAATCCTGCCGCTCTCGGCCCTTGCCATCCTTGTGAGCACACAGGTGTCGACGGCCGCAATGACCTCGGAAGAAGACCCTTCGAAGATCGATCTCGCCAAGCTGATCGAATGCACGACCTACGACGTACCAAGCTATAATGGCTTTGCCATGTGGCTGACCGGACCGGAAAGCGATGAGGCGATGAGACGGTTCGGCATTACCGAGCAGCCGTCGACCAGCCTTCTGCTGCGGGAATTCAAGCTGGCAAAGCCGATCACCGTTTTCGGGCGACAGACCGACAGGATCGCCTTCGCTTCCTCCGGTCCGCTTGCCCTGATCAACGAGGCCGATCCGCATCCGCTTGCCAAGGAGCTGGGTGTCACCGCCGCGGTCGATCGGTTCGACAAATATCTTGCCGAAAGGGAGATATTCTCCAAGAAGGAGCAGTTGGAGAATTCCGACACGGTCCTGCATTCGCGCATCGCCCTCGACGTCTCGACTGACATCTACCATCCCGGCAAGACGCTCGCCGGCTGCAGCTATTCAATCGAAGTTGAGTAGGGTCTGAACAAGACCGACTTTTGTGTATTCAAATGAACGCACAGCGCTCTTGAGCATCCCGCTTTCATGCAAATGAACGCATGGCGCTCTAGGCAGGCGTAATCGGGAGCCTATCTTTCGTCTTAACGTTAGATCACCCTATTCGTTTTCGGTGATTTTCTTTTGGACGGAATGGTTTAGTGTCGACGCAGATGAACCATCCGGGGGAGCCATGACCGACGCCGCGCTCGTCAATCGCATGCAACTGCCAAGACCGGATACCACGCCGGAAGCGGCGGCGGAGATCTTGCAGACGCATTACGGCCTGACCGGAACGGTTACCGAACTCGGCAGTCAGCAGGACCGCAACTACCGTATCGACGCGGGTGACAACAGCTACGTTCTGAAGATCTGCCGGACGGAATACGATACGGTCGAGCTGGAGGCGCAGAACGCCGCCATCCGCCATCTGCATGCGAAACCCGATGCGCCGCGCGTGCCCAATATCGTGCCCTCGCTGAGCGGCCGGGATATTCTCGTCGTCACCATTCGCGAGCAGGATTACCTCGTCCGGCTGCTCAGTTATCTTCCTGGTCAATCGCTGACGCGGCGCAAGCATCTGCCTATCGCCGCCGTTTCGGCGCTGGGTGCCCTTTCCGGCCGGCTCGCCCGTGACCTTGCCGATTTCGAACATCCCGGCCTCCACCGCAGCCTGCAATGGGACCTGCGCCGCGCCGGGCCGGTCGCCGTGCAGCTCCTGTCGGCGATATCGGATCACGAGGCGCGCGACCGCATCGCCAAGGCGATGGTCGCAGCCGTGAAGCGCATCCAGCCGCTTGCAAGCGGGCTTCGCGTGCAGCCCGTCCATCACGACGTCACCGGCGACAATGTCGTCAGTCATCCGGATGCGCATGGGCAGCCTATCCCGGATGGGGTGATCGATTTCGGCGATATCATCCAGGGCTGGGTGGTGGGCGACCTCGCCGTCACCTGCGCCTCGCTGCTTCACCACGCCGAAGGCGATCCCTTCTACATCCTCCCTGCCATCAAGGCCTATCACGCGATCTATCCGCTCGGGGAAGCCGAATTGAAGGCGCTCTGGCCGCTGATCGTCGCCCGCGCGGTGATTCTCGCCGCCAGCGGCGAGCAACAGCTCGCCATCGACCCCGACAATGATTACGTGCGCGGCAATCTCAAACTCGAGCGCGAGATTTTCGACGTTGCCACCGGCGCGCAGCCGGACGTGATGGAAGCGGCGATCCTCCGGGCCGCGGGCATGGATCTCGCTCCGCTCGCCACCGACGGCTGGTCCGCATTGCTGCCAGACATCGCATCCGACCATATTGCCGCTGTCGATCTTTCCGCGACCAGCCCGCATTTCGTCGACGGTAACTGGCTAAAACCGGACATGGACTGGCGGTTGCTCGCCAAGGCGGCCATCGCTTCCGGCTCGGCTGCGACGCGCTACGGGGAATTCCGTCTGTCGCATGCCGATCTTCTCAGCATGACGCCGCCGCAGAATTTCGCGCTGCATAGCGATATCTGCCTGCCGGCCGGCACGACCGTCACCGCGCCCTTTGCCGGCCGCATCCAATGGCATGGCCAGCATCTCGTTCTGATTGGCGAAACCGTCAGCCTGCATCTCGACGGCGTCGAGTGCACGCTGGAAGAGAGCGCCGAGGTGGAACAAGGGGCGATCGTCGGCACGATCGGCGGCGAGGGCTCGGCCATCGGCGGACTGCGCGTGCAGCTCTGCCGCGTCCCGGGGATGGTGCCACCGCTCTTTGCGACGGCCCATCAGGCCGATGGCTGGTCGGCCGTCTGTCCCTCGCCCGCCATTCTCCTGAACGAGGCCTGCGAGGCGCCGCGGCTGGAGAGCGCCGCACTTCTCACGCAGCGCGAAGCGCATTTTGCCAGCCCGCAAAAGCATTATTACGACGTCCCGCCGCAGATCGAGCGCGGCTGGCATGAATTCGTGTTCGACACACAAGGCCGCACCTATCTCGACATGGTCAACAACGTGACCATGCTCGGCCATGCGCATCCGCGGCTGACGGCGGCCATCGAGCGGCAATGGTCACGGCTCAACACCAATTCCCGCTTCCACTATGCCGCCGTTGCCGAATTTTCTGAGCGTTTAGCGGCATTGGCGCCTGATAGTCTCGACAGCGTCTTTCTCGTCAACAGCGGTTCCGAGGCCAACGATCTCGCCATCCGGCTTGCCTGGGCGCATACGGGCAAGAAAAACATGCTGTGCCTGCTGGAGGCCTATCACGGCTGGACGCTGGCAAGCGATGCTGTCTCCACTTCCATTGCCGACAATCCCCGGGCGTTGACGACGCGACCGGACTGGGTGCATCCGCTCGTTTCGCCCAATACCTATCGCGGCCCGTTCCGCGGTCCGGATTCGGCTGCGGACTACGTGGCCGGCGTTACGACCTTGCTGGAGACCATCGACGAGAAGGCCGAGGGTCTCGCCGGCTTCATCGCGGAAGCGGTCTACGGCAATGCCGGCGGCATTGCCCTGCCGCGCGGTTATCTCGCCGATGTCTACGCCGCCGTCCGGCAACGGGGCGGCCTCTGCATCGCCGACGAGGTGCAGGTGGGTTACGGCCGGCTCGGCCACCATTTCTGGGGCTTCGAGACCCAGGACGTCGTGCCCGATATCATCACCATCGCCAAGGGCATGGGCAACGGCCATCCGCTCGGCGCCGTCATCACCCGGCGGGAGATCGCCGAATCACTGGAGAAAGAGGGCTATTTCTTCTCCTCGGCCGGCGGCAGTCCGGTGAGCTCGGTTGTCGGCCTTACCGTGCTGGACATCATGAAGGACGAAGGCCTTCAGGAGAATGCTCGTATCATCGGCGACCACCTGAAGGCTGGGCTGATCGCGCTGATGGAGCATTTTCCGCTGATCGGCGCCGTGCACGGCATGGGCCTCTACCTCGGCGTCGAATTCGTCCGCGATCACGAGACGCTGACACCCGCCACGGAAGAGACGGCCGCTCTCTGCGAGCGGCTACTCGAGCTTGGCGTCATCATGCAGCCGACCGGCGATCACCTGAATGTGTTGAAGATAAAACCACCGCTTTGCCTCTCGGCGGAAAGCACCGATTTCTTCGTGAAAGCCCTGGAAAAGGCGCTGGAAGACAGCCTTTAGGCCTGCCATCCCCGCCATTAACCATTGAGGAGATTTGGCGGCAAACCGATTTTTAATCTTCTCGGCCATTGTCGAATCTCGTTCCAATTCCTATTTGTGGGACGGTGATCGGCAATGCCCTTCCGATACGGGAGGCTGCGCGGAGGTTGATACAGGCTTTCTCGTAGTTAGTCGGATACGGAATTTTATTTTCCCGATCGTCGATATTTTGACATCTTTCGGAATATGTTTCTGAAGATGGAATTGCTATTATCTACCAAGATTGTAGACAATAGAACACCAGATCGCAGGCCTCTCCCGTTGGGGCCTTACAAGTACAACACCAACTAAGGAAGTGACATGCTGAACTTTAAAGTCATCGCTTCGATCCTTGGGCGGTCCGTGCTTGGCCATGACCGCTCGGGCGCACTCTCCCGCCCGCGCTGTCGAATGTGACGTTCGTCCTCTTATCGGATTCAAACAGTCAATTCGCCATATCTGCGCCGCTAGGGCGCGGAGGGAGTATTTTTAATGAAAAAGCAAGTCATCGAATATGCTGGCGTTCCCGTCGGCATCGTTGTTCCGGATGAAGACCGGCTGAAGTTCATAGCCGTGAAATATCATGTCCATGATCTGGACGAGCAGCGTTTCAGAAGCGCGGATGAGGTCAAACTCGCCATCCGCGATCTCCTCGTCCGCCAACAGGCTAAGCCGATCCACGTTTGATGGATCGGCTCGGCTATTCCCCACCATCACCACACCACATCATCAGCCCTTGCTCTTCGAGCGTCGTTCGCTCCCTGAGTGAGGGCTGATCTTTTGTACCAGCCCTCGCAAGCCTCTTTGTCCGATCGCCACGGTCTTTCCGCCCTCATGGTGAGGCGCGCAGGCTGAAGGCCGCAGCCTCGAACCAGGAGGGTCGGCCTCCACAGCACTCCCCTTCGACAAACCCATCTTGTCTTTTCCCCCTCTTTGCGATCCTATCGCCATGACGACCTCGCGCTTTGAAGGCGAAGGATTTTTCATTGGCTGATCTCCTCAATCTCCTAACCGATATCGAAGGCGTCGCCGTCGGTCATTGCACCGATCCTGCGCTGGGCTCCGGTGTCACAGCCATCATCTTCGATGAACCGGCAGTCGCCTCCTGTTCCGTGCTCGGCGGTGCGCCGGGCGGACGCGACACGGCATTGCTCGATCCGGCGATGACGGTGGGCGTAGTCGACGGGCTGGTGCTGTCGGGCGGCTCAGCCTTCGGTCTCGATGCGGCGGGCGGCGTGCAGGCGGGCCTGCGCGACATCGGACGCGGCCTGCAGGTCGGTAGTGCGCGCGTGCCGCTGGTGCCTCAGGCGATCCTCTTCGATCTCATCAATGGCGGCGACAAGGATTGGGGCTTGCATTCACCTTATCGCGATATGGGTTATGCCGCCTTCAAGGCCGCGGGCAAGGGCGCTTTCCCGCTCGGCACGGTCGGTGCCGGCACGGGTGCGACGACGGCGACGGTCAAGGGCGGCCTGGGCTCGGCCAGCGCCGCCAGCAGCCAGGGACATAGGATCGCGGCCATCGTCGCCGTCAATGCGCTGGGTTCGGCCACCATCGGCGAAGGACCGCATTTCTGGGCCGCCCCCTTCGAGATCGGCGGGGAATTCGGCGGCCTCGGCATGCCCGAAACCGTCGACGTCCGACTGCGGCTGAAGGGCGCGAATGTTACGGCAACGACGATCGGCGCCATCGTCACCGATGCTGCCATGACCAAGGCGGAAGCGCACCGGCTGTCGATCTGCGGCCATGACGGTTTTGCCCGCGCGCTGTTGCCCACGCATCTGCCGCTCGACGGCGACACGGTGTTTGCCGCTTCGACCGGCAAACATCAGAGAGACGACCTGCTGAGCTTCATGGAACTCTGCCATCTCGCCACCCTCGTTATGGCGCGCGCCATTGCCCGCGGCGTCTACGAAGCAACGGCGCTGCCCGTCGCAGGCGCGCTGCCGGCCTGGCGGGACCGCTTTCCGGACCGGATAATCTAGCCATTTCGGGACCCCGCCGGGCACGCGCAGCACAAATTTTCGCAATTGTGTGTGCGCTTGCGAGATGACACTATTTCAAAAAATGGCCTTGCCGGAGGGAAAACCGGCATCGGGAGCCGGAGCAAGGGAATTGAGATGACCAAGTTTTCGAGTTCAGACCTGGGCGATTTTGCGCGCCGTCTTGCCTGCGGCGCCACGCTGTCGGCCGGGCTGCTGATACTGGGCATAGCGCCGGCGGAAGCGGCCAAGACGACGCTGAACATCGGCATGAGCGTCGAACCCACCGGCCTCGATCCGACAATCGCCGCACCCGTCGCCATTGGTCAGGTGACTTGGCAGAACATCTTCGAAGGGCTCGTCGCTATCGACGAGAGCGGCAAGATCGTGCCGCAGCTTGCGAAAAGCTGGGAAATCTCTCCCGACGGGCTAACCTACACATTCAAGCTGCAAACCGGCGTCAAGTTTCACGACGGCGAGGCCTTCGATTCGACGGCGGCGAAATTCGCACTCGACCGCGCCCGTGACGGCAAATCCGTCAATCCGCAGAAACGCTTCTTCGCCACCATCGCCTCGATCGACACGCCGGACCCGGAAACGCTGGTGCTGCATCTCTCTTCGCCGACGGGCAGCCTGCTCTATTGGCTCGCCTGGCCCTCTTCCGTCATGGTCGGCCCGAAGTCTGCCGCCAACGACAAGACGACGCCTGTCGGTACCGGCCCGTTCAAATTCTCCGCCTGGGCCAAGGGCGACCATGTGGAGCTCCTAAAGAACCCGGATTACTGGAACAGATCCGTCGACGTGAAGCTCGACAAGGTGACCTTCCGCTTCATTTCCGATCCGCAGGCGGAAGCGGCGGCCCTGAAGGCCGGCGATCTCGATGCCTTTCCGGAATTCGCGGCACCGGAGCTGATGAGCTCTTTCGACGGCGACGCGCGGCTGATGACCAAGGTCGGCAATACCGAACTCAAAGTCGTCGCCGGCATGAACAATACGCGCAAGCCCTTCGACGACAAGCGGGTGCGCCAGGCCCTGATGATGGCACTCGACCGCAAGACGATCATCGACGGCGCCTGGTCCGGTTTCGGCACGGCGATCGGCAGCCACTACACGCCAAACGACCCGGGATATCAGGAGCTGACGGGGACGCTGCCTTATGACCCCGCAAAGGCCAAGGCGCTGCTGGCCGAGGCCGGCTATCCGAATGGCTTCACCTTCACCATCAAGACGCCGCAGATGGCCTATGCGCCGCGCAGCGCCCAGGTGATGCAGGCGATGTTTGCCGATATCGGCGTCACCATGAATATCGAGCCGACGGAATTCCCGGCGAAATGGGTGCAGGACGTCTTCACCGGCCGCGACTACGATATGACCATCGTCGCCCATGCCGAGCCGCTGGACATCGACATCTATTCGCGCGACCCCTATTATTTCAATTATAAGAACCCGGTCTTCAACGAGCTGATGAAGAAGATCCAGCTAACCGCCGATCCGGCGGCGCAGAACAAGCTCTACGGTGAGGCGCAGACGATCCTGGCCGAGGATGCCCCCGCGCTCTTCCTCTTCGTCATGCCGAAGCTCGGGGTCTGGGACAAGAAGCTGAAGGGGCTCTGGGAGAACGAGCCGATCCCCTCGAATGTCTTGACCAACGTCTCCTGGGAAGACTGATCTCTTCGGTTCCGCACAGACAGCAGGGCGGATCACCTCGCCCGCTGTCGAATGTTTCGATGCCGGAGCCGATCCGGCGATGGGCATGCAATGATCGTACTTCTTACCCGCCGGATCATGGGTCTTATCCTGACCCTGATCGCCGTTTCGTTGCTGATCTTTGCGGTGATGGCCCTGCTGCCGGGCGATCCCGCCGCCATCACGCTCGGCACCTCGGCCTCGCCGGAGACGCTTGCCGCGCTGCGACACGACATGGGCTTCGACCAACCATTGATCGTCCGCTACGGCCAATGGCTTGGCGGCGCGCTGACTGGCGATCTCGGCAAGTCCTATACTTATGGCGTGCCGGTCGCCGGTCTCATCGTCGAGCGGCTGGCTGTCACATTGCCGCTTGCCATCCTCGCCATTATTCTTTCCATCCTCATCGCCGTGCCGCTCGGCGTGGCGGCCGCCGCCCGGCGCGGCGGCTTCTTCGATATTGTCGCCACGCTGTTTTCGCAGATGAGCGTTGCCGTGCCCGGCTTTTGGGTGGGCCTGCTGTTGATCCTGCTGTTTTCCACCTCGCTCGGCTTAATGCCGGCCGGAGGATTTCCCGGCTGGAGCAATGGCCTGGGACCAGCACTCAGGGCGCTGACCCTGCCGGCAGTGGCATTGGCTCTGCCGCAGGCCGGTGTGCTGACACGGGTCACCCGGTCGGCCGTGCTCGACACGCTGCATGAGGATTTCGCCCGCACGGCGGTCGCCAAGGGCCTGTCAAGCGGTGCCGTTCTCTGGGGCCATATCGTGCCGAACGCCCTGGTGCCGATACTGACCATTCTCGGCCTGCAATTCACCTTCCTTGTCGCCGGTGCCGTGCTGATCGAGAACGTCTTCAACCTGCCTGGTCTCGGACGCCTCGCCTATCAGGCGCTCAGCCAGCGCGACATCGTCGTCATGCAGGATGTCGTGCTGTTTTTTGCCGCCCTCGTCATCATCATGAACTTCCTGGTCGATCTCTCCTTTCTGGTCATCGACCCCAGACTTCGCAGCGGAGGCGCACGATGATCACGGTCGAAACCGTCGCCCCCGCTCCTCCCCGCCGCTCCCGGTTCCGCGCCCTGCGCCGCGCCAATCTGATCGTAGGCGCCATCATCATTCTCTCGCTCGTCGCTGTCGCGATCCTGTCGCTCTTCTGGACGCCGGTGCCGCCCGCGAAAATGCAGATCATCCATAAGCTGCAGCCTCCTTTCGGCTTCGGCCTTCTGGGCACCGACCAGCTCGGCCATGACGTGCTGTCGATGCTGATGGTCGGCTGCTGGAATTCGCTGTCGATCTCAGTGTCGGCGGTCGTGATCGGCGGCACGATCGGGACGGTGATCGGCATTGCCGCTGCCGCCCAGCGCGGATTGTTCGAATCGCTCGTGATGCGCGCCTGCGACGTGATCTTCGCATTGCCGCCAATCCTCTCGGCCATGATCCTCGGCGCCTTTCTCGGTGCCGGACGCTTTACCGCCATCATCGCCATTGCCACCTTCATGGTTCCGGTCTTTGCCCGCGTGGCGCTTAGTTCGGCGCTGCAGGCCTGGAGCAGGGATTACGTGCTGGCGGCGCGCGCCCTCGGCAATACGCACCTGTCGATCACTATGCGGCATGTGCTGCCGAACATTATGGGCATCATCATCGTCCAGGCGAGCATCCAGCTCGGCCTGGCGATCCTAACCGAAGCCGGCTTGAGCTTCCTCGGCCTCGGCGTGCCGCCGCCGGCGCCGACCTGGGGGCGGATGCTGGCGGAAGCGCAGACCTATCTTGGACAAGCGCCCTGGCTCGCCATCCTGCCGGGCCTGGCGATTGCACTCTGCGTCCTCGGCTTCAACCTGCTTGGCGACGGCCTGCGCGATCTTCTCGATCCACGCGCGGCACGCCGCTAAAGCAATTCCAGGAAAAGTGCGAAGCGGTTTTCCGTCCGGAATGCGTAAAAACAAAAGGATAGAGCGGGAAAGCGATTCCGTTAAACGCTGAACCGCTCTAACTTCGACATACGAAGAGAATGACCATGACCGAAGCGACCGATCTTTCCATCCGCCAGCTCCTTCGGAAATTTTCCGAAAAGAGCCTTTCGCCGAGTGAATACTGGCTGGCGCTGGAGAAACATATCGAGGCGTGGGAGCCGACGATCGCCGCACTCTACGCCTATGACCCGGAAGCAGCGCGCCGACAGGCCGCCGCCTCCACCGAACGCTGGGCGAAGGGTGCGCCGCTCGGAGCACTGGACGGCATTCCGGTGACCCTCAAGGAGCTGATCGCCACCAAGGGCCAGCCGGTGCCGCTCGGCACGGCCGCCGTCGAACTCATTCCCGCCGCGGAGGATGCGCCGGTCGCAGCCCGCCTGCGCGAGGATGGCGCGGTGATCTTCGCCAAGACCACCTGCCCGGACTACGGCATGCTGTCCTCCGGTCTTTCCAGCTTCCACAAACTCAGCCGCAATCCCTGGGATCCGACCCAGAATCCTGGTGGGTCCAGTGCCGGCGCCTCGGCGGCGGCGGCTGCCGGCTACGGGCCGTTGCACATCGGCACGGATATCGGCGGCTCGGTGCGCCTGCCGGCAGGCTGGACCGGCATTTTCGGCTTCAAGCCAAGCCATGGCCGCATTCCGGTCGATCCCTATTATGTCGGCCGCTGCGCCGGGCCAATGGCCCGCACGGTCGAGGACGCCGCCTTTTCCATGGCCACGCTCTCGCGGCCCGATTGGCGCGATGGCACCAGCCTGCCGCCGAACGATATCGACTGGATGGATCTCGATATCGATGTGCGGGGGCTGAAGATCGGCCTGATGCTCGATGCCGGCTGTGGCCTGCCCGCCGATGCCGAGGTGCGCGATGCGGTCCTTGCCGCCGCCAAGCGCTTCGAAGAAGCGGGGGCTACGATCATCCACGTCGCGCCGGTGCTGACAAAGCAGATGCTGGATGGGCTGGATGTCTTCTGGCGAGCGCGTTTCTGGAGCGATATCATGGGATTGAGCGAGGAGCGCCGCGATCTGATCCTGCCCTATATCTACACATGGGCGAAGGGTGGTGCCGATATCAGCGGTGTCGAAGCGGTGCGCGGTTTCAACCAGACGATCGAGATGCGCAGGAGTTGCGGCAAGCTGTTTACCGAGGTCGATGCGCTGCTATCGCCCACCAACCCGATCGTCTCCTATCCGGCCGATTGGGCCTCCCCCACCAACGATCCGGCCCTGCCCTTCGAGCACATCGCCTTTACCGTTCCCTGGAACATGTCGGAGCAGCCGGCATCGTCGATCAATTGCGGCTTCTCCCGCTCCGGCATGCCGATCGGACTGCAAATCGTCGGTCCGCGTTTTGGCGACATGCTGGTGCTGAAACTCTCGAAGGCGTTCGAAACCTGGACCGGCGGGGTCACGAACTGGCCGAAGCCACCTGCTCCCTGACCGGCGCGTACCGCGCGACCTCTCCCCGCTGGGGCAAGGGTGAAGGCCTACAGCCGGGCCGCACCTTTCTCCTCGACATCGGCGCCAAGCTGCCGCAAGGCCTTTTCGATGACACGCAGGTCATCCTGTAGGCCGTCATCTATACTCATCATGCTGGCGCTGCCGGCGCGCTGGATGCCGCGAGTTTCGCTCCGCAGCTCACGCAGCCGATCGATCTTGCGACTGCGCCTCAGATGGCTGTCGTGGAGGATATCCCTGATCACCTGTTCCATGGCCGTGATCGGCATGATGCTTCTCCTCTCGAACAAGAAGGTGTTCAATCGAGGAAATAACGGTTTAGATTCAGACCGGTTCCGACCGGCTCTCAGCCCTGCAGGCGGCGGTAGCCTGTCGGTTGCTCATAGAGCCAGCCGATGCGCTCGACGGCGGCGGCAAAATCTTCGCGTGCCGTGGTCATCGTATGGCCGTTGGCATGCACGATGGTTTTCTCGTCTTCCATGATGGCCACATGGCCCTTCCAGAAGACGAAATCGCCGCGGCGCAATTCCTCACGCGTGATCGGCTCGCCGAGGCCGGCCGCCTGCATATCCGCATCGCGCGGCGCGTCGCGGCCCGTCATCAGCAATGCGAGCTGCACGAGGCCGGAGCAATCGATACCGAGACCGGACCGGCCGCCCCAGAGATAGGGGGTTTCCAGGAAGCGCAAGGCGACATCGACATAGTCGCCGCCATCATTGTAACCGATCGGCTGGACATGCTTGGCGAAGATGGCCGCGCCACCTTCGAGGACGACATAATGGTTCCCCCGCGTCTCGGCCGTGCCGGTGACGCGCACGCGGCTGCCCATGGAGAGGATATCCGTGTGGGGTTTGCGCAGTTCCGGCTCGGGATAGAGAAACGTCCGCTGCGTCACGACGACATGCGTGGGTGCGGCCTGTTCCGTCAGGATCGCTTTTTCGGGAAGATAGCCGACATAGCCGTCCGACACCGCTTTCACCCAGCACCAGCCATCCTTGCGCTCGAAGACATCGACCTCCTCGCCGAACAAGAGCTCGGTGTCGATGCCGCGCGCCAGATCCGGCTGCGGGCGAAGGGCAACGACGGGAGCGACGACCTGCGCCCTGGTGCCCTCGACAAAACGGCCGGCCTCGACCTTGCCCCGAAGGGAGGCTTCGGCAAGATCGGGCCGAAAGGCATTGAGACGGCGGTCGAGCATCATGAACATGGTCCTCTAGAGCAATTCCAGGAAAAGTGCGTAGCGGTTTTCCGTCCGGAGTTGCGTGAAAACAAAGAGATAGAGCAGTTCAGCGATTCCGTGAAGCGCTGAACTGCTCTAGACGGATAGTTTGCGGCCTTGCTCGATGACGAGATCACCGAGCTTTTCCAGATAGAGCGCGCCTGCGACAGTGCGCTTGATGATGACGTTGCGGCGATCACGCTCGTCGCGGACGCGGTCGACCAGCCCCATCTCGCCCATGGTGTCGAGCGCACGGGTGATGACCGGCTTGGTAACGCCGAGCGTTGCGGCGAGCCCTCGCACCGTATGCGGTGGCGGCACGAGGTAAATCTGCAGGAGGATCGCCATCTGCCGAAGCGTCAAGTCATGACCCTCGCGACGCACCTGCTCGAGCGCCACGCCTTGCCAGAGGCCGAGAGCCTGCGAGGCAGAGAGTTCAAGCGGCAAAGGCAACCTCGAAGATCGTTACGCTACCGTTTCAGTCTCGGCCAAGATCATGGCGGTTTCAAGGGGAATTCGCCAACCCTTCTCCCCGTAATGCGGGGAGAAGGGTTGCAGTACATTCGGGCCGCCAGCGGCCACCTCATGGTGAGGTGCGAAGGTCCAAAGGACCGTAGCCCTCTAACCACGAGGGCGGGTGAGAGGCAGTACTTCGGCCCTATCGCACGCTCTGGCGGATATAGTGATACAGCGCCCGGATGGCCTGCGCCTCGCCGCCGCCCGGCGAATGCGGGCGTTCGCTCTGTGCCCAGCCGAAGATATCGAAATGCGCCCAGCTCGGCGTTTTCGTCACGAAGCGCTTGAGGAACAAAGCGGCGGTGATCGAGCCGGCCATGCCGCCGGAGGGGGCATTGGTGATATCGGCGAATTTGGCGCGGATATCCTTGTCGTAGCCCATGTAGAGCGGCATGCGCCACAGCGGGTCGTCCGTCTCCAGGCTGGCGTCGGTGAGATCTCGGGCGAGATCGTCATCGTCGGTGAAGAAGGGCGGCAGGTCCGGGCCGAGCGCGACGCGGGCAGCGCCCGTCAATGTCGCCATGTCGATCATCAGATCGGGCGCTTCTTCGTCTGCATAGGCGAGCGCATCGGCGAGGATCAGCCGTCCCTCGGCGTCGGTATTGTCGATCTGCACGGTCAGGCCCTTGCGGCTCTTGTAGATGTCGCCGGGACGGAAGGCATTGGACGAAATCGAGTTTTCGACGACCGGAATAATGACGCGCAGATCGACCTTCAGCTTGGCGTCCATGATCATCAGCGCCAGGCCCATGACATTGGCTGCACCGCCCATATCCTTCTTCATCAGCAGCATGGAGGATGCCGGCTTGATGTCTAGGCCCCCGGTGTCGAAGCAGACACCCTTGCCGACCAGCGTGATGCGGCGATGACCCTTCTTGCCCCAGCGCAGTTCCAGAAGGCGCGGCGCATCGGCGCTGGCGCGGCCGACCGTGTGCACCAACGGGAAATTCTGCTTCAGGAGATCGTCGCCGATAATGACGGACACCTCCGCCTTGTAGTGCTCGGCGAGCGCCCGGAAGGCGGCTTCGAGCTGTTCCGGTCCCATGTCGTTGGTCGGGGTGTTGATGAGGTCGCGGGCGAGGAAGACGCCGGCGAGCTGGCGCTTGATATCGGTGGCGTCCGCATCGCGCGGAATCATCAGCGTCGGCGGGTTGGCTTTTTCCGATTTGTAGCGCTCGAACCGGTAGCTGCCGAGGCCGAAGCCGAGCGAAAGCCGGTTTGCCGTGAGTGGCGCGGTTTCGATATGCCAATCACCCGCCGGCAGGCTACGCGCCAACCTGCCCGTCAGGAAGGGCTGCTCCGAGGGGTTGGAGCCAAGGCCGAACAGGGCGCCGCCGAGATGGCCTTCTTCGGTCGGAATCAATAGCAGCGAGCCGCTATCGGCCTTGTAGCCGGCCTTGCTCGCCCAATCGAGGGCGATGGGATCGATGGTGCCAGTCTCGATATGTGCCGGAGTGACGGCAAAAATCGGCAGCGTCGCGCCACCCTTCGAGTTGAAGGGGCTCGCGCGCTCGATGTACTGATAGGGGGCCATAACTATCCTTTGGCAATGATTTCCGGGAATCGCGGGTTAACTCTCTGTTAGGGTTAACAGATTATTGCTGGAGCGAACATTGCGTCAAACCTTTCCCTGTTCCGATTTGAGGCCAGGCGCAGGACTCAGGCATTTCGGGATAGGCGCCATGGCCACTTCGTCAACCACGTCGACATTCAAGACCTTCCTGCTCCACGGTGCGTCAGCAGCGCTCGTGGCGCTTGCGCTTGCCGGTTGCTCGACGACCGGCAAAGACAAGATGACAACCGGCTCGATCCCGACAATGTCAAAGCCGGTCGACGAGATGAACGGCGCGGATCTCGCGCAGGCGACCCTTACCCTCGGCAAAGCCTATGAGGCCAATCCGAAAGACCGCGATACCGGCGTCAACTACGCCAATGCGCTGCGCATGAGCGGGCGCAACGATCAGGCGCTGGCGGTCATGCAGCAGGTGGCGATCGCCCATCCCGACGATCGTGGCGTGCTGGCTGCCTACGGCAAGGCGCAGGCCGCTGCTGGTCAGCTCCAGGATGCGCTTGCGACCATCGATCGCGCGCAGACCCCGGACCGCCCGGACTGGCGGCTGGTTTCGGCCGAAGGCGCGATCCTCGATCAGCTCGGCCGCTCGACCGAGGCGCGCGGCAAATATCGCGATGCACTCGTGCTGCAGCCGAATGAGCCGACAATCCTTTCCAATCTCGGCATGTCCTATGTGCTGACCGGCGATCTGAAGTCCGCCGAGACCTATCTTCGCTCCGCCGCCGCTCAGCCGACAGCCGACAGCCGCGTGCGCCAGAATCTGGCTCTCGTGGTTGGGTTGCAGGGCCGCTTCCCCGAAGCCGAAAAGATCGCCCGCCAGGAACTGACGCCACAGCAGGCGAACGCCAATGTCGCCTATCTGCGCTCCATGCTGGCGCAGCAGAATTCCTGGCAAAAACTCGCCGCCGGCGATGGCGGCAAGAAAGCGATCAACTAGAGCGGTTCAGCGCCAGATATGCCGCGGCAGGCCTTCCGCCACCAGCCGGACGCCAAGCGCTCCCATGACGGCACCCGCTATCCTGTCGATCCAAAGCTTGGCGCCGAGATAGAGCGTGCGCGGACGGTTTGACGAAAAGGCGAGTGTCACTACCGTATACCAGCCCACCTCGACGGCGAAGACCGCCAGCGGCACTGCGAGCATCAGCCCCGGAGCGGGTTCGGCCGGGAGAAGTGCTGCAAAAATGCTGCCGTAGAAAATGGCCGTCTTCGGGTTGCTGAGCTGCGTCCCCAGCGCAAACCAGAAATTACGCCCGACGCTCCCGCCGACCGGCGTGGCCGGGGCGTCGATGGCAAGATCATGGGCGGCGTTCCGCCAAATGCGGATGCCAATGTAGATCAGATACAGGCCACCGGCGACCTTCAGGGCAAGATAGAGCCATTCGACCTGCATCAGCAGCGCGTTCAAACCGAACAGGGTCAAAGTCGCGAAGGTGACGCTGCCAGCACCCATTCCGAGCGCGGCGGCAAGGCCAGCCCTGCGCGAGCGGGAAACGGCGATGCGGGAAACGAGAACGAAACTCGGACCAGGGCTGACCGCCCCGATGAAAACGGCGGCGATGATGCTGAAAAAGATAGCTATGGATGACATGAAAATCCTCCCGATACGATCGGCCTCGGGGCGGACGGCGCCATCTTCGCGCCGGTATCATCCGCCTCACATTGCCGATGACGCAGGATTGGAAATTAATCACGTCCGGCACCGGCGGCAAGTTTTGTATGTCAGAATTTGTCCATCACCTGGATAGCCGCCGGGCCAAGGATAACGGCCATGAGAACGGGCAGGAAGAAGACGATCATCGGCACCGTCAGCTTCGGCGGCAGGGCGGCGGCCTTCTTTTCCGCCTCGTTCATGCGTTCGTCGCGGCCTTCCTGCGCCAGCACGCGCAGCGCCTGCGAGATGGGCGTGCCATAGCGCTCGGCCTGGATCAGAGCCTGCGTCACCGATTTGACGATTTCGATCTGTGTGCGGCTGGCGAGATTGTCGAAAGCGCTACGGCGATCCTGCAGGAACGAGAGTTCCGCCGTGGTCAACACCATTTCTTCGGCGAGTGGCGGCGATTGCTCCGCCATTTCCTCGGAGACGCGGCGCATGCCGGCTTCGATGGAAATGCCCGATTCCACGCAGATCAGCATGAGATCGAGCGCATCCGGCCAGGCGCGCTTGATCGATTTCTGCCGTTTGGTCATGCGATTGGAAATATAGATGTTCGGTGCATAAAAGCCGAGATAGGCGGTGCCGATGACGCCGAGAAGGCGGATCGCGAAGGGCTTGGCGGCGAAGTAGCCAAGGACGAAAACGAAAATGACGGCAACCATCAAGAACAGGAAGGGCAGCAGAAAACGCGCCACCAGGAACATGTTCAGCGCATTTTCCGACCGCAGGCCGGCCGCCCGCAAGCGATTTACCGTATTGGTATCGACCAAGGCGGTGCGGAGATTGAAGCGCTCGACGATCTGGCGGACATTCTGGTTGTTCTGGCTGCGCAGCGACGCCTTGCCGCCATCGGCGGTCAAGCGGGCGCGTTCCCGGGCGCGGATCTGTTCTCGCTCGGTGGAAACGGCTTTCATGCGTTTGTTGAGATCGCCGCGCTCCAGGAAGGGCACCGCGATCGTGTAGAAGGTGGCGAAGACGGCGATCGCCACGAAAACGGCGAGTACCGTGCTGGGATCGGTCAATCTACTGGCGAAATCGGAGGACATGGCTCGGCGTCTCCTTCGGTCAAATCTCGAAATTGACCATGTTGCGCATGATGTAGATGCCGACCGACATCCAGATGCCGGCGGCGCCCAGGATCAAATGGCCGCGCGGATCTGTGAAAAGGATCAACATGTATTGCGGCGAGGTTAGATAGACGAGCGTCGCGACGATGAAGGGCAGCGAGCCAATGATGACGGCCGAGGCTTTGGCTTCCATCGACAGCGCGGTGACCTTCGCCTTCATCTTCTTGCGCTCGCGCAGCACGCGCGCGAGGTTACCCAGCGCTTCGGAGAGGTTGCCGCCGGCCTGCGCCTGGATGGCGATGACGATCGTGAAAAAGTTCACCTCCTGCAGCGGCATGTGGTTGGTCATGCGCGCGCAGGCATCGGTCATGCTCAGGCCGACCTGCTGGGCTTCGACGACGCGGCGGAACTCGGTTTTCACCGGCTCGCGCGCCTCGCCCGCCACCAGCCGCACGGCGTCATTGAGCGGCAGGCCCGAGCGGATCGAGCGGGTGATGAGGTCGAGCGCGTTGGGGAATTCATCGAGGAACTTGTTCTGCCGGCGCTTGATGAGGAAACCGATGACCCAACGTGGCAGGCCGAAGGCGGCGGCGAAGGGAAGGCCGACCAAGACGGCGACCGGTGCGCCGAGCAGGAAGACGACAAGCATGATGAAGAAGCCGAACAGGACGCTGAAGAGATAGAAACGCGCCGGCGTTAGCGACAGGCCGGCTTGCCCGAGGCGTACTTTCAGCGACTGCTTCTTCTTGGTGTTCTCCAACTGGCGCTTTTCGAGATCCTTCAGCGAATCCTGCACCGATTTGCGCCGTTTCGACATTTCCTGCACGCGGTCGCGCGCCGCCTTGACCTGCATACGGTCGGTCTCGGCCGATTTGATGCGGTTGACGCGGCTGTCGGCCTTTTTCTGCCTCTCGATCCGGGAATAGAGGATGCTATAACAGACAGCCGCCGCGGAGACGGCTGCGAGCACCACAATCAGAAGCACTACCGGATCGACACCGAACATCGGGAAAGTCCTATTTCGACTTGTTTTCCATTTCGTCGAGGGCAGCAGCCAGGCGCTTTTCCTCGTTGTAGTAGCGGGCGCGGTCCCAGAAATTCGGCTTGCCGATGCCGGTCGACATATGCCGCCCGATGATACGGCCGTTCGCATCTTCGCCTTCGATCTCGTAGCGCATCAGGTCCTGCGTGATGATCACATCGCCTTCCATGCCGATCACCTCGGTGATCTGGGTGATGCGGCGCGAACCGTCGCGCAAGCGGGCAGCCTGGATGACCACGTCGACGGAGGTTGAAATGATCTCGCGCACCGTCTTCGCCGGCAGGCTGAAGCCGCCCATCGCGATCATCGATTCCATACGGCTCAGGCATTCGCGCGGCGTGTTGGCGTGGATCGTGCCCATCGACCCGTCGTGACCGGTGTTCATCGCCTGCAACAGGTCGAAGACTTCCGGTCCGCGCACTTCGCCGACGATGATGCGTTCGGGTCGCATGCGCAGGCAGTTCTTAACGAGATCACGCATGGTGATCTCGCCCTCGCCTTCGATGTTCGGCGGGCGGGTTTCGAGGCGGACGACGTGCGGCTGCTGCAGTTGCAGTTCGGCCGTATCCTCGCAGGTGATGACGCGCTCGTCGCGGTCGATATAGTTGGTAAGGCAGTTCAAAAGCGTCGTCTTGCCCGAGCCGGTACCGCCGGAAATGACGACATTGCAACGAACGCGGCCGATGATCTGCAGCAGCGTGGCGCCCTCCGGCGTGATGGCGCCAAAGCGGACGAGCTGGTCGAGCGTCAGCTTGTCCTTCTTGAATTTACGGATGGTGAGCGCGGGGCCGTCGATCGACAGCGGCGGTGCGATGACGTTGACGCGCGATCCGTCCGGCAGGCGGGCGTCGCAGATCGGACTCGATTCATCGACGCGGCGGCCGACCTGGCTGACGATACGCTGGCAGATGGAAAGGAGCTGTGCATTGTCGCGGAAGCGGACTTCCGATTCCACCGTCTTGCCGCCGACTTCGATGAAGGTCTGGCCGGCACCATTGACCATAATGTCGGCGATATCGTCGCGGGCAAGCAGCGGTTCGAGCGGACCGTAGCCGAGCACGTCATTGCAGATGTCCTCGAGCAGTTCCTCCTGCTCGGAGATCGACATCGCGAAATTCTTGATGGTGATGATGTCGTTGACGATGTCGCGAATTTCTTCGCGCGCAGCCTCGGCATCGAGCTTGGAGAGTTGCGACAGGTCGATCGTATCGATCAGAGCGGAAAAGACCTGCGACTTAGTGTCGTAATATTCTTCGGTGCGCGCCGGCCGGCGGCGTGTCGGCGTCTGCATCGACGGCGGCGCCACCTGCTGGCGCGGTTGTGACCCCTCGCGCGCCGGCTCGACCAGCACGGTCGACGCCGCAGGCGCAGTAGCGGACGGCGCACGGGGCGGCGACGGCGGAGGCGTCACGCCACCGCTCTTTGCAGGACCTTCATTTCCGCGTCTGCCAAACATGCCGTCGATCCAATTCTACGCTAGAGCATGATCTCAAAAACACGAACCGGCCTTCGAACAAGATCATGCGACATCAAACAATTACTTCCGCTTCAGAAGGCCGAGCAGGCCGCCCTTCTTTGCCTTCTTCAGGGCAACGCGCCCGGTAACGATGTGCGATATCTGCGAGAAGGTCTCGGCGACCGGTGATTTCGGGTCGGTCTCCGAAATCATGCGGCCGCTGTTGGCGGCGTTGCCAAACAAGTTGATATCGAAGGGAATGATGGCGATCGGGTCGGTCTCCAACGGCTCGCAGAATTCCGAGGGACCGATTTCCGGGCGCTTCGGCATACCGACCTGATTGAGGATGAGATGTGGCGCCTTGTCGTTGGGGCGCAGCTTGCGCAGCGCATCCAACATGTTCTTGGCGTTGCGCAGATTGGCAAGGTCGGGCGCCGCGCAAATGACGACTTCGTCGACGGCCGAAAGCACCGAGCGCGTCCATTCCGTCCATAGATGCGGCACGTCGAGCACGCTCACCGGCGCGCTGCGCTGCAGGACATCGAGCACGGGCTGAAAGGCCTGGCCGTCGAAATCATAGGCGCGATCGAGCATAGAGGGGGCAGCAAGCAGCGACAGGTGCTGCGAACATTTGGTCAGCAGGCGATCGAGGAAAACCTCGTCAAGACGCTCCGGCGCATAGACGGCCTCGGCGATGCCCTGGGCCGGGTCCTGATCGAAATCGATATTGGCGGTGCCGTAGGGCAGATCGAGATCGGCGAGAATGGTCTCGGTCGAGAACAGGTTGGAGATGCCGAAAGCGCAATTATGCGCGATGGTGGATGCCCCTACCCCACCCTTGGCGCCGATAAAGGCGACGCTGCGGCCAAGCGGCTCGGCATCGGGATCGACGAAGATCGCCGTCATCGCCGCCATGACGTCGGCCATGGCAACCGGCTGAACCATATATTCGGAAATACCGTTGCGGATGAGTTCGCGATAGAGGCCGATATCATTGTGATGACCGACGATCACCACCTTGGTGCTGGGATCGCAGACGGCAGCGAGCGGCGCAAGCTCCGCCAGCAGATTGCCCGGATTGGCCCGGGTTTCCAGGATGATCAGATTGGGCGTCGGCGTCGAGGCGAACATGTTCGCCGCCGCCGCGGTGCTGCCGCTGGTGATTCTGAGGCTGACCTTGGACATGCGCCGATCATTGGCGCATCGGTCCATCACCTGCTGCAACTGCTCGCTTTCGCAGAAGGCATGTACCGAGATGCGCGGCAGCGGTCGCATGTTCTCGAGATCGCCCGTGCGGGGCGCATCATCGGCCTCCAACTCGGGCTTTCTGATTTCGTAGTTGATAGCGCTCATGATTCTATCCTGTTCCGCCGGCCGGTTATCCTCATGCTCACGAGCCGAAGCCGCTGATCGTGGCCGTGCTCGTCGGGACGTTGCCGCTGCGGTAATTGTCGATCACCTTGCTGCGTTGGTCGGTATCGATCGGCGACATGGCGCGCGGCGCGACGAGGTCGGTCGGGTTTGCCACTTGCGCTGCGAGGTTGTTCTGGGTCGCGCAGCCGAAATTGTAGTAGTTCTGATTGTCGAAGGCGTTATCGGACAGATCTTCCGGCCATTGGCCGCAGGAATTGGTGGTCGCCGTCGTTGCCATGAAACTAAGGCGGATCGGCGCGGCATCACCGGGGCCGCCGGATTGATAATAATTGTCGACGATACGCGCTGACGGAATGCCGCTTGCGACAAGTTCTTGCCGGATCTGCCGGCGAAGCGCGGAAACCCCAGGCGAGTTGGCCGAACTGCCGGGCGCCAGGATTTCGACAGTGCCGGAAGCGTGAGCCTTATAATCCTGCACGAAACCGCGAACCGTGTCGCGGGCGCCGGTCGTAATACGGCGATCGCCGGCAATGACGGGGATGTCGACGTGATGTTCCTTTTCGGTCAGCACGATAGGATGACGCTGACGATAGTCATCGGAAAGGGCGCTGGTCGTCATGCGATCCGGCGATCCCGCACATCCGCTGACAGCCGCAACCATCATGATCAGAGCCAGGGCTGAAAATCGCGGCCTGGCGATACGGGGCGCATTGCGATCGAGGCTGGCCATCTTTTGGTCTCTCGTTGTTCCGGTTGAAAAGGGGTGCGTCATTGTCCGTCTCCCCTCACTTGTAGATAAAGCCGACCGTGCCGTGGAAATCGGCATCCGCAACCGGCGGCCCGTCCTTATGCCCGTAGATCTTGTTGACACGGTTCATGAAGAAGGCAGAGACATCGTTGCTCGGTGAAAAATTGTCGTCAGGGCGAGCGAGTTGAGCCCGCGCCACCGGCCGCACCAGATAGGGTGTCGCGATGATCACCAGTTCGCTTTCGTCGCGTTCAAAGCTCTTTTGGCGGAAGAGTGCGCCGAGGATCGGGATCTTCGAGGCGCCCGGCGTGCCGTTGGTGGTCTGCTGGACGCTGTCACTGAGGAGGCCCGCCAGCGCAATGGAGCCGCCGGAGGGCAATTCGACCGAGGTATCGGCCGCACGCTGGTTATACGTCGCGGTTCCCGATGTGCCGACCGGGTTGGACACCTCAGTCTGGATATGCAAGCTGATGCGCCCTGCAGAGAGAACCACAGGTGTGAAGGCCAAGCTTACGCCGTAGGTAAAGGGCGTAATCGTGACGTTGCCGTCGCTATCGGTCGTGGAGTAGAGCTGCTGACCGCCGGAATTGAAGGTCGCGGCCTGACCGGAGATTGCCGTCAATGTCGGTTCCGCCAATGTACGTACCGCGCCGGCCTGCTCCATGGCACTGAGATAGGTGCTGATATTGTATTTGCCGATCGCGCTCTTGAATAGGGCGGCGATACCGCCACCGCCCGCGGCCGCGGTCGTGTCACTGGTGATACTGCCGAGTTGAGCGACAGTCAGGCCTGAGGAATTGCTGACGAGATTGTCGAAGCCGATTTGCTTCAGCACGCTGCGCTTGATCTCGGCGACGGTGACCTTCAGCGTCACCTGATCCTCGCCCTCGATCTGCAGAAGGTTGACGATCTGTGACGTCTGGCGTGCTTCGGCAAAGAGGGCGACGGAATTGTCGCCGCCGCTAGCGCTTGCGGTTTCATTGCGCGTCGTCGCCTCGCCGCCCTTGAGGAAAGCCTCGGCAAGCTGTTCGGCGCGCGTCGAATCCTGCGGCGTACGCACCGTACCGGTCATGACAATGTTGTCGGAGACGATCTCGACATTAATGTCGGAGTCCGGAATGAAGCGCTTGATATTGGACTGAAGGCTGGAAATATCGCGCTCGATCTGGAGGTCGAGGCTGACGATCTCCTTCCCGTCGGCACCGAAGACGAAGATATTGGTCTGGCCGACCGTCTTGCCGAAGAGATAGATGCGGCGCGAGGTACGCGTCACGGCATCGGCCATCTTCGGATCGGAAACGAGAATATCATGGGCGTCTGCCGGCAAATCGACCACCAGCGCCTTGTTGAGGCCGAGCTTCAGCGTGCGCTTGGTGCCGAGGCCTGCAATGGTAACGATGCTGTCGGAACCGTCGGCCTTGGCCGTCGACATGCGCAGAAAGGCCGGCGCTGCGGCGAAAGGCAGGCCGGAGAAAGCGACCGAAAAGGAGAGAGCCGCAATCGAGAGGAGGTGGATCGGTTTGCTGGTCTTGAACATGGTCCCGCCCCTTCTCATGGCGTCTTGGCTGCGGCTGTGCCGTTGGCGATGATCGAGCCTGATTTGATAACTTGGACGACGGCACCGCCGTTATCTCCGCTCAGCAGGTAATCGGCGGCGATCGTATCCGGCTGCTGCGCGTCGGCGACGGAGCGCAGCGCCAGCGTCAGCCGGTCGGCCATCTGCTGGGCGACCGCAAGCACCTTGGTCTGATCCGGCGTCAGCTCAAGCGTTGCGGTCGTGCCAACCACGGACTTGCTGCCATCCTGCTTTTCCTCGACCTGCTGATCGACGGCGAGCACGCGGACATTGCTGAGCACCGTCTCGGTTACGAATTTCTGGGTATCGCCCTTGCGCACCATGATCACGTCGACCCGGTCATTGGGGAGAATGAAGCCGCCGGCACCGGTGGCGACGGAAATCTCGGTGGCGACCGCACGTTTGCCGGAGGGCAGCAGCGAGGAGAGAATGTGGCTGTTGGAATCGGCGACCTTCTCTTCGCGGATCGGTTCGCCTTCAAAGATCGGCAGACGCACGACTGCGCCGTTCAGGTCTTTCAGGGCATCGGGGCGCTCGGATTCGGTAATGAAACCCTTGACCAGGCCGCTTTGCGGCCAGGCCATCCAGTGGATCGACTTCTCATTCAGGCGCGAGCCGACCGGAAGATTGGCGTCGGCGACGAGCACATTGGCCGTCGCCTCCTTCTCTATCACCGCTTCGACCTGCGGCACGACGTTGCGCGTGCCGGCCAGACGCATCGCCAGCAATCCGGCAAGCCCTGCCGCGACAACTGCCACCGCGAGTATCATTAAGCGAGCGGGTTTCATGATCATTCCTTGGGGAATACGACTCTTCGCCCCGCAGAATGCTCCGCAATTGGTGTAATTATGGTTAATGGTATATTACATTTACAATCAATTAAGCATAACTATTAAAGGCACGCAGAATATAGCGTTGCGCAATACATCATTAATTCTTAGAAAGATCTAATTTAGATAATATGATATGTCGCCGCCGCGACCATAGGCGACGAGGGAAAAGCCAGGAAGCCGCCGATAGCGATGGCAATGCCATAAGGGATCTTCTTGGCAATCAGCAGCGAGTTCGGCAGTGGCAAGCCCATGGCCATGATGGCGCTCGAATGCGAGCGGATCACGAGGATAAAAAGCGTCACCGCGCCGCCGATGAGGGCAACATAGACGAGGAAGGCGAGAAGCGACGGATCGTAGCCAAACCAGAGTGCGGACGCCGCCAGCAGCTTGGCGTCGCCACCGCCCATCACGTTGAGGGCAAAAAGCGCGAAGCAGACGCTGAACACGATGGCCGCGCCGGCAAAATGCATGCCGATGTCGGGCCATGTCAGACTGAGCAAGGGCGCAAGTACGATGAAGGAACCGAGCAGGACGAGCGAAACCCGGTTCGGGATCGTCATCGTAAACAGGTCGGAAAAGGCCGCGACCGCGAGGCAGAGCGGGAAGATCAGCAATGTTGCAGCTTCAAGCATTTGATATCCCCACTCGAAATATAAATGTCAAAAACCGCTCATAGTACTGAGCGGTTTTCGAACAAAACATGCGACTGTGAAAGCGGCACCCTTAGTGCAAAGTGGATGCACTGTTCATCTTAGTCGAGATGTTTTCGAAAACAGTGTTAAGCGTGTTGCCCAGGGTCGTGGCACCAGCGATGATAGCGACGGAGATCAGCGCTGCGATCAGGCCGTATTCAATTGCGGTCGCACCGGATTCGTCTTTCAGGAAACGGGAAAAAAGCTTGGTCATAGGTTCACTCCACTCACTTTGTTGACAGCACGTCCGCCAACTGTTTGCCGTTGATCGGATGAGCTGAACGGTAGCGGCTGGCCGTTTCCATCGCTTTAAGGAAGTGGGTTAACAGATCGGAAAAACTAAAACGCAAATAGACTAGTTAACGTCAATTCATGTCTTTCCAAGCATTTTTAGAGAAAATCTTCAGCCTCTTCGTAATGATTAGGAGCTGATATATTAGCAATCAATGGGAATTGTTCCAATATATTGCAACTCCCGTAGGGAAATCCCAAAATGGAAGCAGAAGAGCACGACCTGCATCGGAATTGAACGAATAGCCTTCCCCTTAATTGTTCATTCACCATTCTTTCTCATTCTATTTGGTAATTGTTTCCGTCATCAGCTTCACGAGGCCAGACCCATGCCAACCCGCGGCAAAATTGCATTCTTTGCCTGCGTCGCCGCAACAGTGGGGCTGATGCCGCAGTTTTCGCGCGCCGCGGATAACGGCATGCTGCGCGTCTATATGGATCATGCACGCGTATTGAAGCTCGATCGTCCCGTCAGCAAGGTCATCGTCGGCAATTCGCAAGTGGCGGACGCGACCGTTGCCGATCCGAAGACCATCGTGCTTACCGGCCGCAGTTTCGGCACCACGAACATCGTCCTGCTCGATTCCGACGGCAACGCAATCGTCGATGAGCGTATCCTCGTATCGATCGACGAGGGCAACACAGTCCGCGTCTACCGCCAGACCGACCGCTCGGTGCTTTCCTGCACGCCCAATTGCGAGCAGCATGCCCAACAGAACAGCACCGCCGCAGCCGCTACCCAATAATGGCGGCATCTCCGTTCCTTCTCTGTATTCAACTATACTAAATAAGACTTGTCTTTCTTAAACAATCCAAACATTTCTTCAATATGAAGAGAGATGAGAAACGGATTATCAAGAAAGCGGCTCTAGTCTTAACCCCACTTAAAACGTGCGGATTCCGGTATGATGCCAGAGGACGATATACTTGGGGGCAAGACTTTTGCGCAGAAACGTGCGGGCGGACGCCTGCGCGCATTCGTGCGTTCTCGCGACGGCGCTGCCGCCATCGAATTCGCCCTTCTGGCAATCCCCTATTTCCTGATCATCTTCGCAATTCTGGAAACCTTCGTCGCCTTCATCGCCGAACAGGTCGTTTCCAATGCCGTCGATACCGTGTCGCGCGAGATCAGGACCGGGCAGATCACTGCCGCCACGGGTGCACAACCGTTCCGTCAGGCTTTCTGCAACGAAATTTCCGTGATCATCGCATGCTCGGCAACCGAACTCACGACGCCGACCAATCTCTATCTCGACGTGGAAAGCTACACGAGCTTTGCAGCCATGCCGACCACCATTCCACGCGTGTCGTCCGATCCCTATTCCGACCTCGACACAACGGGCTTCAAATTCGCTCCCGGCGGCGCCAAGTCTATGAATATGGTGCGCGCCTATTATCGCTGGCAGATAATGACCGATCTGCTGCGGCCTTATCTCACCACGATACGGCCGTCAGACGGTTCGATGCCGACGACCTATCTTATCGTCGCGACGGCCGCCTTCCAAAACGAGAATTATCCGTGAGGAGGGTGGCGATGGCTCGAAAGGAGCTGACGGTTAGGCTTTGCGCCCTTTTGCGGCGCTTCAGCCGCGACGAGCGGGGCATCGGCGCGATCGAATTTGCCATTCTCTTCCCGGTGCTGCTGATGCTCTATCTCGGCGCCTTCGAGCTCACCATTGCGCTCAGCGTCGAAAAGCGCGCCAGCCGGTCGGCCGGATCCATTGCCGATATCGTGACGCAGCAATCCAGCGTCAGCAAGACGGTGCTGGCCACCATGCCTTCGGTTGCCAGCGCTATTTTCGCGCCCTACGACTCAACCGGCCTGACCCTGAAAATCACCGGTATTCAGCTCGATGCCAGCGGTAATGCCACCGTTGCCTGGTCCTGGGCGCAGGATGGCAGCAAGCCCTACGCGACCGGTAGCACCGCCACCGTCCCCAGCGACATCAATCAGGCGAGCACATTTCTGGTGCGCACCGAGCTTGCCATTCCGTATCAGCTCATCAGTTTCGGCTCGGATTTCCTGCCCGCCGGCAGCAGCCAGATCACCATCAGCCGCGAGTATTTCTATCGTCCACGAACTGACAGTACGGTCACCTGCAGCGATTGCTGAGCAGAATTGTTGTAAATCCCTGCAATATTTCCCACCTGAACAGGAAATTGCCAAGTTGACATCGCCGTTATATGGGTGACGTCCAATGCGCCTGACGCTGGACGTCGCGCATTGAGCAATCCTATCGGGTGGACCATGGCGCGCGCCTTTCTCTTCGTTCTTGATTCCTTCGGTGTCGGCGGCAGCCCGGATGCGGCCGCCTATGGCGATGAGGGCGCCGACACGCTCGGCCATATCGCCGAGTTCTGCGCGGCGGGTGCCGCCGACCGCGACGGCCTGCGTTCCGGCCCCTTGTCGCTGCCGAACATGTCGGGTCTCGGCTTGCTGGAGATCGCCAAGGCGGCAACAGGCAGCTATCCGGCCGGCATGCCGCAGCCGGAAAAGCTCTTTGGTCTCTACGGCTGCGCCAACGAAGTGTCGCGCGGCAAGGACACGCCATCCGGCCATTGGGAAATCGCCGGTACACCCGTCATGTTCGACTGGGGCTATTTTTCCACCGAGGGCGACGCATTTCCGCCGGAGCTGGTCGATGCCATCTGCGAGGCCGCCGATCTCCCCGGCATTTTCGGCAACTGCCATGCATCTGGCACCGAGATCATCGCCAAATATGGCGAAGAGCATATCCATAGCGGCAAGCCGATCTGCTACACCTCGTCAGACTCCGTCTTCCAGATTGCCGCGCATGAGCGCCATTTCGGTCTCGAACGGCTGATCGCTCTCTGCCAGATCGTCCGCACCCTGCTTGATCCTTATAATATCGGCCGCGTCATTGCCCGCCCCTTCGTCGGCGAGACGCAGGCGACATTCGAGCGTACCGGCAACCGCCGCGACTTCTCCGTGTTGCCGCCGGAGCCGACCCTGCTCGACCGACTGATCAAGGCCGAACGCACCGTGCATGCGGTTGGCAAGATCGGCGATATCTTTGCCCATCAAGGCGTCTCCCGCATCATCAAGGCCAACGGCAACATGAAGCTGATGGATGCGACGCTAAGGACGATGGACGAGGCCGGCGATGGCGACCTCGTCTTTACGAATTTCGTCGATTTCGACATGGTCTATGGCCATCGCCGCGACGTGGCCGGCTATGCGGCCGCGCTCGAAGCCTTCGACGCAAGGCTGCCGGAGGTGCACGAGAAGCTGAAGCCTGGCGATCTCGTCATCTTGACAGCCGATCACGGCTGCGATCCGACCTGGCGCGGCACCGACCATACGCGCGAGCGTGTGCCGGTTATCGCCTACGGGCCTGGCATCCGCTCGCGCTCGATCGGCGTCCGCCAGACCTATGCCGATATTGGCGAAACTGTTGCGCGCCATTTGGGAATTGCGGCAGGGCCGCATGGAAGGAGTTTTCTGTGACATCGCATTTGAAAAAGGTCGAGCTGCATTGCCATCTCGAAGGCGCTGCTCCTCCGGCGCTGACGTTGGCACAGGCACGGAAATATAATGTCGACACCAGTGCCTTCATGCATGACGGTATCTATCTCTGGAAGGATTTTACCGAATTCCTCGTCTGCTACGACAAGGTTTCCGAAGTCTACCGCACCGAGGAAGACTATGCGCTGCTGACCGAGACCTATCTTGAGGAGCTTGCGGGCATCGGCACGATCTACAGCGAACTGATCGTCTCGCCCGACCATGGCGACCGGATCGGCCTCGGGGCCGATGCCTATATGGCCGGCGTTTCGGCCGGCATTCGTGCAGCGCAGGAAAAGAGCGGCATCGTCGCCCGGCTGCTCGTCACTGGCGAACGTCATTTCGGACCGGACCGCGTCATCAAGGCCGCCGAATATGCCGCCAAAAGCGATAACCCGTTGATCACGGGTTTCAACATGGCGGGCGAAGAGCGGATGGGCCGGGTTGCCGATTATGCACGCGCCTTCGACATTGCCCGCGAAGCCGGCCTCGGCCTCACGATCCATGCCGGCGAAGTCTGCGGCGCCTTCAGCGTCGCCGATGCAGTCGAGCTGGTCCGTCCGTCGCGCATCGGCCATGGCGTGCGCGCCATCGAAGATGCCGATCTCGTCAAGCGCCTCGCCGATCTCGGCACGGTGCTGGAAGTCTGCCCCGGCTCGAACGTCGCGCTGAATGTCTTTCCCGACTTCCCGTCGCACCCGCTGCGCAAGCTTCGTGACGCGGGCGTGCGCGTGACGATTAATTCCGACGACCCGCCCTTCTTCCACACCTCCCTGAAGCGCGAATACGAGCTGGCGTCCGCCGCCTTCGGCTTCAGCGACGACGAGATCAATGCCATGACTCGAACGGCAGTCGAAGCCGCGTTTGTGGACGACGCAACGCGGGCGACGCTGTTAGCGAGGATATGACCACATCGTTTTAGGTCGCCGACTGGGGATGACGTTCCAAAATGCGGCCTATTTTCTTGCACCACAGACGATTTCCGTGAAAGAAACATCAGATATCGCGGAATTATTGGAAGGCTGAAATCATGGACGGCGTCACTGTCATCGATCACCCGCTCGTGCAGCATAAATTGACCATCATGCGCAAGAAAGAGACGTCGACGGGAAGCTTTCGCCGGCTTCTGCGCGAGATTTCGACGCTGCTTTGCTATGAAGTGACGCGCGACCTCGAACTGACGATCGAGACGATCGAGACGCCGCTGCAACCGATGGACGCGCCGATCCTCGAAGGCAAGAAGCTGGTCTTCGCCTCGATCCTGCGCGCCGGTAATGGCCTGCTGGAAGGCATGCTCGACCTCGTGCCCTCGGCCCGCGTCTCGCATATCGGCGTCTACCGCGATCACGAAACGCTCCAGCCGGTCGAATATTACTTCAAGGCGCCGGAAGATATTTCCGAGCGCCTGATCATCGTCGTCGACCCGATGCTGGCAACGGGCAATTCCTCGATCGCGGCAATCGACAAGCTGAAGGAACGCGGCGCCCATAATATCCGCTTCCTCTGCCTGCTCGCCGCACCGGAAGGCATTGCCAATTTCCGCAAGGCGCATCCGGACGTACCGGTCTTTACCGCGGCAATCGACAGCCATCTCAATGAAAAGGGTTATATCGTCCCCGGCCTCGGCGACGCCGGCGACCGCATGTACGGCACGAAGTAAATCCTGAAGCTAGATTAGCTTTTTTGCCCGGCAGCCCCCCAACTGCCGGGCTTTTTATTGATCTGTTTAGCGGCCTGTCAGCGAAGCTATATTAAACGTAGGGATCAATGGGCTTGATATGGAAAAGCCCATGGGAAGGATCTCGCCGATGCTCGCTCGCGTTCTTGTCATTGCCGGTATCGTCGCCGCCGCTGCTACCCAGGTTCCTGCGTTGCTGGGCACACAAATGGCAAGCAGCGAAAGATCGACGCCTGCGGTTAAGGTTGCCGTTGCGCAGCAGCCGGTCGCGACGACGGCGGCGGCATTTGGAAGCGTGTTGTTGCAGGCGGGTGCGGGCGGCCACTACGAAGGCGATTTCAAGATCAACGGCCGGCCGGTGCATGGCATGATCGATACGGGCGCGACCTATGTGGCAATCAATGAGAGCACCGCACGCCGCCTCGGCATCAGCGGCAACGATCTCGATTATCGCTACACCACGCAGACGGCCAACGGCCCATCCAAGGTGGCTCTCGTCAAACTCGACCGTCTTGAAATCGGCACGATCAAGGTCCGCGATGTCGACGCCGTGGTCGCGAAAGACGGCGCATTGAGCACAACGTTGATCGGCATGAGCTTCCTGAAAAAGCTCAATTCCTATAGTGCCGAAAACGGCTCGTTGCGGCTGACGCAATAATTACCGGTCAAATCCGGGTAACGATCACCGACGGCAGAACGGGTGCGGCATCGCCTATCCGGTAGTTCGCAGCCAAATCGGCTGCAGCCCTTTCGGCGCTCGCCTCGTCGGCCGCATGAACGGTTGCGATGCGATCGCCTTTGCTGACCCTTGTTCCGAGCGGCAGGATATCGCTGAAGCCGACGCGATGGTCGATCTTGTCCTGCGGATGACGGCGACCGCCGCCGAGATCGATGACGCTCATGCCGATGGCGCGGGCGTCGCAGGCCGCAAGCCAACCGTCCGAAGATGTAAGAACAGGCTTCTGCACGGGCGCGGCAACCAAGTATTTGTCCGGATGATCCAGCAGATCGGCAGGGCCGCCGAGGGCGTGGACCATGCGGGCGAACAGCTCGGCCGCCTTGCCGGAAGAGAGCGCTTCGCGCGCTTTGGCCTCAGCCTCAACCAATGTCTCCGCGATCCCGGCTTGCGTCAACATCTCGGCGGCGAAGGCCAGCACGACCGTTTCGAGCCGCGTGCCCACCTTGGCGCCCTTCAGGAAATCCAGGCAATTGCGGAGTTCGACGACATTGCCGGCGGCATCGGCGAGCGGCTGGTTCATGTCGGTGATCAAAGCCGAGGTTTTGACCCCGGCGCCATTCGCCACCTCTACCAGGGACCGGGCGAGTGTCTCCGCCTCCTCCAGAGAGGTCATGAAGGCGCCATTGCCGATCTTGACGTCGAGCACCAGCGTCTCGAGGCCTGCGGCCAGCTTTTTCGACAGGATCGAAGCGGTGATCAGCGGCACGGAATCGACCGTCGACGTGACATCGCGCACGGCATAAAGCTTGCCGTCGGCAGGTGCCAAGGTTCCGGTCTGACCGATAATGGCGCAACCGACCTCGTCCACCACCTTGCGGAAGTGGCTCGCATGTGGGGTGATGCCGTAGCCTGGGATCGATTCCAGCTTGTCCAGCGTGCCGCCAGTGTGCCCGAGACCGCGGCCGGAAATCATCGGCACGGCAAGGCCGCACGCCGCGGCGATCGGTGCCAGCATCAACGAGACATTGTCGCCGATGCCGCCGGTCGAATGTTTGTCCGCGATAGGCCTGTCGATGCCGGACCAAGAGAGCATATCGCCAGAGCGAGCCATGGCCAAGGTCAGCGCCACGGTCTCTTCGCGCGTCATGCCGCTGTACCAGACGGCCATGGCGAAGGCGCCGATCTGGCTTTCGGCCAGCTCATCCCGCGCAAGGGCCGCGATGAAGGCGTCGATATCGGCAACGTGAAGCGTGCCGCCATCCCGCTTCCGCCGGATGATTTCCTGCGGGATCATGGCTCAGTATCCGGACGCTGCCGCGCTCGACTGCCCGCCGCCGAGCACGTTGAGGATATCGTCGAGCAGGCTCGACGCACCGAAACGGAAAGTCGAGGGCATCGCCCAATCAGGCGCCATGATGGTCTCGGCAAGGCTCAGATAGAGCGCCGCATCGGCGACGGAGCCGATGCCGCCAGCCGGCTTGAAACCAACCTTGCGGCCACTCTGGCGGATCGCCCGCAGCATGATGTCGGCGGCCTCGAGTGTCGCATTGACGGCAACCTTGCCGGTGGAGGTCTTGATGAAATCGGAACCCGCCTCGATCGCCAGTTCGGAGGCGCGGCGGATCAGCGTCACGTCCTTGAGTTCGCCGGTTTCGAGGATGGTCTTTAAGAGCACCGGTCCCTTGCACTCGGCTCTGACGGCGGCCACCATGTCGGTGACGGCCTGCTCATTGCCGGCCAACAGCGCACGATAGGGGATGACGAGATCGATCTCGTCGGCGCCATCGGCGATCGCCTCGCGTGCTTCGGCGGCGACATCAGCCACTTCCATATCGCCGGCCGGGAAATTCACCACGGTCGCGATCCGCACCGCATGGTCGGTTCCGAGAATGCCGCGTGCCTGGGCGACGAAACGCGGCCAGATGCAGATGGCGGCGGTGTGGCCATAGGGTGACTGGGCGCGCGCGCAGAGCGTCTCGATCTGCGCCGGCGTGCAGTCGTCCTTCAGGTTGGTGAGATCGAGAAGGGAAAGCGCAACGGCCGCCGTTTCTCTAAGGGAATGGCTCGTCATTGTTCGTTTCCTCCGTCCGCAATCATTTCCTTCAAGATGGCGGCAAGGCGAGCGCCGCCGACCGGGGCCATGTCCTTCGTCTCTTCATGCGTAAGCTCGGCGCCGGTCATGCCAGCCCCATAATTAGTAATGACGGAGGCGGCTGCAACCCTCAGGCCGAAAAGTCGCGCAAGAATAACTTCCGGCACCGTCGACATGCCGACGGCATCGGCACCCAGAATGCGCGCCATGCGGATTTCCGCCGGAGTTTCGAAGCTCGGGCCTGAGAACCACATATAGACGCCGTGCGACAGCTTGACCTCGGCCTTTTCCGCCGCCTTGCGCATGCGCATGATCAGGTCGGTATCATAGGCACTGGTCATGCCGACGAAGCGCTTGTCGCTTTCCTCGCCGATCAACGGGTTCATGCCGGAATAATTGATGTGGTCGGTGATCTGCATCACCGATCCCGGCGGCATTTCCTCGCGCAGCGATCCGGCCGAATTGGTGAGGATCAGCGTCTCGACGCCGAGAGCCTTCAGCGTCTCGATCGGCACGCGCATGGCGTTGGCGTCGCCCTTTTCATAATAATGCACCCGGCCGGACAGCATGATAACCGGCACGTCGCCGAGATAGCCGGCGACCAGCGTGCCGGCATGACCGGAGACGGCGCTGACGGGGAAATCGGGAAGATCGGCATAGGGAATGCGCACGGCATCCCTCACCTGATCAACCAGGGAACCAAGGCCGGAGCCAAGGACGATGCCGTAGCGCGGCTGGAGATCACCGAGCTTTGCGGCCAGGAGTTCGACGGCGGCGCTCATCCCAGTATCTCGGTTTCGAAGCTGAAGGGCAGCATCTCGTCCATGGTCATGGTCTTCTTCACGCCGGTTTCGTCGCAGAGATAGATGCGGGTTTCCTTGCTGGCGAATTCGGCGATCTTCTGCCGGCAGCCGCCGCAGGGCGGGCAGAGCGGCAGCTTTTCGGCAATGACGGCCATTTCGACGATCTTCTTGGCACCGGCCATGATCATATGGCTGATCGCGGTCGGCTCGGCGCACCAGCCCTGCGGGAAGGAGAGGTTCTCGATATTGGCGCCGGTATAGACCTTGCCGTCCTCGGCGCGGATGGCCGCGCCGACGGGGAATTTCGAATAGGGGGCATGGGCAAAGGCCATCGCTCCGCGAGCGGCCTCAAACAGATCATGCGACATGGATCAGCGCTCCTTGGTGTAGGGCACGCCGCCCGCCTTTGGCGGTTTGGCGACGCCGATGAAGCCTGCGAGCAGGATGCAGGTCAGAATATAGGGCAGCGCCTGGAAAATCTGCACCGGCACTTCACCGATGCCAGGCACGGCCTTGCCCTGCATGAAGTTGGCGAAAGCATCGAGGAAGCCGAAGAGCAGGCAGGTGAACATGACCGGCACCGGCTTCCATTTGGCGAAGATCAGCGCCGCGAGCGCGATATAGCCCTTGCCCGCAGACATGTTGTTGATGAAGGCGGCCGATTGGGCGATGGCAAGATAGGTCCCGGAGAAGCCGCAGAGAATGCCGGCGACGATCAGCGACCGATAGCGCAGCCACTCGACGGAGATGCCGGCCGTATCGACGGCGCCCGGATTTTCGCCGACGGCGCGCAGACGCAGGCCAAAGCGAGTGCGATAGAGGATCCACCAGGAAATCGGCACGGCGAGGAAAGCGAGATAGGTGAGGATATTGTTGCCGGAGATGACGTTGGCATAGAGCGGCCCGATGAAGGGGACGTCATGGATGGCGTTGGCACCCGGCAAGGTGATCGAAGCGAAACGCGCCTCGGCCGGCAGCGTCGGCGTGCGTCCGCCCTGGCCGAACCAGGCCTGGCCGAGCACGATGGTCAGGCCGGCGGTCAGGAAGTTGATCGCAACGCCCGAGACGATCTGGTTGCCGCGGTTGGTGATCGAGGCAAAGCCATGCAGGAGGCCGAGGGCGACCGATATGACGATACCGGCGCCGAGACCAGCCCAGGCCGAGCCGGAGACGGAGGCGACACAGGCGGCGGCGAACGCGGACGCCAGCATCTTGCCTTCGAGACCGATGTCGAAAATGCCGGCGCGCTCGGAAAACAGGCCGGCAAGGGCCGTAAAGATCAGCGGAATCGACAGGCGGATGGTCGAGCCAAATATGCTGATGAGGAGATCATAATATTCCATCGTCCGATCCTCAGGCCCTGGCTAATTTTTGATAGGTGCGCACCATCGCGGGCCGGAACATATATTCGAGCGCGCCGGCGAACAGGATGACGAGGCCCTGGATGACCACGATCATGTCGCGCGTGATGTTGGGCATGTCGAAGGAAAGCGCATCGCCGCCCTGGTAGAGAATCCCAAACAGGATCGCCGCCAGGATGATGCCGACCGGATGGTTACGGCCCATCAGGGATACGGCGATGCCGACGAAACCGGCGCCAAGCACGAACTCGACCTGCAGGCGGGCCGAAGCGCCCATCACCGGATTGAGCGCCATCATGCCGGCCAAGCCGCCCGAGAGCAGCATCGCGATGATGACCGTGCGGGCATACGGAATGCCGGCATAGACGGCAGCCGTTGGGCTGAGGCCGAGCGTGCGCATTTCATAGCCGAGCTTGGTGCGCCAGACGAGCATCCAGACGAGGAAGCACATGACCAGCGCGATCAGGAAGGACACGTTGAGGGGTGCCGCACCGATCGTCGAACCGAAGATGCCCATTAGCCAGTCCAACTTCGGAAGCTGACCGCCCGCGAGGAAGGTACGGGTTTCCGGCGCCATCTTGCCGGGCACGATCAGCACATGCACCAGGATGAAATTCATCATCGCCGAGGCAATGAAGTTGAACATGATGGTGGTGATGACCACGTGGCTGCCGCGCTTGGCCTGCAGCCAGGCGGGAATGAGAGCCCAGAGCGCGCCGAAAATGGCCGAGCCGATGACCGCGAAAGGCATCGTCACGTACCAGGGTACATACTTGTCGAGCGTCAGCGCCACAAGCGCGCAGCCGAGGCCGCCGACATAGGCCTGGCCTTCCGAGCCAATGTTGAACAGGCCGGCATGGATGGCGACGGCCACCGATAGGCCGGTGAAAATGAAGCTCGTCGCATAGAACAGCGTGAAGCCGATGCCCTCGCCGCTGCCGAGCGCGCCCTGCAGGAGCAGGTTCAGCGCATCCAGCGGGCTTTCGCCGATGAACCAGACCACGAGGCCGGAAATCAGGAAAGCGATAACGAGGTTGAGGACCGGGATCAGGCCATAATTGATCCAATTGGGAAGCGGAACGGATGCAGTGCTCATCAAGGCCTCATGCGGCAATGCCGGCCATCATCAGGCCGAGTGTCTGTTCACCGGCGTCAGCCGTTTTCTCGCCGACGACGTGGCCGGCGAACATGACGAGGATGCGGTCCGAAAGCGCGCGGATTTCATCCAGCTCCACCGACACCAGCAGGATCGCCTTGCCGGCATCGCGCATCTCGATGATGCGGCGATGGATGAACTCGATGGCGCCGATGTCGACGCCGCGCGTCGGCTGGCCGATCAGCAGGGCCTTCGGGTCGCGCTCGATCTCGCGTGCGACGACGATCTTCTGCTGGTTGCCACCGGAAAAATTGGCAGTCTTCAGCCGGGCGTTTGGCGGGCGAATGTCGTATTTCTCGATCTTTTCGATCGCATCCTTGCGCATGGCATCGAGATCGAGCATGCCGGCCCTGCCGTATTTCACATCACGGTGGTAGCCGAGCATTGAATTTTCATATTCCTCAAACTTGAGGACGAGGCCCATGTGATGGCGGTCTTCCGGAATATGGGCGAGGCCGAGTTCACGCAAGGCCGCGGGATCGGCGGTGCCGATCGGCTCGCCGTGCAGGTGAATTTCGCCCGAGGCGGGCTTGCGGATACCGGCGATCGCCTCCAATAGCTCCGACTGCCCGTTGCCGGCGACGCCAGCGATGCCGACGATCTCGCCGGCACGGACGTCGAAGGAAACATTGTCGACCATGGTCACGCCACGGCCGTCCTTTACGGTCAGATTGCGGACGGAGAGCACGACCCCGCCGGGATGGGCAGAGCCTTTTTCGACGCGCAGCAACACGCGACGGCCGACCATGAGCTCGGCAAGCTCTTCGACGGTGGTTTCCGCCGTCTTGCGCGTGGCGACCATTTCGCCGCGGCGCATGACCGACACCGTATCGGTAATGGCCATGATTTCGCGCAGCTTATGGGTGATAAGGATGATGGTCTTGCCCTGATCGCGCAACACGCGGAGAATCCGGAACAGATTGTCGGCTTCGGCCGGTGTCAAAACGCCGGTCGGCTCGTCCAAGATGAGGATCTCGGCGCCGCGATACATGGCCTTCAAAATTTCGACGCGCTGCTGCTGACCGACGGGAAGCTCCTCGATCAAGGCGTCCGGATCGACATCGAGGCCATAATCCGTTTCCAGGCGCCTCAGTTCGGCGCGGGCAGCCGTGACACCCTTCGCCAACAAAGCGCCGCCTTCGGCGCCGAGCATGACGTTCTCGAGCACAGTGAAATTATCGACCAGCATGAAATGCTGGTGCACCATGCCGATGCCGGCGGCAATGGCCGTCTGGCTGTCGCGGATGGCGATGGGATTGCCGTTGATGCGGATCTCGCCGCTGTCGGCGTGATAGAAGCCGTAGATGATCGACATCAGAGTCGACTTCCCGGCACCGTTCTCACCGATGATTCCGTGGATCGAGCCCTTGGAAACGGTCAGGTTGATGTCTTTGTTGGCATGGACGGCACCGAACTTCTTGTCGATGCCCACGAGTTCGATGGCAGGCGTTTGGCTCACTACGCAGCTCCAGAAATCAGGCTTCCGGATAAGAAAAGGGCGTATGACGTTTGAATACGTCATACGCCCTTATTTCATATCAGCTCTTCGGGCAGGCGTTGTCGGTGGTGTAGTCGTGCACCTTGATCGTGCCGGAGATGATGTCGGCGGTTGCCTTGTCGACGGCGGCCTTCATTTCCGGCGTGACGAGCGGCTTGTTGTTGTCGTCCATAGCAGCACCCACGCCCTCTTCCTTGAGGCCGAGTTCCTGCGTACCGGCCGTGAACTTGCCGTTCTTGGCATCGGTGAAGGCGTTGTAAACGGCGAGGTCGACGCGCTTGACGACGGAGGTCAGGACCGAACCCGGATGCAGGTAGTTCTGGTTGGAGTCGACGCCGACCGAAAGCTTCTTGTTGTCGGCAGCCGTCTGCAGCACGCCGAGGCCAGTCGCGCCGGCAGCCGCGTAAACAACGTCAGCACCCTGGTCGATCTGGTTCTTGGTGAGCTCGCCGCCGCGAACCGGGTCGTTCCAGGCAGCGCCGGTCGTGCCGGTCATGTTCTGGAAGACTTCGATCTTCGGATTGGCGGCGCGGGCGCCCTGCTCATAACCACATTCGAACTTGCGGATCAGCGGAATGTCCATGCCGCCGACGAAGCCGATCTTGCCGGTCTTCGAAGCCATGGCAGCCATGACGCCGGCGAGGTAGGAACCTTCATTTTCCTTGAACTTGACGGAACGAACGTTCGGCAGGTCGAGGCTGTCGTCGATCAGAACGAACTGGGTCTTCGGATATTCGGCAGCAACCTTCTGCAGAGCGGACGTCCAGGCGAAGGAGACGGCGATAACCGGATTGAAGCCCTTGCTGGCGAAGTTGCGCAGCGCCTGTTCGCCCTGGGTGTCGCCCGTCGGCTCGAAGTCGCGATAGGCGACGCCGGTTTCCTTCTTGAACCTTTCGGCGCCGTTATAGGCCGCTTCGTTGAAGGACTTGTCGAACTTGCCGCCGGTGCCATAAACGATCGCCGGCTTAATGTCGGCCGCAAGCGCCGTTGCCGACATGGCAGCCAAGGCGAAAAGGGTCAAAAGGGATTTTTTCATGAGTTGCAGCCCTATTGTTGCTATCTTGTTGGGTCCTCCCGCAAGCCCGTTGACCGGACATGTCTGCGGAACCGCCGGCCTCCCCCGAGGCCAAGCTGGCGCATCCTTGCATGGCTGCAGGAAAAATTCACGAGAAATTTTTCAGTTGGTAAAGATTTGTGGGAATTGCCAAAAACCCGCCCAAGAGAGCTGATTTTTGAACATTTTAGCCCTCAAACTGCGATTTTATTAGCCAAACAAGGTCGGATGGCCGATGTGGCAAGAACGGTCTTAAACGCTTGCGGCATTCACGATCGGTTGCCTCGATACTCGAGTAATCTATATCAAAGCGATTGTCCAAAACGCATTTGATCGCCCGATTTCGCGAGGCAGCTCGTCGTGTCGAAATCCCTCAGTCATAAGCTTTTCATCATCGAAGTCAGAACCTCGCGCAGTCCGGTTCGGCCGCGTCTTATATCGCCGACACCCGGCTCCGCATCGATCCGTCCGGCATTGTGGGCGTCATACAATTCCGCAACCAGTTCGGCATAGCTTGCGCTTATTCCTCCCCGAACGAGTGCAGGGATCCAGTCCAGGCGAGGCATCTCGCTGGCGTTAATTTTCCGGCCGGCAAGCTCTCCAGCAATCCGCGCAACATCCTCGACGCTGTAGCGATCTGGCCCCTCCGCATGAATGATGCTGAGAGGTGCCTGGGTGCCGGATAGCAGCAATTCGCCCGCAATAACGCCGACATCGGGAGCCGACACGGTGGGAAATAGTTTGGTGACCGGATGATGCAGGCTTGGGAGCACCCCGGTCTCGATCGCGCGTCCGATCTGGCGGCTCCAATTCTGCATGTGTTCGGCCGAGCGCAGGAAGGTGAGAGCGGCGGGGAGCTTTTTCAGTTCGGATTCCAGATGATGGAAAATCAGCGTGATGCCTGTGTCGGATGCAAGATGCGCGCCGTAGTCGGAGATCGCTAGAACGGAGCTCGGCCTGCTCCGGTCGAGTGCATCGACGATCGTTCTTATGCTGTTTTTCATCTCCGCGGCTGCATCATCCGCCTGAACACTTGTGGGGCAGATGATCTGCACGGCCGTCGCGCCGCTCATGCTTTCACTGAGAGCCGCACTGTCCTGAATGTCGGCTATGGCGATATCGCAACCCATGGCACTGAGATCATCGGCGCTATTTTGACGTCGAACGACGGCTCTTACCGGCGCGCCATGGCGGCGGAGTTCGGCAATCGTCGCCCGCCCAATCTTTCCGGTCGCGCCCAAAATTACGAACATCTCTTCATCCTCAAACGTTCATCGTGGATGTGGAGCATGCTGTTTTTATGCGTCCTGTCGCACAGGATCGGACAATGGGGAGCAGAAACGGACAGCAAAATTAAGTGCCGACGCGACCTTCCCTGGACTATCGCCGCATGCGGGCGATGCCGGTCGGTGTTATGCCGAGAATGCGCTTCATCGCCTGTGCCATATGGCTCTGATGGGCGAAGCCTGCGGCGAGCGCGATCTGGCTGATCGACAGCTCTCCCATGGCAAGCAGGTGTCTGGCGCGCTCCACCCGGCGGCGGATCACATATTGATGCACCGGCATGCCGAACGAGCGGCGAAACAGCACCTTCAGATGCGAAACGCTGATCGCCGCCACCTCCGCCAACTGTGCCAGCGATAAATCCCCATCAAGATGGGATTCAATGAACTCGACCAGCCTGCGTCTCTGGTTCGATGAAAGCTTTTGCCTAGCCGAAACGGTTGTCGCATCGAATGTACCACCGATGAGCCGCACCGCCAGCGCCCTGCCAAGGCTTTCAACGAACAGGCGATCGGCGGGTTCATCCACCTTCGTTTGCGTTTCCAGCGCCAGGGCGATGTGCTCGATAGCTGGATCGCGATGCTGAAACTTGGGACGGATGGCAATGCTGTCGGGATCGATCTCCATATCCTCCGCCGCACTGCGCATGATCGCGGGGCTTATCCAAAGGCGCAGAATCGTGCAGTCGGCGTCGTCTTCCCACTCACCATCCAATCCGGCCGGAACGATATCGATATCGCCATGCGACTGAACGCGGCGATGCTGCCGGCCGTCGCACCGGCAGGAGGCGTTAACCGGCGCTCCCATATGAATTCCAAGACGGTGAAAGGGTGTTGCGGGAATGTATGTCAGGCCAGCAGCGATATGCCACCGGGTCGCTCTGATGCCGAAGGGGCCGAGGTCGTGGTCAAGCAAGTTCCATCTCCCGTCTCCAGCGCCCAGTGGACCGGATTCTTACTGCGCCCGGGCGGTCTAAACGCTGAAGCGACCGGCAACCGGCGGCTTCTTGTAGGCGGCCATCCACAAAAGCAGCGAGATCGCCAAGAACACCGCGAAAGCCGGCTGGAACAGCAACCACTGCACGGCCAGATCATAAAGGCGCGGATGGATATAATAGGAAATCAGCGACTGGACGGTCGCAAGGGACGACGGGCTGACATCGTTCCAGGCATCCTCCATCGGGGTCAGCACCACGGCGGAGGCCGCAACCGATTGGATGGAATCGATGGTGCCGGCGACCACCGCAACGACCAGCGCTACAAGGCTGGCAAAACGCAACAAGAAACGCATCGAACCCTCCGCATACTCACTTCCCGTCGGCCGTAGTCGACTGGGTTACTGCATTCCGCTCCGTCCTTCTTCTTAGATATGATCGGAGCCGGATAAGCGCAATGGACCAAAGGTCTGGAGTTTTCTGTCGGGAAGTCAAAAATCTGTCAGATTCGGGTTGATCCTAAGAAATTCATCGGTATATATCGCGGCCGTTCCGACGATTTGCCTCCTGACCGGTTGCGAAACGCCAAAGGACAGGTGGCCGAGTGGTTTAAGGCGCACGCCTGGAACGCGTGTGTACGTGAAAGCGTACCGAGGGTTCGAATCCCTCCCTGTCCGCCATTTTTGAAATTTTCGATAATCATTTCAGCTTTTTATTCTCTTGCCGTCGCCGCCAAGCGTCATGCCGATCGACAGCATGACGCCAGCGAGCATTAGGCGGCGAGAACTTTGAGTGTGAGCCGCATCGGACTCTCTCTTTTTTCTTCTTTTCAGTTTCTTGCCGCAGCCGCATCTATGCCACGCAGATGCCAGGGACCTCGACCTTCTGGAAGAGATGGGGCGAGGCAACGGACGAGGATGGATAGACTGAGATTTTTTTCTTGAACTCCGGATGCGTGAAGGCGGCTCGGAAATCAGCCATAGTCTCCCAGACGGCATAGTTCAGATAGGCGGGGCTCTCGCCGACCGCGCGATGAAGCTGGGTCGAAATGAAACCCGGCTGCCGCTTCATGAACGCGGCATCGTCTTGCCATGCATTGAGGAACGTCTCCTCATCCGCCTTATCGAGCGTGAAGAGATTCACGAGGACAACGGGGGCGGCTTCGACGGTGATTTGGCGGTCAATTGGAAATGAGGGGTCCATTGGGCGCATTGGTGACATGGTGTGCTCCGTTCGATATGGTTGCATGATGTCAATCTGACGCCATACACGTAGATAATTGACATTATGATGTCAAATAGAATATAGGATGACAAATGCAAGAGACCAAACGAACGCCGGTCGGAATCGCTCTGACCGGTCTGATTCTCGATCTATTCAGGCTTCACAGCCGCGTGCTCGCCTCCGGCGACAGGCTGGTTGCTCCGCTCGGCCTGACGAGTGCCCGCTGGCAAATCCTCGGCGCTATCAATTCGGCGGACCGGCCGCAGCCGGTTGCGTGGCTGGCGCGCGACATGGGAGCCAACCGCCAAAATGTGCAGCGCATCGTCAACGATCTGGAGAAGGACGGACTCGTTGCCTTCGAACCCAATCCGCACCACCGGCGGGCGCAGCTCATCCTGATGACGGACAAGGGCAAACAGACATTCGACGCCGCCATGCGTCTGCAAGCACCCTGGATCAACGATCTCTCGGACGGGCTCTTGGTCGAGGACATCGAAACGATGCGCGGGGTCATGTCGACGCTGCGCGGCAAACTGGAAAGAAATGAAGATGCTGAAGAGCAGGTCTGATCGCTATGGCGCTGTCGCAGTCTCAATTCACTGGCTGAGCGCCATCCTGATCCTGGCCCTGCTCGGCTCCGGTTTCCGGGCCGCAAATGCTATGGACGCGGCCAGCAAGGCTGCTTTCCTGCGTTTCCATATTCCAGTAGCGATCGCAATTCTGTTCTTGACGCTGCTTCGCATTGTCTGGTGGTGGCGTTTTGATCGGAAGCCACTGCCGGCGGAGGGATTGCCTCTCTGGCAGGAGCGCATCGCGGGCGGGGTTCACATCGCCTTCTACCTCGTCATTCTTGGTATGGCTGCCAGCGGCATCGGCATGATGATCCTAAGCGGCGCGGCACCCGCTATATTTGGGGCGCCTGGGGCGATGTTGCCCGACTTCACCGATTATCCGCCGCGAATACCGCATGGTTTGGGTGCCTTCTTGCTTGTCGGGCTGCTGGTGTTTCATGCCGGTGCGGCCCTTTATCACCAATTCGTTCGCCGCGATGGTCTGCTCCAGCGCATGTGGTATCCCGGGTCGTCTGGCAACTAGAGATGTGCTGAGTCCACGCGCAAGCCTCGGGACCTCACCTTCGGCCTCTTATTATTTCATTGCGATCCCGCCTTGCCTTTCGCCACCGTCCTCAGATGCTCGACCAAATCGCGCGCAAAGGGAGACAGGTCCTCAATAGCACGCATGCAGAGCAAGAGACGGCGTGTTGCCCAGTCGTCGGTCAGCCGGACAGAGCGAATGGGCATCGATCGACGGCATTTTTTCGCGGCGATTTCCGGCACGATCCCGATGCCGACGCCTTGCGCCACCATTCGGCAGATGCCCTCGAATGTTCGCATCCGGACCCGAAACTTCAGCGGATGGCCCGCACGGGCCGCATGCTCGTCGATATGCTCCTGCAAGGGGCTGCCGATCGTCAATCCGACGAATTCCTGTCCGACGACTTCCGCAAACGCAAGCGCCCTTGCCGAAGCCGAGGGATGATCGGCAGGCACGACCAGGACAAGGCGGTCGACGGCGAAAGGCAGGAGCTGCAAATTGCCGGCATCGACGGCATCCGAGATAATGCCGATCTCCGCCAGGCCGCCCGCCACCGCCTTGACGATCTCGGTGCTCAGCCGCTCATTCAGAACGATGTCGATATGTGGACGCGTTGCGAGATAGGGCGCAAGCGCCTCGGGAAGAAATTCCGTAATGGCGGCCGTGTTCGCCAGCAGCCGGATATTGCCCTTCAGCCCCTTGGCATAGACGCCCAACTCGCCCCGCATATGGTCGATCTGCCGAAGGACGATGCGCGCGTGGTGTGCCAGAGCCTCGCCGGCGGCCGTCGGCGTGATCCCCCTGCGGCGGCGTTCGAGGAGCCGCACGCCGCTCACCTCCTCCATTCCGCGAAGCCGTTCGCTGGCCGAAGGAAGCGCGAGGTTCGCGCGCACCGCTCCATGGGTGATGCTGCCCGCCTCGACGACGAGCAAGAACAGGCGGAGGTCGGTGAGATCGAAACGCATGGACCGGAAGGCTATCATGCCCCCAGCCTTCGGAACAGCCTAAGGCTCAGTTAGGATCATCCGCATTGCGGGCCGCTGACAGAATTGCCACAAATGGCGGCATGTTCGACCATTCTTCCTGGCTGATCCTTGCCACCGCTTCAACTTTCCTCCTCGCCGGCATCGTCAAGGGTGTCACCGGAATGGGCTTGCCGACGGTCGCCATGGGGCTGATAGGCGCCATCATGCCGCCGGTGGCGGCAGCCGCCTTGCTGATCGTGCCATCCTTCGTCTCCAATGTCTGGCAGTTGTTCGCCGGACCGAGTTTCGCAGCCCTCGCCGGAAGGCTATGGCCCATGCTGCTCGGCATTCTTGTCAGCACGGTCGCCGCCACCTCGATGCTGGCGAGCGACAATACGCAGTGGACCACGATGGCGCTGGGTGCCGCCCTGATCATCTATGCCGGCTACACCCTGTTTGCCCGGCAACTGTCCGTGCCGAAAAGGGCCGAACCCTGGCTGTCGGCGCTGATCGGTCTGATGACCGGCGCGGTCACTGGCGGTACCGGAGTCCTTGTCATTCCCGCCGTTCCCTATCTTCAGGCCCTCGGATTGGGGAAGGACGATCTGATTCAGGCGCTCGGGCTTTCCTTCACGGCTTCGACCATCGCTCTTGCAATCGGACTGGCGGCGCGCGGAGCCTTTCAGCTCGACAATCTGGCGATGTCCTCGCTCGCCGTCGCGCCGGCGCTGCTTGGAATGTGGCTGGGGCAGGCGATCCGGCGGAAGGTCAGTCCCGCAACGTTTCGCCAATGGTTCCTTGTCGCCCTCATCGTTCTCGGTGCGGAGCTCGCTCTGCGTCCGCTCTTCTAGCACAGCATCGGCCTGCGAAGCCCTCTTCCGGGTTTCGAGTTCACGGCGTCATGCGATATAAGGGCGGCATCAGGGAGGCGGATCAGCATGGAATTCCAGGACGACGATCTCGAAAAATTTGCCACAGACGGCGCGGCGGCGCTGCCGGCAACGGATATCCAGGGTCATGTCGAAAACGACGGCGCCCGCATTTGGTATGCGGCCTACGGGTCCGGCATGCCGGTGATCCTGCTGCATGGCGGTCTCGGAAACAGCGGCAATTGGGGATATCAGGTTCCGGCCTTGATCGATGCCGGCTATCGCCCCGTCGTCATCGATAGCCGTGGCCACGGGCGCAGCACCCGCGATTTGCGGCCCTATAGCTATGAGCTGATGGCATCGGACGTGCTGGCCGTGATGGACAGGCTGCACATTGAAAAAGCAGCCGTCGTCGGATGGAGCGACGGGGCATGCACCGGCTTGATCCTCGCCAGGACCAATCCGGCGCGCATTAGCGGCGTTTTCTATTTCGCCTGCAACATGGACCCCAGCGGCACGAAGGAATTCGTGCCCACGCCGATAATCGACCGCTGCTTTTCCCGGCACGTGAAGGACTATGCCGCGCTCTCGGCAACGCCGGATCAGTTCGACGCCTTCGTCCAGGCGGTCAGCCTGATGCAGCGGACGGAGCCGAACTATTCCGCCTCCGATCTCGCCGAAATCGACGTACCCGTCGCCATCGTGCACAGCGAGCACGACGAATTCATCAAGCGCGACCACGCCGACCATCTCGCCCGCAGCATCCCGGGCGCGGGGCTGATCCTGCTTCCCGCCGTCAGCCATTTCGCACCGCTGCAGCGGCCGACGCTGTTCAACGATGCGATGCTGGCTTTCCTCCGCAAGAACATCTGGTAGCCGAAGGCTCTGGCAGGAACGCGGCGGAATCATCATTCTCCGGATCTTGCTTGCGCGGGATTTGGTTGCGCGCGTCCGATTGTTCGGATAAATGATGGTCATCATATTTCGAATACTCCCCAGACCGAACCGCCGCTGACCGGCCCTTCCGCCCAGGGAGCAAAATCCGCTCCAGGCAGGAGAATTTCATGACAACTACTTTGTTTTCGCCGCTCGCCGTCGGTCCATACGAACTGGCGCATCGTGTCGTCATGGCGCCGTTGACGCGCATGCGTGCAGGCCAGCCGGGCAACGTGCCTTCAGCGATGAACGTCGAATATTATGCGCAGCGCGCATCGAGGGGCGGGTTGATCATTTCCGAGGGTTCGCAGATTTCGCCCGCCGGACAGGGCATGCCGGCAACACCGGGCATCCATACGCCGGAGCAGATCGCCGGCTGGAAAGCGGTCACCCAAGCGGTTCACGCCAAGCGCGGCCGGATCTTTCTGCAGCTCTGGCATGTTGGCCGCATTTCCCATTCCTCGCATCAGCCTGATGGCGACCTGCCATTCGCGCCGTCGGCGATCGCGGCTGCCGGAAATGCTTTCACGGCGTCATTCGAGCGCGTGCCCTTCGAGACGCCGCAGGCAATCGATACTGATCTGATGCCCCTGCTGATCGACGTCTACGGCCGGGCGGCTGCCAATGCGAAGGCGGCCGGTTTCGACGGCGTCGAAATCCACGGCGCCAATGGCTACCTGATCGAACAATTCCTGCAGGCCCGTTCGAACCAACGCAGCGACCAATATGGCGGATCGATCGAGAACCGGACACGCCTGCTGCTCGAAGTGATCGAGGAGGTGTCCAAGGTCTGGGGTTCGGATCGCGTCGGCGTCCGCCTCTCTCCCTTCGGCATTGCCAATGACAGCGGCGAGGACGATCCGTTGCGGCTCTACGGCCATGTCATCCGCGAGCTCGACCGGCTGCACCTTGCCTATCTGCACCTGATCGAACCGCGCGCCAGCGGCGCCGGCCAAGCCGAAGTCGACCACAAGAACGTACCGTCGGCAGCGGAGCTCTTCCGTCCTGCTTGGTCCGGAACCTTGATCGCCGCCGGCAATTTCAAGCCTGAAACCGCCGAGACTACCCTCGCCGCCGGCCATGCTGACGCCATCGCTTTCGGCCGACTGTTCATCGCCAATCCCGATCTGCCGGAGCGCATTCGCCGCGGCGCGAGCCTCAACCCCTATCATCGCCCGACCTTTTACGGCGGCGGCGCAGAGGGCTATACGGATTATCCGACATTGGACGCCAGGGAGGCTGCGGAATGAGTATGCCAAGCGCCATCATCGTTGGAGTGGGAGCGGAACAAGGTCTCGGCGCAGCCCTCTGCCGGCTGCTGGCCGACAAAGGCTACCATGTCATCATCGCCAGCCGGACGTTGGAAAAGATCACCAAGGTCGCTGACGCCATCAATGCCTCTGGCGGCAGTGCCGAAGCGATAGAAACCGATGCGACCAACGAAGCCGCGGTGAAGCGGCTGTTCGAGCATGCCTTTGCGCCGCAGGATGAGATCGATCCGCCGGACTTCATCGTCTTTAACGCCGGCATCAATCGTCATGTCGGCTTTCGCGGCGTCACCGCCGCCGAGTTCGAGGAGTTCTGGCGCATCTGCTGTTTCGGCGGCTTCCTCGTCGGGCGGGAGGCGGCCCGGCATCTCGTCCCCCTCGGACGCGGCACAGTGATCTTTACCGGCGCTTCGGCAAGCCTGCGCGGCAAGGCAGGATATGCGCAGTTCGCCGCCGCCAAGGCGGGCTTAAGGATGATCAGCCAGAGCATGGCGCGGGAGTTCGGGCCGCTTGGCCTGCATGTCGCCCACACCATCATCGATGGCGGCATCGACGGCGAAAGATTGCGGTCAAGGCGGCCGGACGTGGAGGCCGACGCACTGCTCAACATCGATGCCATCGCCGAGACCTACTGGCATATCCACCGCCAGCATCCCTCCGCCTGGACGCAGGAGATCGACCTGCGCCCCTATAAGGAAACGTTCTGAGGCCGGCGCTTACCAGCGCCGACCCCATAAAAATCCTCAGCCGGCAGGAAAGGGATTGCGTTCACTAAAGCCGCGCTGATGCCAATAGGGGTAGGTGGGCGTTTGGGCGCTGGCGGCGTCGAGGCGGGCGACCTGCTCCGTTGTCAGGTTCCAACCGACGGCACCGAGATTGTCGCGCAACTGGCCTTCGTCGCGGGCGCCAACGATAATGCTCGACACTGTCGGCCGCTGCAGCAGCCAGTTCAGGGCCACCTGCGGGATAGTCTTGCCGGTTTCCTTCGAAATCTCGTCAAGCGCATCGACCACAGTGTAGAGATACTCGTTGTCCACCTGCGGGCCACTGTCCGCCGTCTTGTGCAAGCGGGTGACCTCCGGCAATGGTTGGCCTCGACGAATCTTGCCGGTCAGGCGGCCCCAGCCGAGCGGGCTCCAGACGACGGTGCCGACCTTCTGATCGACAGCAAGCGGCATGAGTTCCCACTCGTAATCGCGGCCGACAAGCGAATAATAGGCCTGGTGCGCGACATAGCGCGGCAGGTTGTGGCGATCGGCCGCCGCCAATGACTTCATCAGGTGCCATCCGGAGAAATTCGAGCAGCCGACATAGCGAATCTTGCCGGCACGCACGAGATCGTCGAGCGCCGACAGCGTTTCCTCGACCGGTGTCATGGCATCGAAGCCATGCAACTGGAAGAGGTCGATATGATCGGTCTGCAGGCGCTTCAGTGAAGCTTCCACGGCCTTGATCAGGTGGAAGCGCGAAGAGCCGACATCATTCGGCCCATCGCCCGAGCGAAAGGTTGCCTTGGTGGAAATCAGCACCTTGTCGCGGCGACCCTTGATCGCCTCGCCCAGCACCTGCTCGGCAACGCCGCCGGAATAAACATCGGCGCTGTCGAAGAAATTGAGACCGGCATCGAGGCATATATCGATCAGACGGCTTGCCTCATTGACGTCGGTGGCGCCCCAGGCACCGAAAAACTCGCCTTTGCCGCCGAAGGTGCCGGTACCGAAGCTCAGGACCGGCACGCGAAAACCCGATCCGCCGAGATAGCGATAGTCCATAACATAACCTCCAAAAGGATGGATGCATCAAAGATGGCGCGCGAGAGCGAACCGTACAGAGGTCGGACCGCACTCGTGCTTGAGTGATGTGTGGCGGTTACCCGGTTTGTTCAACACCTTCGATGCCCGCCGTCCGCATCTCGATCACTTGGCGGGCGGCCGCTGCGGCGGCATCCTTCTCGCTTGCGACTTGGACCGTCGGGAAGGCAAAATGGATGTCGTTTTCATCGAAGGCCTGCTTGATCATCGCCAGGGCGTTACGACGGATGACGGAGACTTCGCCGGGCTTGGTGGTGATCGCCAGCCTAATCTCGATCGCGAAATCACCGAACTGCTCGACACCCTTCATCTTCAGCGTCTGGATGATGTTGGGTGCCAGTTCCGGATCATCGAGCAGTCGCTGCCCGATCTCCTTGATGATCCGCTTGGTCTTCGTCAAATCGGTGTCGTAGGTGACCTTGATGATGATCTTGTCGATCGCCCAATCGCGGTTCATGTTGTTGACCGCTCCGAGCGAGCCGAAGGGAACCGTCGCCAGCGGGCCGCGCTGATGACGAAGTTTCACCGAGCGAAGGCTGAACGATTCCACCACGCCCTTGTGGTTGCCGCTTTCGATATATTCGCCGATGCGGAAGGCATCATCCCAGAGATAGAAGATGCCGCTGATGACATCCTTGACGATGGTCTGCGCGCCAAAACCGACGGCAACGCCAACCACACCGGCGCCGGCGATCAGCGGCCCGATCTCGATACCGAGACCCGACAGCACCATCATGATGGCGATGATGCCGATGGCCACGGCAAGGATATTGCGGAAGATCGGCAGCAGCGTGTGCAGCCGAGCGCGCCGGGCCCTCATCTCCTCGCTGTCGCTGACGAGCGGCGCAGACGCGGACAGCTTGGCATTGATGTAGGTCCTCGACAGATGCCAGAGCAAATCGGCGGCGAGCAGAATGACGATGCCACCGATGATGCCGCGTGCGATGCGGTCGATCATGGATTCAGGCGGCCTCATCATCATGGTTGCTTCAACACCGAGCATATGGCCGAGCCAGAGGGCAGCAAGCGCGATGATGACGGCGCGTACGCCGCGGTCGAGCAGCACTGTCGCAAGCGTGCCAGCACCGAGAACACCGCCAGCCGCATCATGCAGCGCTTCCACCGCCCGCGACGACACCGAAAGCGCGCGCGGCAGCAGAATGACATAGATGCCAAGCCAGAGCAGACCATTGAAGCCGCTCACCCACAGGCACCAAAGCGCGGCGAAATAGATGGTCAACAGCCACGAGATGACCTTCCTGCCATTCGTTCCAGCATGCGCGGGACGCGCCCAGACAGCTTCGACGGCAATCAGGAACAGGCCGATGCCAAGCGTATAGCCGACAAGAGCGCGGGCGCCATCGGAGAAGCCGAGCGGCTCCATGGCCTGGACCACCGCCCAGCCGCAGGCGAAATAGATGACGAAAAGGGTGCCTCGCCTGTACCAGTATTTCGCGACGCGCCGCCGCTCGGCGATCCGCGCAGCGCCACCATCCTCATCGAGAACATCGCTCGCCCTTCGCATCGCTATCAGCTCCATCAGCAGTCTGCCGAGCGAGACCGCCAGCCTTATGGAGACGATCGCGATGACGCAGGCGATTGCAAAACTTTCGATGATCGGCGGCCAATCGAAGATGAGAAGCGGAACCAGCATCGCCACGCCATGAACGATGGCCGGCACCACGCCGCCCATGAACTGGAAGCGCGCGGCCTGCAATTCGGTCTCAACCCCGGCCGCCCGCTCGGTACGCTGCATATGCTTGGCATTGATCAGGCGGGCAACCACCAGTTCGGCCACGAGACCAAAGAAAAACAGCACCACCGCCTGAATGCCGATGCGCACCCGGCCCGCCGCCTCACCTTCGTTTTCAAGCCGCTTGGTGGCCGTCATCACCTCGGAAGGCAATGTCATCGCGGCTTGAGACACTATCTCCAGGTGCCGTCGGGTATGGCCGAGCGTATCGGACAATTCCGACATCTGGCCGCCGCCCGAGCTAGGATTGTCCGTCGACGCAGGCTTGGCATTCACCTGCGACGCAAGCCACTGTTTGACGTCGGGCTCGTTCATCAACTGAATGAGTTCGCGGACCTTCTCCGGTGGCGGAGCGGCGGCCGATGGTGCGGCCGCAGTTTGCGCATGGACCGCAGCCGGTACGGCAAATGCAATAAGACATAGAAGCAGAGCTCCAATCGACCGCCTGCCACCCCCGACAATACTCATATGCGCCGCCCTTCTCGCAATCGGCCCGACCAGCCTGTTTTTGCAGACTATACGCCTTTTTAGTGCGGACAAGCAGGCACTTACGCAAGTCACGCAATCAATTAGGTATCGGCATTGCACACGAGCTGGTGGCACGTTAGGTTTTGCAGGAATACCGCTTGGGGATGTATCGCGTGTTCAACTTCCTGAAAAAGCTCTTCGGCAGAGGCAAACGGCCGAACACGCAGATCGAGCCGCCAGCCCCGCCCGCGCCACAGCCTGCCGGCACGCCGGCGATCAAGAGCCTCGATCTCAACATTCCTGACGAAGCGCTGGAAAACGAGGCGCGCTTTGCCGCCTACCTGCAAGAGCGCCTGCCCTTTTTCGGTGAGGTTATCAAAGTCGACTATGATCCGGGCGCTGGCAGCCTGACGCTGCACAGCCGCAACGGCGACACGATGACGAAATTCCTGAGCAACGCGCTGCTGGCGCTGCGCGAAAAGAAAGGACAGGCGCGCGCCCGGGCTCTGCTCAACTATCTCAACATGACCGAAGCGTTGGAAGGCGGCGACGAGCTCGGCAAGGTGCTGCCGGTGCTGAAATCGCGCAGCTTCGTCGACGTGGCGCGGCAGCAGATGATACAGGCAGTCAAGGACGAACCCGAGCCGCCGCAATTCGTCTATCTCGATGAGGCCGAGAATCTGGTCAGGCTTTTCGTCGTCAATGGCGAGACCGCGGTCAGCTATGTCATGACCACCGCATTGGACGGCTGGGGCATTGACGTCGGCGAACTGGCGGATACGGCGCAGGATAACCTCTATAAGTTCCTGGCGAAGACCGGCGTGCAGATCGCCAAACGCAGCCAGTTCCAATATGTCGAGATCGACGGCCAGTTCGAATCTAGCGTCGCCTTCCTGCCGAAATTCTGGGCGCAGGTACAGGATCAATCCGGTGGCGCTGCGCCGATCGCTGCCTTCCTGTCACGCGACAAGGTATTCTTCACCCACGAAAACGACGCCCAGGGACTGCACCTGCTCGAATTGATCAGCACCGACCTCAGCGACGTGCCCTATGTGATCTCACCCGATCAATATCGCTGGGAGGACGGCAAATGGTCGCTGTTTAAGCGGGTGGGGCGGAGCGTGCAGTGAGGCGTTGTTATTTGTAACCGTCTTCGCGGCCGTGGCGGATAGCTGCTATGAGGACGTCTTCACCAAGATATTGATAAAGAACAATATAGCCATCCCGCCCAAACGTAACGATGAGCTCGCGTAATCCTTGTTCTGAGCCTTCCACGGGCCGCCCCATATCGGGCTGGCTCGACAATATCTGAATTGTTTGAATAATCCTTGCTGATGCCTTCCTCGCCGCGGCAGCATTTTTGGACCGCAGAAATGCCCTCATCCGCTCGAGGTCACGAAGAGCGCGCTGCGTCAGCCTTACCGATGGCATTCAGGTGGGGCCTTCTCATCGTCGTCGCCCCAAGTCTCTAACCAAGCAATGACTTCATCGCCCGTCACATGCAGGCCCGTCGCCTGATAGTCGTCCAATGAACGACGCACATCCTGCAACAGAGAGTCGCGCTTTTCCTCACGTTCCACATACTGCCTGACGGCTTCGTTCAGCAGCCGATTCGGGTGACGGTGGCGACTGGCAGCCAGCTTCTCCAGGCGCTCGTTCACGTCAGGATCAATTTCTACACTGGCCTTCAAAGCAGGTGACATCGAATTCTCCGGAGGTGGCCGATACCGACGATATAGTATCAGCCCCTTGCATAAAGAACCATCGGCTGGTTCCTGCCAAAGGAATGCTTACACCAGCACCTCTTGATCGACGCGATCCTCGGCTCCAAAGAACTTCAGATAACGTTCGACCTCTGCAGGCTCGCCCGTTGCCTTCTGCGGATTGTCCGAGAGCTTTACGGCCGGGCGGCCATTGGCTTGGATCACCTTGCAGACGATAGAGATCGGGTTGAGACCCTCGATTTCGGTGGGGGCGCAGCCGGCGAAATCATTGGTGAGGTTGGTGCCCCAGCCAAAGCCCATGCGCACGCGGCCCTCGAAATGCTTGTAGGTGGCGATGATCGCATCGACATCCAGGCCGTCGGAGAAGATCAGAAGTTTCTGGCGCGGGTCGCGGCCCATCTTCTTCCACCAGTCGATGATCTTCTCGCCGCCTTCGATCGGAGGTGCACTATCCGGACGAAAACCGGTCCAGTCGGCCACCCATTCCGGCGCGTTGCGCAGGAACGAAGCCGTGCCGAAGGCATCGGGCAGAACCACCAGCAGGTTGCCGCCGTAGAGGCGGTTCCAGTCGCGCAGCACCTTGTAAGGCGCCTTGCCAAGCTCATCGTCGGTCTTGGCGAGCGCCGCCGCCACCATCGGCAGCTCGTGCGCGTTGGTACCGACGGCCTCGAGATCGGAATCCATGGCGAGAAGGACGTTGCTGGTGCCGGTGAAGGCATGGCTGACGCCTTCCTTCAGCGCTTCCACGCACCAACGCTGCCAGAGGAAACTATGGCGCCGGCGGGTGCCGAAATCGGAAATACGCAGGTTCGGCAGCTCTCTCAGCCGCTCGACCTTTTCCCACATCTTCGCCTTGGCCCGCGCGTAGAGGACATCGAGCGTGAAGGGACCCAGCGCCTTCAGCGCCGCGCGCGATCGGAGTTCGTTGATGATGGCGAGGGCCGGAATCTCCCACATTGTCGTTTCCTTCCACGAGCCGTGGAAGTCGAGAATATACTGGCCGTCACGCTTGGATAGCTCGTACTCCGGAAGCTGAAAGTTCGACAGCCAGGCCAGGAATTCCGGCTCGAAGATCTGGGCGCGGCCGTAGAAGCTGTTACCCGCCAGCCAGATCATCTCCTTTTTGGCAAGCCTGAGCGTGCGCGCGTGATCGAGCTGCTCGCGCAATTCCTTCTCGTCGATCACTTCGGCGAGCCGGACGCTCTTGGTGCGGTTGATCAGGGAGAAGGTGGCGTCGACATCCGGATAAAGCTTCCAGATCATCTGCAGCATCAGAAGCTTATAGAAATCCGTATCGATCAGACTGCGGATGATCGGATCGAGCTTCCAGGTATGGTTATAGACACGGGTGGCGATATCCGTCTTCGTCATCTCGTTCCTGCCCGTCTCCCTGCGCCCCGGACGTCATGCGTTCCGCCTTCCAGCTCACTGGCGGCGGGTATAATGCTCTTCTTATCAAAAAATGTTGAGCGAAAGTCCAGTCACTGAAAGAAAATTGATACTAAATTAAAACGCGCTGCTCCGGATAGTGGCGGCGCGGCCTTGGATCGAGACTGATGACCAAATTCGTTACGGCTGGGAATTGCCTTGAACCGGCGGTTTTGGAGCCGTGGTCTGATCCTGGGTTGTAGTCTCTGGCGCGGTCTGCGTGGGTCTGCTGTCCCATAATTCCACCAGCGCCCAGACGACCGCTGTCAGGGCAAGCGCGACAAGGAGCACCGCCAACACCCGGCCGCCCATGTGGCCTTGTTTGGCCTCGGTCGCCGGCAACTCCCTTTCCTCATGCAGACGGCGATCAGAATCCTCCCAATGCGTATGGGTTTCCAGCTTCCGTGGCATGACAGCCTCCTTCCAAATTCGCCTTGCGGCGATGTTTTTTGGAAAACGGAGGCGGCTCTGGAAGGTTCCGAAGGCGCTCAATAGCCCCGGCGGCGATCCACCAGATATTGCAGCGGTTCGCCGCGTTCAAAGCGGGCGATTTGCTCTTCGACATGACGCATCAGCGAGTATTCCTCGGAAACCGCCGCATCATGCGGGGTGATGACGACATTCTCCATGCCCCAGAGCGGGTCGTCCATCGGCAGCGGCTCGACATCGAAGACATCGAGTGACGCGCCGCCGAGCACGCCGGTTTCGATCGCCGAGGCGATATCGGCCTGAACCTGGCTCTTGCCGCGTCCGGCATTGATGAACACCGGTTTGCCCAGAGAGCCGTTACGACGGAGCTTGGAAAAGAGCGAGCTATTGTAGAGCCCCGTCGTCTCCGGCGTCAGCGGGAGCAGGCCGACGAGAATATCGGTCCTCGCGAGAAAAGCATCGAGTTCGCCGGCATCGAACGTTTCCATGCCGTCGATCTGCTTTTTCTGCCGCGACCAGCCGATGACGTCGAAGCCCATGACCTTGAGTTTGGCGGCGGCATCGAGGCCGAGAACGCCGAGACCCATGACACCGACCGTGACTTCGCGCGCCTCAGGCGCCAAAAGATGGCCCCAGACGCGCTTGCGCTGGTGCCTGAAGTGACCGAAGACGTCGCGCAAATGCATGAGGCATTGCAGCACGACCCATTCCGTCATGCGCACCGTCAAGCTGCGGTCGACGAAACGGACGATGGGAATGTCGGGAAGGTCGGCGATATTCATCATGGAATCGACGCCGGCACCGCCGGAAAAGATCACCTTGAGGTTGGGTGCGCGCTGAAAAAGATCGGCATCCGGCTTCCATAGAAGGGCATAGTCGACCTGGCTCAGATCCGCGCCCTTGTTGGCGGGATCGGCGAGATTGATGCTGCCGCGATCCGCAAACGCGGTTTTAAGGGCTGCTACGATGGCCTCAGGCGTGAATTTCAGATCGACGAGAACAGGGCTTTTGACCGGCATGGCGATTGTCTTTTATTGCTGGACGGCGGCGGTGGGGACCGCCTCGATGTTGAAGGCTGCGGCGAGAAGCGCCTTAGTGTAATCCTCTTTGGGCGCACGGAAAATCTCCGCTGACGAACCCTGCTCGACGACCTTGCCGAAGCGCATGACGATCAGCTCGTTGGCAAGCGCCTTCACCACTTTCAGATCATGGCTGATGAAGAGGTAGGCAAGGTCATGGCGCCGCTGCAGGTCGCGCAGCAGATCGACCACCTGGGCCTGCACGCTCATGTCGAGCGCCGAGGTCGGCTCGTCGAGCATGACGAAACGCGGCTTCAGCACCATGGCGCGGGCAATGGCGATGCGCTGACGCTGGCCGCCGGAGAATTCATGCGGGAAGCGCCAGCGGGTCGAGGGATCGAGGCCGACCTCTTCCAGCGCCCAGCAGACGCGCTGATCGCGCTCTTCCGCCGACAAGGATTGCTCGTGCACCTTAAGCCCTTCGGCAATGATTTCGCCGACCGACATGCGCGGGCTCAGCGATCCATAGGGATCCTGGAAGACGACCTGAAGCTGGTTGCGCAGTGGCCGCATCTCCTTGAAGGAATAATCCGCAATGTCCTTGCCGACAAAACTGATGCGGCCTCTGGAGGAAATCAGCCGGGCCAGCGCCAGGCCAAGCGTCGTCTTGCCGGAGCCGGATTCACCGACGACGCCCAGCGTCTGCCCAGCCCTGAGCCTGAGATCGATGCCGTCGACCGCCTTCACATGGTCGACTACCTTGCGCATCAGCCCAGCCTTGATCGGGAACCAGACCTTGATGTCGGTGCCTTCCATGACCAGGGGCTTGCTGATGTCTCCCACCGGCGGCTCGCCGCGCGGCTCGGCGGCAAGCAGATGCCGGGTATACTCATGCTGCGGATTGGTGAAGACCTCCTCGACCGTGCCGGTCTCGACGATATGGCCCTTAGTCATGACGCAGACGCGATCGGCAAATTTGCGGACGATGCCGAGATCGTGGGTGATGAACAGCATCGACATGCCATGCGCACCCTTGAGGTCGCGCAGCAGTTGGAGGATCTGCGCCTGCACCGTCACATCGAGCGCCGTCGTCGGTTCGTCGGCAATCAGAAGCTCCGGCCGGTTGGCGAGCGCCATGGCGATCATCACGCGCTGACGCTGGCCGCCCGAGAGCTCGTGCGGATAGGCCTTGAGGCGCTTTTCCGGCTCGCGGATGCCGACCTGGTTCAGGAGATCCAGGATGCGGCTACGGGCCGCCGGGCCGACCACGCCCTGGTGCAGCGCCAGGATTTCGCCGATCTGCTTTTCGATCGTATGGAGCGGATTGAGCGAGGTCATCGGCTCCTGGAAGATCATGGTGATGTCGTTGCCGCGCACGGCACGCAACTCATTATCGGACGCCTTCAGCAGATCCTTGCCCTTGAACAGGATTTCGCCCGAGGGATGGCTCGCGGACGGATAGGGCAGCAGTTTCAGGATCGAATTGGCCGACACCGATTTGCCAGACCCGGATTCGCCGACCAATGCCAGTACCTCGCCCTTGGCGATATCGAAGGAGACGCCGTCGACCGCGGTCGAAGTTTGGCCGCCCTGATGAAAGGCGACGGATAAATTGCGGACGGAAAGCAATGGGGCGTGGTCTCCGCTCATCGGAACGTCTTCCTCGGATCGAATGCGTCGCGGACGGCCTCACCGATGAAGATCAGAAGCGACAGCATGATCGACATGGTGAAGAAGGCGGAGAGGCCCAGCCAGGGGGCCTGCAGGTTGGATTTGCCCTGCGCGATCATTTCGCCAAGCGAAGGCGAGCCGGGGGGCATGCCGAACCCTAAGAAATCCAGCGAGGTCAGCGTCGTGATCGAGCCGGAGAGAATGAAGGGCACGAAGGTCAGGGTTGCGACCATGGCGTTCGGCAGCAGGTGTCGGTACATGATCGTGATGTTATTGACACCGAGCGCGCGGGCGGCGCGCACATATTCGAAATTGCGCGCTCGCAGGAATTCGGCACGCACGACGCCGACCAAACCCACCCAGGAAAACAGAAGCAGAATGCCGAGCAGGATGAAGAAGCCGGGCGGCAGGACCGAGGCGATGATCAGCAGAATGTAGAGCACCGGCATCGACGACCATATCTCGATGAAACGCTGCAGGAGAAGGTCCGTCCAACCGCCGAAATAACCTTGGATAGCGCCGGCGGCAACGCCGACGACTGCCGAGCAGATGGTCAGCGCCAGGCCGAACAACACCGAGATGCGGAAGCCGTAGATCATGCGCGCCAACACATCGCGCGCCTGATCGTCCGTGCCGAGCCAATTGAGATTGCTCAAGGTGCAATTCGGATCGGCGACACCTTTTTCATAGCCGGAGCAGCGCTGTTCCTTGCTCATCAGCCAGAAGGGGGCGGTCGGGGCCGAGGTTCCTTTCGGAAGGTTCGAATTGGCGGTCTGGTAGGAATAGTGGATCGGCGGCCAGATCATCCAGCCGTTGGCGTTGATTTCGTCCCGAATATCCTGTGCGCGATAATCGGTCTGCGCGAGGAAGCCGCCGAACTTTTCCTCGGGGTAATCGACGAAGACTGGCGTCAGGATCTCGCCCTTGTAGGAAATGAGGATCGGCCGGTCGTTGGCGATGAATTCCGCCCCGAGACTGAGAACGAACAGGATCAGGAACAGCCAGAGAGACCAGTAGCCGCGGCGATTCGCCTTGAAATTCTGCCACCGGCGAACGTTCGTCGGGGAAAAGAGGCCTTTGCGCGGCGGCTTTACCGCTGTCGGGGTCGTCGAATTGGTCGCCACGTCCATCAGACGTCCCTCCGCTCGAAATCGATGCGCGGGTCGATCCAGGTATAGATCAGGTCCGAGATCAGGCCGACGAACAAGCCAAGCAGCGAGAAGATATAGAGCGTTGCGAACACGATCGGATAGTCACGCTGGACGACGGAGAGATAGCTGAGGCGGCCGAGGCCGTCGAGCGAGAAGATATTCTCGATCAGCAGCGAACCGGTGAAGAAGGCCGAGATGAAGGCCCCGGGAAAACCGGCGATGACGATAAGCATGGCATTGCGGAAGACATGGCCGTAGAGCACCCGCCGCTCGCTCAGCCCCTTGGCGCGGGCCGTGATGACATATTGCTTCTTGATCTCTTCGATGAAGGAATTCTTGGTGAGCAGCGTCGTGGTGGCGAAGGCGGCGAGCGACAGCGAGATCAATGGCAGGACGAGATGCCAGAGATAATCGATGATCTTCTGCCACCATGTAAGATCGGCAAAATTGTCGGAGACGAGGCCGCGCAGCGGAAACCAATCGAGGAAGGAACCGCCGGCGAAAAGCACGATCAGCATGATGCCGAAGAGGAAGCTCGGAACGGCATAGCCGATGATAATGACGCCGGATGTCCAGACATCGAAGGTCGAGCCATCCTGTATCGCCTTGCGGATGCCGAGCGGGATGGAGATGGCATAGGAAAAGATCAGGATCCAGATGCCGAGCGAGATCGACACCGGCAGTTTCTGCCCGATGAGGTCGATCACCGTCGTATTGCGGAAGAAGCTTTCGCCGAAATCGAAGCGAATATAATTCCACATCATCTGCCCGAAGCGCGTAAGCGGCGGCTTGTCGAAGCCGAATTGCTTGTCGAGCTTGGCGATCAGCTCCGGATCGAGCCCCTGGGCGCCGCGATATTTCGAACTGCTGTCATCGACGTTCTGCTGGCCGAGCACATCGGTGCCGCCGGAAAGACGGCCATTGGCATTGTCCGCCTGGCCGGTCAACTGCGCGATGACCTGCTCGACGGGACCGCCGGGCGCGAACTGCACGATGGTAAAAGAGATCGCCATGATGCCGATGATGGTCGGGATCATCAGCAGCAGACGTCTGAGGATATAGGCGCCCATCAGTCCGTCACTCCCCCATCGAGGAATATGCCTGCTCTCGCCTCAATCCATCCGTCGTTCAAGTCGCTTATTCCCTTCCGCCGAATTGAGCCGGCGCAGTCATTTCAGGCTGAAACTGCCGAATCGGCATAAGGCATTTGGAGCCCAGCATGCCCGTCATTGCAAGAGCCGCTCATTTGCCGGCGTTTTTCGACCACCATGTCTCGGGAAAGCCCATCGAATATTCCGGCAGGTTGGCGGGATGTTCGAACTTGTCCCAATAGGCGATGTGAAAGCTCGTGGCATAGAACAACGGAACGACATAGTGGTGGGCGAGCAGCGCGCGGTCGAGCGCCCTCGCCGATGCCTCCTTCTCGGCGACATTCTTGGCATAGATGACCTTGGTGATTAGCGCATCGATGCCGGGATCGGCTATGCCGGCATAATTTCGAGAGCCCTGGCGATTAGCGGAGGCCGAACCCCAGAAATCGATCTGCTCATTTCCGGGATTGAGGGTCTGAGCCCAGACATTCCAGATCATGTCATAATCGAAGCTGCGCACCCGATTGATATATTGCGAGGAATCGACCGTGCGCACGCGCGCGTCAATGCCAATCTTCTTGAGGTTCTGCGCATAGGGCAGCACCCATTTTTCAACAAAAGGGCTGCCGAGAAGAATCTCGATGGAAAAGGGCTGCCCGGTCTTGGCATTGACCATCTGGTTGCCCTTGATGACATAGCCGGCATCCTTGAGAAGCGCGATCGCTTTGCGAAGATTGTCGCGCGATTTCTGCGGATCGCCCCCCACGGGATTGCTGTAGGGGGTCGTAAAGACCTCAGGCGGCACCTTGTCCTTGATCTCGTTCAGAATATTCAGCTCTTCGCCTTGGGGCAAACCGGAGGACGCAAGCTTAGTGCCGAAGAAATAGCTGTCGTCACGGCGATACACACCATAGGCGACGGTGCGATTGATCTCTTCGAAATCAAAGGCGTAGTTGAGCGCTTCGCGTACGCGCTGGTCCTTGAACTGATCACGGCGCATGTTCGGCACCAGCGCCTGCATCACGCCCGTTGCGCGCAACGGATTGGGCAGGTCTTCGCGCTTGATGCGTCCATCCTTGGCAGCAGGGAAATCATAGCCTGTGACCCAGCGGCTGGCGCTGTTGTCCTGCCAGAAATCGACATTGCCGCCGCGAAAGCCTTCGAATTCTACATCGTCATCGCCGTAATAAGCGTATGAGATCGCTCCGAAATTGTTCTCGCCGACGTTCACGGGCATGCTCTTGCCCCAATAGTCGTCGCGAAGCTCGTAGCGGATGGTAGACCCGGGCGATACCGAAACGATCTTGTAGGGCCCGGAGCCCATAACCGGCTCCAGCGTCGTGCGCGTGATGTCGCGCGGCTTACCGTCAGGACCCGTGCCTTCCCACCAATGTTTCGGAACGACCAAAAGCTGACCGAGAATGGACGGTAGTTCGCGGTTGTTCTTTTCGTCGAAATAGAAGGTGATGTCGCGATCACCGGATTTTTCGGCTCGCGTTACATGCGAATAATAGCTTGTCAGGAAAGGATTGAGTTCTTTCGACTTTTCGAAGCTGAATATGACGTCCTCGGGGGTGACCGGCGTTCCATCGGCCCATTTCGCCTCTGTCCGCAAACGGAACGTGGCGCTTGAGACATCGTCCGGATAGGACACGCCCTCGGCAAGCTGGCCGTAGGAAGAGAAAATTTCGTCGTCGGCCGACTTCAGCAGGGTATCAAATACAAGGCTGAGCCCCGACGCCGGATTGCCTTTTAGCAGCACCGGATTGAGCGTGTCGAAGGTGCCGTTGGAGGAAAGCTTCAACTCGCCGCCCTTCGGCGCGTCCGGATTGACGTAGTCGAAATGCTGGAAGCCGGGCTGGTATTTCAGATCGCCGAGAATGGCCGTGCCGATGCGGAATTGCGGCTCGTCGGCGTTGGATGGCGCCGGCAAGGCCAGCAGGCAGAAAAGAGAAGCAACCAAGCCTGCTTTCAACCGCGACAACGCCATTCATGATCCCCTGTGATTTGACTGGAATCAAGCATAGGCCAAATACGGGCAAAAAACAGGACGGATTGCTCATCTCTTCGCAAACCGGCCCATTGCCATCGCATGAAATCAGGCTTTTGCCGCAGCTTCTTCAAGGCGTTTGCGCAGCATCAGGCGCAACTCGCGGACAAGACGCCGGTCGCCGGCCGCTTCCGGCTCGTTAGCGGCAACGACGGCGATGCGCAGCAGTTCGAGAACGATCGCCGACATCAAGGCGACATCGTCCGTGACTGGCGGCTCGGCTCGCCGCAGAATGGCGGAAATCAGCTCCTTCAGCTCGGCCCGCGAACGCATCTTGCGGTCCTTCGGCACATCCCGGCGGGTGGCAAGCACCGGAAATTCCGGAAACTCCTCGATGAAAGCGCCGAGCCTGTCGAAGATTGCCTCGCCGCTGTCGGCCGCCGAAAGGCCGCCGCTCTTTTCCGCGATGTCCTGAAGCACCACTTTCAGCCGCTCCAGCCGCTCGATATGCAGCGCTTCGGCGAGCAGCGGCTTTGTCGGAAAAAATTGATAGAGCGAGCCGATCGACGAGCGCGCTTCGGCGGCGATCTCCGTCATCGTGGCCGCGTCATAGCCCTTCTGAACGAAGATTTTTGCGGCCGCTTCCAAGAGCACGGCAACGCGATCATGCCCGCGGCGGCGCTTCGGAACACGCGTCTGCGGCTCCGCGCTTGATTTTTGCGAGGATTCGCTCATGTTTGTCATTGTGAGGATACCCTCATATTTCCCCGGAGCCCCCTGATGCCTCTTTACGATCCCCAAACCACCGCACTTGTCTCCATCGATCTGCAGGGCCTGGTTCTCAGCCGCCCGCTCGCACCCCACTCTGCGCAGCAGATCGTCGAGAATACAGCCGCCATCGCCAGGAAATTGAAAGCCGACGGCGGAACCACAGTCTTTGTGACGGTTGGATTTTCCGCAGACTATGCCGACGCTGTCAACCAGCCCGTGGACGAAAGCTTCAGCTTTCCAGAGGGAGGTTTGCCGCCGGCAGCTCTGGCGGCACCCGCCGAAATCGCTGCGCTGATACCCGACATCGCCATCGTCAAGCGCCAATGGAGCGCCTTTTACGGCACCGAACTCGATCTGCAACTGCGCCGCCGCGGCATCAAAACACTCATCCTTACCGGTGTCGCCACCAATTTCGGCGTCGAATCGACCGTTCGCGACGCCTATGCGGCCAATTATGCCGTCATCGTCGCCGAGGATGCGGTAACGACCTTGTCGCAGGAAATGCAGGATTTCGCCTGCACAAAGGTGTTGCCGCGGCTGTCGCGTATCCGCAAGACGTCGGAAATTCTGGCTGATTGATCATGCACTTAGCGCTCCGGAGCGCCGATATGCGACGGTGCATTAGCCTCGCGCGATAAAACACGGATTCACCAAAATCGCTTTTCAAGGTAGATTCACCCGCAAATCACTTCGGCCATCGCCGGCAGCTTCTCAAGGAACCACATGATTTCTTTCCTGGTTCGGACCCTCAATGTGTTCAGCAAATTTTCCCTCGCCGTAACGATCGGGGCTGGTCTCGTCAGCGGCGATGCGCTGGCGCAGCAGGCAACCCCGTCACCCGGCAGCGCCAAGGCGATTTTCGGGGCTGTGACACTGCCGACGCAGGGACCGCCGCAATCGCTGGGTTTTTATGCCAAGGGCTGCCTTTCCGGCGCCGAAGCGCTGCCGGCCGATGGGCCGACCTGGCAGGCCATGCGCCTGTCGCGCAACCGCCGCTGGGGCCGCCCGGAAATGATCGGACTCCTCGAGCGCCTGTCGCGCGACGCGGCCAAATATGACGGATGGCCGGGTATCCTGGTGGGCGACATCTCGCAGCCACGCGGCGGGCCGATGTTCAACGGTCACGCCTCGCATCAGATCGGCCTCGATGCCGACGTCTGGCTGACGCCGATGCCATCGCGGGCTTTGACAACGGCCGAGCGCGAAACCCTACCGTTCACTTCGATGCTGGCGAAGGACAAATTCCTGACGATCAACGACAAGGTCTGGACGCCGGAGCATGCCCGCCTCCTGATGCGCGCCGCCAGCTACCCCGAAGTCGAGCGCATCTTCGTCAATCCGGCGATCAAGAAGAAGATGTGCGACACGTGGACCGGCGACCGCACCAATCTCGGCAAGCTGCGCCCGGAATATGGCCATGACTCGCATTTCCATATCCGCCTCCGCTGCCCCGCAGGCTCGGCCAACTGCAAGCCGCAGGCACCCGTTGCCGCCGGCGACGGCTGCGACAAGTCGCTCGCCTGGTGGTTCACACCCGCGCCCTGGGCCAAGCCGAAGCCCAGCACGAAGCCGCCGGCAAAGCCGCGCGAAGTCATGGTTTCCGATCTGCCGAAGGCCTGCCAGACCGTGCTGAATGAACCTTCCGTCGCCTCGGCCCGCGCCGCCACCTTCGGCGCCAAGGCCGCCGCTGCTACCGCTGCGACCGGCGCGCTGCCGGTTTCCAGCGCCGATACGGGCAGCACTCCCCCGGACAGCATTCCGCAACAGTAAGGGCGGCAGGGCCGGTTCGGCCGGCTTGACCCGTCATTCAAAAGCCCGTCTTTCAAAGGGCTGTCTCTTGGTATAGAAGGCGGATAAATCGATTAAAAGTTTTGGGCGGAGTGAGAGTTTCATGGCCGGCAAATGCATCGCGCTGATCGCGCATGATCAGAAAAAGGATGCAATGGCGGAGTTTGCACGCCGCAACCAGGATGCGCTGGCCGATTGGCATATTGTTGCCACGGGCACGACCGGCGGCCGCGTGCTCGATGTCTGCCCCGGGCTTAAGGTCACCCGCATGAAGAGCGGTCCGCTCGGCGGTGATCAGCAGATCGGCGCCATGATCGCCACCGGCGAGATCGATGTGCTCATCTTCTTCATCGACCCAATGACCCCCTTGCCGCATGATGTCGACGTGAAAGCATTGACGCGGCTTGCCGTTCTCTACGACATTCCCATGGCTCTCAACGAAGCCACCGCAGAACGACTGATCAAAACACTGAACCATTAATCCGCCTCGGCGGCAGACCACGGACCTGGCCATGCCCAAACTCAGCCACAGCGAAGCCCCCCTGCCCTTTCCTATCCTGATCGGCGATATCGGGGGAACCAACGCACGCTTTTCCATCCTCGTCGATGTCTATGCCGAGCCGAAGCATTTCCCGAACGTGCACACCGCTGATTTCAAAACGATCGACGAGGCGATCCAGCAAGGCGTTCTCGACAAGACGGCGGTGCAGCCGCGCTCGGCGATCCTTGCCGTTGCGGCGCCGGTTCGGGGCGACGAAATTCCTCTAACCAATTGCGACTGGGTGATCCGCCCGAAGACGATGATCGAAAATCTCGGCCTCGATGATGTGCTGATCATCAATGATTTCGAAGCGCAGGCGCTGGCGATCGCCGGTGTCTCCGAGGAGCATCGCGAGACCATCGGCGAAACGTCGGAAGGCATGATCGCATCGCGCGCCGTATTGGGGCCGGGCACCGGGCTTGGCGTTGCCGGCCTCATCCATGCCCAGCATACTTGGATCCCGGTGCCTGGCGAAGGCGGACATATCGATCTCGGGCCGCGCAGCGCGCGCGATTTTCAGATCTGGCCGCACCTGGAGCCCATCGAGGGCCGCATCTCCGCCGAGCAGGTCCTCTGCGGCCGCGGCCTGCAGTATCTCTATCACGCGATCTGCAAGGCTGATGGCATCGAGCCCGTGCTGACACAACCGGCCGATATCACCACCCACGCACTCGCCGGCACCAACGCTCAGGCCGAAGAGACGGTGACCCTGTTCGTCACCTATCTCGGTCGTGTCGCCGGCGACATCGCCTTGATCTTCATGGCGCGCGGCGGCGTCTACCTTGCCGGCGGCATTTCGCAAAAGATCCTGCCGGCGCTGCAGAAGCCGGAATTCCGCGCCGCTTTCGAAGACAAGGCGCCGCATAGCGCGCTGATGAAGTCGATCCCGACGCATGTGGTGACCCATCCGCTCGCCGCGCTCGCCGGCCTCTCTGCCTACGCCCGCATGCCGGCCAATTTCGGCCTGGCGACGGACGGCCGCCGCTGGCGGCGCTGACCAAAGGGGCAGCAACAGATGATCAAGCGCGGTCGTTGAGAGGATCGAACCGGCGACCACGCGACGCCTTTTTGGAGGAGTGGCCTTACCTTATAATAAGCTTGGCTCCATGACCTGCCTTAACCAGTGCAACAGGCCATATCTAGCCAAAACCGTCCTAACTCTTTATAGACCCGCGAAAGCACGTGCCATATGCGGCTCGCTTGGTTTGAGACAGGAAGCCGATATTTGAAGTCGCCGGACACCAAAAAAACCGATATCGACAGTGAGACGATCGCCGCTGTGCTGAAGCGTATCATTGCTGAAAACGGTCGTGACCATATCTGGGGCTACTCGATCGCAATATTTTGCCTCGTTGTGGTCGCAGCGTCGACGGCGACGATGGCCGCGGTTATGAGACCGATCGTGAACGGAGCTTTCTACGAGCGCCGCGCCGAGGTTATGTGGCTGATTTGCTTTGCGATATTAGCCGCTTTTGTGGCCCGTGGTTTTGCTGGTTATTTTCAATCGGTCATTCTGTCCAAAATTGGCAATGACATCATTGCCCGTTATCAAAGGCGCCTCTATGCACATCTGATGACACTGTCGGTTGGCTTCTTCAGCGAAGCCCGTTCGGCTCAGATTGCGGCGCGAGTTAGCCAGAACGTTTCCGGTATCCGCGATGTGATGAACCTTATCATCACATCGACTGCGCGTGACTTTTTGTCATTTGTCTTTCTGCTGGCCAATATGGTCTATCAGGATCCGCTGCTCAGCCTCCTATTCTTCGTCATTGCGCCGCCTGTGTTTCTGGCCTTGCGCCACATCTCAAGGCGCCTACGCGCCGTTACGCGCGAGGCTGTCATTCTCAACAGCCGCGTGCTCGGCGCGATGCAGGAGACTATTCAAGGGGTTTCCATCGTCAAAGCCTTCACGATGGAGCGCGAGCTCGAACGCAAAGTCGATAAGCTGATTACGGCGGCTGAAAACCGACAAAACCGAATTGCTCGTATTTCCGAGCGTAATGGCCCGCTGATCGAAACGGTCGCCGGCTTTGCCGTGGCCGGTGTGTTTGCATACGCTGCCTATCGTTCGATCTATGAAAACGTTCCGCCGGGCGCAGTGTTTTCGTTCATCGTGTCGCTGCTGCTCGCCTATGATCCGGCCCGGCGTCTTGCCAAATTGCAGGTGCAGTTAGAGCGCGCCGTCGTCAATGCGCGCATGATCTACGAATTGCTCGATATGGAGCCGCGTCAGCGCGATCTGCCTGACGCGAAGCCGCTCGCCGTCACCGAGGCCCGCATCGAGTTTCGCGACGTTCACTTCGCCTACGGCGACGAAGCCGTTCTATCCGGCGTGAGTTTCGTTGCTGAGGGCGGAGAGACGACGGCCTTGGTCGGCCCTTCCGGCGCCGGCAAGTCCACCGTCATCAATCTTATTCCGCGCTTTTACGATCCCAAAGCCGGCAGCATCTTCATCGACGGGCAGGACATAGCGCATGTGACGAAGCAGTCGCTGCGCGAACAGACCGCCTATGTCTCGCAGCAGCCCTACCTCTTCGAAGGCACGATCCGCGACAACATTCGTTACGGTCGTCCGGAAGCGACGAATGCCGAAGTCGAGGAGGCCGCCCGGCTCGCCTATGCCCATGATTTCATCCAGGCGCAGCCCCAGGGCTACGACACGCCGGTCGGGGAAAACGGCGTGACGCTTTCCGGCGGCCAGCGCCAACGCCTGTCGATCGCCCGTGCGCTGGTGCGAAACGCGCCGATCCTGTTGCTGGACGAAGCGACGTCGGCGCTCGACACCGAGTCGGAAGCAGCCGTGCAGAAGGCGTTGGACGAAGCCATGAGCGGCCGCACCGTCGTCGTCATCGCCCACCGCCTGTCGACGGTCGTGCGGGCGGAGAAGATCATTGTCATGCAGAACGGGCGCGTCGTCGAAGAGGGCAACCATGAGACGCTTGCGACGGCCGACAATGGCCTCTACGCTCGCCTCAACAACCTTCAGCGGCCGGTCGTTTCCGGCACTTCCCGAAAATAAGACGATAGAGAAGACATGAGCGACGATGCGATGAAGCTGGTGGTGGTGGGCGCGGCAGGCCGCATGGGACAGGCGCTGATCCGCCTCATCCACACCACCGAAGGCGCAACGCTGCACGCCGCCGTCGCACGTCCAGGCTCCGCTTTCATCGGCAAGGATGCCGGTGAGATTGCCGGGCTGGGGCCGATCGGCGTTCCGGTCACCGATGACCCGCTTTCCGCCTTCCTGCATGCCGAAGGCGTGATCGACTTCACTACGCCCGCCACCAGCGTCACCTTCGCAGGCCTCGCCGCCCAGGCGCGCATCGTCCACATCATCGGTACGACCGGTTGCTCGGCGGAAGACGAAGCCAAGTTCAAGGCGGCCTCCCGCCACGCCCGCATCGTCAAATCAGGAAATATGGGCCTCGGCATCAACCTCTTGAGCGTCCTTATCGAGCAGGCGGCGCGCGCGCTTCCGCCGGCCGATTGGGACATCGAGGTCCTGGAAATGCATCACAGACACAAGGTCGATGCCCCATCCGGCACCGCGCTCCTGCTCGGCCAGGCGGCGGCAAAGGGCCGCGGCATCGATCTCGGCGAAAATTCTGTGCGCGTGCGTGACGGCCATACCGGTCCGCGGCCGACGGGCACCATCGGCTTTGCCACGCTGCGCGGCGGCGGCGTCATCGGCGATCACTCGGTCATCTTCGCCAGCGAGAGCGAGCGGCTGACACTTTCCCACAATGCCGGCGACCGCTCATTGTTTGCCCGCGGCGCGCTTCAGGCAGCGCTCTGGGCGCGCGACAAGAAACCCGGCTTTTATTCCATGCTCGACGTTCTCGGGCTTTCCACACGTTGATCCCATCCTGGAGCGGTTCAGCACGGAAACGCTCCAGCCTTTTGTTCTTACGCAATTCCGGACGGAAAACCGCTAAGCACTTTTCCTGGAATTGCTCTATCAAGGAGGAATATTTCATGAGCGGTACTCTCGTCCTCGTTCGCCACGGGCAGAGCGACTGGAATTTGAAGAATCTCTTTACCGGCTGGAAGGACCCCGACCTCACCGAACTCGGCATCGAAGAAGCCAAGACCGGTGGCGAGGCGCTTGCCGATTACGGCATCAAGTACGACGTCGCCTTCACCTCCGCGCTGGTCCGCGCCCAGCACACGCTGAAGATCATCCTCAATGAAGTCGGTCAACCGGACCTCGAGACCATCAAGGATCAGGCGCTGAACGAGCGCGATTACGGCGATCTCTCGGGCCTGAACAAAGACGACGCACGCGCCAAGTGGGGCGAAGAGCAGGTGCATATCTGGCGCCGCTCCTACGATGTTCCGCCGCCCGGCGGCGAAAGCTTGCGCGACACCGGCGCCCGTGTCTGGCCCTACTACCTCACGGAAATCCTGCCACGTGTTCTCGCCGGCCAGAAGGTGCTGGTCGCCGCTCACGGCAATTCGCTGCGCTCGCTCGTCATGGTCCTCGACCGGCTGACCAAGGAGCAGATCCTGGCGCTCAACCTCGCGACCGGGGTACCGATGGTCTACAAGCTCAACGCCGACTCCACCGTTGCTTCCAAGGAAGTGCTCGGCGACATGTCGGGCGCGCATTAACACCTAGAAATACTAAACCACCCCTCATGCGGTTGACGGCAGAGGGGTGGGAAATTTGGCATGACGTGTTACGTTGTACTAACGGTGTAACACATGACATCAGATATGACAGACGCCACGTTCACGTTTCGAGTTGAGGAAGACTTGAAATCTGCCTTCAACGAGGCGGCGCGGGCGCATGATCAAACCGCGGCGCAACTGCTTCGCGCATTCATGCGCGACTACGTGAAGCGCCAGCAGAATGAAGCTGAATACGACATCTGGTTTCGTCAGCAAGTTCAGGCGGGGCTTGATTCCGCCAATGCCGGCAATCTCATTCCAGCCGATGAAGTAGAAGCCGAGTTCGCTGCTTTGCGGGAAGAAACACGCCGCAAGCTAAGCAGAAAACCCTCGTGAATCTTATCTGGACTCCCGAGGCAAGAGCTGATCGACACGCAATTTACACTTATATCGAGGCGGATAACGCTGCCGCCGCGCTCGCGCTTGACGAACTTTTCGCCAAGAGATCAGCACAGCTTATTGCGCACCCAATGACGGGCCGTCCTGGTCGCGTGTCGGGAACGCGAGAGCTGGTCGTCCATAGACACTATTGCTGATTTACGATCTCGCGGACGAAACGGTGCGAATACTCCGCATTCTCCATGCTGCTCAGCAATGGCCTCCGAGCGGGATTGGACCGATTTCCTAAAGCCTTTCAATTCTCGACGGTGAAACGGACCCTGTCGGCGGCGAAGCGGGAAATCGAATATTGCACCGGAACATAATCGAGATCGGAATTGAGCGCCTGTGCGACCAGCACGATGGCGCCCGGGGATAATTGCAGGTCGGCCAGATCGCCTTCGTCGGCATGCGTCGCGGTGATCTCGGTGACGACGCGCACATAATCCGGCACGCCAAGCTCACGAAATGCCTTGGTGATCGATCCGGTCGTCCGGTAGATCTCGGCAATAGCGCCGAAGCGATCCGCCGGGAACCAACTTGTGGCCCGCGAAACCGGACGGTGATCCGCCTGACCGAGCGTTTCCAGGCGCACAAGCCGTGTGCCGGTCTTGATCTTGAGCTGCCGAGCCAATTCCGTACTCGCAGCCTCCTCGCTGGCGGCCAGCAGGATACTACGGGTCTCGCGCACCTGATCGCCAATGCCTTGCGAAAACCGCGTTCGCTTTGAAATCGGGAAGCTCAGGCGCTCCTTGCGCTCGATCAACGTTCCGCGCCCCTGCACGGCCCTAACGATTCCTTCCTGCGCCAGCGCCGCAAGTGCACTTCGTATCGTATGCCGGTTAACCCCGAACTGCAGCGCGAGCGCCGTTTCCGGCGGCACCATGCCAGTGTCGTCAAAATCGCCGTGGTTGATCGACGTGCGAATCCGGTCGGCGATCTGCCGCCAGAGCGCCACGCCCGTCTGTCTTTGTACCTTCTGCCCCGCCATATCGCCTGCTGCTAATGTCACACGCTTGTCACGTCTCGCCAATAAATATAAAACTACCTTGTATGGTTGTCTATATCAATAGACATTTTGAGGATGACGCGATGAATTCAGCACAGAGGCAAGAGGCGGCAGCGCAGGAGCGCCGGGAACGCAAGCGCGCCGCCGATCTTTTGGCGCGGGCCGAACGCGAAGAGCTAGACGCGGCCTGGGAAGCATTACCCAACAAGCCCGTGGTTCAGCCCGTACGAGGACCGGAAACCGGGCTCGTCATGGTGCGCGGCCGCATCGGCGGCGGCGGTTCGCCCTTCAATCTCGGCGAGGTCACTGTGACGCGCGCCACCGTCAAGCTCGCCTCGGGTACGATCGGCCACGCGCATGCGCTCGGCACCGACCGCGATAAGGTGCGGCTCGCGGCGATCTTTGACGCGCTCTGGCATCAGCCGGCCACCAAGGAGTTCGTCGAGAAAGCCATCCTGCTGCCGGTCACCGATCGGATTGCCGAATATGACCGCAAACGCGCCGAGGAAACGGCAGCCACCCGCGTCGATTTCTTCACCATGGTCCGCGGAGAAGACAAATGAGCCTTTCCACCACCTCTACGACGCGCGGCAACGATGCGTTGACCGGCGGTTTCGCCGATCCGGTGTTCGACGCGCAGAGCGTCTTCAAGATGATGATGGATGCCATGGCGCGGCCTGGCATCATCCAGACGATCACCTCCGATATCGCTCCGCCCGCTCCCCTCGGCTTTGCTGCCGGCGCAATCGGCCTCACGCTTTGCGATCATGATACGCCGGTGTGGCTATCGTCCAGTCTCGCCAAGTCGGCCGCGCCGGAATGGCTGAGCTTCCATACCGGCGCAGCGGTGGCATTCGACAGGATCGAGGCGCGCTTTGCCTTTATCGAGGCCGGCATGGCGCTCGCTTCCCTCAACCAATTCGCCGTCGGCACTCAGGAATATCCCGACAGATCGACGACACTGCTGCTCGAAATCGCAGCCCTTGAGGGCGGCAAGGAACTCGCGCTCTCAGGCCCCGGCATTGCCGGTATCCGCATGATCGCTCCGATCGGCCTGCCCGATACGTTCCTGCGCATCTGGAACGACAATCGCGCGCTTTTTCCGCGCGGCGTCGATCTCGTTCTGACGGCGGGACGGCAATTCCTTTGCCTGCCGCGCACCACCAAGATCATCGCGACGGAGATGTGACGCATGTATGTTGCCGTTAAAGGCGGCGAAGCCGCCATCGCCAATGCTCACCGGCTGCTCGCCGATCGTCGTCGCGGCGACCGTTCGCTGCCGGCCATCGGCATCGACCAGATCGTGGCGCAATTGGCGCTCGCCGTCGACCGCGTCATGGCGGAAGCCTCGCTTTACGACCGCACGCTGGCAGCCCTTGCGGTTCGCCAGGCGCGCGGCGATATGATCGAAGCGATCTTCCTGCTACGCGCCTACCGCACCACGCTGCCGCGCTTCGGCTATTCCCAGCCGCTAGATACGTCGGCGATGAAGATCGAGCGCCGCATCTCTGCCACCTACAAGGATCTGCCGGGCGGCCAGCTTCTCGGCCCCACCTTCGACTATACCCATCGCCTGCTCGACCCGAGCCTGCTCACCGATGCGCCCGTGGACGAGCCGATGCAACGGCCGGCGGAGGAAGGCCGTGTGATGCGCGTCTCGGAAATTTTGAGCCAGGAAGGACTGATCGAGGGCGACGGTGAAATGCCGATCGACCACGAGACCGGCGACCTGACGCGCGAGCCGATGGAATTCCCGATGACCCGCGATCTGCGCCTGCAGGCGCTTGCGCGCGGCGACGAAGGTTTCCTGCTGGCGCTCGGCTATTCGACCCAGCGCGGCTATGGCCGCACCCATCCCTTCACCGGCGAAATCCGCATCGGTGAAGTGGAGGTCGAACTGGACGTGCCGGAACTCGGTTTCGCCGTCTCGCTGGGTAGCATTCAGGTTACCGAATGCCAGATGGTCAACCAGTTCAAAGGCTCTGCCAAGGCGCCGCCGCAGTTCACCCGCGGTTACGGCCTCGTCTTCGGCCAAAGCGAACGCAAGGCCATGGCGATGTCGCTGGTCGACCGGGCGCTCCGTGCCGATGAATTCGGCGAAGATATCGTCGCACCCGCCCAGGACGAGGAATTCGTCATTTCCCATTCCGACAACGTGCAGGCGACCGGCTTCGTCGAACATCTGAAGCTGCCGCACTATGTCGACTTCCAGGCCGAACTCGACCTGGTGCGCCGCATGCGCCGCGACTTCGAAGCCGCCCGCGATGGCGGCAAGGATCCCCTGACGGAGGCAGCCGAATGACCGAACTTGCCACCTATAATTTCGCCTATCTCGACGAACAGACCAAGCGGATGATCCGCCGCGCCATCCTGAAGGCGATCGCCATTCCCGGCTATCAGGTGCCCTTCGCCTCGCGCGAAATGCCGATGCCTTATGGCTGGGGCACCGGCGGCGTGCAGTTGACTGCCGCGATCATCGGGCCGGATGATGTCCTCAAGGTCATCGACCAGGGCGCCGACGACACGACCAACGCCGTCTCTATCCGAGCCTTCTTCCAGAAGGTCGCCAATGTCGCCGTCACCACCCGCACGGACGAGGCGACCATCATCCAGACACGCCACCGCATCCCGGAAGGCAAGCTCGGGCCCAATCAGGTGCTGGTCTACCAGGTGCCGATCCCCGAACCGCTGCGCTACCTGGAGCCGCGCGAGACCGAGACGCGCAAGATGCATGCGCTCGAAGAGTACGGTCTCATGCATGTGAAGCTCTATGAGGACATCGCCCGCAACGGTCGCATCGCCACGACTTACGCCTATCCGGTCAAGGTCGCCGGCCGCTACGTAATGGACCCATCGCCGACGCCGAAATTCGACAATCCGAAAATGCATATGTCGGATGCGCTGCAGCTCTTCGGTGCCGGCCGCGAGAAGCGCATCTATGCAGTGCCGCCCTACACGGAAGTCGTGAGCCTCGATTTCGAGGATCATCCCTTCGAAGTGCAGCGCTTCGACAAGCCTTGTGCGCTCTGCGGCGCCGAGCAGGTCTATCTCGACGAAGTGATCCTCGACGACAAAGGCGGGCGGATGTTCGTCTGCTCCGACACCGATTTCTGCGAAGACCGCCGCGCCCATGGCCATGCCGGCCCCATGTTGGCGGCCAATGGGCTGGCTTCCAACCAGGAGGCCGCCGAATGAGCGACACGCCACTCCTCAAGGTCAAGGACATCTCGAAATTTTACGGCAGCCGCATCGGTTGCCGCAATGTGTCCTTCGACCTCTGGCCTGGTGAAGTGCTGGCGATCGTCGGCGAATCCGGCTCCGGCAAGACGACACTGCTTAATTGCATTTCGACCCGGCTGCTGCCGACCACCGGCAGCGTCGAATACCATATGCGCGACGAGACCTATCGCGATCTCTTCCGCATGAACGAGGCCGAGCGGCGCTTCCTGATGCGCACAGACTGGGGCTTCGTCCATCAGAACCCCGCCGACGGCCTGCGCATGACGGTTTCGGCCGGCGCCAATGTCGGCGAGCGGCTGATGGCGATCGGCAACCGGCATTACGGCAATATCCGCAACACGGCGATCGACTGGCTGGAACGTGTGGAGATCGACGCCGACCGCATCGACGATCAGCCGCGCGCCTTTTCCGGCGGCATGCGCCAGCGCCTGCAAATCGCCCGCAATCTGGTGACCGGTCCGCGTCTCGTCTTCATGGACGAGCCGACCGGCGGCCTCGACGTGTCCGTGCAGGCCCGCCTGCTCGATCTCGTCCGCGGCCTCGTCAACGATCTCGGCCTGTCGGCCATCATCGTCACGCACGACCTCGCCGTCGCCCGGCTGCTTTCGCACCGCATGATGGTCATGAAGGACGGTGTGGTGATCGAACATGGTCTCACCGACCGCGTGCTCGACGACCCGCGCGAGCCATATACGCAACTGCTCGTCTCTTCGATCCTGCAGGTTTGAGGAAAAACCATGGCAACCCCCCTCGTCGTTTCCGAAGTCTTCAAGAGCTTCACCATGCACCTGCGCGATGGCATCCGCCTGCCGGTCGTCGCCGATGTCTCCTTCTCCGTCGCATCGGGCGAATGCGTGGTGCTCGGCGGCCCTTCCGGCATCGGCAAGAGCTCGCTTCTGAAGATGATCTACGGCAATTACGCCGTCGATAGCGGCCAGATTCTGGTGACGCATCGGGAAAGGATCATCGATCTCGCCGCCGCCGATCCGCGCACCGTGCTGGAAGTTCGCCGCCATACCATGGGCTATGTCAGCCAGTTCCTGCGGACGGTGCCGCGCGTTGCTGCCATCGACGTGGTTGCCGAGCCGCTGCTGGCGCGTGGAACAAGTGCCGAGACCGCTCGCGAAAGGGCGGGCAACCTGCTGGCGCAGCTCAACCTTCCGGAAGAGCTTTGGCAATTGCCGCCCGCCACTTTCTCCGGCGGCGAACAGCAGCGCGTCAATATCGCCCGCGGCTTCATCACCGATCATGCCATTCTGCTGCTCGATGAGCCGACCGCCTCTCTCGACGCGAGAAACCGTGCCGTCGTGGTCGACATGATCGAACAGAAGAAAAAGGCCGGCGTCGCACTCCTCGGCATCTTCCATGACGAGGAAGTGCGCGAGGCCGTCGGCAGCCGCATTCTCGACGTGTCGCAATTTTCGCCCAGAAAGTCCGCCGCATGAGCCGCAAATTGGGCGAGACGCCTTTCATCAGCCCCTCGGCGAGCGTCAGCAACTCGACGCTCGGCCGCTACACCGAAGTCTCGGACCGCTGCCGCATCGACGAAACGGAGATCGGCGATTACTCCTACATCATGCAGGATGGCGCGGTCTGGTGCGCCACCATCGGCAAATTCGTCAACATTGCCGCGGCCGTGCGCATCAATGCCACCAACCATCCGACCTGGCGGGCGACGCTGCATCACTTCACCTATCGCGCCGCCGACTATTGGCCGGATGCCGATATGGAGACGGAATTCTTCACCTGGCGGCGCGACAACCGCGTGACCATCGGCAACGACGTCTGGATCGGCCATGGCGCCACCATCCTGCCGGGCGTTACTGTCGGCAACGGTGCGGTCATCGGCGCCGGCGCTGTTGTCTCCAAGGATGTCGCCCCCTATACGATCGTCGGCGGCGTGCCGGCCAAGCTCATCCGCCAACGCTTCACCGAAGCTGTCGGCGAACGCATGGACAAGCTTGCCTGGTGGGATTGGGATCATGCCACATTGCGCACCGCGCTTGCCGATTTCCGCGCCCTTTCGGCCGAGGATTTCCTAATCCGCTACGGCGCATGACGCCACTGCGCGGTCCTCGCGCAATCCACCCACAAATCCTCTTCGAAGCCCGAAAATCTCCCCGGTTTTCGGGCTTTTGCGTTGCCGTTACGGAAGGGCGCAAACAGGGAGGAATTGTAACAGCAGTTACACAAATCTGACATTGGAGGTTCATGAACCGGGACTAATGCGTTGCTCATGCTCAGCGCATGGCAGCGTCGAAGGCTTCTTCGAAGCGAAGGATTATGCGCTCGTCCAACAGATTTCCGCGGCCCCGACGTCAACGTTTGTTGCGGCGGAGCCGGGCAGCCGCGAAAGGAAAGCCTCATGTTCGAGCTGAAGAATGTCTCGCGCCGGTTCGGAAACAAGCTCGCTGTCGATTCCGTGACGTTAGACATTCCGCAAGGACAGATGGTCGGCATCATCGGCCGTTCCGGCGCCGGCAAGTCCACGCTGCTGCGCATGATCAACCGACTTGCCGATCCGACCTCCGGCTCCATCCATTTCGCCGGCACCGAAGTCTCGAAGCTGCGCGGCCGGGCGTTGCGCAACTGGCAGCGCGATTGCGCCATGATCTTCCAGCAGTTCAACCTGGTTCCCCGTCTCGACGTTCTCACCAACGTCATGCTCGGTCGCCTGAACCAGCGTTCGACCACGCTGAGCCTGCTTTCCATCTTCAGCCGCGAGGAGCGCATCCAAGCCATTGCGACACTCGAACGTCTCGGCATCGAGCAGACTGCATTGCAGATGGCCGGCACGCTGTCGGGTGGCCAGCAGCAGCGCGTCGCCATCGCCCGCGCCCTGATGCAGCAGCCGAAAATGATACTTGCCGACGAGCCGATTGCCTCGCTCGATCCGCTGAACGCCAAGATCGTCATGGATGCGCTGCGCGACATCAACGAGCGTGAGGGCATCACCGTCATCACCAACCTGCACACGCTGGATACGGCGCGCAATTATTGCGAACGCATCGTCGGCATGGCGGCGGGGCGCGTCGTCTTCGACGGCAAGCCATCAGAGCTGACGGCCGCGGCGGTCAAGGAAATCTACGGCACCGACAAGGATGGCGCCGGGATCGACGAGACGATGACGTCGACCGCCATCAATCTTTCCGATCAGCCCGCGCAAGCCGCGGCAAACGCATCCGCCGGCCCGCAACCGCTGGCACTGGCACTGGCCGGTCTCTGAGCGAGACGGCCGCGATCGAAGGCCCGCGTCAAGGGCGCATTTCTTCTAGACCGAAGACATCCGGGGACACCGGTTAATCAGGAGACGAACCCATGTTGAAGAAGACCCTTCTCGCAGCCACGGCGCTTCTCGCGCTCGCTGGCGGCGCTGCCGCTCAGGACATCAAGGAATTCCGCGTTGGTATTCTCGGTGGCGAAAACGAAGCCGACCGCCTGCGCAACTACGCCTGCCTCTCCGACCACCTGAAGAAGGAGTTCGGTTTCGAGAAGGTATCGCTGTTCCCGGCTGCCGACTATGACGGCGTTATCCAGGGCCTGCTCGGCGGCACGCTCGACTTCGCCGAACTCGGCTCTTCCGGCTATGCAGCCACCTACATCAAGGACCCGAAGGCCGTTACCCCGATCCTGACCACGCAGCAGACGGACGGCTCGACCGGCTATTACTCGATCGGTCTCGCTCTGAAGTCCTCCGGCATCAAGACGATCGCCGACGCCAAGGGCAAGAAGCTCGGCTACGCCGATCCGGACTCCACTTCGGGCTATCTCGTTCCGCTGACGCAGATTCCGAAGACCACCGGCATGCCGAACGACAAGTTCTTCGCTTCGACCCAGTTCAACGGCGGTCACGAGAACAACCTGCTCGCCGCCTATGACGGCAAGGTCGATGTTGCCGTTGACGACTCTTCGGGCCTTGGCGATTTCAAGGACGGCTACACCTCGGGCACCTTCCACAAGGAAGTCGACAAGGGCGCCGTCGATCCGAACAAGCTCGTCGAAGTCTGGCGTTCGCCGCTGATCCCGAACGGCCCGCTCGTCGTTCGCAACGCCCTCGGCACCGAATGGCAGGCCAAGCTGACCGACTTCTTCCTGAAGCTCCCGACCACCGATGCCAAGTGCTTCTCGGCGATAGAAGGCGGTGACTTCAAGGGCTACGTCAAGGTGAACCCGGACTTCTACAAGGCCGTTGTCGAAGTTCGCAAGGCTGCCATCGGCGGCTAATCCCTATCCAGACTGCAGGGCGGCCGGCGACGGCCGCCCTTTTCCTATCACAAGGGCAGGACATCAAGGGCAGGACATTCATGACGATTGCCGATACTCAGCTACAGACGCAAAGCGCTCCCCAGGGCGCCAAGGATATCGGCGACGCCTGGAGCAGGATGGTGGCGCGCCGCCGCCTTTATACCGGCATCGGCCTGCTGATCCTGATCATCGCCTTCGTCAGCTCCGTCCGCTTTGCCGACGAGAGCAATGCCGGCCATTTCTTCGATCGCCTGCCGCATCTTTTCGATTTCCTGACCTGGCTCATCCCCAAGGATTGGGCCGACGTTTATCGCGCGCTCTTCGACTTGCCGAGCCCCAATGGCGCAAACGGCGTCGGCGGCGAGGAGTTCAATTTTCCGAACGGCCGCGTCTATGTCTGGGGCAACTTCTATATTCCTGAATATTTCGAGCTGATGATCATCACGATCAACGTGGCGCTGGTTTCCACCATCATCGGCTTCGTCGTCGCCCTGCCCCTCAGCTTCTTTGCCGCGCGCAACATGTCGCCGTCGCATCCGGTTCGTCTGGTGACCAAACGCTTCATGGAATTGCTGCGCGCCTTTCCCGAAATCGTCATCGCCGGCCTGTTTTCGGCGATCCTGTCGATCGGCCCGATCGCTGCCATCATCGCCGTCGGCCTGCATACGATCGGGGCACTCGGCAAGCTGTTCTACGAAGTGATCGAGAATATCGACATGAAGCCCGACGAGGGCATGAGGGCGGTCGGCGCGAGCTGGACGGAGCGCGTTCTCTTCGCCGCGCTGCCGCAGGTTCTGCCGAATTTCATGTCCTATGTGCTGCTGCGCCTGGAGATCAATGTCCGAGCCTCCACCATCATCGGCGCCGTCGGCGGCGGCGGCATCGGCGAGGAGCTGAAGCTTTCGATCTCGCGCGGCTTCGGCGCCAAGACGGTAGCGCTCGTGCTGCTGCTTTTCGTGACGATCGTTGCCGTCGACCAATTTTCCGCATGGCTCCGTCGCCGTCTCGTCGGCGAACATGCCTTCCTTCTGCAACACTGAGGTTGCCCATGTCCGTCATCGACGCCGGTCGCATGCAGGAAATCGAAGCACGCTATCCGGAGATCCTGCACCGATCATTCCGCCAGCGCTTCGGCGCGCTGATGATCTTTCTCGGCGTGATCCTTTACGGCATCTACGCCGTCTGGTTCTTCGACCTGCCGAAGATCATCGCTGAGGCGCATTGGGAACGCGTCGGCATCTATCTCAGCGAATGGATCAGCTACGACGTGCAGCCGGAATTCCGCGTTTCAGGCGACAAGATCAGCGTCAAATATCCGCGTTTTTCGCCGCTCGGCGATAATCCGCACCCAGATTGGGTGACGAACAATCCCGACGGCAGCCTGACGATCTCGGTCAGCGGCACCGGCCGCAGCGTAACGGTGACGAAGACGCAAGCGATCCTCACCGCGCATGGCGTCACCGTTCCGATCGATTTCACCGGCGACGCGCCGAAGCTCCTCGGCTCGGAACCGCCGCCGTCGTGGATCACGGTCTATGACGACAACATCCTCGCCAATATGGGCTTTGCCGGCGACGTCAGCATTTCCACCGACCGCGTGAAGATCCGCAAGCGCTTCCTCGGCTGGGCGAATTTCGTCTTCGACACGCACTCGCCTTTCTTCGACAAGCCGGCAAGCGAAGTGATCGGCCTCATCGTCTCCGGGCCGCGCCTCGACCCGGCGCAATCCAATCTCTCGCTGGCCTTCGACAACATTTGGAACAATGGCGCCTGGCAGCATGGGGACGTCTGGACCAAGCTGTTCCAGACCATCGTCATGGCCTTCCTCGGCACACTGCTGGGATCGCTCGCCGCCTTCCCGCTCTCCTTCCTTGCGGCCCGTAACATCACGCCGAGCCGCCTGGTTAATCAGATATTGAAGCGCTTCTTCGACTTCCTGCGTTCGGTCGACATGCTGATCTGGGCGTTGTTCCTGACCCGCGCCTTCGGCCCCGGCCCGCTCGCCGGCAGCGGTGCGATCTTCCTGACGGAGACCGGCACGCTGGGCAAGCTCTACTCCGAAGGGCTCGAGAACATCGACAACAAGCCGCGCGAAGGCGTCAAATCGACGGGCTCCTCAACGGTTCTCGTGCATCGCTACGGTATCATGCCGCAGATCGTTCCCGTCATCGTCAGCCAGACGCTCTATCAATGGGAATCGAATGTGCGCGGCGCCACCATCATCGGCGCAGTCGGCGCCGGCGGCATCGGCCTCAAACTTTGGGAAGCCATGCGCACCAACGCCAATTGGGAAAACGTCGCCTATATGGTGCTGCTGATCCTGATCGTCGTCTTCCTGTTCGATGCCGGTTCCAACGCGCTGCGCTCACGCCTGATGGGGACGCAGAACCGGTAAGAAGCCTTCAGAAAAATCGTGGCGCATCATCATTTTGTCACGGGAATCCGGTAGCGCAGGTCGGCAAGACAACATTGCTCGAACCCGCTTTAGCCGGATTCGAACCGCTGCTGCCTTGCTGCTCTTGCGGTTTGTCGCAAATCACCCAACAGTGTCTCGCGCAGCCGATTTTTCCAAGGAATGCAGCCTTGCGCTATGCTCTCTATTTCACGCCGCCCAAAGACGATCCGTTGACCGCGCTTGCCGCTCTCTGGCTGGGCCGCGATGCATTTTCCGATGAGATCTTTTCCGATAAGGCCATGGGTCCCGTGCCGGAAAGCCATGCCGAACTGACCGCCGATCCGCGCCGCTACGGCTTTCACGCCACGCTGAAGGCACCGTTCGAGCTTGCGAGCTCGGTGACCGAGCGCGATCTTCTCGATGTCGCCACAGAATTTGCTTCACAGACCAAGGCTTTCACCATTCCCGAGTTGGTGCTTGGCCAGCTCGGTCAATTCTTTGCGCTCGTGCCCGGCTCGCTTTACCAGCCGCTGCAGGATTTTGCCTCGCGCGTGGTCAAGGCTTTCGAACCGTTCCGGGCGCCGCTTTCGGATCACGACATAGCCCGGCGTAAGCCGGAAGGCCTGACGGAACCGCAGCGCGCCAATCTGCTGCGCTGGGGCTATCCCTACGTCAATGACGAGTTCCGCTTCCATATGACGTTGACCGGGCGCGTCCCCACCGAACGTCAAGCCGACATGCACGACGTCCTGCGCGCGCGCTTCGCCGACCATATCGGCAAAGCGCTTCACGTTTCCGGCCTCGCCGTCTTTATCGAAGAAGAGCGCGGCGCTCCCTTTACCGTCCGTTCCTGGCTGCCGCTTTCCGGCGCCTAATAGCGAAAGACCTGACATGACCAAAGAAACCGTCCTTTCCAACGCCCGCATCGTCCTCGAAGACAAGATCGTCGAAGGCTCCGTGCTGATCCGTGACGGTCGCATTGCCGGCATTTCCGAGGGCAAGTCCGCTATCGGCGAGGATTTCGAGGGCGATTACCTGATCCCCGGCCTGGTCGAACTGCACACGGACCATCTGGAAGCCCATTATTCGCCGCGCCCCGGCGTGCGCTGGAACAAGACGGCCGCCATCCAGGCGCATGACGCCCAGATCGTCACCTCGGGCATCACCACCGTATTTGACTGCTTGCGCATGGGCTCGGATGAAGACGGCGGTTTCGAGCGCGGCGAGATGCGCGACATGGCCGACGCGATCCAGGCGGCAGAACGCGAAGATCGGCTGCGCGCCGAACACCTGATTCACCTGCGTTGCGAAGTCTCCGCCGACAACGTCCTCGATCATTTCCAGGACTTCGAAAAAGATCCTTACGTCCGCCTGGTCTCGCTGATGGACCATGCGCCCGGCCAGCGCCAGTTCCAGACCATGGATCAATACATCTTCTACTATCAGAAGAAGCGCGGCTTGAGCGACGAGGCCTTTGCCCGTTTCGTCGCCAAGCGCCAGGAAGAATCGGCCAAATACGCGACCCCACATCGCGACGCCATCTCCAAGGTCTGCGCCGAGCGCGGCATCACCATCGCCAGCCATGACGATGCGACGCTCGCCCATGTTGACGAAGCCATCAATTATGGCGTTCGCCTTGCGGAATTCCCGACCAGCATCGACGCCGCCAAGGCGTCGCACGGCGCGGGCATGAGCGTGCTGATGGGCGCGCCTAACATCGTTCGTGGCAAGTCGCATTCCGGCAATATCGCCGCCCGCGATCTCGCCGAACTCGGAGTCCTCGACGTTCTGTCCTCCGATTATGTGCCGCTCAGCCTGCTGCATGCTCCCTTCATCCTCGCCGACGAGGTGGAGAGCATTTCGCTGCCGCGGGCGATCGCCATGGTGACCGCAACCCCGGCAAAGACCGTCAGCCTGAACGACCGTGGCCGCATCGCCGAGGGCCTGCGCGCCGATCTCGTGCGCGTCCGTCGCGATCATGGTGTGCCGGTGACGCGCGCTGTCTGGCGAGAAGGACGGCGTGTCGCATGACGGTGGAGGCCCACATAAAGCCGGCTAACAGCCTATCGGCCGATACCGTCGGCATCATGGCCGTGGTGGTCGGACCGAGTGGGGCCGGCAAGGATACGCTGATGAATCTTGCCGCCCGGCATTTTGCCGGCCGGCCGGATGTTCATTTTGTCCGCCGCGTCATCACCCGGGAAAGCGATGCCGGCAACGAGGATCACAAAAGCGTCTCGGACGCCGATTTCGACGCCATGGAGCGAGCCGGCGCCTTCGCCGTCTCCTGGGAAGCGCATGGGCTGAAATACGGAATTCCGGCTGCGGTCAGGGAGGAGCTTGCCCGCGGCCATCTCGTCATCGCCAACGGCTCGCGTTCCGTGCTCGACCGCTTCCAGGCCGCCTTTCCGCAATTGAAAGTCATCAATGTCACGGCGCGGCGCGAGGTATTGGCAGAGCGGCTGATGGCACGCGGTCGCGAAAGCCGCGAGGATGTGCTGAAGCGGCTGGAACGTAGCTCGCTCACCGTCAACGGCAGCTACGACGTCGCTGATATCGACAATAGCGGCACACTCGACGAGGCCGAACGCGCTATCATTTCCGTGCTGGAAGCGCTGATTGGGAAGTAAGCTGCCGGTGTTCCGCCCGGCGCATTTTTTTGCACACCAAATCGCGGATCTCTCACCGCCTCATGCTGAGGTGCCTTGGCGCACAAGCGTCAAGGCCTCGAAGCAGGAGGTGGCCCGGTAGCAATACCTCCACCCGTCCTCGTGGTTCGAGGCTTCGGCCTTTCAGGCCTCCGCACCTCACCATGAGGACCGACCTCCTGCTGCGCCCGCGGCTCAATGCGCCTCATCCCAATTGTGAGCCGCGCGGGCATCCACCTTCAGCGGCACGGACATATCCACCGCCGGCATGGCGGCATTTTCCATTACCGACACGATGATTGGCGTCGAGCGCTCGACATCGGCGTCTTCGACTTCGAAGATCAGTTCGTCGTGCACCTGCAGCAGCATGCGCACGCGATCGGCGAGGCCGGCTGCCGCAAGCGCCGGCTCCATCTTGATCATGGCGCGGCGGATGACGTCGGCGGCGGAGCCCTGGATCGGCGCGTTGATCGAAGCGCGTTCGTTAAAGGCGCGCACGGACGGATTGGAGGAGCGGATTTCCGGAAAATGCACGCGGCGGCCGAAGATGGTCTCGACATAGCCCTTGTCGCGCGCGGCCTGCTTGGTGCTTTCCATATAGTCGCGGATACCGGGGAAACGCTCGAAATACCGCTTGATGTAATCGCCGGCTTCCGAGCGCTCGATCGACAATTGATTGGCGAGACCAAAGGCGGAAATGCCGTAGATGATGCCGAAATTGATCGCCTTGGCGCGGCGGCGCACTTCGCTCGGCATGCCCTCGATTGGCACGCTGAACATTTCCGAGGCCGTCATGGCGTGAATATCGACGCCGTCGGCGAAGGCCTGTTCGAGCTGCGGGATATTGGCGACATGCGCCAGCACACGCAGTTCGATCTGGCTGTAATCAGCGGAGATCAGCTTATGGCCCGGCGTCGAAATGAAAGCCGTGCGGATCTTGCGGCCTTCAGCAGTGCGAACCGGGATGTTCTGTAGGTTCGGCTCCGAGGAGGACAGGCGTCCGGTCGTGGTCGAGGCCAGCGAATAGGAGGTATGGACCCGTTTGGTCTCGGGGTGGACATAGCCCGGCAACGCATCGGTATAGGTCGATTTCAGCTTGGTGAGCTGGCGCCAGTCGACGATCTTGCGCGGCAGCTCGAAGCCGGCGGCCGCCAGGTCTTCCAGCACTTGCGCCGAGGTCGACCATTGCCCGGTCTTGGTCTTGTTGCCGCCGGCAAGGCCCATCTTGCCGAAGAGAATATCGCCAAGCTGTTTCGGCGAGCCGATGTTGAAGCGCTCGCCGGCCAGCGTGTAAATTTCATCCTCAAGGGCCGCGGCGCCCTGCGCCAGCTCGCCGGAGAGGCGCGACAGGATCTGCCGGTCGATGGTGATGCCGCGTTCTTCCATGTGGGCGAGAACCGGCAACAGCGGCCGCTCCAAGCGCTCATAGACGCTCGTCAGCTTTTCCGCTGCCAACCGCGGCTTCAGCACCAGCCAGAGCCGCAGTGTCACATCGGCATCCTCGGCGGCGTAGGCCGTGGCGCGGTCGATATCGACGAGATCGAAGGTGACGTTGGATTTGCCGCTGCCGGCGACATCCTTATAGGCGATCGGCTTGTGGCCGAGCCAGCGCTCCGACAGGCTGTCCATGCCGTGCGTGGCATTGGCGCCGCCATCGAGCACGTAGGAGAGCAGCATCGTGTCGTCAAAGGCCTTGAGCTCGATGCCATAGCGCTTCATCAGCAGATAGTCGTATTTCAGGTTCTGCGCGATCTTGAGGACGGAGGCGTCTTCGAGCAGGTCCTTCAGCCGCGGCAGGGCATCACGCAGCGGGATCTGATTGTCCACCAGCCCGCCGCCGAGCAGATCGCCGACGCCGTTCTTGTGCCCGAGTGGCACGTAGGCAGCGCGGATGACCGCACCGGAGGGATCGTTCCGGTTGTCGGCGATCGCCAGCGAAAAACCGACGATTTCGGCTTGCATGGCATCGAGCGAGGTCGTCTCCGTATCGAAGGCGACGATGCCGGTTTCGCGCGCGTCCGCGATCCACCGATCAAGCGCGGTCACGTCGCGGATAGTGACATATGTGGAATGATCGATCGGTGCGGTGGCAAAGCTTGCCGCCCGCGCCTTGGCGAGTTCGGCCGGCTCTGCGGCACTCTCCGACGCCATGCGCGACTTGACGACCGGCGCAGGCACGGAGGCACCCTCGGCCGCGACCTCGCTGCCGGCAACAAGATCGACATTTTCGCCGACATCCAGGTCGGGGCCATGGGCGGTATCGCCCCATTCGACCTTGACCTCGGATGGTTCGATTGCAGCCGCGTCGCAATTGCAGGCATCAGCGACGCGACGCGTCAGCGAGGTGAATTCCATCGTCTTCAGGAAGCCGACCAATTTCGGGCCGTTCTGCGGCTCGAGCACCAACGCATCGAGCGGCAGCTCCAGCGGCACATCGGTCCTCAACGTCACCAACTGCCGGGAAATCCGGGCGAGCTCGGCATTGGCGATGATGTTTTCGCGGCGCTTCTGCTGCTTGATCTCTCCGGCGCGGGCGAGCAGCGTATCGAGATCGCCGAACTCCTCCAGAAGCTGCGCCGCCGTCTTCGGGCCGATGCCGGGAATGCCGGGCACATTGTCGACGGAATCGCCGGTCATGGCCTGCAGGTCGATCATCTTTTCCGGCGGCACGCCCCACTTCTCGACGACATCGGGGATGCCGATCTGCTTGTCCTTCATGCTGTCATACATATGGACCATGGGAGTGACGAGCTGCATCAGATCCTTGTCGGAGGAGATGATGGTGACGTCGGCGCCGATCGCCTCGGCCTGGCGGGCATAGGTGGCGATGATATCGTCAGCCTCGAAGCCATCGGTCTCGATGCAAGGCAGGTTGAAGGCGCGCGTCGCCTCGCGGATGAGCCCGAATTGCGGGATCAGCTCTTCCGGCGGCGCTGAGCGGTTTGCCTTATAGGCATCATAGATATCCTTGCGGAATGTCTTCGAGGAGTAGTCGAAGATGACCGCGAAATGCGTCGGCGTGACGCCGACCGAGGTGTCGCGCGCCGAGGTCAACAGCTTCCACAGCATGTTGCAGAAACCGGAGACGGCGCCGACCGGCAATCCATCGGATTTGCGCGTCAGCGGCGGCAGGGCATGAAAGGCCCGGAAAATGAAACCGGAGCCGTCGACGAGGAAGAGATGATCACCTTTTTTCATGGAAGCATGGATAGCGTGGCGCACCTCCAACGTCCATATAAAGTTCCATCTGGCGATGTGCAGACAGGGCAAAATCTCTCACCGAAACGTTACCAATTTTTAATCAATCTAATCTGCGGATTCCCTTGAAAAACCATATTTGCAGCCTCATTTCATACTCACCGGCGATTGATTACGCCGAGGGTCTGGCAACCGGCCTGTCCCCCGCCATGTCAGACTTGGACAAAGGCCTATCCCCCTCTCCGGGCCTTTGTCCCCCCTTCTGAAGCCGCCATGGTCCCCCCTCCAGGCCATGGCGGCTTTTCTATTAGAATCCATTAACATAGCCAGCAAAACAAACCGCAAAATATAACCCGAATTTGGCTTGCCTTAGACGTATTTCACCCAAGATTTGATGATTGTTTTGCTCCAAAATACGGGCATACTTGCAATCATGGGATTTAATCGGATGGACTCTGCGGCCTACCTTGCCAATCAGATGGCGAAGGGATTTGCCCGCTCGTTGCAACAACGGGCGGCGGGGCTTGGCTTTTCGCCCGGCCAATTTCCGATCCTGCTCGAATTATGGTCCGAAGACGGGCTGACGCAGAAACAATTGCTGGAGCGCGTCGACATCGAACAGGCGACGATGGCCAACACCCTGTCGCGCATGGAACGCGACGGGCTGGTGGAACGCCGGCCGCATCCATCCGACAAACGCGCGCAACTGGTCTTCCTGACCGGCAAGGCCACTGCCATGCAGACGGAAGCCGTCGAGGCGGCGATGGCGGCGGACAAGGAACTGTTCCGAGGCTTCCGCAGCTTCGAGCGCGAACTGCTGCTCGAATATGTCCGGCGCATCCTGGAAAACGCCAAGCAACTCTAGCTCTGTCTCTCGCGTTCAATTGATCGGGCATTCGGAAGTTTTCGATTTTCCTGCCTCGAAACCGGGCCGGCTTTGGTCTATCGTCCGGCCAATTTTCACGTAAGGAGTCGGATATGACCGATGTATCGCCCGTTCTCGACCGTGCGGACCAGAACCTTCCGTCCAGCCTCGATAATCTGTTCGAACTGCTGCGCATCAAATCCATCTCGACCGATCCGGCCTTCAAGGCGGAATGCCGCAAGGCGGCGGAATGGCTGGTCGCCTACCTGACCTCGCTCGGTTTCACCGCTTCCGTGCGAGATACACCCGGCCATCCGATGGTCGTCGCCCATCACGACGCAGCAAATGGCGATGCGCCGCATGTGCTGTTCTACGGCCATTACGACGTGCAGCCAGTCGATCCGATCGAGCTTTGGGAGAGCGATCCCTTCGAGCCTGCCGTTAAGAACTTGGGCAATGGTCGCAAGATCCTGACCGGCCGCGGCACCTCCGACGACAAGGGTCAGTTGATGACCTTTGTCGAAGCGGTCCGGGCCTACAAGGAAATCAAGGGTGCGCTTCCGGTCCGCATCAGCATCCTGTTCGAAGGTGAAGAGGAATCCGGCTCACCGTCGCTGAAGCCTTTTCTCGAAGCCAATGCCGCCGAGTTAAAGGCGGACTATGCGCTGGTCTGCGACACCGGCATGTGGGATGGCGATACGCCGGCAATCTCGGCCGGCTTGCGCGGCCTCGTCGGCGAAGAAATTATCATCAATGCCGCCGACCGCGACCTGCATTCCGGCATGTTCGGCGGGGCGGCGGCTAATCCGATCCATATCCTCGCCGGCATCCTCGCCGGCCTGCATGACGAGACCGGCCGTATCACGCTCGACGGCTTCTATGACGGCGTCGAGGAGACGCCGGGCAATATCAAGGCTTCTTGGGAAACGCTCGGCATGACGACGGAAAAATTCCTCGGCGAAGTCGGTCTCTCCATTCCCTCGGGCGAAAAAGGCCGGTCAGTGATGGAGCTCACCTGGGCGCGGCCGACGGCTGAGGTCAACGGCATTACCGGCGGCTATACCGGCGCCGGCTTCAAGACCGTCATCGCCGCCAAGGCGTCGGCGAAAGTTTCGTTCCGCCTCGTAGGGCAGCAGAACCCGGAAGCAATCCGCGAGAGTTTCCGCGCTTACGTGCGCTCGAAGGTTCCGGCCGATTGCTCGGTGGAATTCCACGAGCATGGCGCCTCGCCGGCAATCCAACTCTCCTACGATTCGCCGGTGCTGACCAAGGCGAAGAATGCTCTTTCCAACGAGTGGCCGAAGCCGGCTATCGTTATCGGAATGGGCGGATCGATCCCGATCGTCGGGGATTTCCAGAAGATGCTCGGCATGGAATCCCTGCTGGTCGGTTTCGGCCTCGCCGACGATCGCATCCATTCGCCGAACGAGAAATACGAGCTGAAATCCTATCACAAGGGTATCCGCTCCTGGATCCGCATCCTGGATGCGCTTGCCGCTTAAGCTACTAAGCGGTGCTGGTGCCTCTCACCTTCTCCTCTCGGGGAGAAGGTTCCAACCCCAACGGCTGCTCCAGCAGCATCGTCGGTTCAACCGGAAAGAGGCTATCTGCCGACCACGTCGAAGGCATGCGCCTTGCCGAGCACGCTGACATGGACAGTGCTGCCGATCTCCGGCAGGCCGACGCTGGAGCTTTTGATGGTGAGCGGCGCGGCGCCTACAGCATTGGCAAGGGCAAGCGTCACCGTGCAGACCGCGCCGCCGAATTCGACGTCGATGACCTCGCCCGCGCATAGGACACCGGAAGTTTCGCCATCGATCGCATTGAACCGCAATTGCTCAGGGCGCAGCATGATTTCCGCCCGGCCCCGGCGGCCGTTCGCGTCGGTCGGGATGCGGCCAAGCGCGCAATCGGCAAAGCCATCGCCCAGTTCCGCCGGCAGCAGGATGGCGTCTCCAAGGAAAGTGGCCGTCTCGCGGTCGCAGGGATTGAGATAGAGCGTTTGCGGCGTTCCGGCCTGCACCAATTTACCCTCGCGCAGCACGGCCACCTGATCGGCGAAGGAGAGCGCTTCCGCCTGGTCGTGCGTTACCAGGATCGTGGTGATACCGGCGTTCTGCAACACGCGGGCAACGGCCTTGCGCATGTTTTCTCGCAGGCCGGTATCGAGCGCGGAAAAGGGCTCGTCCAGCAACATCAGCCTGGGCTTGCGGCCGAGCGCACGGGCAAGCGCCACGCGCTGCTGCTGGCCGCCGGAGAGCTGGTGCGGGCGACGATCGAGCATGCCGCGATCGAGCTCCACCATATCGATCAGCGCGTTGATCTGTTCGGCGCGATCGGCCAGCCCGCGCTCCATCCCAAAGCCGATATTGTCCGCCACGCTTAAATGCGGAAACAATGCGCCGTCTTGCGAAACGATGCCGATGCCGCGGCGGTGGGCAGGCACGACGGCTGGCCCATTCGCCAGCAGATGATCTTCCAGCACCACCTGGCCGGCATCCGGAGTCTCGAAGCCGGCGATGATGCGCAGCAGCGTCGTCTTGCCGGAACCGGAAGGGCCGACGACGGCGGTGCGGCTGCCGGCGGCGACCGTGAGGTCGATATTGTCAAGCGCGTGCACCGGGCCATAGTGCTTGCTGATATTCTTGATCGCCAGAAAGGTCATTGTCCGGCCGTCCGCTTGGATTGCGCATAGAGAAGAAGGGTGAGCGGCAGCGACAGCACTACCATCATGAAGGCATAGGGCGCGGCGGAGACATAATCGATCTCGCTGGTGAGCGACCAGAACTTCGTCGCCAGCGTCTCCGTGCCGTTGGGCGACAGCATCAGCGTCGCCGTCAATTCGTTGGTAATGCCGAGAGCCGCAAGCGCCACGCTCGCCGCGAAACCGGGAGCGGCAAGCCGCATGGTGATCTGCCGCACGGCTTGGCCCGGCGTGCGTCCCAACGCCATGGCGGCGCGTTCGAGCTCGACCGGCGCCTGGGCGATGCTGGAGCGCAAGCCCACCATGGCGCGCGGCAGGAACAGCAGGACGTAGGCGAGCAGCAGTGTCGCAAAGGTCTGATAGAGCGGCAGTATCAGCCGCACGGTGATCGACACCAGCGCCAAAGCGACCACGACGCCCGGCAGCGAGCCGACATAATAGTGGCAGGCTTCGAGGATGCGCTGTAGCCGGCCGGGCGCGCGTACCGAGAGCCAGGCCATGGGGATAGCGGCGATGGTGGCCAGCACACCGCCTGCAACGGCAAGCACGATCGTCTGCAGCAAAGTTGAGCCGATCGTATCCATCCGCCAGATGCCGGCACCGCCGAGATAGAGCCAGCGCGCCAGCGTCACGAACGGCACGCCGAGCGTCAGCACGGCCGCTGCCAAGGGCAGCGCAATGGCCGGGATGACGAACCAGCCGAGACGACGGCGGTCCGCCGGCCGGGCCGCACCGGAGCCGACACGGGCATACCGCTCATTGCCGCGCACCAAGACCTCGATGCCGAGCAGCAGAAGGCAGCAGAAGACGAGAACGCCGCCGAGCATGTTGGCGGCCGGGCTGTTATAGGCGGACTGGAACTGGTCGACGATCGCCGTCGAAAAAGTGTCGAAGCGGATCATCACGTAGAGACCGTATTCCGCCAGCAGATGCAGCCCGATCAGCAGCGAGCCGCCGCAGATGGCGAGGCGAAGCTGTGGCAGGATCGCCCGGAAGAAGACCCGCCAGGGGCCGAGGCCGAGCGAGGCCGCGGCATCCTCGATCGCCGGATCGAGGCGGCGCAACTGTGCAGCCACCGGCAGATAGAGGAAGGGATAATAGGCAAGCACGGAAACCAGCACGCCGCTCCAGAGCCCGCGCATGCCCGGCAAGAGGCTGACCCAGGCGTAGCTGTGCACGAAGGCGGGCACCGCAAGCGGCGCGACCGCCAGCCAGGACCAGATGCGGGAACCCGGGATATTCGTCCGCTCGGTCAGCCAGGCGAGCGTGACGGCAAGCGCGATGCAGAGCGGGATGGTGCAGACTTCGAGAAGGACTGTATTGGTCAGCAATTCGCCGACGCGACTGCGGAAAATGAGCGCAATGGCGTCGCTCCAGCCGGTGTCGACCATGATCCAGACAATGAAGCCTAGCGGCACGAGGCTCAGAAGGGCGACGACGGATGCAAGGGCGATGACGGAAGCGTGCGGGACACGGCCACCGGACGCAGCGGTCAACGGAGGTAATCGCAGGGCAGCGGCCTGAGCGGCCGGCGCGGCATATGTGTTCTTCTGCAGCAAGTCTTAGCTGCCTTTCACGCCCTGAAATAGGAAAGCAATCGCCACTAAAGGCGATTGCCGGGATCGAAATGGCCGAATGGCCATCCGCATGCCCCTAGCAGGGCATGCGGACCGGATGCAAGGGGCTACCCTTCATTGACGCATAAGCCTTTCCGAAAACCGCTTCGCAGTTTTCGGGGTTATGCGTTAGATCAACCCGGCTTCGGTCATGAGATCGGTGACCTTCTTGCTGTTCAGCTTGGAAGGCTCGACCTTGGGCGCCTGCAGCTCGGAAAGCGGCACGAGCTTCGGGTTGGACTGAGCACCATTGCCGACGGCATATTCATAGGAATCGCCATCACGCAGAACGGCCTGGCCGCCCTTGCCGGTGATCCACTTCAGGAACGCCTGAGCTTCCTTCTTATGCTGGCTGGAGGCGAGGACGCCGCCGCCGGAGATGCTGACGAAAGCGCCCGGATCCTGGTTCTTGAAATAGTGCAGCGCGACGTTCTTGCTGTTTTCGCCCGTCTTCGCCTGATCGCCGAACCAGTAATAGTGATAGATCACGGCACCCTCGATCTCGCCGGCATTGACGGCCTTCATGGCAACGCTGTTGCCCTTGTAGGGTGTTGCGTTTTCCTTCAGCGCCTTCAGCCAGGACTTGGTGACGTCCTCGCCCTTCAGTTCGAGAAGCGCGCTGACGATCGCCTGGAAGTCGGCGCCGGCCGGCGAGGCACCCCAACGGCCCTTCCACTTGGGATCGGCGAGGTCGAGCAGCGACTTCGGCAGATCGCCCTCTTTCAGCTTGGTCTTGTCATAGGCGAAAACCGTCGAGCGGGCGGCAACGCCGACCCAATCGCCATCAGCCGCCTTGAAGGTTTCCGGTACCTGCGCCAGCGTATCGGCATCCACCGGTGCAAAGAGCTTGCTGGCGTCGACCAGCGTCATGCCGGGAGAATTTTCGGTCAGGAACACGTCTGCGGGAGATGCGGCGCCTTCCTCGACGATCTGGTTGGCGAACTGCATGTCACTGCCGTTGCGGATCGTCACCTTGATGCCGGTTTCCTTGGTGAAGCCATCTGCCCAGGCCTGCGTCAACGCCTCGTGCTGTGCATTATAGACGACGATGCCTTCAGAATCGGCGGCGTTGGCCGTCAGCGGCGCAAGCGCAAGACCCGCGGCAAGCGCCAAGGCGCTGGTGAGATGGGTAAAGGAAAAAGTCATCGGCATCCTCTCGCTGAAACCCGTCCGTGACGGTGGTGCGGTAGCCTATATTTTTCTTGACTATCGTTTTCAAGTTTCAGCACGTTCTTTTTTATCACAAAAGTTTGAAAAGGGAGTCAAGATTTGGGGGTCGCTCCCTGACAAGGTCCGACCAAGTGCGGGAGATAAAGGTCTGATCAAAGAAAAAGCCGCGGCGCTTTCACACCGCGGCTTTCTTGATGCTTCAAAGCTTCGATCAGTTGTCGCGCGTCTCGAGCGTTTTGCTGAAGAAGATCGCAACGAGCGTGCAGACGACGCCCGAGAGCAGGTAGAGGCTGGTATAGACTAGGCCGAACTGGCTGGAGAGGGCGAGCGCGACGAAGGGTGCGAAGCCGGCGCCGATCAGCCAGGAGAGGTCCGAGGTCAATGCCGAGCCACTATAGCGATAGTTCCGGCTGAAGCGTGAGGCGCTGGCGCCGGCGGCCTGGCCGAAGGAGAGGCCGAGCAGCGTGAAGCCGACAACCACGTAGATATGGCGACCGGTGACACCGCCATCGAGCAACCAGGGTGCGACGAAAGCAAAGGCCGCGATCAACACAGCGCCAAGGGCAAGCTGGTTGCGGCGGCCGATACGGTCGGCGAGCAGGCCGGAACAGACGATTGCGGCGATACCGCAGATCGCACCGAGGAATTCCACCAGCAGGAACGAACCGGGGGATTGCGCGCTGTAGAGCGTCACCCAACCAAGCGGAAACACCGTGACCAGATGGAAGGTCGCGAAGCTTGCCAGCGGCACGAAAGCGCCGATCAGCACGTCGCGGCCATGCACGCGCAGAAGCTCCGTCATCTTGACCGGTTCGAGTTCATGGCGCTCCAGCAACGCGCCGAATTCCGGTGTGGCGACCAGGCGGAGCCGGGCGAAGAGAGCCACGACGTTGACCATGAAGGCGCAGAAGAAGGGATAGCGCCAGCCGTACTCCAAGAAATCGAACGTCGAAAGACTCGTTACGAAATAGGCGAAAAGAGCGCTCGCCAGCATGAAGCCGGTCGGCGCGCCGAGCTGCGGGATCATCGCATACCAGCCGCGGCGATCGGCGGGCGCGTTGAGCGCGAGCAGCGACGCCAGGCCATCCCAGGCGCCGCCGAGCGCTAGACCCTGGCCGATGCGCAGGGCCGCGAGCAGGATGATCGCATAGACGCCGACTTCGCTATAGCCGGGCAGGAAGCTCATTGACGCCGTGGAGCCACCGAGCAGGAACAGCGCGACCGTCAGCTTGACGCCGCGGCCGTAGGTGCGGTCGATCGCCATGAAGATGAACGAGCCGATCGGGCGGGCGATAAAGGCAAGCGAAAAAACCAGGAAGGAAAGCAGCGTGCCCTGCAAGGGATCCGCGAAGGGGAAGATCAGCTTCGGGAAAACCAGGACCGATGCGATGGCGTAAACGAAGAAATCGAAAAACTCGGACGTGCGACCGATGATCACGCCGATGGCGATATTGCCGGGGTCGACAGTGGCGCGAGCATGCATGTTGCGTGCATCGCGTTCTAAACCTGAAGACGTTGGATTTAAGGATTCATGTGTGGCGCTGGCCATATACGGGAGCCTCCCTCTCCGGACGCGAATTCCTCCACGAAATCGCGTCGAGGTAAGATGTTTTATCAAACTTACGAACTTATCAAGTATCGTGCATGGAATAATTCGCGAATTGGCGATTGGATCTGGCCTAATTTCCGTCTTTTGCCGCCACAATCCCACGGCGGCGCGCTGCGGCCGGTAGCCATATCCGCCGATCTCGGTATATTAGCCGCAACAAAGCAACTGCGCGTTGGAAAACCTTCTGGATTTCTCAAGATTTTCCCGATAGGGGAAGTTGCGCCCCGATACCGCATTGCACCCAAGCTTGCTGCGGTGCGACGAAACACCTCATACCGTTCATGACCGCCGTCCTTTAGTCGCCATACGGTCAATAACAAAAAGAGCTTTGAGACGTGCCAAGACTATCGAAGATTTTCAGCCGCTTATCCGTCCTACCGCTCATCTTGCTGCTCTCGGGCTGCAACATGGTGGTGATGGCTCCCTCCGGCGACATCGCCGTGCAGCAACGCGACCTTATCGTCGTCTCGACCGTCCTGATGCTGTTGATCATCATACCGGTGATTTTCCTAACCCTGTTCTTTGCCTGGAAATATCGCCTGTCGAACACGACAGCACCCTATAATCCGGACTGGCATCATTCGACCCGCCTCGAGCTCGTCATCTGGTCGGCGCCGCTCGCCATCATCATCGCGCTCGGCGCGGTGACCTGGATCAGCACCCACCAGCTCGACCCCTACCGGCCGCTCGACCGCGTCGCCGCCGGCAAGCCGGTGACCACCACGACAAGACCGCTGAATGTCGAAGTCGTGGCGCTCGATTGGAAATGGCTGTTCTTCTATCCCGATCTCGGCATCGCCACGGTCAACGAAATGGCCGCGCCGGTGGATGCGCCCATCAACTTCAAGATCACGGCCTCCTCGGTGATGAACTCGTTCTTCATTCCCGCGCTCGCCGGCCAGATCTACGCCATGCCTGGCATGGAAACGAAGCTGCATGCCGTCATCAACAAGCCGGGCGAATATCAGGGCCTGTCCGCCAACTACAGCGGCGCCGGCTTCTCGCATATGCGCTTCAAGTTCCATGGTCTGAGCCAGGCCGACTTCGACCAATGGGTCCAGAAGGTCAAGAGCCAGGGCTCGACCCTCGGCCGCCCGGAATATCTGACGCTCGCCAAGCCGAGTGAAAGAGAGCCGGTGCGTTACTACAATTCGGTCGACGACGGCCTATACGACGCCATCCTCAATATGTGCGCCGATCCCAGCAAAATGTGCATGGGCGAGATGATGCATATCGACGCCAAGGGCGGCGCCGGCAAGGACAGCCAGGAAAACCGCGAGCGCCTGATCTACGACAACCGCGGTGCGGATGCAGGCGAAGTGACGCCGGTCAAGGCTGACGGCAGCGCTGGCCATACCATGCAGCAAGGCGACAACTCGATGCAGGGCATGGGCTCCATGCAGGGCATGGATATGGGCAACGGCTCTTCTTCCGATTCGTCGACCGGTTCGGCGCAGCATCAGGGTCACTGATCCGGTGCGCTCAATAACAAGACATTCATAAGGGACAGAGGCGATCCATGTTTTCCAACCCGGACCTCTATAAATTCATCTTCGGTCGGCTGACGCTCGATTCGATTCCCTATCACGAGCCTATCCTCGTCGTGACCTTCATCGGCGTTGCCCTCGGCGGTATCGCCCTTCTCGGCCTGCTGACTTATTTCCGTCTTTGGGGCTATCTCTGGAAGGAATGGTTCACCAGCATCGATCACAAGAAGATCGGTATCATGTACGTCGTGCTGGCACTCATCATGCTGCTGCGCGGCTTCTCCGACGCATTGCTGATGCGCCTGCAACAGGCGATCGCCTTCAACGGTTCCGATGGCTATCTGCCGCCGCACCACTACGACCAGATCTTCACCGCCCACGGCGTCATCATGATCTTCTTCGTGGCGATGCCCTTCGTCACCGGCCTAATGAACCTCGTCGTGCCACTGCAGATCGGCGCACGCGACGTCTCCTTCCCCTTCCTCAACAACTTCTCGTTCTGGATGACGACGGCCGGCGCGATCATCATCATGATCTCGCTCTTCATCGGCGAATTCGCCAAGACCGGCTGGCTGGCATATCCGCCGCTTTCCGGCATCGCCTATAGTCCCGACGTCGGCGTCGATTATTACATCTGGGGCCTGCAGGTCGCGGGTATCGGAACGACGCTTTCGGGCATCAACCTGATCGCGACCATCGTCAAGATGCGCGCTCCGGGCATGACCTTCATGAAAATGCCGGTCTTCACCTGGACCTCGCTCTGCACCAACATCCTGATCGTCGCGAGCTTCCCGATCCTGACCGCCACGCTCGCATTGCTGACGCTCGATCGCTACGCCGGCACGAACTTCTTCACCAATGACCTCGGCGGCAATCCGATGATGTATGTCAACCTCATCTGGATCTGGGGCCACCCGGAAGTCTACATCCTGGTGCTGCCGGCCTTCGGCGTCTTCTCGGAAGTCGTCGCCACCTTCTGCGGCAAGCGCCTGTTCGGCTACGCCTCGATGGTCTACGCCACCTGCGTGATCATGATCCTCTCCTACCTCGTCTGGCTGCACCACTTCTTCACGATGGGCTCGGGCGCCAGCGTCAACTCCTTCTTCGGCATCACGACGATGATCATCTCGATCCCGACGGGTGCGAAGCTGTTCAACTGGCTGTTCACGATGTACCACGGCCGCATCCGCTACGAAGTGCCGATGCTGTGGACCGTCGGCTTCATGGTGACCTTCACCATTGGTGGCATGACCGGCGTCATGCTCGCGGTTCCGCCGGCCGACTTCGTGCTGCACAACTCGCTGTTCCTGATCGCCCACTTCCATAACGTGATCATCGGCGGCGTGCTCTTCGGCATGTTTGCGGGTGTCAACTACTGGTTCCCCAAGGCCTTCGGCTTCAAGCTCGATCCTTTCTGGGGCAAGATGAGCTTCTGGTTCTGGCAGATCGGCTTCTGGTTCGCCTTCATGCCGCTCTATATCCTCGGCCTGATGGGTGTTACCCGCCGCGTCAACCAGTTCGACGATCCGTCGCTGCAGATCTGGTTCATCATCGCAGCCTTCGGCGCCGGATTGATCGCCATCGGCATCGCCTGCTTCCTCATCCAGCTCGCCGTCAGCTTCATGAAGCGCGAAGAGCTTCGCGATCACACCGGCGACCCCTGGAACGGCCGTACGCTGGAATGGTCCACCTCGTCGCCGCCGCCGGCCTACAACTTCGCCTTCACGCCGATCGTCTATGATCACGACGCCTGGTGGGACATGAAGAATCGCGGTTACAAGCGTCCGACGGAGGGTTTCATCCCGATCCACATGCCGAAGAACACTGGCACGGGCGTCATCCTCGGCGTTCTCTCCATCGCCTTCGCATTCGGCATGATCTGGTACATCTGGTGGCTCGCCGCCATTACCTTCGTCGCCATGATCGCCATTACGATCGGCCATACCTTCAACTATAAGCGCGACTTCTACATTCCCGCCGACGAGGTCGTGAAGACTGAGGCCGAGCGCACGAAGGCGCTCGCAGGACAGGTATAAGACCCATGACGACCCATACCGTACCCGCTTCCAAGGATGGCGAAGCTACCGCCTTCTACCTGACGGAGGAGCATCATCCGGAAGGCAGCACGATGCTCGGCTTCTGGCTCTACATCATGAGCGACTGCCTGATCTTCGCAGTGCTCTTTGCGACCTATGCCGTGCTTGGCCGCAGCTATGCGGCCGGTCCGTCGCCGGCCGACCTGTTCGAGCTGCCGGTCGTCGCCCTCAACACGACGATGCTGCTGCTCTCCTCCATCACCTATGGCTTCGCCATGCTGACCATGGAGAAGGACAACAAGTCGGCGACGCTGTTGTGGCTGGCGATCACCGGCCTGTTCGGCGCCGCCTTCATCTATTTCGAACTGAACGAATTCTATCACCTGATCCTGGAAGGCGCCGGCCCGCAGCGCAGCGCCTTCCTGTCGGCCTTCTTCACGCTGGTCGGCACGCACGGCCTGCACGTCACCAGCGGCCTCGTCTGGCTGATCACGCTGATGGTGCAGACAAGCCGGCACGGGCTCATTCCCGCAAACAAGCGCCGTCTGATGTGCCTGTCGATGTTCTGGCACTTCCTCGATGTCGTCTGGATCGGCGTGTTTTCCTTCGTCTACCTCATGGGAGTTCTCGGATGAGCTCGAACGCCAATTCTTCGCATCATTCCGCCGACGCCCACGCTCACGGCCATGGTCACGGTCATGGCGGACACGAGGCCGGCCACGGCACATTCAAGAGCTACGTGACGGGGTTCATCCTCTCCGTCATCCTGACTGCCATCCCCTTCTGGCTGGTCATGGCCAAGGTCTTCTCCGATCCGGCCGTCACCGCGGCGTTGATCATGATCCTCGGCGCCATCCAGATCATCGTGCACATGATCTATTTCCTGCACTTGAACACCAAGTCGGAAGGCGGCTGGAACATGATGGCGCTGATCTTCACCATCGTGCTGGTGGTCATCGCGCTTTCCGGCTCGCTCTGGGTCATGCACCACCTCAATTCCAACATGATGCCCATGTCGCCCGACATGATGCGCAATATGCCGTAACAAACCGGACGGCGGGTGTCCCCACGGATGCCCGCCGCTTTTCCAGCGTAAGATTTCCGCTGGGCTACTGCTTCGAGCATCCGATGGGACGAGCAGCAGTATTTTTTAGATGATGCATGATCTTATCCGAACGCCGCCTCGCACTTTTCGGAATCATGCGACAGCGCCTCCGATGGAGTTCAGCGCCTTGACCGATACCCCCACCGACACTCTTTCCAAAAAGCCCCGCTCCACGCTCGCGCTTGCCATCTGGGTAATCCTGCTTCTGCTATTGACCGCAGCGCTCATTGCGCTCGGCACCTGGCAGGTGAAGCGGCTGTCCTGGAAGCTGGATCTGATCGCCCGCGTCGATGCCCGGGTGCATGCGCCGCCCGTGGCCGCCCCCGGCCCGGCGGAATGGTCCGCGATCGACGCCGCCGGCTACGAGTACAAGCATGTTCAGGCGACCGGCACCTTCCTCAACGATAAGGAAGCGCAGGTCTATGCCTCGACCGCGCTCGGCCCCGGTTATTGGGTGCTAACGCCGATGAAAGCGGCTGACGGCACGATTATCATCGTCAATCGCGGTTTCGTGCCGACCGACAAGCGCAATCCGGACACCCGCCCCGCCGGCGAACTGACCGGCGAGACGACCGTCACCGGCCTGCTCAGGATCAACGAGCCGAGGGGCACGCTGCTGCGCTCCAACGTGCCATCGGAAGAGCGCTGGTATTCCCGCGACGTTACGGCGATCACCGCGGCGCGGGGCCTTCAAAACGTCGCGCCCTATTTCATCGATGCGGACGATACGAAAAATCCGGGCGATCTGCCTGTCGGTGGCCTGACGCAGATCGTCTTCCCCAACAATCATCTCGTCTACGCCATCACATGGTACGGGCTTGCCGTAATGACATCAGGCCTTGCCGCCTATCTTATCTATTTTGAGCGGCAGCGAGCGAAGGCCAACCGCTAACCACTATCTTACGGCATTCGGAAAACGAAGCTGCCAGCGGCGGCCGTCGCTGGTCATCTCCACGATGCCGAGCGGTTCCACATCGATCGTCCAGAACGCGACAGGCGGCGCTTGTAGCACATGGAGAATAGCGGCGCGAATGACGGTCGCATGCGTGACGACGACGGTGTGACCGCCATCGCCGGTGTGGCTCTTCATCCAATCGCCGACGCGGGCGAGGACGGCGGATAAGGGTTCGCCACCATGCGGCGCCGCATCCAAATCCAGCATCCACCGCGACAGCGCTTCCGCATCGGCTTCGTGTAACTCGGTGATCGACCGGCCTTGCCAGCGCCCATAGTCGCACTCGCGGAAAGATGGTTCCGTTGCAGCGTCAAGTCCCATAGCCACAGCCGTCTGGCCGGCCCGTAGAGCCGGGCTCGTCCACGCGCGGTCGACCGTTCCAAGCTGCGCGGCAAGCAGGCCGGCCTGTTGAGTGGCCTTTGCCTCCAGCGGCTCATCCACCGGAAACCGGTTCTTCCGGTTGGCTTCGGTCATTCCGTGGCAGACCCAGCTCAAACGCGCTCTCATAATATCCTATATCCTCAGAGGGTCCGCTGCCGCGACTTTCGATCACGGCAACGCCTTGATTGACAATCGTCTTTGCAGCCAGCTATAAGCTTAGTCTTACGGGTGTGGAAGCCGGTGAAATCCCGGCGCGGTCGCGCCACTGTAATCGAAGGGCGGATACCGCCCCTAGAGAGCCAGACCCTTCCCGTAAAAAACCCTTCCGTAAATGGAACGCGCTCTTCTTAAAGGGAAATAAAATGGCTGATACCACCTTCGCATCGACCGCAATCCCGACGCCGATCCCGGTTGGCGAAATCATGCCTTGGGCGATTTTCGCCGGTCTTCTCCTCATGCTGGCGATCTATTTCATCGGCACCGAGCAAGGTGCGACCGCACTGATGTCGGGCTCCTATGTGCACGAATTCGTGCACGACGCGCGCCACCTGCTCGGGTTCCCCTGCCACTAAGGGGTCTGGAACATGGTTGGACGTCTTTTGCTCCGCGGCATGCTGGTCGGAGTGCTGGCGGGTGTTCTCATTTTTGCCTTCGCCCATACTTTCGGCGAGCCGCTCGTCGAGCGGGCGATCGCGTTTGAAGAGCAGGCTGCCCAGGCGGCAGGCGAAGCCCCGGAACCGGAGATCATTAGCCGCGCCACCCAGGCAGGCCTCGGCCTCTTCACCGGTGCCTTGGTCTATGCAACGGCAGTCGGCGGGCTCTTCGCCCTGGTCTTCGCCTATGTCTACGGCCGTGTCAGCCCCTTTGGCGCCCGCGGCACTGCCGCGCTGCTGGCGATTGCCGCCTTCATCGCCATTTCCCTGGTTCCCGACATCAAATATCCAGCCAATCCGCCAGCGGTCGGCAATCCGGACACGATCGGCGCCAGGACCGAGCTGTTCTTCGTGATGATCGTTGCCTCCGTCGTCGCCATGGTTGCCGCGGTGTCCCTCGTCCGCGGTCTGGTAACACGCTACGGTTCATGGAACGGCGTGATTTTCGCTGGCATCGCCTACATCGTGTTCATCGGCCTGGTTCAATACCTCCTGCCGACGATCAACGAAGTGCCGGAGCAGTTCTCCGCCGTCGTGCTCTGGCGCTTCCGCATCGCGTCGCTCGGCATGCACGCGATCCTGTGGGCGACACTCGGCCTCGCCTTCGGGGCATGGGCCGAACGTGACCTGCCGCAGGTTCGCTACGGTCGCACATCCATTCGCCGGGCCTGAAATGGCAAGCCTGACATGTCCCCCGCATGACTTTTTGCGGGGGATATACTGGCTGAGACCAGCCATTCTGTTTTCGGTCTTTTATCTGATCTGCGCACTCAGCTTGCCGCTGGAGGCGAAGGCGCATAGCGGCAGCTCGTCCGGAACTCGTGCGGGCATTCCGATACCAAGCTTGACCCATGGCGAAATGGCCGTGATCGCTCCTTACTACGGGCGCATCATCGCGCTTGCCTCATCGGCGTCCGATACCGACGAGTCCTTCCGTCGCGTGCTGAACTTCGCACAGATCCAGCGTGCCTATTGCCTTTGGGGCGTCATGCCGGGAAGCGTTGGCGATGAGGACAGTCCTTTTAACGAATGCTCGCATGCCTATCTCGCCGCCGCCAAGATGGCGCTGCTGCAGATGCGTACGATGAAGGACGAAATGGCTGCCGCCGGCGAGCTCGTCTCGGAGATCGACGGCGCGCTGGTACGCAACAATCTGTCGCTTATTCTCTGCCAATTCAGCAACGAAGGCTTCAACACGGCCGACTTGATCCGGCCACGGCTCGCCGGCATCTTTCTGCACATCAAAAGCCTCGCAACAACGATGCTGGCGCTGATGACGGCAGTGACCGCGCTGTGGTGGAGCGCGCGGCTCCTGCGGACGAAACCGGCCATTGCCGATTAGAGCAATTCCAGGAAAAGTGCGAAGCGGTTTTCCGTCCGGATGCGTAAAAACAAAGAGATAGAGCGGGAAAGCGATTCTATGAATCGCTTTCCCGCTCTAGTAGACGACACCCGCCGTCACCGGACGGCGGTGTGCCTTATTTTACCAATCACGCGGCCGGCCTCGCCAACCACCGTCCCATCCGTCACGATAATAGGGGCGATGGCCATACCAGCCCCAACGCGGCGGTGGCGCCCTGTAATATCCCCAGCCATAACCGCGCGGCGGCCCATAGCGATTCGGCCGGCATACGCCGCGCGGCGTCAAATGCCAGCCACGGCCGCAGGCATAATCAACGTTGACGACCGGCGCTTTAGCCACGGTCCCAACAGCGGCGATAGGCATTGCTTCTGCCGAAGATACGACAAGGCTGCCGAGTACGGCAGCAACGGCAATCACGGGCAATCTCATCGTGATGATCTCCATTCAAGTCCCTTACAAGCGGATTTAAATCCCCGCTGGCTGAACCCCGGGTGAACCGAAAAAGGCCTTTTCGCGGCAAAATCAAGACGTTGAACGTGGAGTTGCAATGCGCGTGTCGCCCACTGCCGCCTTAGGAGAGACGTTCGCAACAAGAAGTTCAGTATCGACACCACGAGTACGCGTCACGAGAGCGTCATCAACCGCGCTTAAATGAAGACCTTATTTGCGATAGGGAGTTTGAGATGGTCGACGTCGTTTCAAGCAATTCGGAGGGTGGTGACCACCCTATTCACGGCGCAGGCGGTTCCGCCAAATGGTTCCTGCCGCTCTTCGGCATCGTCGTACTCGGCGGCCTTGCTTACGTTGGCTATGCCCTTGGCAACGATCTTGCCAATGCGGCGGCGGTTCCGTGGATCCTGCTCGGATTGGCGTTGCTGATCGCGCTCGGCTTCGAATTCGTCAACGGTTTCCACGATACGGCCAATGCGGTCGCTACCGTCATCTACACCCGTTCGCTGCCGGCCGAATTTGCGGTTATCTGGTCGGGATTCTTTAATTTCCTCGGCGTGCTGACCTCTTCCGGTGCCGTCGCGTTCGGCATTCTGGCGCTGTTGCCCGTCGAACTGATCCTGCAGGTCGGCTCGGGCTCCGGCCTTGCCATGGTCTTCGCCCTGTTGACCGCCGCCATCGTATGGAACCTCGGCACCTGGTATCTCGGCCTACCGGCTTCGAGCTCGCACACGCTCGTCGGCTCCATCATCGGCGTCGGTCTTGCCAATCAGTTCCTGGCGCCGGCCGGTTCCGCCACGAGCGGTGTCGACTGGTCGCAGGCAAGCAATGTCGGCCTGTCGCTGCTGCTGTCGCCGATCATCGGCTTCTGCCTAGCCGCTGTGTTGTTGCTGGTCTCCAAAGTTCTGATCCGCAACAAGGAGCTTTATGAAGCGCCGAAGGGCAATACGCCACCGCCGCTGTGGATCCGCGGCCTGCTGATCTTCACCTGCACCGGCGTCAGCTTCGCCCATGGTTCGAACGATGGCCAGAAGGGCATGGGTCTGATCATGCTCATCCTTATCGGCCTAGTACCGACCGCTTTCGCGCTGAACAAGACGCCCGATGTCAATTACCTCGATGCCTACAAGGCAGCCTCGGCGCAGGTCGAGACGGTACTCGGCAAGTATGTGAAGGCCGGCGTCGCCACGCCCGCAGACCCGAAGGCTGCCGTCAGCGTTGCCGTGAAGAGCAAGACCTGGACGGACGAAACGACGCCAGCACTGCAGGCCTATATCCACGCCACCAGCGCTGAAATCGCCGCCTATCCGAGCGTCGAAAAACTGCCGAACGGCCTGGTCGGCAACGTTCGTAACGACATCTACCTGATCGGTGAATCGTTGAAGCTCATAGACAAGCAGAAGCTGCTGCAGATGAGCCCGGATGATCTGAAGGCCGTGACCAACTATCACGCCGCGGTCGATCACGCGACCAAGTTCATTCCGCTCTGGGTGAAGGTTGCGGTGGCGCTGGCACTCGGCCTCGGCACCATGGTCGGCTGGAAGCGTATCGTCGTCACCGTCGGCGAAAAGATCGGCAAGACGCACCTGACCTATGGCCAGGGCGGCGCCGCCGAAGTCGTCGCCATGCTGACGATCGGTGCGGCCGACCATCTCGGCCTGCCGGTTTCGACCACGCACGTCCTGTCCTCCGGCGTCGCCGGCACGATGGCCGCCAATGGTTCCGGTCTGCAGTGGTCCACCGTCCGCAACATGCTGATGGCCTGGATTCTGACGCTGCCCGCCTCGATCGCGCTTGCCTTCGTGCTGTTCATCGTGCTGCGCCAGGTCTTTTGACCGGTGCCGCCGAGCTATCGAGCTGCGGCGGCTCAGCAGGCAAAAATATCGTCAAGAGATGATGGCGCCCTTGAGGCGCCATTATTCTTGCGGCTTGTTGCCGTTGGCGCCGAGACCGGAGAGCTTGGCGAGTTCCGAACGGCGATTCGCATAATTCTGGGCGACCATCGGATAGTTGGGAGCAAGACCCCATTTTGCGCGATATTCCTCGGGCGTCATGCCGTAATGAACGCGCAGGTGCCGCTTGAGCGTCTTGAAGCGTTTCCCGTCCTCGAGGCAAATGATGTAGTCGTTCGTCACCGATTTCTTGAGATCGACGGCCGGAACAGGCTTGGCTGACTCCATCGGAGATGCGGATCCATTCAAAGCCTGCAGCGCTTCATGCACATCCGCGATCAGCTTCGGAAGGCTGCCGGCAAGAACAGGGTTGTGGCTGACATAGGCCGAAACAATCTTCACACAGCCGTCAAACAGAACATGCGTTTGCGACTGGGGCAGGTCTCTTCTACTATTGAAAGCATCCATCATCGTTTCCCGAATCTCATGTGGCCTGGCGTCGGCCGCCTCGCGTGACTGCTTCATGTACAAACCCATTCGTGAATCTTGCATCGGTTTCAAACTCCACAGGTTTTGGTTGCGGCACCCTTGGCATTTCTTGATGAGGACGCCTGCTCATTGCCGGTCTTTCTTCACGGGCTCTGCATGGCCAGCCGCATCTACAGGATCCGCAAAGTCCTTTGCAGGATCTGCAAAGTAGGTGGCCAGCTTGGTACACAGGAGGATGAGGGGAATGCCGAGCATGAAGGCGGCATAGGTTGGATTGCCGTTGCAATGACGCAGTGTCTGAAGGATGAGTTTTCGCTCGACATCCTCCACCGTCTGGCCGACGAGAACGCCGACGGCGGTGTTCACGGTGCGCGGCACAAGGTTGTCGTCGCTGGCGGAGAGGTGTGCGACGATCTCATCGATCAGCCGCTCTTCGCTCGCCGTCGCCAGTACGATGCCGGTGGCGCTGTCGAGTTCACAAAAGACATAAAGGCCGTTTTCGGGATCGATCGTGACCCGTCCGGAGGCATTTCCCGAGATGTTGTGAATAACGATGTGCGGCTCGTCTCCGCCCACAAGAGCGAACGGCAAGTCGCTACCGATGTACGAAGCACCGGGGAACAGGCCCTGCAACTCCTCGAATAGCAGACTAAGCCGAGCTTGCGCCTGCACATCCTGTGCGGCCGAGAAATCATGGTCCCGAGCGAAGGAAGGATGTTTGATCATGCCGTCACCTCCGCGATCAAGCCGCGCGTCCCGCCGATGGACTCCTGGCCCCAGGTTCGTTTTGCCGAGCAGCTTCGCGAGACAAGGCGCGGAATATTCATCCAACCTCCCGTAGGCCGAATTTACGCATTTGTGGAAGCTGCTGAAGCGCCATGGGCCTGGACAGAAGGAAGCCTTGCGCATGCGTCCCGCCGGTCGAGCGTGCCGCCTCCAATTGCGCCTCGGTTTCTATCCCCTCGACAACAACCAGGGGCGCCAGACAGGATGCAAAACCGACCAAGTGATACAGGCTATCATGGCCATCCCGGCCGGGCCTGATATCGCGGATGAAGGACGCATCGATTTTGACGATATCGGCCGTAACCTGCAGCAGGTGCGAGGGGGTCGCATAGCCGGTGCCGAAATCATCGATCGCAATGCGGCAACCGAGTGCACGTATCATCTTCAACCGCTCGACGGGCGCGCCGACGAGCGGATAGGTCTCGGTAACTTCAACGACAAGCCGGGACGTGAGCTCGGGCTGGCGGCTGATTCGATTGAAGATGTCGGCAAATCGATCCGGCGCGGACAAAGTGGCTGCGGATAGATTGCAGCCGAGTGTCAGTGCCGCATCCGCCGTCAAGGCAGACAGAACCAACTCCAGCATGCGGAGATCGAGGTCGAAGCGACCTTCCAGTCGCTCCAACTGCGGCACGAAGGCGCCTGCGGTGTGAACGACACCCTCGGCATCCGTTACACGCGCCAGGCATTCGGCATAGAGGATCGCTTCAATGTCTTGGGCGTCATGGATCGGTTGTACGACAAAGCTCAAGCCGCCCTTGGCGATTGCCTTTAAAATCAGGGCGCTATGCCCCTTGTCAATCCGGTTTCCTCTACCGCTCATCAAGCCTCCAAAGGCTGCAAGATGGGCAGCGAACAGAAATTCGGAAAGAAAAGGGAACGTCTGAAAAAGACGCAAAGAAGGGGGGAGCATGGGATTTCTGGTGCCTAAAAGCCGCCTTTTCCATCTCCCGGACCCTTTAGCTCAAGGTAACTAGAATTTTCCTTCCCCAAGCAGAAATGTCGCATCAGGGCGACAACTGACTTAGAATCACTATATTACTAATATGTAAACTAGTGTCATCGAACATTCAATTGATACGAGTTTTTCTAGTTACTAATTCAATTACTGCCGAAGCGGGCGGCGACAATCTTCCGCCGCGAACCATGGGGCCGCTATATTGAAGCATGGCTTAGACGCCCAAGTTTCTCCGGCACGGGTTCCGTTAAAATCCTGACAGGCTTACCGTTCGGGATCGCCTGCATCGGACTGCGGCCACCAGTTCGCTTGCCTTGCCTCCCGCAGGGCGTGGTCGAGCGGCGGGAGATCTGCATGCCACAGCCGCTCCCATTCGAGGCTCATGACGCCGTCATAGCGATCGGCGGCCAATGCGGAGAGCAGCGCCGCCATCGGAAACTCGCCGGCGGCGGGGGGCGTGTAAGTATATGGCAGCTTCCCGCTTTGCTTCGAGATGCTGTCCTTCACATGCAGGTGCCTGGTGTTGCGACGGACTTGCTTCCAGGTCTCCGCGGGATCTTGTCCGCCTTTGCGCCAGGTATGATGCGTATCCCAGAGCAGGGCGCAATCGGGTGCCGCTTCCAGAAAGCGGCCGAGCGCGTCCGGATGCACCAGAAAATCGTGTGTCTCCACCATGATATCCGATGCAAAACCCTCGCGCCTGGCCGTCTCGCGCCACCATTCCAGTGTCGACAGCGCCTCGGAAAGTTCGCCGGCATCACCGGTGCCGCCGCCATCGAAAATGCGCAGCGCTTTTATGCCGGCCGCCTCGGCCCAGGGAAGGTAACGCAGGAACTCTTCCTTCGCTTGCGGCGCAGCGCCGACGAGGCGCATCGACGTGTTGAGCGCACAAATGGCCACAGGGGCTCGCTCGAGCGCATGGACAAGGCCTGCCGGAGTGCCGAACCGCTCGGCAAAATAGGCCGGCAGATCGATCATACCGCCGAGAGCACGAATTTCGATCGCATCGAGGCCATGACGTGCGGCCAGAGCCAGGGCTTCATCCAATTCCAGCTCTGCGCAGCCTAGTGTCGAAAATGCCAGCGATATCAGTGGGGCTTTGACGTCAACGGCGGTAACCATCGCATCCTCCGCTTGGTTCCTGGGATATGAATAGGCGACGCTCGCCAACGCGATGTCTCTCGAACCAAGCGCGACGCTAGTAACTAAATGGATAATTGTGAAGCAACCTCTGAGCGTCAAGGGGCCATGGTTGTCATGGCTCCCAAAAGGGAGCTCAGCCCACCCTTTCAAATGCGCCGATCCACGGCGTCCATGATTCTTATCAAAGGCCGGGAACATTCCCTTCAGATGATGGTTTTCTGTGCGTGATCGAGGGGCGCGAAAATTCCCACCAAAGCATTGGCGTCCGCCGGCACGGCATGCGTCGAGACAAAAATTTCCAAAAAACAATCATTGATGTGGAGGAGAGCATAATGCCGACTGAACAGGGACATGAGTGGATCAAAAGACGTGCATATTCTCTGTGGGAAGAAGCGGGCCGTCCTCACGGCCGTGATCAGGAACATTGGAATCAGGCTGTTGCCGAGCGGGAAGATCTTGAGCGCACGCGGGCTTCCGTGGACGGCGAAGACATTCTCATCAAGTTCAGGGGAAAAAAGCCCATCCTCGGTAAAGCACCAGAACCTCAACCATTCTCGAAATTGACTGGCACGAGATAAGGCTCGGTATCTCCGAGGCAACAGCCAAGCCGTCGCATGGGAAGCTGCCGAGCATGTCGGTGGCCCTAATGAGGTTTGCCGTCACTGATGGCGGTACGCTTGATAAGCGTTAGCTGCCGAAGATCGTCCGCATTGCCTTCAGGAGGGCGCGCGCACTGCGCTCCTGTCCGGTTTTGGAGAGAGGCAGATGGCGCACATGATCGGCTCGGGCGGAGAGTCTCGCAGCTATCTCCTCCGCCATGGCCGGGCGCGCGCCGAGCAGCGGCGCAAAGCTCTGTTGATCGATTTCATAGACGGTGACGCGCGTGAGCGCCTGCAGTGTGCAGACTTCGCCCATTCCCGCAAGCAAGCCGCTCTCGCCGAAGAAATCCCCGGGCGAAAGCCGTCTCTGTTCCTGCTCGCCATAGCGCATTGCGAGGATCCCTGCGCGAATGATCATCATCGAGGCCAGCATTTCTCCCTGATGAACAATGATGTCGTTCTTCTGATATTCACGGACCGCGCATGATCGGGCCAGAAGTTCCTTCTCCGACATCGTCAGACCGAAGAAAATGGGAATCGCCTCAATGAGGGCAAGCGGCGTTATTTCAGGCGGCTTGGCGCGCTCTTCGCTGGGCGGTTCGCTCATGAGTGCGATAGCCGATGGTGGCATCGCCAACAGCAATCCGGCGGATTTGCAGTGGCGATAAAACAGATCCATCACTTCATTTCGGGCTTTCGTGCGCAGCGATGGATTCCTGACCCAGAACTGCAGCTCGATTTCCAGGGCGACAGCGTCCAAATTCTTCAGCGCCACCTGTGGGGGCGGTTCCCTGACGATCGAATTACAACCGGCCAAGACCGACTGCATGACGTCCTCGACGATGGAGGGCATCCGCGTCGGCGCCACCCGCACCGTCATTTTGAGAAGATGCGTTTCATCGGGCTGGCTGATGTTCGTCAGTCCGAGTTTGGCAAGGACGCTGTTGGGCAGAGCGACGACGTTGTTTGCTCCGGTCAGAACCTGTGTCGACCGCCAGGTGCTGGCAATGACACGCCCCTCCGTCCCGTCCGCGAGCAGAATCCAATCGCCCAGGGAATAGCTCCGCCCGAGAGTAAGAGCGATGCCGGAGAAGACATCTCCGAGGGTGTTTTGCAGTGCCAGACCGAGGACGATAGCAATCACGCCTGATGTGGCGACCAGCGTTCCGATCGGAATGCCAAGCACGAAGGCCAGCGCCGACAAGGTGACGCAAAGATAGACCAGCCCGACCACGATATCCTGGAGAAGGTGCTCCTCGTGTGGCTTGCCTTCGAGAACCAGGTAGATGCGCACGAAACCGATGATCGCCCATGCGAGATGAAGCCACCACAGCAATTTCGCCATGATGACGGCAAAAGCATGCGCGTCTTCCAGGCCGTAGCCTTGAAACCGGATAGGCGAGATGTCGCTGCCGATGAGAACGGCGGTCATCGCGGCAAAGAAGCCAATCTCCACGACAAGCCGGAGGTTCACACGCCAGCGCGGGATCAAATGCCACACGACGATGCCGGCCAGCTCGAGAGTGATCAGCCATGCAAGAGAAGTCCTCGCGAGTCCTTCAAGATATAGCTGCAGCATGATGATCATCTCGGCGCGCGTGGAAAAGCTTCCTACGAGCCGGACGGCTCGGGCAATTGCGAAGGAACCGCCTCAATCCCAGGCGCGATGGAATGCGACGACGGCTAATGTCGGCAATGTTTGAACATCGGGCCGATTAGGCAATCTCAAGCCACCATCAGTTACCGGTAGCCCAATCCCGCTATGTAATCTGCGAGCATATGCTCCTGTAGCTGTTCTTGCTCAAACAGCACCTTCATCGCATCGCGGATATCGAGAATGCCGAGAGGCTTCGAATCCGCGCCGAGTACCGGCATGTTTTGCAGACGCTGCGCCACCATGATCTGCCAAGCGGCTAGGAGCTCGTCATCGGGATCGCAGGAAACGATATTCCGACTCATGAGTGTCACCACCGAAGCGTCCGGTTCTCGGTCCATAAGGTGGCGAATAAGGTCGGACTTGCTGAGCACGCCGGTTGCCTTGCCATTTTCGCCGCTCACGACAGCCAATCCTATCCCGGGATTGGAAAGCGAGAGGGCGGCGGTTTCCAGCGTGGCGTTGATATCGATCACCATCAGGCGAGCCGATGTCATTGTGTTTAGTCGTTCGATCCGCATCATGGCCTCCTGAGGTGTCCGAGGGGCGACAAGTATTTCATTCGAGGTTTCGGCTATCCCCGAGACCGAAGAGCCCGATCGAGGTGGCGCCGCGACGCGGCGCCACTTTCACAACACCAGCAAGTCTTGGGAACGAACAGCGTCAGCCTCTGTGCGAATGCGCGAGCGGGCGAGCACGCATTGTTTTGCTGGCATTTTCACTGACGCCGTGATGATCGATCGTCAGTTCTTGCGAGCAGATTGGCTGAACCACTGGTCGAAGCCGATGGCGCCCAGGCGCGGGTTGTCGCCTTCCTCCGGGACGAGCGAGCGGTCATCCAACTCCGTGCCGAAATAGAGTGCGTGCGGATCCGCAACGACCTTGCGCGGATCATTGGCCGCTTTCAGGAACCGCGCGACAATGTCGGTGAAGCGCCCCCTCTCCGGCCCGGCGATGTAAACGATGCCGTTCGCCGGCGGCGCAAGCGCCACGTCCGCCATGACATCAGCGACGTCGTCCGACGCAATCGGCTGAAAATTGACGGCCGGCAGGTGCACGGTCTCACCGACGGTTGCCGACTGAGCGATGCCGGCCAGGAACTCGAAGAACTGCGTCGAGTGAACGATGGTATAGGGTATCCCGGAACTCCTGATCAGATTCTCCTGGGCCATCTTGGCGCGCAAATAGCCGCTGCGCGGCAGGCGCTCGGTCCCGACGACCGAGAGCGCGATATGATGCTTAACGCCGGCGGCCGCTTCTGCGGCAAGCAGGTTTCGGCCGGAGGTTTCGAAAAACTCCAGAACGGCCTTGTCCTCGAAGGATGGCGAATTTGCCAGGTCAAGCACGACCTGTGCTCCAGCGACGGCCTGGGCCAATCCTTCGCCGGTAATGGTGTTAACCCCCGTATTCGGGGAGGCTGCTATTACTTCATGACCCTTCTTGCGCAGCCTCTCCGCCGTCTTTGAACCGATGAGGCCCGTGCCGCCAATAATAAGGATTTTCATGTCCAGTCTCCCGATTTGCGGTTTTTAAAATCGCGTTGCTCTTGCGGTCGGTCACGACCAATGCCGGGGAGAATGCGCCAGCTCGGCGCGCGAGCCTATCGAACGGAAGCATTGGCCACACGATGCCAAAGTACAGGTCGGATACATCGGGCGGATGGAAATCCTAGTGGAAGCGCGCCCGGGTCTGCGACTTCGGGCACTGGCTGGGTTCGCCGTGCATGCAGATAGCCGGCGGCGACACTTATGCTTCACCCTGAATGCTCGGATTCAAGGCAGTTGTTCCGCCGTGGCCGTCGCGCTGTGCCTCGTTGCCTGAGCAGGCGTTAGGTCGTCGAGCGGTTACCAAATACACGAAAGCCCGCGCGATGGCGGGCTCTCGTGTATTTGGTATCGGTGCGAGGCTTTGAAGCTTGGGCTTTCCGGTTATGGTCAGCCGGCTGCGGCGGTATCGCCAGCGAAGCGGAATGCTTTGGGGTATTGATATTGGAATGTTGTTTGGGAAGGCTTGGTTGCGGGGGCAGGATTTGAACCTGCGGCCTTCAGGTTATGAGCCTGAGATCGACTTTCATATCCATTTGTAATTATTACATAATTTCAATCTGAAAAAATTTTGTGCTAAAATCTGTGCTAAACACACATTTTGACGCCCATTTCGGCGCTCGCGCCTCGCTCCATGGGTGTCACTGCGTGAGCTTGGATTTCAGCTAATCAACATCAGAAACGCGGAGAACGCCGTCCTCTCCTGGGGAAATCCGCGTCAGGGTTGCCACTTTCGTATTCAAGCAATAGACGATCAGCCCGACCTTGCTCATCCAAGGACACACGGCGCCGGATAACCTTACTTCGGAAGGCCGCATCAACAATCTCGATCTCCGACATTCCCAGGTTGGCAACGAGATGAAGGAGTGTCCTTTGCCCTTCATCCGCTCTCATTTCTTTCTCATCACGCAGATGGCTTTCCAGCCGCAATCTCTTCTGTCGGCGTTCCCAGAGAAACCGGCCGTAAGCCCAAACGGCAATGACGGCTGTCAGAATCGCGGCGATATTGGCAAAGATTTCGAGATGTTTTTCAGTGAACATCGTATACCTGAGCAAGGGTTAAGAAGGCTCTGCAAGATAGGACAGGGCTTTATCTACGCGATATGATATTTCAAGCGACGCTTGACGAATGCGGGCTGAGAACCTTCAAGGATGTCAATGATCCGCTGATTGATACGGGGATTCTCAATAGCCCCGCTTTCATAGCTGAAGCGATAGCTGTCAGCCTTGTCGAGCTTGACGTAAATGATTTGTTCTGCGTCAGCACCCACAGCAAGGTTTGGGTTGTGAGTAACTAAAATGACCTGCCTGTGCTTCTTAGCCTCCCGAATGCAATTTGCCAAAATTGCAAAGATACTCTCGTTGTCGAGGTTGTCCTCGGGTTGATCGATAACGAGAGGGATATTGTCTTTGTCGAGCTGCAAGTAGAAAACCAGAAGCAGCAAGCCTTTTTCGCCCGGCGAAAGCTCGTTCAAGTTTTTACCGCCAAGCCGAAGCTCATACGATGCCGCAAAGTATTCCAAAGAGTACAGGAAGTCGTAAAAGTCTTTGACGTGCACAACCTGCTCCTCAAGGAGCAAGGGCGTGCCTCCCTCTTCCGACGTCATTTCGGCGAGCACTTTTTCGACAAAGGCTTCAACGGAATCAAAACTATCCCAATCAACCTCACTGACGAGACCCTTCAACACGCGCTCTGGGTCATTTGCACCGTGGAAAGGCCCTCTACGGTTTTTCTTAATTAACTTGAGGAAATCCTCAGAAAAATCACGTTCAAGAACGAACGAAGCCGTTATTTCGACCGAAAAGCTAGCTGTCCTCACCACCTGAAGTCTCTGGTCAACGCTTGCTTTGATATCGGCGTAGAATTTCAGAACTTTCTGTTTACTTTCGAATATCTGACGCGCAAGACTTGAACGCAAAGTGCGCTTCTCGTTGATCTGAGCGGCCAAATCTGTGTCGATGAACGCAATTTGCGCCTCTAGCGCTCGGATGGTTCCGCCTTGAGGGTCAACCTCACTGCCTAAGATGCCTGCTCGTTGGCTGTTCCATTGAGCCAATTTGTCAAGGTAAGCTTGGTATTTCCGCTGCGGAGTACCCAACTGTTCCCTGAGAGCATCGATTGTCGCGACGTGAAAGGCTATTGCACCACGGATATCAGGAAGGCCGACAATTGCGCGAAAATCGTGATCGGGTTCAAATACAACCGCATTGTCTCTCTCAAGGGTGGATATGCGATCTCCAACGGACGTCCGCTGAATTTCAACATCCGTAAGGTCGATCTGCATTTTGACGATCTTATCGATATCCAGCTCAAACTCTAACGCGGTTGGACGAAGGGCATCCGTGCCCTCCTTTACCCTGGCGCTCAGGCTTTCAATGGCGTCCTTCAAAGAAAGCAGCCGCTGCTGACGGTTCTTCAGTTGACTAATCGTATCTACCGCTGACTGCTCCGCCCGACGAAGCTCGTCCAACTGATTGGCAAGTTGCTGAAGGCGCTCGGAAAGTTGGCGTTGCTCTTCCGTCTGAGAATCGGGTGCAGCAACTTCGGCTGGCTTCGCAGCCTCAAGCGCCCTCAGTTCCTCTTTCTTGGCATCGAGTGCTGCGGCAAGGCTCTTTCGAAATTGAGGGTTCGCGCTAGTCTCAAGCTCCAAAATCTCAAAGTTGACCTGACGAAGTCGTGTCTTAAGCGCACTCGTTTCATTCCGGCTCTGCTGCGTTTTCAGATCCTGAAGATCCTTAAAAGACCCTGTACCAAGACGCTCGGTCTCTTCCACATGGGAAAAGACCACATCCTCAATCTCACGCCGAAATTCATCGATCTGGATTTCATTGGTCAACTGCTCAAAATAGTTTTGTGGCAGGTAACGAACACCTTCCGGCTTCGTGCGATCAACGGATTCGCTAAGCCGCTTCCCAACCGACGTTTTGCTCTGCCACAAAACTTCCGCCTGGAAATTCTCGGCATAGCCGCGTTGGCGAAACTTTTTGTTGTCGGGCGAGTCCGACAGAAACGAAAAGTACGCTTCTAACCGGCTGTCCCCAAGCAGGCCGATGATATCGACAAGGGCGCTCTTTCCACTTCCCTTATTGCCAATGATTGCCGTGAGCTCCGGGTTCAACGGAACATCGACACCTTTGAACCAAATACCGCGCGAGCCATCGTATTCAGGGATATGATTGATCTTCAGATTGCTCAGCATTTTCGTCGGCTGCTGGGTCTTTCTTTGCTCAACCGGTGGTTCAGCGCCAATGAAGACCCGCGACTCAGGTTCAAAACAGATCTGCTGCAATCCCCGAAACGTTAGATCGGCTTTAATCCAGGCAGGTGGATATCCAACAACATTTCCGTCGAGACGCTCTAAGTCCGCGAATGAATGGGCGTCACTTCCGGACACCGCCGGTTTTGGCAAGGATTCACCGCTGTCGTATCGACCCGCGCCTAGAAAATATTCTCGGCTGTTGGCATCACCAAAAAACAGATCACAATTGCGATCCAGCTTATCTGATATCAACACCTTCCTTTGGGATTTGGCATCCGTGGTACGGATGCCATCGTTCTTGGCGGGAAAAGCCAGCAAATAAGGTTTAGCATCTCCAAAAGTGTCTTCGAGGGCGGCTTTCACATCATCAAAGGACACTGAAGCAGATGCGTAGTCTTTTGTCGTGCTGAGGTCTGAGCAAGGTATGCGCGCGCCAGAATCGTCGTCACCTTTCGTTTTTAAGGTCGCAAGAAAGCGTTCAATCTTATTGCGAGGGCATTGATCTACATCATTATCGAAGATCACATGCAGATTGGGATTGCCATTTTTGGCATCGATGGAATCCGACAGCCTAAGCTCAATATTAATGAATAAGGCTTTGGATGATTCCGGATATTTGGCTTTATATCTGTCGATCAGCGTGAAAATTGTATCACAGCTAAAATAGTCGGTTATGCCATAAGCTTGAGGTGCAGCAGCTTCCAAAGCATCGATGTATTTCTCCCAAATAGCATCATCACTGCTCCCTTCAAAACCGTTCGAAAGTTTCGTGAACGGGGTATGGATATGCAGATCCCAGCGACGCCAAACCGAGCCAACGTTCCCCCCCATGCAATACTCCCGTTTCGCCCCCATAAGTTGCTGTCAGGAATATTACATCTGCCTCCAAAATGAAAGCAACTACTAAGGGCCTATCTGCGCACCGGATATACATGCAGCAACTGCGCCGCTTGGCAGAGCGACAGAGACAACTTAGGGGGTGGTAGCAATATTAGCTAAGCCCACGAGCTTAATCGGGTCGAGAGTCTCAAATTGCCATCGCGGCAACCTGTCCTTCTGAAGAAGCGCTTCAAGGAACGCACCCAACTCGTCTTTGCTGCCAATACCGAGCAAGTTTTTGATTTTATCGAAATACCGCTGTGACTTGGCACGGGCGAAGATTTCGAAAGGCCCCGAAAACCTGTCGGCATAGAGAAGGGTTTCAGGCCACCACTTCCGCCATTCCACCAGCCTTTCGCCGCGAAGATACGCAACAAAATCTGCACACATGACGTGCTGAAAATCTATTCCAGTTCCGGCATTGCGATCCTTCAACATATCGGCACGCAATGATAGCCGCCTTAATTCGTTTCGCTGGTTCCTGTGGTCTAGCGAGCGCAGGGTTTCCCGGAACACAGTAAAAGCATGCATTTTGTTATCGCGTTCGCGGCGATCATCCCAATAATATTCGTTATCAAAAAACCATTGAGCCGCGTCAAACCGCTCATGCTGCAGGAATATCCCCACGCAATACAAGAACAGCTCGTGAATAATGAAGCGATAGTTATCAAAGTCCCACTCGCTCCAGCTTTGAACGTTTTCCGGCCTGTCGAAATACGGGATACATTTCTCAAAGAATCGGTGCAGACTCTCTAAATACTCCATCGCGTGTGAATACCGAGCAATAACGGAAAAAAGCTCGACAATCTCATTACGGTAGGGAGTGAATTCTTCAATGCTTGCAACTACCTGATCATCAAACGTTTCTCGTGTGGCATGTTCCGTGCGCAGCCTAAACGCTTCAAGTCCCTCGGCGATGATGTCAAGGTATTCCCGCACGGCCGGAACTGCGTTGGAAGCTCCCGTGCGTACCGCCTCCATAGCTCGCCGGTGTGCGGCAGAGGATAAAATTTTCCCGGAAACGGTTTTCCCCTCCAAGAAGGAGGGTCTCTGCCCCTTTTGCGGACGTACATGCAGTTGTTGGCCCCAAGCCCAACGCACGATCCTGTCAAATTCCGTGGCATATGTAGAAGCACTGGTCAGGTCAAAATAGATGCGACCCTTATAGTAGACCGGCAGGAAAGGCTTCCCCTCACCATCTCGCTCCCGCACCACCGCCGCAAACTTATCTTGCGCCGTATGAGCGTATATCTCAGGAGTGATGATTTGAGCTTCCGTACCCGCTCCGCCCTTACGCCCATCCGATTTCCTGGCGTACATTTCATCGCAGATGAGCAGGACTTTTGTGACAGTGGGGTCGCTCACCATGCTTTCCATAAAGGCGTTGGCATCATGCCCCGGCTGCAAATCCCACTTGTCGAGAATGACGTGTATCCCTTGGCTCGTTAGCTCCTCGGCAAACTGAAGCACCCAAGCCTCATGATCAGGGGTAGTCCAGCTATAGGAGATAAAGAGCTTCGGATCGGCCGTTTTGGTATCAATCATTTTCGTCTAAGTTTCCGTTTTGTTCCAAATTTGCAGCATTAGAATGCTTCCGTGCAAAGTCAATACGAGGCAACCCAACTAGCCAACACCGCGCTCTGCGCCATCAGCTCTCAACCGCTACTCGTCCATCAGTGGTGGTAGAATGCGAACCAGATCTCCGTGGATGTCGATCTCATATAGGGACGACAACATAGCAATCTGTATACCCACAAAGGCTCGCAACTCCCCAAGCGCAGTAAAGAACCCTGCTGGATGCGTTCCACGACGCAACCGACCGTGAGACTCATCCCGATCAAAGTAGGGATCGCGACGACGTTCCATGATGTCGTCGAATGTTGGGTACGGTTCATCAAGAAATCGGCGGCAAGCCGCGCCAATGGCTCGAACATGTGCCACGCCTGGCGCCTTCTCGCTAAGAGCACCCACCGCCGTCGTGCATTCGGCGCGGATCATATGAATGGACGAAATCACGTCGTCCTCGACCTCGGCAGGAAGGGGATTAAACAGGGCGCGACGGTCTTCCAAGAACGCGAGAAATTTGCGAACGGCATCGCGATCGGAAGTGGGCGGATTCCACGAAACCCCAAACCATGGCGTTGAGACGCCGGTTATCCGCTTCAGCATGTCCTTAGCTCGGATTAGCAGCGCCATTATTCCCACATCCGATTTGCGTCGAAATCGATCTTGGCGGCTTTCAACTCTTTCACCAGGGCTTGTTTCCAGCCATCGGCGGCATCCATCTCCGTGTAGACAATGCCGAAGAGGTCAGAGGGAATTTCCACATTACCCTTCCGCAACAGGCAGACGCGCCCCCTGCCCAGCTTGCCCGCAAAATAGCCAAGTTCAAAAATGACATTCTGCCGTGCACGCTGGTTCTGCCCTTCGGCAGATACCGCCGATCCGACATCGTCGGGGGTCAGCAACACCACGGCAAAACCTACTTCGGCAGCGCTGGCTTCATACTTCTCGATGATGGTTCGACCTTGGTTCGGCTGCTCTTTGAGGATGATCACCTCCAGCTTCAGCTTCTCCAAAAACCGGGCAAGACCATTTAACGCGCCGTCGTCATGCCCGTGGACAATGAAAATCTTATTCGATGTCGGCATGACGAGCTGTGGCTTCTGACCGGAGGTGGTGACGTAGGTTTTGTAATCCCGCACGAACGGAATGATGAGTTGCCCGGTTATGCCGTTGATACCCGACATAATCTTTGTTCCAGAGCCATGATAGATATAGCCAAACTGCTCCATAAAGCGGGGGTCATCGGCAAACTTGAAGATCAGCAGGAGCGTTAGGCCCAATGTCTCTTCGGGGTCTTCCGGCCATTCGATAGTCCCTTCCCCCATTCCTCCCTGATCGGAATCCTGCCCCTTCAGAAAGCCTTCCAAATCAAGACCGCTCGTCAGCTTCGCATTTGCCGCCGCCAGATCATCATGACGCAACAGACGGGCGAGTGTTTTCAGCGGCTTTTGGTAGGTTTGGTATTGGGCACCCTGCAAGTCCAACACCGCATTATTGATCTGAGTAAAGAGATTCACGCCATCCATAGTTATTGTTCACCTTCCTCAAGACGGGCGGCAGCCGCCTTCTCAATAAGGGCTTCTCGATATTGCTCTTTCATGCCCTCAATAAGAGGCGCAACAAACGGATTGGCCGCGTACTGTCCCACGCGCTCATCGATCATCGCTTCAATCTGACTGATGGCATTTTCAATGCTCGCCGGATCATCGGGGGTAAAGGTAACGGTGCCGATCTCGCCGTCCAATTCGGCGAGAGCCTTTTCAGCGTCTTTAAGCTGACGGGTCAGTCCATCAAGACCAGAAATTTTCATGTGACCTCCGTGATTCTCTGAAATCGACAATACCACCTGTACGATAGTTTGATTTATATTCGCAAAATTTCCTCAGATTCTTTTTTTGGCACTTGCCTTCAATCTGAGGATGCGAAATCTTACGTATCCGTAGAATTTCATAGTTTTAAATACTTCATACCGTCTCATTATTCACTTATCACCACCCTCAAGGGAGTCGTTATGCGTGCATTGCTGTCCCTTATGCTCATCCCCCTGCTCGCGACCTCTTGCGCCGGTGTGCAGGTCAAACGGGTTACCTCCCGCGACCAATCCGGTATCCGCTATTGGCGACCCGCGCCGTATCTGGCCCTTGTGGAAACCAAGACGGACAAGACGGTCACCTGCGATGTGAAGTCATTCTATCTGCCCGACAAGACCGAGGAATACGCGATAACGATTTCGGCCGGTATGGGCGCGGTCAAGGCGACCCCTACCCTCACCGATGGTTGGAATCTCACCAGTCTCAGCACCGATGTTGACAGCAAGACAAACGAGAACATCACCGCCATTAAAGGCTTGCTCAAGGAAGCCGCCGGGATAGTTGGCCCGAAACACCTAGCCCCACCTGCGTCGCCCCCTGCGAAATGCGAGGGCATTTTCAAAGTGGAGTATGACCAATCCGGCAACTTCAAAGGCTTCAAGAAGATACCCTTGGCCATCAATTGACGTGACCGGAGAGCGGGTATGAGCTTGCAGGGACACGTTGACGCTATCAAGCGGCACATGCGCAAAGCGGAACAAGCCGACAACCGGCAAGATCGCGATAGGGAACTACATCATGCACGGATCGCCTATCGCAACCTTTGCAAGGAGTGCGAGGCGAAAACAGAAAAACAAGTCCAGCGTGATAGCAGTGAAGCTTACAGCATTTGGAAATATGGCGTTCCCGGTCTTTAGCTGGTGCCGGTAGCGGGACTCGAACCCACACTCATGGCGAAGCGGATTTTAAGTCCGCTGCGTCTACCAATTCCGCCATACCGGCACAGGTATTATGTTACCATAACGAAGCTTCGGGCAGCCAGCTTTATGCTGCGGCCGCACTGCCAATTGGCCTTGCTAAAGTGGCATCCTATAACCGGGAACTTCTACGAAACGCACGCCCGCCGCATTCTCCTTCTCGAAAAGACGAACAGGCTCACCGCTGCTGAGGTCAATAATGCGGTAGGCACCATTGGCGTTGAGATAGACATGGTGCCCAATCAGCCGGAGTGCGGTTCCCCCGTTGCCATAAGGTCGGGAACTGGGCGCATCCAACGCCGGAATCGTCCAAGATGTCCCGTACCTGTCAACGGCCTGCACCTGTTGCACAGTATTGAAAATGGCATTCCACGCCTCCCCTTGCGACCGGGCGGGTGCATTCTGGCTCAAGGCTTCCAACACACGCTGCAACTGCCCTTGTCTCTGTCTATCTCGTCTCATATCCCACCTCTCAATTCATTCGTTTCGTAGAGCGTAGGATTTAAGAAAAAGTTGTAAGATTACGATCGTTTCTATCTGTAGATGAAAACAACATTGTGTTGCGCCAAAACATTATGGCCCTCGGAAGATCGACACACCTTGCCGCCGTTGCAAGATATAGCCTCGTGACAGCGGCACATCGAAATGCAATCATTCCGTGAAACGGGAGATGCTGCCACGCATGAAGAGATTGCTTGTCTGCCTGCTTATGGCTGCTGGAACCTGCGGCACCGCTCATGCCGATGGCATCCCGAAATTCAAGGACTACCCAGCTAAGGCTTACAGCGGGGAGGAAGCTCCCTTGCGGCTGAACACTCCTCAAGCACAACAAAATGGCCCAAGACTCCGCAAAGCCGTGGAACAACCCATCAATTTCGGGGGCCGCTACGTGTTCGCCCAATGGGGCGCGGGCACGCAATGCGATACCGGCGCGCTGATCAACGTGGCTACGGGCGAAGTCCATTTCCTGCCCTTCGCCGCCTGCAACTGGTCGGGATTCAGCAAGCCATTCGAGGTTCGCAAAAACAGCCGCCTGCTGGTCGTAGCCGGACAGGTCGGCGAGACCGGCGCAATCGGCGCGCATTACTTCGAATTTACGGGCAAGGAATTCAAGCCAGTCGGCGAAAACGTCAAGTCGCTAACATCCGTCGAACCGGCAGCAGGGCCAACCGAGCCGACAGCAGACGCCGAAATCGCATTTCCTGATAACCGCAGCCTGGATGCGCTCTCGCAGGCAATCGTGTTTGCCATTCACCGCCCCGTATTCCACAAGGATTGGGTCTCCGATACTAAGATATTTGGGCCGGTTCAGGCCAAAAAGCTCGCGAACGCCTTTTATGTGACGTCGATCAGAAAGACCGTCGAGCATCAAGGAAGCAGTTACACGCTGCTGTACAACACCGATGTGGATTTGTTTGCCATCATAAAGGTTCCCCCTAAAGGGGAGCCGTTTGCGGGTTTTGTGCCGGGGCAGCAGATATCCGAAGAACTCTACAAGCACGCCGATAACCCACAGTACCTCGCAAATATGCTGGGAATCCGACAGGGGGTCGTAAGACATTTCTTCGACCACTTTCAGGATATCAAGGTACTGGATGAGCTTTTCACGCTTTATCAGGTCGATGAAAAACGCTCGCTCCCGGTCAACAAGAGCATGGTCAGTTTCGCCAAGCTGCTTAGTGCAAAAAAGCCGTGCCGTGAGGCATTCGAGAAGATGCTGGAGACTGCTGAATTTCGTTTTCCAGATGGCAAAACATCAAAAGATGTCGGCAAATTCTACTTGTCCATCTGGTTTGCCCAGCTTGAGAACGAGAATGGGACTGTCAAAGTAGATGGAGCTGCTGCATTCCATGATGTCGCGACCAATCGCTACGGCGGTTATCTGATTTTTGATCCGCAAGATACGGCATGTAAGCCGACCAGGCTTATCACCAACGCCTTTTAACCCTTTCAACGGGAGAGTTTATTGCACAAGGGATGGCACATCAGCGCGTCGTTCGCTGCGTTTCTTGTTCTGGATTCCGAATGCTGGGCGGAAGAAAACTCTCCTCTCAACGCAACGCTCGACGGTATCGATGTTGGTGCAACGGTGGCAGAATTTGGAGGAATTGAATCGCCAACACTTAAGGGATTGGGCAAGGCAGCCGGCGGAGCCGGTATGGTTCTGGATATCTACAGCACAATCCAGGAAATAAAAAATAGCCAACAGGATATAACGTCAAATGACGTAGCCCCCCTTGGTCTGCCATTACTCGCTTTAAACCCCGTCGGTGAAACCGTCCTCACTGCATACGGCGCATATAAGTTCTACAGCTTTGTCGTTTCTCCCAAGGTTCAACAGGAAACGCCCATCAACTTCTCCCTAGACGTAGACCCGGAGTGGGAGCGCCGACTACAAGACAACTACGACAAAGGGCGGCGATCATATGCAGAGGCACAAGCGGCATCGCTGAAGCACGTGCAAGGATGGCTATCGCCAACTGCTACGAGCACCCCCGACTGCGGTTCAGCGGAAGGATATAATCAACCCGGCACTACCGACTGCGCAGCAAATGAGCCGGAGGCCACCGGCACCCAAACGGGCTGGCGGCAGACATCATTTAACGCGAGCTATGACAACCCGCCACCCCTCGCTGACCAGTGTTTCGAACTTCCCGACACCATCGAAGCCTACACGAAGATGCAGGCGCACGAACTCACATCATCCATGGGATGCACAATCACCAATCTTTCTGTGGTCAACACCAACAACTCGGTCTTCACTTACAGTTGCCAGAATACTTCGGTGAGTACGACATCCGGCTCGTTCGAAATCTATATGACGGACACCAAAATCCGGACAATACGGCACGAGCGCAATACTCATGTGGGCGAGATGGAAGAGGAAGCTTCTTATGAAAGATGCGATCTTCCTCCCGGAGCCGCGTCGCTTACCAACAGCGCCAGCGGCACGACTGGCAAACAATAGTGGAGTGCCAAAACCTTCCAACCGAGCGGGCTAAGATCGCACCCGCAAAATCGTACTTTCACTAACCCCAAAAGCCAGTGCAATCCGCGCATACGGCTCGCCGTTAGCCTTTCTTTCCATTACTTGAACCTTCTGACACGGACTCAGTTTCGGCTTCCGCCCGAACTTCACACCGCGCCGCCGCGCATCCTCGCGCCCGTGCGCGGTGTTTTCAAGAATGCGCTGCCGTTGCCAGCGGGCCGCCCAACCGACAATGAACAGGATCAGGTCGGAAAACTCCGAGGTCGTGTCGATGAACGGTTCATCGATCAGGCGCAGACCCGCGCCCGCCTTCTTCACGGTATCCACGATGTTCAGCATGTCGAGCGGATGGCGGGCAATCCGGTCGGTAACGGTGGCAAGCACGAGATCACCGGAGCGGAGGGACTGGAGAAGTTTGGCAAGCTCCGGGCGACCATCCCGGCTCTTGCCGCTGCGCTTCTCGTGGAAGACCTGTACGCATCCGGCCGCCTTCAGCTTGGCGAGTTGATAGGCCAAGTCCTGCCCCTTCGTGCTGACGCGGGCATAGCCGAGAATCCGGCCAGAAACGTGTGTATCCCTGCTCAAAACTTTCCTGAATGGCGGAAAGTCTTGAGTTCCATGAATATTGTTAATTATAGGCCGAAGCCTTTACGCCTGTTTACAGGTGGTCAAAAGTCACGACTTTTGCAAGTGGGGCGGATTCACATTCTGTTACGGGTTTGTACTTCAGTAATGCTTTAAATACTCGATTCTATTCCATCGCCATTTGGCCCTGCAGGCTCCCAGCGCCGACCGTCAAAAATCGTGATTTTTGCTACCCAGAGAAGGCCGAGGGCGTTGGCCCTGACGGCGGATTCCGCCGTCATCCCGGCCCGGAATCCGCCCCGATTTTCGCACCTGGGGGTCTTCCGTGCAGAATACATTCAAGAAATCGACATTTCTCTATATCGCGGCGGTGTTTCTACTGCCGTTCTTTGTCAGGGTGACAGGACTGCATTTTCCCATTCATCCCGCGATCATCACCGTGCCGGTGTTCGCGTTTCTGGCCTACCGCTCGTACCGCAGCGGGACTATGCCAGCCTCGGCCTCACCAACAACGCCCTCTGTCAGGGGGCCTAGCCAAACGCAAATGATTGCCATCCTGTCGGTCATCGCAGTGGTTCTCATCGGCTACAGCGTCCGCACCGGGCACCTCTTCGTGGCGGGGATCTCGAAGCCGCCGATTGAAGGCGCCTACCGCGACAAGAGCGGCGCCAAGGTGGAATTCGTGGGCGACGGCAGCCTGCTTGTCACCAACGGCACCAACACGGACACGGCCCGTTGGTCACGCATGGACGATACCCGTATCCGGCTCGAACCGGCGCAAATCGGGTTCCTCGGCCAAGTCTGCGAATACCGCTTCCGCTCCTACGGCGACCTGTCCATCGCAGGCTGCGATTTCCGCATGAACCTCACCCGTATGTAATCCGGAACCTTCCCATGAAAACCACACTGCTCGCGGCCGCGCTCGCCGCAACCCTCCTGCCTGCCTGCTCCAGTGAAGCCTCCAGCCCGTTTGCGGGCAAAAGCGAAGCCGATATCATCGCCTATCTTGTTTTCGGCATTGAAGTTCGAACCAAGGTTGTAAAAATGGCAGATGGCAGCGAGGCTGTTATTTCCATTGAAAATGCTCCAAAGCCAAGCGAGACGCCTCAAAGTGTGGGTCTCTATGAAGCCTTCAGGAGCACCAAGGGAGAGAAGACATCACTATTTGTCCTATCCGTAGCGCCGCAGGATCATTGCACGGCCCTTATGCGGTTCGAACCTGATGTGCCAAAAGACATGGAGTCACGAAGCGGGCGGGGTCGTTACCAGCTCGACTTTAGCGGATTGACCAGCGTAACAGCGCAGGAAACGGGTGATTATGGAGTTGGAGGGCCTGTCGTATTCGAGGGCGCGAAAATGAAATGCGTGTCCAACACCGAAGCCTGTGAGCTACAGAATATCGTCTTGGAAAAGGGGAAGTGGGATTACCGGTTCAACATCGTTGACAGTGCCTACGACGCCTACAAGACCCTCAATGACGTGAGTGGGCATAAAGAAGAGATTCGGAGGAATGTGCAGGAACGCCTGAATGAAGCCGTTGCATATTACCGGACTAATTTTTGCAAACAAAAGGGATGAGCACCATGAAGCTCATCCGTCCCGTTCTTTATGCCGCCCTTTGCCTGACCTTGGCCAATCCCCCACAAGGCTTCTCCGCCAGCTTCCGGGCCGGTTTCCCTCCAGCCGCCGCCCCGGAACGTGTGCCGGTCGAACTGGTGCGCCATAAGACCAAAAGAAAACCCTTACCGTTCCGGGCCGAACCAGCCCCCGGTGATGTCAACCTCGGCCCGGTGGTCAAGGCCCGGCCCGGAAAAAATGACCGCTTGGTCGGCCGGGTACCGAACTCTCAGCGGGGCACGCCCCGCGACAATGCCGCCGCCAAGGCCTTCATGGGCCTGATGCTCGGCGCGGCCGTGGGCGCGGTGGCCGGGCAGTCCGGTGGGGGTGGCAACTCCTACGGTGGGCACGGCGGCGGCAACCGCCGCAACGGTGGCGGCCCATCCTCCGCCCATCATTGCAGCGTGGACTATACGACGCCGAATCCCACCAGTCTGTATTGCCGCTAGAGGTAAACCCATGAGACTTGCCCGCTACGGCCTAGCCTGCCTCCTGATCGCAACCCTTCCGGCCGCCGCCACCCCGGCGGCCGCGATGCTGATGGAACAGATACCGACCATCGACCCGCTCGGTACCTCCTGCGCCGCCTATCTAAAGAAAACCCGCCTGAGCAGCATCGGGCGGTTCGTATTGGCCATGAACCTGCTCCCGGTCACGGCCAACAGCCCGGTCACCGGCAATCCCGGTGAACCCAGCCTCTACGGTGACCTGGCCGGGCTGATGGTCATCCCGGTTGACCCTCCAAGCTACGCCACCATCGTCACGCGCAAGCTGCCGTCATGGCTGTTCCTGTCGTTTGATGCCGACCCGGCCGCAGCCGGAACCCTACGCCGCGGCCTTGCCTTTGCCGCCCCCAGGACATGCCAAGCCGGAAAAAACCAGTACGTGCCCCTCGACGCCGTGCCGCTCGACCTCAAGCGCCAACTCCTGCGCGCCCTTATCGACCTCCGCAACGGCGGAACCGGCGACCCGACACGATTGGCATGGGAGGACTACTCGCGGATTGGCAAGCTCGCCCCGGCCAGCGTCGATGCGGAACTCCAGAATGCCGTGCAGTCCCTTCCACGCAACTAAGGACTGAGTTCTATGCCACTTGCCCGTTACGGCCTTGCCTGCCTCCTGACGGCCGCCCTTCCGGTTACCGCCCATGCCGACTCCCGCCCGCCGCTTGAGCGGCAGGCGTTCAAGCTCGATGCCGAAACCGGCTGCTTCGACTACAAAGGCACCGCTGCGGAATTCGTCGGGCGGTTCAAGCGCGGCTCCTATGTGACCGTCACCATGCAATCTCTCGATGCCATGGGCGTGCTGGTTCCTCCGTCACAGGAACAGCGGATTCCGCTGATGGACGGCCCCGGCCATCCCTTGGAAAGTCCCTTGCACGCCAAGGCTTACTGGTTCGGCCCGTTACCCAAGACCGGCCCCTACACGTTCACCTTCATGCCGCGCTCCTTGGTCGGGCATCCGGCAAGCGTCTTGATTTGCGGCCGCACATTCGCGCCGGGAAGCCCGGAGGAAGCGGCCCACAGGAACAAGGTGATACAAGAGCAAGTCGATAACGACCCGTACATGAGGGACATGCTGGAAGCGCCCAAAGCTCTCCCCGACAACTAATCCCCATCAACCTCGCTGTGGAATCCGTTCCATGACCACACACCCTAATAGCGCGATCCGTCCGGCTTCGAGCTTTTCATCGTGAAAGCGAGGCCACTGTGTATTTCAAGCCCCATATCTGGAAGCCGAGAAACTAACTTCACGTTTTTTCCAAGCGTCGAAAAGCCAGATAATCTGCAACGATGACAGGAATAACTTTTGCCACTTCTTTCAAATTATATGCATGGTTGCGCGGGCGAATATCTGCTGAATCCACCTGAAAATGAGGAGGTATTTCAGGATAATAGATATAAACACCGTTCTTTATTGAAAGAACCATAAAACTATCCTCCAATGGGCCTATGACTTCTCCATTCGTTTTGAACTTCCTGTCATATAGACCTACACCACCTGGTGTTGGCGCAATATAAAAACGCTCTTCTTCCATGAACGGCATTGACTTCAGGAGCTGTTCAGCTTCGCTCAGTCTATTCTTATAAGCTTCCGCCTCCGCAGCCTTCTGAGAATCGGTCAACTCCGGCAGCGTAGGAGTAAGCAGGCTCGGATTACGGATATATCGGTCAGACGCCTCGGAAAGAAGGTCGTCAAAGCCATTCTGAGTGGGAACATCAATCGTAAGGGGCTCCCTCCGAATGTGAAAAATGCCTTCAAGCGTTTTGGCGATGTACTCAAGATTCGTTTCCACTGAGGCCAGCCGCGCTTCAATGATCCGCTGACGCTCATCAAAAATCTCGGCATTGTTGTGCAGGAAGTCTGCGGCCGCAATGAACTTCCTCGCGGCTTCCCGATCTTCCGCTGTTCTTGTGGTAAATTCTCTGACCGCTTCGGCAAAAACCCGTGACGCGTTCCCATCCTGACTGTCGGCAAGCTCCCTCACTTTTACATAGAGCTTTTCCGGCAGCGAAACGCTCCGTTTTACCGTCTTCTCATTCTCGGATTCATCTACCATAGAAAAAATTATCCTAGTTTAGGTTGATTTATTAGAATATTATTCTATATAGATACTAACGCTTCCCGTTTTACAAATCTGCGCGTGGTCGTGCTGGCGCAGTAGAGAGGTTCGCCCTCTCGTGGCAACGGTGTTGATCGGGTTACGTTCTTTGACCGATCAACATCCTGCCATTCATACATCCCCCACCCGGTAGGACGCAATCCTACCGGGTGGGGGATACTTTCATACCGCCAGTAGGATCGTTATTTCGTTGAAATCAATGCGTTTTTTCAGAAGGCTTGGACTGCTCCCCCACGACGGAGCATTCAAACAGAGAGAAAGAACGAGCTATGAACAACACCAATCTTCAACGCATCCGCACGCTGCTGCCATGGAAACTTCCGCAGACATCAATGACCGCCGTATCCAAGACGGTCTGGGTTTCCGATGCCGAAGTGCACCAGATCTTCAGCCGCACCCGCTGCTACTACACTCTCATGAACGGTGTCCGCCGCATTGAAGCGGACGGCATTTTCATCCGCTACGAGCGGAGTAAGCAAGGGCCGCTCGGCTACGTCTACCATAATCCCCTGAACGGCGAGAACTGGCTGTGGGTCATTGGCCGCCAATCCCGCAAACCCTTCGCGCTCGCCCGCGTCAACTGAGCCGCCGAGGCGGAGCGTACTGCTCCGCCTCCCCTCACCCTATCAGGAGATTTCAACATGGCTATCCGCATCTCGGGCGCAGAAAGCGCACCCCGTACCGTTACCGTGACCGCTACCATCCGCAACAAAGCACCAACACCGAACCCCACCATCATCCACGAACCGGAGATTCTGCCTCCTGTTCGCCAAGCCACTCCATCAATTCCTCTCAACGCAGCCCCGCTCTCCCCGGAAACTGTCAAGCGCATCATTGAAAAAGCCATCCAGCACTATGACGTGCCTGGACTGTCGATTTACCCAGTACACGCAGGATGGCTTAAATCGTCTGACGGCACCACGTTTGGCATTGTGGAACATCGCAACACCGGCGTGCGATATCAGGTGATGGTCTGCCCGAAGACGTTCAAACCGAAGAACCTCGGCCCCATCGACGCCTGACCTATGACAGCGATTGCCTCCTTGTTCCTCCAACTGATGGGGCGAGTGCTGCTGATCTACCTCAAGATGATCGGGGTGATTATCAGGCTTCTCATCCGCATAGCAGGTCACATCCTTTTCGGCCTGCTCCGCTGCCTTATCAAGTTCCCTGTTCGACGCGCCGCAGGCCGTCGAACACCGCCCGTAGGGCGCCGGGACGTTCCCCGTCCCGACGCCTCCTATAAAGCATCGCGCGCAGCATCCGTCACCCGGAGGGTCGGAGCGAAGCGGAGAAATGCCCGCATTTGACGGATGCGAGCACGGTGCTCTGCGAACCATGCATATACCGGTGATGCCGGGCCAATCCGGCATCACCACCCGACATAAGACATAACACCCCTCCCCGTAACCCGGCCAACATCATTGCGAAATTCCGGTTCGTGCCGCTTCGGCAGGCACGCCGGTTTGCGCCGGATGCATGCCGCATGACAGGTGAAAGTCATGGATTTGGTCACGCTGCTCTTCAAATCCGCCTACTGGACTTTGACGCTTATGCTGAAAGCCTGCTGGTGGATGCTGAGGCTCCTCTTCCGAGTGAGCCGCAAACGCCACCGCAAGGGCGGCTCCCACGGCTCTTCCCGGTGGGCCACGCGCTGGGAGCAACTGCGCCGGGGAGCCATTACCGGCGAAGGGGTCATTCTCGGACGCGGAGCCTTCCGCCGTTTCCTGCGCTTTTCTTCGGACGGCATGGTGATGGTGTTCGCCTCGATGGGCTCCGGCAAGGGACTTGGCGTGGTCATTCCGTCCCTGTTGACCTATCGCGGATCGATGGTCGTCACCGACCCGAAAGGGGAAAACTACGACATCGCGCGCCGCCGCCGATCGGCCTTCGGCGAAGTGCGGATGCTGAACCCCACCAACCTTGAACATTCCGACCGCTACAATCCGATGGACATTATTCGCGTCGGAACACCCAACGAAGCAGACGACGCAGCCGCACTCGCATCCTTGATGATCAAGCCGGATGCCCGCGAAGCGCATTGGGACGACAAAGCCGCCTCAATGCTGAAGGCACTTATTCTGCACACGCTTCAGGAACCGCAAGAAAGCCGCACGCTGGCAGCGGTGCGCCGTCTCTCGGTCGGTACGCCGCAAGTCTTCCTGGCGACACTCGAAACCATCACGCATGAATCGCCCTCGCTTGCCGCACGCGAGATTGCCGCCGGTTTCCTGACCAGCGCACTCGAACCCGGTGGAGGCTTTTCAGCGGAGTTCAAATCGATCCTGTCCAATCTCCAGAAGGCAACAGAGCCGTGGTCGGCAGGCTCCCCGGCAGGCGTTCTTTCCTCGTCGTCCACGTTCGACCTGTCGGAACTGACGACGGAAACCTCCACGCTCTTCCTCTGCGTGGATGAGGACGTTCTGACCGTTTACGAACGCTGGCTGCGGGTCATGGTCGGCTGCGCCCTGAAAACGCTTACGCGCGCCAAGACGGCCCCGCCAAGGCGGAAGGTCGTGCTCCTTCTCGATGAGGTCGCGGTTCTCGGTCGCCTTGATCCGCTCGAACGCCAGTCCGGCCTGCTCCGCGCCTATTGTACGCCAGTCCTGATCTGGCAGAACCTGCCCCAAATCCATGAGGTTTATGGCAGGGGTGCAGAGGCGTTTCTGGCAAACGCTTCGGCGCGCGTCTTCTTCGGGGTCAACGACAATCACACCGCCACCTACGTCGCCAACATGCTCGGCAACATGACCACGCTTTCCAGTTCGTCGGGGGTCAGCCATTCCGGGGAATTGTGGGACAGCGGCAATCGCCAGAAGGGCCACTCCGAAAGCGGATATTGGCTCCTCGATCCCGCCGAAGTGCAACGCCTCCCCCTCACCCGCACCGTCATCAAGTTCCGCAATGTCCCCTATTCCATCCTCGGACGCCGCATCGATTACCGCAAGGTGTGCCGTTGGCGCGGGAAGTGGGACGCATGGCGGGGAGCATCGCCCAAGCGGCCACGCTTCCGGGGCTGAACATGGCTATCTATCACTTTTCCGGACAGATACTTGGACGCAAGCCGAAACGGAATCCCGATGGCTCTTACCGTCCCGGTTCCAACGCGGTGGCGGCTGCGGCCTATCGTGCCGGAGAGCGGCTGACCGATCGGAACACCAGAGAGGTGCACGACTACAGCCGACGCGGCGGGGTCGCGCACGCGGAAATCCTGATACCTCCCGGTAGCGCCCCATGGCTGACCGACCGCGAAACCCTCTGGAACACCGTGGAAGCCATGGAAGTCCGCAAGGACGCCCAATTGGCCCGCGAGTTCAATATGGCACTACCGCATGAGCTAAGCCGGGACGATCGCCTCGAGCTAGTCCGCACCTTCCTTGAAACCCATTTTGTCCGGCACGGCATGGTGGCGGATTTTGCCTTGCATGATCCGGTGCCGGAACACGGACAGAGCGAGAAAAATTTCCATGCCCATGTCCTGCTGACCCTGCGGCGTGCGACCGCGAGCGGCCTTGATCCGGTCAAGACCCGCCATTGGAACAGCAAGGAATTGCTAAATCTCTGGAGAAGCGAATGGGCCATTGCCTGCAACCTCGCTCTCGAACGCGCGGGAAAACGCGCGAGGATTGATCACCGCACACTGGAGGCCCAGCGGAAAGAGGCATTGGCACGGCGCGATACGGCGCGTGCGCTTGAGCTGAACCGGATGCCGGAAATTCACGTTGGGCCGAAGGCACGCCAGATTGCCCGTGGCGGGCGAAATCCGGTCAGCCAGATACGCGAGGTCAACGCATATCGCCAGAGCACCTCCGCCACGCAGAAGGCGCAACGTCGCCAGCGCAATTATCCCGTCTATGACCGGGGCGCACGACTGTCCTGGCTGGAACAGATTCTTGTCGGCAACAATGCCCAACTCAAGCGCGATCTCGTCGCCATTAATCGGCGGTTCGACCGCATGAATCGCAAGCTCGACTACTGGCAGCGCCGCACCACGTTCAAAACCGAAGGTGCGATCAAGGGGCCAAAGTTCCGGTTTAACCGCTGGAAGGCCGCTCAGGAAGACAAACAGCGCCGGGAGGAAGCCACGCGCAAGGTGGCTCACGCGCGCAAGCGATTGGAGCAGATTGCGCAATTGCTCAAGGAACTGGAACGTGCCGCCACGGGAGTCAACCGCCGCTACGAGCAAGGCTTGATCCGCGCCAAAGAGGTTGAGCGTTGGGTACGGCGAGTGCGCCACGGTGACCGCGCGGCTTCACGGAGGCGCGACCGATGGCACCCCTGAGCAAGCGATTCAGGCCGCGCGCCAGCGTGCCTGCCATCCCTAAATCCACGCCCGTAAGGGCGTTCCTTTCCGGCGGATTGCCACAAGCCTGTGGCTGCCGGAGCACCTATGTTGCGAAGCAATGTATAAGTGCGCTCTTACCCGACTGCCTATCCCGGCCTCCGTAGCCCTGTGGTTTCCCCCGCCCCTGTGTTTCTCCTTCCCCTCGCCAGGATGTCTCTATGTCACACTCTTCCTTCGCCGTTCGCCTCGTCGGCAATCTCGCCGCGTTCGCTGGCTTCGTCCTCCTCGTAGGGTGGAGCATTGACTATGCCGCCGGATGGCTCGGCTATCCGTCTCATGCCTTCTGCACACTGCTGTCCCCCGTGATCATCGTCGCGTACGAGATCGGGGTTCTCATGACCTGCATCGGGGTCATTATGTGGGTGGTGTCGTTCGGGAAGAGTGAGAGCGGCCTGAGCCTCGCAATCGGCGGCTTCCTGCTCTTCGCGTTGCCGCTCGTGCTGCCGCGCTACCTCGGCGTGGCATGTCTATTGTAAGACAAAGTGGATCGCGACCGCGCTTCGCGCGGTTTGCAGGGGGAAACCCCCTGCACCCCCGTGCCCAACCAACCCGATCCGATTCACGTCAGGGGAATATAGGACTCGCCACCATCTCTTCGGATGTCGAGGCAGTCATCGCAAAGCCGAAGAGTGCCGGGGCCACCTAACGGGCGCTCATCCTCCTCCAAGGCATAATCGGCAGCAGGCTGATCCCCGCAAACCGAACACACGGTTACGCTGCCCTCCCGCTCAACAACGTACCGCGTCATCATCGCTTGAGGCGGATTCCATTGCTCCAGGGAGGCAAACCATTCCGGTGTATGAGGCGTCAGCAATGGGCTCTCTGGAGGCAAAGCGTAGCCATTCTCATGAAGCCACGCCTTCGCAACCTGAACCCTCTGACGGTGTAGAGACGCCAGAACATCATAAAGATTCGCCATCAGCTTGAAATAAAGATGGTCATGCTGATGCGCGAAAAGCTGATAGCCCGCACGGTTTATGATGTAGCGGTTTGGCGTTCCCTCGTCCGCAACGACGCTTTGGCAGTATGGTAAGATTTGGTCAGCCGGGCCAGCGCGCATCAAGTCCAGGTCATAAATCCAAGGATTCTTCTCTTGTTCAATCTTCCAGAGCACGAGATAGCCGGAATCGGCCACCAAACGGCAAATGTAGTCATCATCTTCGGGATGCTCGATGAGATGGCCATCGAGATCATCGAAGGTCTGGATATTGGGATTCTTCTTTCGCGCCCCGTTGAGAATGGCGTTGATCGCATTTCTCATGACCTGAGTGGCATCAAGCCTATCCTGCCACGCCGCCATTTCCTCCGCTGCCACAAAAACTGTCGAGTCCGCAACGGGCACCAAAAAAGGGCTGCTTTTGAGATCGCCGGGCGCACAAAAGTTCGCATCGGAAACGAGTGAAATCCCGGCATGAGAGAAGGCTTGTGCCACGAGGCGTGAGCAGAACTGCTTCCGGGTCGGCTGGCGGGTGCCTTTAAGTTTCGTTCTCATCGCCTCGGTCTTGGAATATTGCGTACCAACATGCCCACGCATAAACATGAGAACCGCATCGAGTTGCGGTTTAGAGAGCCCGCCACGCAATCGCAAAATATGCACTGGATGGGCATCCTTGTAGAAAAGTCGCTGTGTATTCCGGGCTTGCACGCCTTCAGCCGTCGCGTCGATAACTGAGTAGCCTTCAACACAGACCATGGCGTGCGAAATATCGCTGCCGGTGGCGAAACGAATCCCCTTGCTGACCTTCGCGGCGGACGTTGTGAGGATGATATCGCCCGGCCTGAGGACTGCATCATTGATCCGCTTCATAGCCCTCTCCGATTTCGCTTGGAACAGCCAACCCTATGCCTTGAAAGGCTCCGTTTTCTCGGCAAGAGCCGCCAAATCCTCGGCAAGACGCACCGGCACATCCATGCGCTCATGCAAAATGCTCATCACACCGAGATCGCCATTATCGAGTTCCCGGAAGAAGACATAGTGATGCTCGTAGCGGCTGAAATACGCCTCGCGCTTCACATCGGCAGGAACGGCAAGGCGCTGCGGCAATTTTCGCCAAATCGCCTTTTCCTCGCACAACCGCTGCAAATGCGTATGCAAGCCGGTGATGTAAGTCACCGCCTGCTTCTCGCCCCACTTCTCAACGGTATCCCGCCAAATCTTGTCCTGCGCCGCATCAGCGCGCGGATAAAAGCGATACGCCACCATCATCAACGGCGCGTATTGCGGCGAATAACATCGTCAGCGGAAACAGCGACAAACTCGCTATCATCCGCGCGCATAGCCGGTGCAAGCTCCTTTTGGAGCGCATCCCACGCCTCATCACGGGTTTGTAGGTCGCGACGGATCAAGGCGCGAATGTATTCGCTGGCGTTCTCATAAAGGCCATCGTCACCAATCTGCTGCTGAATGTGGTCTTGCAGCGCACCGCTGACCTTCACATGAATGCTACCCGATGCCATCGGAACTATCCTTTCGTTACTTCTTAATTGTGGGTAGCGTAGCACATATTGTCAATATTTATCACAGCATGTCTCTTAAGAAGACATGCTGTGTACCCGCAGGCTTGCAGCCATGTGATGCCGCTGATCGAGCTCCATTCCGAGGAAATCACGCCCGCATTGCCGCGCGGCCACAAGACTGCTGCCCGACCCGCAGAACGGGTCAAGCACAAGCTCGCCCGGGCGACTGAACGCGCTCACAAGAGACTCCAGCGGGCGCACCGGCTTCTGAGTGGGATGGATACGGTTGCCGGTACTATCCCAGCAAAGCACGTCATCGAGCGGCCGGGTTGGCATTGATGCCGACCCCTTGGCCAGCAGATAAGCTTGCTCATGGGTATGGCGCAGGAAGCGCTGCGACGAGGCATAGCCTTTATGGAAGACAAGATGACCGACAATCCGGAACCCGGCTTTACGCCAGGCATCCATAAATAGATCAACCTTATTCCAGCCGTAGAAACTGACGGCGAAGCCACCGTTCTTCAGAACACGGTGCATTTCCGCGAACGCGGGCACAAGCCAGTCACCATTGTCATCGTTGGCGACGGTGCGCCCACGACGATCCTGGTAGCGGACGAAATAAGGCGGGTCGGTCAGGATGAAGTCTACCGAGCCGCCCGGCAGGCGCTGCATCAGGGAGATGCAGTCGCCGTACAGGATGGTGTTGCAGGCCGGGCGCATTATGCGTCGTCCCGTTCGGTTTTCGGCTTGCGGATGGTCAAGCGCCCGTTAAGCGGTAGGGCCGTAAGCGTAACGTTGATGCCTTCCCCGTCGCTATGCGTCCATCCGGCACCCACCTTCAGCCAGTGCGTTTTGTCGCCTTCTCCCTCCACGACGTAGACGGCGTAGTCGGGTTTGCTCTTTTGGGTCGGTTTCATAATCGGTTCTCCCGTTGGTTATCCGGCTGCGCCTATCGCGGCCGGTCGGGGGATTTTTGCGACCGTGTTTCTGAGCCGAAGGCGCACGCAGGCAACGGCAACACGGGAGCGTAGCGAATGGAGCGGGCAGCCGATTGCCGGCGGCAGAAACCGGGCGCATACCCCGACCGTTCCGGCCGTGTAGCGCAGTTGGCAACGGAGAATGGTTGAAACCCGCAAAGGATCACACGACCGCATTTCTGGCGATTTGTGGGGAATGAGGCAACAAACGCCACCCTCGCAAGATTGAGAAGTGGCGAAACATCGATGACGTTGAAAATTTGGTTGCGGGAGGTGGATTCGAACCACCGACCTCAAGGTTATGAGCCTTGCGAGCTACCAGGCTGCTCCATCCCGCGTCACAATCAGGGCTTGTATTACGTGAAAGACATTCTGGCAAGAACTTATTTATGGTTGTCCTAATATAGCAGAAGATGGAGAGTATCAGCCAACGGCGACACAGGAGCGCAGCGAATGGGACGGGCAGCCGATTGCCGACGCATACCCCGACTCTTCCGTTCGCGTGGCTCAGCCGGTGACGGGGAACGACGACAGGCAGCGACTCGAATGAAATCCTCTCGAAGAAACGTCAGAAGCGAAATTTCAAGGCATTGCCGATCTGGATTCTGGCAAGCGGTATCATTAAGTTGACGTGGGAATTTTCGGGGAATTTCGATGAGGTTTTTGAGTATCTGGCTTGCCATTACCGGTGTCACGGGAACTATTGTGACGTTCGCTTCTTATAGCCGACTACCCTCAGACGTATTCAGGCTCATCTATGCTCAAAGCCCTGATGGGATTCAGCTCGCTGCGGGCCAATATACAATCCAGCCTTATATATTTGCGACTGCTTCAGTTACCCTCATTTTGTGCATGGCCTTTCTCGTAACAAATGTGATCGACCAGATTCGCGGAAATTCAAGCAATCTCCAATCGCTTCGAAAAGAGCTGGCAACAGCACTCAAAAGTAAACGGCACACTGAAAAAGTCCTTGCTTCGATGAAGGAAGACGTGGCGCGCTTTGCGCATCAAAGTGACATGGCTTCGACACAAGTTCGCTCACTGCACTCTATCAAGCGCATTCACTACAAATTTAGCGTTCTTCCCAAGTACAACGGCCATGTGGATGCCAGATTCGTAATCGAAGCCACCGAAGCAATGATGTTTTGGGATTTCTGGATCGAGTCAGATGACAATGCCATCAAAGTCCAGACGATGGACGACATCTCCGTGAAGTTTGAAATTCTCGAATCCAACACTTCACTCGATATCGTCACATTTCCCATATTGGTCAGGGCCAACAGAGTCGGAGTCTTGGTTGGGTTTATCCCTCCCTTGCAAAAAGGCGCCTCTATCGAACTGGGCGTTAGCTACACATGGCCAGGATTCTTCAACACCCTCAAGCTGCATAAGAAGGATCGCGTTTACTGGGCTGCTCAAACCGCCACCCCACACCAACTGGTGGACAGCACCATCGAAATATCCTCTCCAAGGGGCCTGCCGAAAATCAAATGCAGCAACGATGGAAACAAGATTCCGGGAGAAACTCTAGCGTACAATGGCAGAACAAGAACATGGACGTACAAAGCGTCAACTAATTTCGGCAATAAGCAGGTAAACCTATCGCTCGAAATACCTTAACAGCGCACTCCGCCACCGAAATATACTAAATTCATATAACAACACTACTACAGATAGAGAGAATATGGAAGGATATATGCAAAGAAGGGTAACGCTATCTGAATCATCCAAGCCCACTCACAAGTGGGGCTAATAGGCTTGCCTACGATATCCCACGCTCTACCGGGTACTGGAGAGGAATCGGCGCAGAGCTTCGCCAATATAGCCAGTGTAAGGCTCGAACTCCTCGGTGGTCGTCATTTTAGCGACGCGACGGAAGTTGAAGGCAAACTCGATAGGACGGAGAACTTGAGCTATCTCAAAAATGCGCTCTAGCTGTGCCGGAGTTTCGAGGTCAAGCCAGATGGCGAAATAGGCATCCTTAATACCCTGATAGACCGACGAACCAACATCCATTCCGTGGTTTCGAACGGCACTATCCAGAAAGCCCGCCAAGGAAAAGAACGGATGGGAGATGACCGCATCACCCCAATCGTTGATGAGGAAACGCTTTGCATCCAAGAGGACGTTGTTGTCGTGAAAATCGCAATGCTCAAGCGTTTCCGGTATTTTAAAGTCGGCCAACGCACGACATAAGCGGCGAACCTCGTTTCCACTCCGTTGCAACTTGTCAATTTCGGCTGTTTTCAGACCTTCGCGCGCCAACAGACCGCTGTCATGAACCAGATCATCATAGAGATCGGGAAAGATGGACATCCGCCAGTCGTCAACTCCCAATGCGAGAAGCGAGTCTAAATCAGGAGATAGCGCGCGCTGAATACGGGCATATTGGCCAAGAAGCGTTCCAACGATTTGCAGATCATAGGATTCCTTCAGCTTGCCGCGCAGAGGCTCACCACCGTCAGGCATAAGGAATGCGCCAATAGCCTGATTAGCGGCAAGGACGGGGAGAATGTCGGCTGGAAAGCGTTCGGCCAGACGAGCCATCAACACCGCCTCGCGCGCATAGGCGGGTGCGCTCCATTTCAGATAGACGTTTCCCCGATCGGTGACGAAACGATAGATCTTCGACCATGGAACGGCTCGTATGAGTTCCGGCCCGCCGAGCACATGATAACTGTGAGCCGTCAGCCAGTCTTTCGCCCAATTGATCACGGAATCCATGGCGAGACTACAGCTCCAGAGGCCACCGCTGGTGCGCGTGCATGACGGTCAGAATCTCGATGTCCTGCCCAACCCGGTAGGGAATGATATAGGGAATATCCGTCAGCACCACTTCCCGCGTGCCCTTGATACGACCGACACGCCCCGTTGTCGGAAAATCCACCAGCATGTCAACAACCGACACGATGCGCGCGATGACCCGCGCTGCAGCATCCGGATTGTCCTTCTGAATGTAGTCACCAATCTCATCAAGCCGCCGCAACGCCCTCAGCGTCCAGCGAATACGTTTCCAACTCATGATTGACGGGCGGACTTGACGTATTTCCCGACGACCTTCGCCACGTCATCGTCACTGGCGAATTCGCCCCGGTTGGCTTCAGCCAACCCGGCTTCGATCTCGGCAAGCTGCCACTCCTGCTTCTCCACGAACGCCTCGATGGCTTCAGCAGCCATATACGCGCGAGAGCGATCCAGCTTTTCCGCGATCTGATTAAGCTTGTCCGCGGTTTCATCGGAAACCCGCACGGTAAATGCAGCAGTCATGGCACCTAACTTTCCTTGGTTCATTATGATTATTGGTGAACCAAGCTGGTTCGTCAAGGTTTTGCTCATGAAAGAGGACTTTCGTTGGGTGAATAGATCCCGGCCACACCGGGAGGGCGTGGCCGGATTTGGGAAGGCTAAACCTTCCATGAGCGCCCCGCCAAGCGGGCGCTACGAACCGGCAAGCGGTTCGTGGGACACCCCTTCGGGTGTCTCTTACCGGGCTGTGGAGCCTCGGCGTTCGCGGTAGGGCGGCGGTGCCGCCGCCCTATTCGCCTTCCGCGCACGGTTCACCCGCTTGGGCTTGCGTGCGTTGATAATGGAAGCATCCAACGTCGTCTTGATGTGCGCTGCGTAAAACTTTTCAATCATTTCGACGCTCGTGCGGCAATTTTTGGCAATGGCGTAAACATCTGCCCCTTCCATAAGCCGAAGGCAGATATAGGTATGACGTAGGCTGTAGGCCGTTCGCGGCTTGCCGTCCCGATCCAGCTTGAGGTTCTGCGCTTCAAGAAGATTGTTGAACATCTTGAGATAATTGCCGGGGAACAGAAGATCGGTGGGTTGCGGAGCCTTGACGACGATCTCGCTCCCTTCTTTCTCCTTCCCGCGAACCGGCTTCAACCGGTCACGCAAGCGCTCGTAGGGCTTCACCGCACCCGGCATGGATTTGCACCAGCCGATCCCGCGCTTGCCGCGCACCTCAATTTCAAGGATGCGCTCGCGACTGTCCGCGTCCTCAATAATGGTCACGTCACGATGCTGAAGCTGCTTGGCTTCGTCGGGTCGCAAGCCGGTGTTGCCCATGAACAAGATGAAGTCATGCAACTGCTCGGCTTCCCAGCGGAAGTGCGGGTTCTTCGGCTCCTTGGCGTTTTGGCGCGTAGCCTCATAAAGCTGCTTGTATTCGGCAGGGCTGAACCATGGCCGGTGCATGATTTTCCCTTGCGTCTTGTAGGGCGGCGACAGGTCGGGAAGATGGTTGAGCCACTTGTGGCGAATGGCGGTTTTCAAGACCTGCCGCAAGGTTCCCACCTCGTCATGCAACGTGCTGCGTGCCGGGGGCTTACCCGTGGTGGACGTATTAATGCGGTGAACGCGGTAATCCTGAACCGTCCCGGCATTGATTGTGGAAAGCCCCATCTTGCCAAAGAACGGTATCAGGTGGAGGCGCAAGCGGATGCTGTGGCCCTCCACCCACTTCGGGCTGCGCTCGCCTTCCGTGATGACGGAATACTCTTCCTCGAACTTCTTGGCGGCTTCCGCAAGGGTGGTTTCGGTCTTCAAAATCCCCGCCGCAGCTTTGCCCCGCAAGCCAAGATACCAGTCTTCGGCAAACGCCTTGGCCTGTTCAAGCCCGGTTTCCTTGGTGCTGGTACGGAACTGGCGACCTTTTACAGTCGCCGAGCAATGCCACATCAGCCCCCCGCGCCGATAGACATTGACCTTTCCTCCGAGGATTTCATGGCTCGCCATACCGGCCCCCTGTTCATTTTCTGTTTTCGATATGGGGACAGGGAATCACGACCTCAAGGAGCGGTCAAATCGGCGCCGGGTTTTGTGCTAGGTTTGTGCTAGGGGTAAAAACGACTTCGGCCTCCACTTGGGAGGCCGATAAAGTCTTGATAGTCTTGTAAATTTTTGGTTGCGGGGGCAGGATTTGAACCTGCGGCCTTCAGGTTATGAGCCTGACGAGCTACCGGGCTGCTCCACCCCGCGTTACCAGCGTAAACCGCGTTGCGGTTTGTCCGCCCTGAGCGAACCGTTGGGGTTCGTCGGAGCTTGAGCAAGCCGGGTTGCGGCTTGCGTGATCCGGGCAAATCCGAAGGATTTGTCCCGTGTTCCCGTGGCACCTTATTTCGGAGCCGGGCGTATAACTGTATGCCTTTAGAAGCGACAAAGGCCGCTTTTGAGCGGCCTATTGTAACACGGCTTAGCCGTTTTTGTGTCGAGAAGATTTAAATCATCGGACAAACCCTGATGGGTTTGCTCGGCGTTGCGTTTTGCAGACCTGGCAGCGACCTACTCTCCCGCGTCTTGAGACGAAGTACCATGGGCGCAGGGGCGTTTCACGGCCGTGTTCGGAAAGGGAACGGGTGCAGCCACCCCGCCATAACCACCAGGTCAGCGAAGCGCAACGTTTGAGAAGCTGGTGAAGAGAGGATGGAGGCAATAGCCTTCATGTCTCTTGTCTTTTTTTGAACACGTCAGATGCATCGTGTGATGAACACAAGCAATGGGAACGATCAAGCCAATCGAGCTATTAGTACCGGTAAGCTTCATGCGTTGCCGCACTTCCACACCCGGCCTATCAACGTGGTCGTCTACCACGGCTCTGATAGGGAACACTCGTTTTCAGGTGGGTTTCCCGCTTAGATGCCTTCAGCGGTTATCCCTTCCATATATAGCTACCCTGCTATGCCCTTGGCAGGACAACAGGTCCACCAGAGATATGTCCATCCCGGTCCTCTCGTACTAGGGACAGATCCTGTCAATATTCCTACACCCACGGCAGATAGGGACCGAACTGTCTCACGACGTTCTGAACCCAGCTCACGTACCGCTTTAATTGGCGAACAGCCAAACCCTTGGGACCTGCTCCAGCCCCAGGATGCGATGAGCCGACATCGAGGTGCCAAACAACCCCGTCGATATGGACTCTTGGGGGTCATCAGCCTGTTATCCCCGGCGTACCTTTTATCCGTTGAGCGATGGCCCTTCCACGCGGGACCACCGGATCACTATGACCGACTTTCGTCTCTGCTCGACTTGTCAGTCTCGCAGTCAGGCGGGCTTATGCCATTGCACTCGACGACCGATTTCCGACCGGTCTGAGCCCACCATCGCGCGCCTCCGTTACTCTTTCGGAGGCGACCGCCCCAGTCAAACTACCCACCATACACTGTCCCGGATCCGGATGACGGACCGCGGTTAGACATCCATGACGATAAGGGTGGTATTTCAAGGATGGCTCCACAAGAACTGGCGTCCCTGCTTCAAAGCCTACCACCTATCCTACACATGCCGACACGAATGCCAGTGTAAAGCTATAGTAAAGGTGCACGGGGTCTTTCCGTCTGACCGCAGGAACCCCGCATCTTCACGGGGAATTCAATTTCACTGAGTCTATGTTGGAGACAGCGGGGAAGTCGTTACGCCATTCGTGCAGGTCGGAACTTACCCGACAAGGAATTTCGCTACCTTAGGACCGTTATAGTTACGGCCGCCGTTTACTGGGGCTTCGATTCAGAGCTTGCACCCCTCCTCTTAACCTTCCAGCACCGGGCAGGCGTCAGACCCTATACGTCGTCTTGCGACTTCGCAGAGCCCTGTGTTTTTGGTAAACAGTCGCTACCCCCTGGTCTGTGCCACCCTCACATGCTTGCGCACATAAGGGTCACGCTTCTTCCGAAGTTACGCGTGCAATTTGCCGAGTTCCTTCAACATAGTTCTCTCAAGCGCCTTGGTATACTCTACCTGACCACCTGTGTCGGTTTCGGGTACGGTCTATACGGTGGAGCTATTTCCTGGAACCGCGTCCCTGCAAGATCAATCCAATAAGACCTTACAAGTTAAGCAATCCGTCACTACCACCAGGCCCACGAATATTAACGTGGTTCCCATCGACTACGCGTGTCCGCCTCGTCTTAGGGGCCGGCTAACCCTGCTCAGATTAACTTTAAGCAGGAACCCTTGGTCTTTCGGCGAGAGGGTCTCTCACCCTCTTTATCGTTACTCATGTCAACATTCGCACTTCCGATACCTCCAGGATGCCTCACGGCTGTCCCTTCACAGGCTTACGGAACGCTCCGCTACCACTCCTCAAAGAGGAATCCTCAGCTTCGGTGCATGGCTTTAGCCCCGTTACATTTTCGGCGCAAAGACCCTTGACTAGACCAGTGAGCTGTTACGCTTTCTTTAAATGATGGCTGCTTCTAAGCCAACATCCTGGTTGTTTTGGGATCCTCACATCCTTTCCCACTTAGCCATGACTTGGGGACCTTAGCTGGAGGTTAGGGTTGTTGCCCTTTTCACGACGGACGTTAGCACCCGCCGTGTGTCTGCCGAGTAGTACTTCCCGGTATTCGGAGTTTGGTTAGGATCAGTAAGACGGTGAGTCCCCATAGCCCATCCAGTGCTCTACCCCCGGGAGTATTCGCTCGACGCTCTACCTAAATAGATTTCGCGGAGAACCAGCTATTTCCGAGTTTGATTGGCCTTTCACCCCTAGCCACAAGTCATCCCAATCTATTGCAACAGATGCGGGTTCGGTCCTCCAGTTGGTGTTACCCAACCTTCAACCTGCTCATGGCTAGATCACTCGGTTTCGGGTCTAATGCAACAAACTATATCGCCCTATTCAGACTCGCTTTCGCTTCGCCTACACCTACCGGCTTAAGCTTGCTTGTTACACTAAGTCGTTGACCCATTATACAAAAGGTACGCCGTCACCCTTGCGGGCTCCGACTGTTTGTAGGCATCCAGTTTCAGGTTCTATTTCACTCCCCTTGTCGGGGTGCTTTTCACCTTTCCCTCACGGTACTGGTTCGCTATCGGTCATGCACGAGTACTTAGGCTTGGAGAGTGGTCTCCCCATGTTCAGACAGGATTTCTCGTGTCCCGCCCTACTCTAGGACAATGAATGTATCTACGCGTACGGGGCTGTCACCCTCTACGGCAAACCTTTCCAGGTTCTTCCACTTTAACACTCATTGCCACTGGCCTGGTCCGCGTTCGCTCGCCACTACTTGCGGAGTCTCGGTTGATGTCCTTTCCTGCAGGTACTTAGATGTTTCAGTTCCCTGCGTTCGCTTCTTACACCCTATTTTATTCAGGTGAAGATACCTCATAACAATGCTTAGAAACCAAGCGCGTCTTCGACGCGCTTCCAGGCAATAGGTCTTAGGCAGTAGGCAATAGTTTCTCTTTCAATCCACTACTGCCCATTGCCCATTGGCTATTGCCTCGCGCCTCGCGGCGCGCTTGATTTTCTAAGCATTTAAGGTGGGTTGCCCCATTCGGAGATCCATGGATCAAAGCTTATTCGCAGCTCCCCACGGCTTTTCGCAGCGTATCACGTCCTTCATCGCCTGTGCATGCCTAGGCATCCACTAAATGCCCTTACGACACTTGATCGTTCTCATTGCCAATGCTCATCATTTGCTTGGATTTGGAATTCCTATCCTCC
>NZ_CP121652.1:3572500-3657500 GCF_029714265.1 Rhizobium sp. CB3171 | reverse complement strand
GAGACGGTCACGTCAATGGTGCGATCGAAAGGATCGGCGCCGCGTCCGCGCGTCCAATCCAGCAATTGGTCGCGCGACAGCACCCGGCGCGGCCGCTCCAGGAAACAGACAAGCAGATCGAATTCCGCAGTCGTCAGGCGCACCGGCCCCTCGCCTTCGATCTCGATCGCCCTGCCGTCGAGATCGACGATGAGGCCCGCAAAACTCTTGCGTCGGCGCGGACCGCCGCCCTCCTCGGGGCGTTCGGGGCCGGCGCGGCGCAGGATGGCGCGGATGCGCGCCAAAAGCTCGCGCGGATTGAAGGGTTTGCCGAGATAATCGTCCGCACCCATTTCAAGGCCGAGAATCCGGTCGATATCATCGGACTTCGCCGTCAGCATCAGGATCGGCACCTGGCTGCGCGCCCGTATGCGACGGCAAGCAGAAAGGCCATCCTCGCCCGGCAGCATCAGATCGAGAATGATGAGATCGGGAAAACCCCTGGCCAGCGCGCGATCCATGGCGGCGGCACTTTCGACCGCATCGACGGCAAAACCCTCGCGGCTCAGGAACTCCTCCAGAAGCGCCCGAATTTCGCGGTCGTCCTCGACCAGAAGAAGCGATGCAGAAACCATGGATCATCCATGTGAGGCGAAGGGCGGTTTTGACAACAGGGAAACGGCCGGTGATACAAACTGTAACAAATTTCCGCCGTTCTGAAAAATTCCGGCAACAGACGCCATGCAGGTTTCGCCGCGACGGCCCCCCTCCGGAGCGGGCGGCGGCAGCTACCCCGGCACCGCCGCACCCGACCCATCGCCGCTCCGGTCCGCCGGCAGGGCTCGCGTTGACAAGGCGCGAGCCCTGTCTCTCCTGTGTGTTTCCCTTTGACGCGATTTGCGTCGCGACGTTCGTCGTGCGAAGGATTGGCCTCATGCTTTATCGGGCCGGTACGCCTAACCATCGACACAACAAGGACGAGGCAACGGGGTGAGCCAAAGGCGTGCGCCGCAAAGATCGGGCAAGGCGGGGAAGGCCCGGCAGGAGGCGGAGGGTAAGCGCGTGACCCTGCCGCGGGCGCTGTCGAAGCTCGGCTATTGCTCGCGTACTCAGGCCGAAGCGCTGATCGCAGCCGGCCGTGTTGCCGTTGATGGCCGCAAGATTACCGATCCGGCTGCCTGGATCGATCTCGACCGGGCGCGGATTGCCGTCGACGGCATCGAAATCTCGGCGGAAAAGAAGCTTTATTTCATGCTGAACAAGCCGCGCGGTCTGGTGACGACACGCGACGATCCCGAGGGCCGGCCGACGGTCTACGACTGTCTGAGGGATATCGACGCCCGGCATCTAGCGCCGGTCGGACGGCTCGACAAGGCAAGCGAAGGGCTGCTTCTCTTCACCAATGATACCGTGCTGGCGCAGGCGCTGCTCGATCCTGTCACGCATGTGAGCAAGATCTATCATGTGCAGGTTAACCGCATCATGGACCAGGAGCTCTTGAGCCGCATGGAACGGGGGATCGTCGACGATGGCGAACTTCTGACGGCCATCTCCGCCCGTCTGCTGCGCAGTGGCGACCGCAATGGCTGGATCGAAGTCGAGCTCAGGGAGGGGCGCAACCGGCAGATTCGGCGGATGCTGGAGGCGCTCGACATCGAATGTCTGCGGCTGGTGCGCGTCTCCTTTGGCGACATCGCGCTCGGCGACCTTGCGAAAGGCGCGGTCCGGGCGCTGACGGAAGCCGAGATTGTCGGACTTCGCCGCCGGGCGGGCATGGAAAAGAACGGACGAAATGGACTGAAGGCCGGACGCGATGCAGCATCATGATTTCTGGCAGGAGATTGATCCGCCGCGAAGCTTTGATGCAATCGGTGAATTCCGCGATTTCTATGTGGCGGAACTGCCCGATGGGCGGCAGTTGCGCCTGCCGATCCGGCTGCTCGCCGATGGCGACCATGCGCTCGCTTCGCTGATCATCAATCAGGCAAGTTTTCCTGTGCAGGACGCGCTGGCCGAAGCGCTTGCCGTGCGCATTGCCGCGCATGATGTCGATGTCGTCGTCGGACTGCCGACCCTCGGGCTGACGCTGGCAAGCGCGGTTGCCCGGGTCCTCGGCCATCAGCGTTATGTGCCGCTCGGCACCTCGCGTAAGTTCTGGTATCGCGAGGATCTGTCGGTTTCGCTTTCCTCCATTACGACGCCGAACCAGGAAAAACGTCTTTATATAGACCCGCGTATGCTGCCGCTCCTGCAGGGAAAACGGGTTGCGCTGATCGACGACGTGATCTCGAGCGGTGCCTCTATCGTTTCCGGCCTGGAGCTTTTGGCCGCATGCGGCATCGAACCTGTCGTGATCGGGGCGGCCATGCTGCAATCCGAGCGCTGGCGGGAGCGGCTCAATGCCACCGGCAAGCCATGGGGCGAGCGGATCGTTGGCGTGTTTTCGACGCCGATTCTTGAAAAAGCAGGAAACGGCGGCTGGAACAAGCCTGCCTGACGGCAGTTCGGTGCCGGGGCTGTACAGGACCGGCAGGCTGGTTCATTCTAGGTCCTGGCGAATCTCCGGGACCCGCCCATGACGTTCGAACAAGCATCCCTGCTGATCCTTCTGGGCCTCATGCTGGCGCTGTTTTGTCTTGGCCGTTTCCGGATCGAGGTCGTTTCGATCGCGGGGCTGCTTGCCGGATATGCGCTGGGCCTCTATCCGGCGGAAGGGGTGTTTTCCGGCCTCGCAAGCCCAGTCGTCATCACCGTGATCGAAATCCTGCTGATCGTGCAGGTACTGGCGCGGGCGCAGCTTTTCGGCGCGCTGGCGGATCGCCTGCTTGCAACAGACCTGCCAACCTCTGTGATTATCGGAGCGCTTGCCGGACTGACGGCCTTCATCTCGATCTTCATGAACAATATCGGCGCCTATGCCATAGCGCTGCCGGTGGCGCTGCGCATTGCCGATGTCACCGCCATTCCGCGGCGACAGTTGCTGATCCCGATTTCCTTTTCGGCACTCCTTGGCGGATTGGTGTCGCTGATCGGCACGCCGGCCAACCTTCTGGTCAGCGATGCCCTGCTGAGGGTGACCGGACACGGTTTCCACTTCTTCGACTTCGCCTATGTCGGCCTGCCAGTGGCCATCGTCGGCGTGATTTTGATTGCCGCAACCGTCCCGCGGCTGTTTCCCAAATCAGGTGAGGAGGATGCGGCGCCGGGCCAAGCCATAGACCGGCAGATGATTACCGAACGCCGTATACCACATGGCTCTCCCCTGGTCGGGCAGCGGCTGGTGGACTGCCGCCGGGCCTTCGGTCTTCAGCCGCATGCCCTGATCCGCGGCAGCCGCTTCGTCCCCGCAGTCGAAGGCACTGCGATCGAGGCTGGCGACATTCTGCTTGCCGAGGGGCCGGACGTCCTGTTCGACCGGCTCTTGGCAAAAGGCGTGCTGATGCTCGAATCCCATCCCGACCCCTATGGATCCGATTTCATTCGCAGCGAAGCGGTAGTCATGCCGCAAAGCACGCTGATCGGCTCGCGCATCCAATCGCTGGAGGTTTTTCGCTCGCGAGGGGTTGCGATAACCGGGCTTTCCATGCGCTCGCCGCGCATCGAAGGGCGCTTCGACGATCTTACGCTGTCGATCGGCGATATCCTCAAGCTGGAAGGGCCGAGACACGCCATCGCCGAAGCACTGGAGGAATGCGAATGCCTGCCGCTGGCCGCAAGCTATGATCATACACCGCCGCTGCGCTCCTTCTGGCCGCTTTTCATTTTCGCCTGCGGCGTGCTTGTCGCCGCCACTGGCCTGCTTCGCCCCGAGATCGCGTTTGCCGGCGTCATCCTGGCGATGGCGCTGCTGAACTTCATCAACCTGCGCGCCGCGATCGCCGATCTCAACTGGCCGATCATCATTATGCTGGCGGCGATGATCCCGCTCGGCGCCGCGGTGGCGACGTCCGGGACGGCGGAGATGCTGGCGGGCGGGCTCGGCACGATCGTGCCGATCGAGCGACCGGTTTTCGGTGTAGCGCTCATCCTGTTCCTGGCGATGGTGATCACCCCTTTCGTCAACAACGCCACGGTCGCCATCGTGCTGACGCCGGTCGCCTTCGAACTGGCGGCAAAGGCGGGGCATTCCGCCAACGCCTATCTGATTGCCGTCGCGGCCGGCGCCTCGCTCGATTTCATCACGCCCTTCGGCCATCACAACAATACGCTAACCATGAGCATCGGCAGCTATCGCTTCACCGACTTCCTACGCGCCGGCTGGCTGTTGACCATTTTCAGCTACGGCCTGGCGCTCGCGTTGATCGGCTGGTTCTGGATCTGAGGGCGCAGCCGCGCTGAACGGATGGCGATGATCCCGTCCGAAAATCGATTCCGATTTTCGGCATTATGCGTTAAGGGTCCAACCATGAAGCGTCCGCCGGGCGGATGCACGAGCCTACTGGTGACTATGTTGCGAATTCTCTCCGAAGCCCATTTTCCGGAACTGCCCAATTATTACCGCGGCAAGGTGCGCGAAAATTATGACCTGCCGGATGGGAGCCGCATCATCATCAGCACCGATCGGCTGAGCGCCTTCGACCGCATCCTCACCTGCATCCCTTATAAAGGACAGGTGCTGACGCAGACGGCCCGCTACTGGTTCGAGGCGACGAAGGACATTTGCCCGAATCACGTCATCGCCTATCCCGACCCGAACGTCGTCGTCGGCAAGCGGCTGAACATCCTACCGGTGGAAGTCGTCGTGCGCGGCTATCTTGCCGGCACAACCGGCACCTCGATCCTGACGCTCTATAAGAAAGGTCAGCGCGAGATGTACGGCATCACGCTGCCGGACGGCATGCGCGACAACCAGATCCTGCCGGAGCCGATCATCACGCCGACCAGCAAGGAATTCGACGGCGGCCATGACGAACCGCTGACGCCGGCGCAGATCATCGAGCATGGGCTCCTGACGAAGGAGCAATGGCAGACATTGTCGGATTACGCGCTGGCTTTGTTCGCCCGTGGCCAGGAGATTGCCCGCCAACGGGGGCTGATCCTCGTCGACACGAAATATGAGTTCGGCACCGACGAAGACGGCAATATCCTTCTTGCAGACGAAATTCATACGCCGGACAGCAGCCGCTACTGGTTGGCCGACAGTTACCAAGACAGCTTCGAAAGGGGCGCGCGCCCCGCAAGTTTCGACAAGGATTTCGTCCGCGCCTGGGTGACCGAGCGGTGCGATCCTTACAAGGACGAGATACCCGAAATTCCGCTCGACCTGATCGAGCAGACCTCAAAGGTGTATATCCGCGCTTACGAAGCGATCACGGCTACGCCCTTTGTTCCCGACGACCGCGGTGCAACACCGCGGGACAGGATTCGCGCAAGCCTCTCCCCTTATTTCCCATAACAAACCGTCCGAATGGTCATTTCGCCCATGGAGTGTCTGGAGACACCGTCCTTTAGTTGCGCAAAATATGGTATTTTTGCGCACTTACCGCTTAAAGTAGCAAGGCGGAGGGTATTTTTTTGCAACACTTCATAATTTTTTTACCGGAACCCCCCTATTTGTCATGTTCCCACACGTGTTCCGCCGCGAAAAATCGCAAAAGGCACTGTGCTATTGCAAACTTGTTGATAGATTGACGCCGAATGCTTCGGGTCGTTTGTTGGTATTGCGTAGACAGAAGCGCCGACACACATGGGGGTCACGCTGACCCCGTAAGTTAGTGATCATGTAAAATGAATTGTGGGATAATGTGATGGTATCCATTCGTACTGCCGCCCCCGCCCTGCTGCTTCTTCTGGCAGGTTGCGTCAGCGGCCCCGATCATAAGCCACCGGAAATGCCCCTCGCGGCCAAGTTCTCGGAGGGCGGTACGAAGATCAACGGCGACGTCTCGAGTTCACAATGGTGGACCGCCTTCGGCGATAAGAAGCTGAACACCCTGGCTGAGCAGGGACTTGCAGAAAACCTCAATATCCAGCAGGCGCTGGAACGCATTAATCAGGCGCAGGCGCAGGTCGTCTCGGCCGCAGCCGGCGGAATGCCTAGCCTCCTTGTGTCAGGCGGTAATACGACCAGCGGCCAGAAGGGCGGCCTGCGTACGGAAACCGAAACGCGAAACACCACCAGCGGCGATGCCACGGCTTCGTGGCTGCTCGACCTGTGGGGCCAATATCGTCGCGCCAAGGAAAGCGCCAACGCATCGCTGGATGCGGCCTATTCCAACGTCGACGTTGCTCGCCTGACCTATCTGCAGGATCTGGCGAACAGCTACGTCAACGTCCGCTACTATCAGGCCCTCATCTCGATCGCGCAGGACAACCTGAAGTCCCGCCGCTCAACGCTTGAACTCACCAAGTTCCAGCTCGACGCCGGCGCCGCGTCCCGCCTCGACGTCGTCCAGGCCGAAGGTCTCGTCAACTCGCAGCTTTCTCAAATTCCAGGCCTCGAAATCAGCTACCGCCAGGCGGTGCATCATATCGCGACCCTGCTGAACGTACCGTCGCAGACCATTATCGCCCAATTGCACGGTGGCGGCAGCCAGCCGGTATTCCGCGGCCGCGTCGATACGGGCGTCCCGGCCGACCTCATCCGCAACCGGCCCGACATCCGTGTCGCCGAGCGTAACCTTGCCGCTGCGACCGCTCAGATCGGCGTGGCAGAGGCCCAGCTCTTTCCGACGATCACGCTCGGCGGTTCGATTTCGCCGTCCTACATTCACACGAAGTCCATCAGCGGCAGCCTGACGACCTGGTCGTTCGGCCCAAGCCTGTCGCTGCCGATCTTCGACGGTGGCGCGTTGCGCGCCAACGTCAAGAACGCCGAATCCACCAGCCGCGAGCAGTATATCGTCTGGAAGCAGACCGTGCTGTCTGGTGTCGAACAGGTCGAAAACGCCCTGTCGGCTGTCAGCCGCGATGCTCAGACGGTTGCCGCACTGCGGGCGCAGGTGAAGTCCTATCAGGAAGCCCTCGAACTCTCGACGGCAAGCTACAAGGACGGCGCCTCTTCGCTGCTCGACGTTCTCGATGCGCAGCGCAACGTTTCAACGGCGCAGGAAAGCCTCGCCCAGGCGGTTCAGCAGAGCGCTCTCGACTATATCTCGCTGAACGTCAATATCGGCGCCGGCTACATTCCCGCCAAAAAGGTAACCGTAGCCGCAAAGCCGGATGCCAAGGTCGTCAAGGTCGCTGCCAAGAAGACCGTCAACTAAGGATACCGCCCGGCTTCGTCGGGCGCTTCTCATACGAACCGCCGCAGGAAACTGCGGCGGTTTTTCTTTGGTCGAAATAAATGGGGCCAAATTAAAAATGGCGCGCTCCGCTTCCGCAAAGCACGCCATCGAAAAACAAAAAGGCCGGAGCAAACCGGCCTTTCGTCATCCACCCTCACATCAGTGCCAGTACATCCGTGGTCAAAGGGAAGGTAGAACTGCAGCCAGATTGATCGCGAAAGGTTAACACAAGGTCAACGTCAGTTCCGCAATTGCCAGGGAATGAAAACGGCTCGCTCTAAGCGCGCCAAGCATCCACCGGCTGTCTGACTGCAGCTTATATCGGGTGGCAAGGTGGCGATTTCAAGGCCGTTAAATTTATTCTCAAAGCCTTATTACTGCAGAACGCGCCATTCCGCGCACTAAAGCCTTAGTAACCCTCAAGATAAATAAGTGAAGCTGTCTAAAATTTAATGCAAATTTTGAGAGTTATGCGCGTATCCGTTCAACCTGCATTCATGCAAATTCTCGTAAAACCGCTGAAAAGATTGAAGGAATAGCGCTGGACCCTAACCAAATCCCGCGACCGCGCTAACTTTTATCTTATCGAAACTGGAAACGGCATGCCGGGTCCTGTAACCGCACCGCATGTCCCTTGGTGGATATGCTGGGCAAGCGGGCAACAGCAATCAGCGCAGCCGCCGGGCAATCCTATCCTGCCGGCGACGCGCAAAGGAGAGCATTGATGAGACATAAGTTTCTTGCCGCACTTGCGCTGACCGCATTCATTGCGATCCCGGCAATCGCGGAAGCCGCAGAGGGTTTTTCCACCGCCAACGTCAACATGAGGTCCGGCCCGAGCACGCGGTATCCGGCAGTGACCATGATCCCCGCCGGCACACCGCTGGAAATCAACGGCTGCCTCAACGAAACGCCATGGTGCGACGTCTCCTTCTTTGGCGGGCGCGGCTGGGTCGCCGGTCAGTACATCCAGGCAACCTACCAATCGCGCCGCATCTATGTCGGACCGCGATATTACCGGCCGCTCGGCATTCCGACCATCACCTTCAATTTCGATGATTATTGGGATCGTTATTACCGTGGCCGCGACTTCTACCGCGACCGTGACCGCTGGCGGCGCGGACCAGGTTGGGTAGACCGCCGCCCGGGTTGGGACCGCGGATCGGATTGGAACGATGAACCGGACCGCAACTGGGATCGTCGCCCGTACCGAAACCGCGACTGGAGCGACCAGCAGGACAATGATGATTGGCGCCGGCGAAGAGACCGCAATCGCGACTGGGACAATAACCAGGACTGGGGCCGCCAGCAGCCCGACGACAATCAGGGTTGGGGCAACCGTCGGCGTGACAGCAACCGCCAGGACGACCAGCAGCGCCGTCCCCAGCCGCAACAACAAGAGGCGCAGCCGCGGCAGGTGCAGCCTCAGCAGGTGCAACCACAACAGAACAATCCACGGCCGAATGCCGGTTCGCCAGGTCCATATAGCCCAGACCATGTCGATCCCTGCCCGGCAGATCAACCTAATTGCCGTATGACGCCAAGAGGCTCCAACCGGTAATCTTGCCTTCATGGCAGCGAAATGATGAGGCCAGCGACTGACATCGCTGGCCTTTTGCATGGGTTCATTAGGGATCGGAAAATCCGGCCGTTCAGCGGGGATGCGACGGCGAAACCGGGACTGACGATGTGGGGGATGAGCGCGTCTTTAAAGCTGCGCGACGGCGACCGGCGTTCGCCGGCTCAGAAGGGTTGAGTAATCAGGCGGCGTCGAAGCGCCGCGCTGCCTCAATGGATTTTCAAATGCGCTTCGCGCATCGCCGAAATAAACATCTCGCGGGCTTCTTCAGCGGATTTCCGTCCGTCGATCGCAGCTCGGCAGACGCTTCTCGCAGCCACATAAAGCGGACCGCGCCGATCTGGCCAGAGGTTAGCCATGCAATTCAAGGCCTCGGAAGGGCCGGTGACCATCTGAGAGCTGCCTTGAGCGAAACCGATCTCGATCGGGTTGCTCCATTTGATATGTCGCATGAATACTCCTCCTCACGCGCTACCACGTGCTTGGAACCGTCCTGAAGACGGCCGCACAACTCCACTATAACCTCAATCAGAGCATTCGAAAATATGGAACATTGCAAACGCTTCTACCATCTGAAGAGGCAAATTCGCCGGCTGGATGAAGCGGCCGACGAATGAGTAGAGTTTCACGTAAGGATAAAGCTTTTAACGAGCGTAAAGTTCCAGCGTGAATGGAGCACGCGTCATTTTCCGCCAAACGGGACGATATCAGGATTTTTGCGATCTGGAATTAAACCGTCCCACCCGTAGCGCTACGGATCTATCGGCCGATTGATGATCTCTTTGCGGTGAGCCGCCAAATGCACTTACTTTTCCCGTGCAATCCGCTTGGCATCATCGGCCGAAAAGCCGGCGCGACGGGCCAGCCGTTCCAATCCGAAAATCCGATCGAGCTGATCGATCAGCCACAGTTCAAAGCGTTTCCACATGATAAGGCTCCCCCGCAACGGACCAACTGGTCGCCCAGGATGAACGTCGCGTTCGGCCTACCACCCGCTCTAACGAAACAGCTTTCTAGCGAAATAGTGGGGGCCTCTGCGCGTTCGACAGCAACTCCTGCTTGGTGGCGAAGTCGCCGAACAGCTTCTTCAGCCGAATTTCCTCTTCCTTGCAAATCCGATGACGCCGCACGAAATCCTCGACACTCCAGACTTCCCGCAGCTTATTTTCGCCGACCTTCTCGAAGTTGATATGTGAACTCATTTGCTCGCCCTCTTATTTTATGAGGAAAGAATGCACGAGAAAAACAAAAGTTCCTTGAACAAACCCGTTGTGGATGGACAAATGCTGCCGCTGCGACCGGTTAAGGATGTTTTTAATTCCTCCTTAAATCGCCGCATTTACAGTTCACCGGGGCTTTGATGCCCAGGCGGCGTAAACGCGGGGAACGAGCGGGCGCGTAGCGGCCCCGGCACCAGACATCGGAATATGGAACCATCGGGGGTAAGACCGGTCCGCAATGGCAGGCAAAAGCAGATCAGGCCAGAGGATAGAGCCCTCGTTTTCAAGCGGCAGCGAACGCGGCGATGATGGTTTCAGCGCGGGCGAGCGGATTGCCGGCGGCGGGCGCTCTTCCCGGCGCAGCGAGGACCCTCCGCCGGAGAGGCCGCGCCGCTCCAAGAGCCGGCGCAAGCAGCCGCGGCGCGAGCGCGGCGGTGGTTTCTTCGGCTTCGTGCGCTCTGTGATTTATTGGAGCCTCGTGCTCTGCCTCTGGGCCGGCATCGCCGCCGCCGGTCTCGTGGTCTACTACGGATCGCGCATGCCGAACGCCAGCACCTGGTCCATCCCCGACCGGCCGCCGAACGTCAAGATCGCCGATCTCGAGGGCAGCGTCATCGCCAATCGCGGCGCGACCGGCGGTGAAGCCCTGACGCTGAGCGATATGTCGCCCTATATTCCCAAGGCAATCGTCGCCATCGAGGACCGCCGCTTCTATTCGCATTTCGGCTTCGATCCGATCGGCCTCGGCCGTGCGGTGGTGACGAACGTGCTGACCGGGCATGCCGTGCAGGGCGGCTCGACGCTGACACAGCAACTCGCCAAGAACCTCTTCCTGTCGCCGGAACGCACGCTGGAACGCAAGGTGCAGGAAGTGCTGCTCGCCATCTGGCTGGAGCACAAGTACACCAAGGACCAGATCCTTACGATGTACCTGAACCGCGTCTACTTCGGCGCGAACGCTTATGGCGTCGAGGCGGCGTCACAACGCTACTTCAACAAATCAGCCCGCGACGTCAATCTCGGCGAAGCGGCCATGCTTGCTGGCCTCGTCAAGGCGCCGTCGAAACTGTCGCCCGCCCGCGATCCGGCTGCTGCCGAGGCCCGCGCCCAGCTCGTGCTGCAGGCGATGCGCGACCAGGGCTTCATCAGCGAAGCCGATATCAAGACGGCGATGTCGCAGCCGCCGACGCACGCGACGAGCTATTGGAGCGGCGCCCAGAACTATGTCGCTGATATGGTCATGGACCAGCTTCCCGGCCTGATCGGCGGCGCCGTCAAAGAAGATCTGACGGTGGACACCACGATCGACACCTCGCTGGAACAGAAGGCCGAACAGTCCCTGAACGATGTGCTTGCGAAGGACGGCAAGAAACTCAACGCTTCGCAGGCCTCCCTCGTCTCCGTAGATGCAACGGGCGCCATCCGTGCACTGGTGGGTGGGCGGGACTATGCGCAGAGCCAGTTCAACCGCGCCGTCACCGCCAAGCGCCAGCCGGGCTCGGCCTTCAAGCCTTTCGTCTATACCGCGGCGCTGGAAATGGGCCTGACGCCGAACTCGATCCGCAACGACGCGCCGGTGAAGATCGGCAATTGGGCGCCGGAGAATTACGAGCAGAAATATAACGGACCCGTGACGCTCGCCACGGCCGTCGCCCATTCGCTGAACACGGTGGCCGCCCAACTTGCGATGGAAGTCGGACCGGAGCAGGTGGTCAAGGTCGCGCATCGGCTCGGCATTGAATCCGACCTGCAGGCCAATGCCTCGATCGCGCTCGGCACATCGGAAGTTTCGCTGCTGGAGCTGACCTCGGCCTATGCCTCCTTCATGAATGGCGGCTACAAGGCGACGCCGCATGTCATCACCAAGGTGACGACCGCCTCCGGCAAGGTGCTCTACCAGGCGAATTTCGACAATCCGCCGCGGGTTTTGAATCCCGATGTCGTCACCAACATGAACACGATGATGACCGGCGTCATCAATTTCGGCACCGGCAAGGCGGCCCGCATCCCCGGCTGGCAGGCGGCCGGCAAGAGCGGCACCACGCAGTCCTTCCGCGATGCGCTGTTCGTCGGTTTCACCAGCCATCTGACGACGGGCGTCTGGTTCGGCAATGACGACGGCAAGTCGATGAAAAAGGTCACAGGCGGCGGGCTGCCGGCCAAGGCCTGGAAGGAATTCATGGTCGCCGCTCATAAGGGCCTGACGCCGACGCCGATCTTCGGCGGCGGCCAGATCATCGACAATGGCGCGCCGGTGGTAGCATCCGCACCGAATACCGACCAGCAGACGACAATCGGCTCGATTATCTCTGGCGCGCTCGGCGGCAATGGCGGGCAGGCTTCGCAGCAGCAGGGCCAGCCGACGCTCCAGCAACGGCCGGCGCAGCAACCGGTTCAACAGCGCCAACAGCCCGTCGATCAGGCGACGCTGAGTGACGATCCCGAGGATCTGCCGCCCGTGGGCCTTGCCGACAACAATCCCTACAGCTCGGACGAGTACGATACCGGCGATATCCCGCCTGCCGATATCGGCGATCCCGGCCCGATAACGGCGACGGTACGGCGGCACCGCTCCTCGCTTCTCGATGTCATCCTCGGGCAATAAGAAGCGATTCCTGGCATTGCCGCTTGCATGGCAGGGGCAAGGCTGATCTGATAGATGGTCGCGCCAATTCCCAAGGGTTCACAACCTCGATGTGGCACTGTGGAATTTGCGCGACAAACCATTCGTTTTGCTGGATTCCGGGTGATTTCCTGCCTTGCAGTCAGTAAAACCGCTACTTATATACGCGGCATCACCGCAGTCATGGCTGCGCAATCCTCAAGACCATCCCGTAAGGGGCTGTCAATGGAATGCCTGACAGGGGTTCCGATAGCTTGCTTCAAGGAGAGAATGACATGGCAAAAGTAATTGGTATCGACCTTGGAACCACGAATTCCTGCGTCGCCGTCATGGACGGTAAGGACGCGAAAGTGATCGAGAATGCCGAAGGCGCACGCACCACCCCCTCGATGGTAGCCTTCACGGACGACAGCGAACGCCTCGTCGGCCAGCCGGCCAAGCGCCAGGCGGTCACCAACCCCACCAATACCCTCTTCGCTGTCAAGCGCCTGATCGGCCGCCGCTACGAAGATCCGACCGTCGAGAAGGACAAGCACCTCGTTCCCTTCACGATCGTCCGCGGTGACAACGGCGACGCTTGGGTCGAGGCACAAGGCAAGGGCTATTCGCCCGCACAAGTTTCCGCAATGATCCTTCAGAAGATGAAGGAAACCGCCGAATCCTACCTCGGCGAAAAGGTCGAAAAGGCCGTTATCACCGTTCCCGCTTACTTCAACGACGCGCAGCGCCAGGCAACCAAGGATGCCGGCAAGATCGCCGGTCTTGAAGTTCTGCGCATCATCAACGAGCCGACCGCTGCCGCGCTCGCCTATGGCCTCGACAAGAAGGACGGCAAGACGATTGCCGTTTACGACCTTGGCGGCGGTACCTTCGATATCTCCATCCTGGAAATCGGCGACGGTGTCTTCGAAGTGAAGTCGACCAACGGCGACACCTTCCTCGGCGGTGAAGACTTCGACATGCGCCTCGTCGAATATCTCGTTGCTGAGTTCAAGAAGGACAACGGCATCGACCTCAAGGGCGACAAGCTGGCTCTGCAGCGCCTCAAGGAAGCTGCCGAAAAGGCCAAGATCGAACTGTCGTCTTCGCAGCAGACCGAAATCAACCTGCCCTTCATCACGGCAGACGCCACCGGCCCGAAGCACCTGACGCTGAAGCTGACCCGCGCCAAGCTGGAAAGCCTGGTCGACGATCTCGTTCAGCGCACCATCGCTCCCTGCAAGGCCGCCCTCAAGGATGCCGGCGTTACGGCTGCCGAGATCGATGAAGTCGTTCTCGTCGGCGGCATGAGCCGCATGCCGAAGGTACAGGAAATCGTCAAGCAACTGTTCGGCAAGGAGCCGCACAAGGGCGTCAACCCGGATGAAGTCGTCGCACTCGGCGCTGCCATCCAGGCTGGCGTTCTGCAGGGCGACGTCAAGGACGTTCTGCTGCTCGACGTGACCCCGCTGTCTCTCGGCATCGAAACGCTGGGCGGCGTCTTCACCCGTCTGATCGAGCGTAACACGACGATCCCGACGAAGAAGTCGCAGACCTTCTCGACCGCCGACGACAACCAGTCGGCCGTGACCATCCGCGTTTCGCAGGGCGAGCGCGAAATGGCTGCCGACAACAAGCTGCTCGGCCAGTTCGACCTCGTCGGCCTGCCGCCGGCTCCGCGTGGTGTACCGCAGATCGAAGTCACCTTCGATATCGACGCCAACGGCATCGTGCAGGTTTCGGCCAAGGACAAGGGCACCGGCAAGGAACAGCAGATCCGCATCCAGGCTTCCGGCGGTCTTTCCGACGCCGACATCGAAAAGATGGTCAAGGATGCCGAGGCCCATGCTGCCGAGGACAAGAAGCGCCGCGAAGGCGTGGAAGCCAAGAACCAGGCTGAAAGCCTGATCCACTCCAGCGAGAAGTCGCTGAAGGATTACGGCGATAAGGTCACCGAAGCCGACCGCAACGCGATCTCCGAGGCGATCGCAGCGCTGAAGGCAGCGACCGAAGCTTCCGAGCCGGACGCCGAAGACATCAAGGCCAAGACCCAGACCCTCATGGAAGTCTCCATGAAGCTCGGCCAGGCCATTTATGAGGCCCAGCAGGCGGAAGGCTCCACCGCTGATGCGTCGGCAGGCGGCAAGGATGATGTCGTCGATGCCGACTACGAGGAAATCAAGGACGAGGACGACCGCAAGCGGTCTGCATAATCGCAAGCCTCAACAGGTTTTGCTGCAACTCAGATCCGGCTGCCTTAGGGCAGCCGGAAATCCATTTCCGGGGTCTATTCCTTAATGGCAAAAGCGGACTTTTACGACACGTTGGGTGTCGCCAGAACGGCGGACGAAAAAGAGCTGAAAAGCGCTTTTCGCAAGCTGGCGATGAAATTTCATCCGGACAAGAACCCGGAGGATAAGGACGCCGAGCGAAAGTTCAAAGAAATCAACGAAGCCTACGAGACGCTCAAGGATCCGCAGAAGCGGGCGGCCTATGATCGTTACGGCCATGCAGCCTTCGAGCATGGCGGCATGGGCAATGGCGGCGGATTTGGCGGCGGCGGCTTCGGCGGCGGTGGCTTCTCCGACATTTTCGAAGATATTTTCGGCGAGATGATGGGTGGCGGACGCTCGCGCGGGCGCTCCTCCGGCGGTCGCGAACGCGGCGCCGATCTTCGCTACAACATGGAAATCTCGCTGGAAGAGGCCTTTACCGGCAAGACGGCGCAGATTCGCGTGCCGACCTCGATCACCTGCGATGTCTGCTCCGGCTCCGGCGCCAAGCCGGGCACGCAGCCGAAGACCTGCGGCACCTGCCAGGGCGCGGGCCGCGTACGGGCTGCACAGGGTTTCTTCTCGGTCGAGCGCACCTGTCCGACCTGCCATGGCCGCGGTCAGATCATTCCCGATCCCTGCACCAAATGCCACGGCCAGGGCCGCGTGACCGAAGAGCGTTCGCTTTCGGTCAACATCCCGGCCGGCATCGAGGATGGCACGCGCATCCGGTTGCAGGGCGAAGGCGAAGCCGGCTTGCGCGGTGGGCCTTCGGGCGATCTCTACATCTTCCTCTCCGTCAAGCCGCATGAGTTCTTCCAGCGCGACGGCGCCGATCTCTATTGCGCCGTGCCGATCTCGATGACGACGGCTGCCCTTGGCGGCACCTTCGACGTCGCGACCCTCGACGGCACGAAATCGCGCGTCACGGTTCCCGAAGGCACGCAGGTCGGCAAGCAATTCCGCCTGAAGGCAAAGGGCATGCCTGTGCTGCGCTCCAGCCAGGTCGGCGATCTCTATATCCAGATCCAGATCGAAACGCCGCAAAAACTCACCAAGCGCCAGCGCGAGCTGCTGCAGGAATTCGAGCAGATCTCCTCGAAGGACAACAATCCCGAATCAACGGGCTTTTTCGCCCGCATGAAGGATTTCTTCGACACGTTCAGCGACTGAGCTACAAAACGGGGCGGCGAATCACATTGCTTCACGTGAAACCGGCCGGTGATTCGGCCGGTTTTTTATTTTGAGGGCGAATCACCCGCCCTCGTGGTTCGAGACGGCCTCATGGACCTCCTCACTAAGAGGGCTGATCTATGCGGTTCGGCTCGGGAGCTTCTCCACCCTCATCCTGAGCCTGTCGAAGGACGCGGGTGGCCCCGCCGTCGCTCCGATGCACCTCTCTTCCATGCCCATCGGCAAAATCCTTGCACTTGCGCAGGGTTCGGCATACGCCTCGGCCATCGACACGAATCCGGATGCCCGATGCCGCACAAGGTTTTCATCTCGCGCCTGAAGCTGACCGACTTCCGCAATTATGCGGCGGCGTCGCTTGCGCTTGACGAGCGGCATGTGGTGTTGACCGGCGACAATGGCGCCGGCAAGACCAATTTGATGGAGGCGGTCTCCTTCCTTTCTCCCGGGCGCGGGATGCGGCGCGCGGCTTATGCGGATATCATCCGCGTCGACGCATCGGGCGGCTTTTCGATCTTTGCCGAGCTAGAGGGCATGAATGGCGAAGTCGAAATCGGGACCGGCGTCGACGCGACCGACGAGGCGACGGCGCGCAAGCTCAGGATCAATGGCGCACCGGCCAAGACCGTGGACGAGCTGACCGACCATCTACGCGTGCTCTGGCTGACACCGGCGATGGACGGGCTATTCACCGGCGGCTCCTCCGAGCGCCGCCGTTTTCTCGACCGGCTCGTGTTGTCGCTCGATCCCGCCCATGGCCGCCGCGCCAGCGATTTCGAGCGCGCCATGCGCAGCCGCAACAAACTGCTCGCCGAAGGCCGATTCGATCCGTCCTGGCTTGGCGGCATCGAGGAGCAGATGGCGAGTCTCGGCATCGCCATGGCGCTCGCCCGGCAGGAGATGCTCGGCCTCCTCTCGCGGCTGATCGCGGAAACACGCGAGGCGACGCCCTTTCCATCCGCCGCACTCGAGCTCTCCGGTTTCCTCGACGGGCAATTCGATCGCCCGGCGGTCGATCTCGAGGACAGCTATGCCGAGATGCTGCGCGAAGGACGATACCGCGACGCGGCCGCCGGACGCACGCTTGATGGCCCGCATCGGGCCGATCTGCTGGTGCGTCATCGCGAGAAGCATATGGAGGCGGAGCGCTGCTCGACGGGGGAACAGAAGGCGCTGCTCGTCGGCCTTATCCTCGCCCATGCCCGCCTCGTCGGCAACTTGACCGGCCATGCGCCGATCCTGCTGCTCGATGAAATCGCCGCGCATCTCGATGAAGGCCGGCGCACAGCGCTCTTCGACCTGATCGACGGGCTCGGCGGCCAGGCCTTCATGACCGGCACGGACAAGGCAATGTTTTCAGCGCTCGGCGAACGGGCGCAATTCTTTACCGTCGCGCATGGCGGCATTTCGAAATCATAGGCGGAGAATTTTCCGCGGAGCGTGATAGTATCATGGCCATGGACCCTTTGACCCCAGACGAAATCGCCCGTTACAAGCGCCACATCCTGCTGCCCGAAGTCGGCGGCGCCGGGCAGCAAAAATTAAAAGCGGCGCGGGTTTTGGTAATCGGCGCCGGCGGGCTCGGTGCGCCCGTGCTGCAATATCTTGCCGCCGCAGGCGTCGGTACGCTTGGGATTGCCGACAACGACCGCGTCTCGCTCTCCAACCTGCAGCGGCAGGTGATCCACGATACCGGCACGATCGGCGAGCTGAAGACGCAAAGTGCAGCCAATGCCATTGCACGGCTGAATCCGCATGTGCGCACCATTCGCTTCGAGGAACGTTTTTCCATCGAGACCGCCGCGCGGCTTCTCGCCGGTTTTGATCTCATTGTCGACGGTTCCGATAATTTCGATACGCGCTATGCCGCGGCCGACGCGGCCGAGCTGGCGCGCCTGCCGCTGGTGACCGGCGCGGTCGGCCGCTTCGACGGCTCGCTGACGACGCTGAAACCTTATGAGGCCAGCGCCGACGGCACGCTGAACCCTGGTTATCGCGACCTCTTCCCCACACAACCGCCCGAAGGCCTCATTCCCGCCTGCTCCGAGGCCGGGATCATCGGCGCGCTGACAGGCGTCATCGGCACGCTGATGGCGATGGAGGCGATCAAAGTCATTACCGGCATCGGTGAACCGCTGATCGGCCGGCTGCTGCTCTATGACGGGCTCGCCGCCCGCTTCGAAACCATCCGCTATCGCCGCAAGCGCGCTAAGGCCGCGGCCGAATGACCGATATCACTCTTCAGCGTCTCGAAGACAGCTTCGGCCGCTGGGACGAGCTGCTTGAGCTCATTCTCGCCTCCTTCGCCTATATGGACGGACGGATCGATCCCCCCTCTTCGGCGCTGTCGCTGACCGCGCAATCGCTCAGGGAAAAAGCGAGAACTGAAATCGGCCATATCGCATTCGATGACGATCGATTAGCCGGCTGCATATTCTGTCGTCCGGAACCAGACAGCCTCTATATCGGCAAGCTCGCTGTCTTGCCGGCCGCACAGGGCAAGGGGATCGGCAGGCGCTTGTTAGGGCTCGCTGAGACGACCGCACAGGAGCGTGGCCTTCGTGTGCTGCGGCTGGAAACGCGGATTGAGCTAACCGGCAATCACGCCACCTTTGCCAATTGGGGATTCGCCAAAACCGCCGAGAATCGCCACGCCGGCTTCGACCGCACGACGTCGATCGAGATGCGCAAAGCCCTGATTTAATTCAGCGAAACGGCAGGACGCGATTCGGCGGGCGATGGCCGTCGATGAAGGTGCGGATATTGATGATGACCTTGTCGCCCATGTCGATGCGGCTTTCGAGCGTGGCCGAGCTCATATGCGGCAGCAACACCACCTTGCCCTCGTTGGCGAGCTTCACCAGCTTTGGATTGACGGCCGGTTCGTTCTCGAAGACGTCGAGGCCGGCGCCGGCGATCTTGCCTTCGCGCAAAATCTTGATCAGCGCCGTCTCGTCAATGACGTCACCGCGCGCTGTATTGACGATGTAGCTCGTCGGCTGCAGCAGAGCGAGCCGACGCGCCGAAATCAGATGGAAGGTCGCCGGCGTCGACGGGCAGTTGACGGAGACGATGTCGACGCGGGCAAGCATCTGATCGAGGCTGTCCCAATAGGTCGCCTCCAGCTCGTCTTCGGTCGCCAGGCTGACGCGCTTGCGGTTGTGATAGTGGATGGAGAGGCCGAATGCCTTGGCGCGGCGGGCGACGGCGGTGCCGATGCGGCCCATGCCGACGATGCCGATACGCTTGCCGTGAATGCGGCGCCCAAGCATCCAGGTGGGCGACCAGCCGGCCCATTCGCCGGGCTTGTCCGTCAGCACGCGCGCACCTTCGGCGAGGCGCCGCGGTACGGCAAGAATCAACGCCATGGTCATGTCGGCCGTGTCCTCGGTCAGGACATTCGGCGTGTTGGTGACGGTGATGCCACGACGGGCCGCCGCTTCGACGTCGATATGGTCGGTGCCGTTGGAAAAGCTAGCGATCAGCTTCATCTGCGGCCCGGCTTCCTCGATCAATGCGGCATCGATGCGGTCGGTGACTGTCGGCACCAGCACATCGGCGGAGCGGATGGCTTCCACAAGCTCGGCCTGCGTGCGCGGCGTATCGTCAATGTTGAGCTCGGCATCGAAGAGTTCGCGCATCCGCGTCTCCACTGCATCCGGCAGTTTACGCGTGATATAGACCTTCGGTTTTTTCTTCGTCGTCATGGCGACCGGCGATGCCTTGTTTAGATGTTATTAACCAAGAAGCAGGATAATTTTCCCGTTCCGAGCATTTCTACCAGACCCGCAGGCGAAGACAAATAAAACTCGTGGGCGCGGCGCAGGGATTTGCCGATAAACCGGAACGATAGGCCGCCTTGGTCATGATGAGCGAACGGAAATCCCTATGCGTGGCAAAGTCCTGAAGTCCTGCGCTGTTTTCACGATCGGCCTGATGATGGCCGGCGCCACCGCCGATCTTGCCGCGGCCCAGGCCGCCAAGGGCCCAAGCGGATTGCCGCTGCCGCGATTCGTCACGCTGAAATCGAAGCGCGTCAACCTGCGCATCGGCCCGAGCGCCGACTACGCCGTGTCATGGCTTTATCTTAAGCAGGGATTGCCGGTCGAAATCATCCAGGAATACGACAATTGGCGCCGCGTGCGTGATGCCGACGGCACCGAGGGCTGGGTCAACCAGTCGCTGCTGTCCGGCCAGCGCTCGGCCATCGCCGCGCCGTGGATGAAGGGCAAGGGCAAGGCGGTCTTCGTCAATATGCGCCGCGACGCGCAGCCGTCGAGCACCGTCATCGCCAAGCTCCAGCCGGGCGTGATGATGAACATCCGCGAATGCACCGGCGACTGGTGCCTGGCGACCGCCGACGGCACCGAAGGCTGGGTGGCGCAATCCGAAATCTGGGGCGCCTACCCCGGCGAAGCCTTCAAGTAAAAGAAAGCCCCTCAAAGCTCCATGGTAGCCGCGACCGCGTGATTCTTCGACGCGGCGATGCATCTGGCATCAAGAGCGGGAACGGTGATCATGGAATATTTGCTCGGGAATCTCGGCATAGCGATCGTCCTGTTTGCATCGACGAACGTGGACGATATTTTTGTCCTGCTCGGATTTTTTGCGGACCGCAAATTCCACCCGCGCCAAATCGTCATCGGCCAATATCTGGGCATTAGCGTTCTTTGCGGCGTAAGCGTGCTCGCCTCCCTGATCTCTCTCGTTATTCCCGCCGCCTATATCGGCCTCCTCGGCTTGGTGCCGATCATTCTTGGCCTGAAGAAGCTATGGACGTTGTGGCAGGGCTTTGAGGCAGAGAGTGATCCGGAAGATCACGAAAAGGCGTCGATCGGGCATGGCAATATCATAGCCGTCGCGGCGGTCACCATCGCGAATGGTGGCGACAATATCGGCATCTACACGCCGCTATTTGCCACGCGCACGAGCGATGAGATCACCATCATCGCCATTGTGTTTGTCGTCATGACGGCTTTGTGGCTCGGCGCCGCGCACTTCCTGGTCAATCACCCGACGATCGGTGCGCCGATCCGTCGCTATGGGTATCGGGTGGTGCCCTTCGTTCTCGTGGCGCTTGGAATTCTCATTCTCCACGAGGCCGGAACCTTTCGGTTGCTATGGTGATAGATTTCGTTTGCTGGCCGTGACACCTCAAGCAAAAGCCGCTGCAGCGGTCTGCTGCGAGCGGCTTTCAATTTCAGCATGAGCCAGTGGGCGAGCTTAAAGAAGCCCGAATTCCTTGCCGGCTTCCGAGAGCGACCGCATCGGCCGAGGGCCGATCTGCTCGATGACGATAGCTGCGGCGAGGTTGCCGAGCTTGCCGCAGTCTTCGAGGCTGCGACCCTGCGTGTAGCCGAAGAGGAAGCCGGCTGCGAAGAGATCGCCGGCGCCGGTCGTATCGACGCGCTCCTCGATCGGATGGGCGTCGACGACATAGCGCTCGTTGCCGCGCACGATGACGGCACCGTCCTTGCCGGTGGTGACGGCTGCGATCTTGCAGTCGGCCGCAATCAGCTTCAACGCCTTCTCGAAATCATCGGTCTCGTAGAGCGACAATGCCTCGTCGCGGTTGGCAAAGACGATATCGACGGTGCCCGAGCGCATGAGATCGAGGAATTCGTGGCGATAACGGCCGACGCAGAAGCTGTCGGACAAAGTCATCGACATTTCGCGGCCATGGACATGGGCGATGCGGGCGCATTCGCGAATCGCCTCCTTAGCGCGCGGCGGGTCCCAGAGATAGCCTTCGAAATAGGTGACCTTGGCGTTGGCGACGACATCTTCCTCGACATCCTCCGGGCCAAGCTCGACGCAGGCGCCGAGATAGGTGTTCATCGAACGCTCGCCATCCTCGGTGACGAAGATCATGGAGCGGGCAGTCGGCGGGAACGTGCCCTTCGGCTTGGTCTCGTAATGCACGCCCTGGGCGCGGATGTCGTGCGCGAAGATTTCTCCCAACTGATCTTCCGCGACCTTGCCGAAATAGGCTGCCCTGCCGCCGAAATTCGCAACGCCCGCCGCCGTATTGCCGGCGCTGCCGCCGGAGGCTTCGAGCGCCGGACCCATGCGCGAATACAATAGCTCGGCACGGTCGGCATCGATGAGATTCATCGCGGCCTTGGTGATCTTGTTGTCGATCAGGAACTGATCGTTGCAGCGGGAGATAATGTCGACGATAGCATTGCCAACGGTCAGTACATCGAAACGAGTCATCAAAAAGGGGGTCCCGGTATTGGTGATAGCCGGTATCCGGTATTAGCGGTTTTTCCGAAGTTTGGAAGGAAAATCGGTGTCCGATGAGGTAACTAAATCTCAACCAGTCATTTGCCTGTCACTTTCTATCTGTAAACACTTATCAAGTGAACGGGCATGGGATGCGGACAAGGCATTCGGGCCAGTTCTGGGAAGGTATGATACCTTCCGCCTCACCGGTACGCGCGCCGACCACGGATGAACTGGCGGCCTGTGCACCGGGAGGACTCCGGCGGGGCCGGATGCGGGAAAGCGGGCGTGGCCCGCTTTTTTTGTTTCCGACCGCTTTTCGGCTTCTCACGTTGCGGCAAGCTGCTACAACTCTGGGATCAAGTCCGAAGATCCCGCCACAGCTCGCTCGCCGGCATGTCCGAAATCTTTTCCGATGTTCTGCCGATTTTCCTGCTGATCCTCGTCGGCTGGTTGATCGTGCGTGCCGGAATATTGACGGCCAGCGTCGGCGAAGCGATGAGCGAGTTCGTCTTCAAGCTTGCCGTGCCGCTGCTGCTTTTCCAGACCATTGCTGGCGCGCATTTCCACGGGGCTTCGCCATTCCGATTGTGGATCGCCTATTTTGCCGGCGTCGCGGTCGCCTGGACAGCCGGCCATCTGGCGGCGACGCGCCTATTCGGGCGGGATGCGCGGATCGGGGTGCTCGCCGGTGTGTCGTCGGCTTTCGCCAACAATACCTTCATCGGCCTGCCGCTGGTGAGCCGTGTGGTCGGTCCCGATGGCATCGTGGCGCTATCGATCCTGATCGCCGTGCATTTGCCTGTCATGATGATCGCCGGTACGATGCTGATGGAGCAGGCTGAGCGCAAGGCGAATGGCGGCAGCGGGCGCAGCACAGGCGAGCTGCTGCATCAGGTAGGCAGAAACCTTGTCCGCAATCCGCTGGTCATCGGACTTGTCGCCGGCCTCGTCGTGCACCTCATCGGCATTCCCCTGCCGGCGACGCTCGGCAGCGTCGTCGATAGCATCGCCAACACGGCAGGCCCGGCGGCGCTGATTTCGCTTGGCATGGCGCTGCGGCAATATGGTCTTTCCGGCAATCTCGGAATCGCCAGCGTTACCTCGGCGTTCAAGCTTCTGTTGCTGCCGGCCTGCGTGCTTTCGGCCGGCTATCTTCTTGGCCTCAGCTCGCAATGGCGTGAGGCGATCGTCCTCACCGCCGCAGTTCCCACAGGTGTGAACGCCTGGCTGATTGCCAATCGCTTTGGCGTCGGTCACAGTCTCGCGGCCTCGACGATTACGCTGACAACGGCGCTCGGCGTACTTTCAGTGTCACTTTGGGCCTATATGCTCGGCTAGCGACGCGAGCGGCCTGTGTGGATTCCTGTCATCGCACGGCGTTCCAAGGTGATCTCAGAAAGGTGCAGGCGGCTTTGCGTGAGCTCACCGCCGGTTGAACACTGCGACAATATATCTCCGCCTTCGGAGAAGCAGGCAGGAAAATGGTCATATATTCGCGCACCGCCGCCTTTAACTAAGGGTGGAGCGCAGCAAAGGATGGAACCATGAATATTGCAGCTCCACTCACCACCACCAATCCCGCTTCGGCCTATGCGCAGAAGGTCTTCGTCCTGCAGGGCGGCGGTGCGCTCGGCTCCTATCAGGCGGGCGCCTTCGAAGCATTGAGGGAAGCCAATATCGAGCCGGACTGGATCGCCGGGATCTCGATCGGTGCCATCAACGCCTCGATCATGGCGGGCAACGTGCCGGGCCAGCGGCTGGAAAAACTGCGCTCCTTTTGGAACAAGGTCAGCGTGCAATTGCCGGTCGACGTGCTGATGGAGCGCCAACGCGAGACCAGTCGGTTCTACCGCACGGTCAGCAGTTGGTGGGTATCGACCTTCGGCGTGCCCGGTTTCTTTTCGCCCTGGCAGATCCCATCCTGGTTCCAGCCGCGGGGCTCAGCGGGTGCGACCAGTATCTACGACACCGCGCAATTGCGTCAGACCCTGCTCGACCATGTCGATTTCGACCGCATCAATCATGGCCCGGTGCGACTGAGCCTCGGCGCCGTCAATGTCAGAACCGGCAATTTCGCCTTTTTCGACAATAAGGACATCAAAATCAAACCCGAGCACGTCATGGCGAGCGGCGCACTGCCACCCGGCTTTCCGGCGATCAAGATCGGCAATGAATATTACTGGGACGGCGGCCTGGTCTCGAACACGCCGCTGAGTTACGTGCTGAGGAACGCCGCCGAAGTCGACACGGTCGTCTTCCAGGTCGATCTCTTCAGTGCTACCGGCCTGTTGCCGCAGGACCTCGAAGAAGTGGAGGAGCGGCGCAAGGATATCAGCTATTCCAGCCGCACCCGGCTCAACACCGACCTCTTTCTCGAGCGCCACCGTCTGCGCCGTACCATATCGGAGCTTTATGCGCGCCTGCCGGAAGAGGCCAAGGCTGATCCGGAGATCCAGAAGCTGAAGCAACATTGCTGCGATCACAGCGTCACGATCATCCACCTGATCTACCGCAACAAGCAGTTCCGCGCCCATTCGAAGGACTACGAATTTTCGGCGCTGTCGATGCACGAGCATTGGCAAGCCGGCCTGCACGACGCCCGCAAGGCCCTGATCTCGGAAGATTGGCGCGTGCCGCCCGGCGCCGAGGACGGGCTCAAGGTCTACGACCTGGATCAAAAGATGCGGACGCGCAAGCACGCCGTCTGAGCGACTGACCGGCATGCAAAAGCCCGGCCGAGACGACCGGGCTTTTGGCAATCGTTCGCTTGAGGCAGCTTAGTTCGTCGCCGCGGGAGCGTTCGCGTCAGGCAGCGGCTGAGGCGTGTCGGCCAGCGTGCGCAGATAGGCGATGACATTGGCACGATCTTCTTCCTTCGGCAGGCCGGCAAAGCCCATCGCCGTCCCGGCGATGAATTTCTTCGGCGCTTCGAGGAAGTGGTAGAGATGATCGTAGGTCCACTTTTCGCTGCTGCCCTTGGAAAAATCCTTCATGGCGGAGGAATAGGCAAAACCTTCGTGCGAGGCGATCGGACGATCGACCACACCCCAGAGATCCGGACCGACCTTGTTCGGCCCGCCCTTGGTGCCGTCATGACAGGCCTGACACTTCTTGAAGATCGATTCGCCGGCCTTCGCGTCGGCCTTTTGCAGCAATTGCGCGATCGGCGTTTCCTGCTTGGCGGCGGCTCCCTTGCCGCCGGCGCCGGCAGACGTTTCTTCAGCGGCGATAATTGCGAAGCCCGGCTTTTCCGGCGTTTCTGAATGGAAAATAAATCCCGACGCGAGCGACACGGACTTCAGCACAAAAAGTGTGGCCAGAAGTGCCCCGACACCCATGTTCACGTAGGATGAATTCATCTGCTATGCTCCCCTCGCCTCCGGCAGCGGCTGCCGGCCCATCTTGAATTCGCGCGAAACCTATGTCTTTTGGCAGTTTCTTGCAACTCTCTAAACGGTCTCCACCGTGAGACTTTTTGACACTTTTCCGGCAGGAATAGAAGGCCCAACAATGACAGATCCCAACTTAGACAAGACGCTGGTGCTCATTCCGGCCCGGATGGCCTCCACCCGCCTGCCGGGCAAGCCGCTCGCCGATATTTGCGGCCTGCCCATGATCGTACAGGTTGCCAAACGGGCGCGCGAGGCGGCGATCGGTCGCATCGTCGTCGCCGTCGACCACGAGGACACCTTTGCCGCCGTTGCGAATGCCGGCTTCGAAGTCGTCATGACGCGCAGGGATCATCAATCCGGCTCGGACCGGATCTATGAGGCCCTGCAGGCCGTGGATCCCGAGGGTCATGCCGAGATCATCGTCAACGTCCAGGGCGATCTGCCGACCATCGATCCCGAAACCATCCGCGCGTCGCTGCGCCCGCTGGAAGACCCGGCCGTCGATATCGCCACGCTGACCGTCGAGATCAAAGACGAGGAAGAAAAGAAGCTGCCGAGTGTCGTCAAGGTTGTCGGCTCGCCCGTTTCGGACAGCCGTCTGCGCGCACTTTACTTCACTCGCGCCACCGCTCCCTACGGCAACGGGCCGCTTTATCATCACATCGGCCTCTATACCTATCGCCGCGGCGCGCTGGAGAAATTCGTCAGCCTCGGCCCTTCGACGCTGGAAAAGCGCGAATCACTGGAGCAATTGCGGGCGCTGGAAGCCGGCATGCGCATCGATGTCGAGATCGTTGACACGATACCGCTCGGTGTCGATACTCCCGCCGACCTCGAAAAGGCCCGCCGCATCCTTTCCGGCGCCTCTCTCTGACGGAATTTCCCCAAAGGCAGTCCAATGATCACCAAGACCAACAAGATCTCTTTCCAGGGCGACTACGGCGCCAATTCCGACATGGCCTCCCGTGACATGTTCCCGACGATGGAGCCGCTGCCTTGCCAGACCTTCGAGGACGCCTTCACCGCCGTCGACAATGGCGAAGCCGATCTCGGCATGATCCCGATCGAAAACACGATCGCCGGCCGGGTCGCCGATATCCATCATCTGCTGCCGGAATCGCGGCTGCATATCGTCGGCGAATATTTCATGCCGATCCACTTCCAGCTCATGGTGCTACCGGGTGTGAAGAAGGAAGAAATCCGGACGGTGCACAGCCACATCCATGCGCTTGGCCAGTGCCGCAAGATCGTGCGCGCCAATGGCTGGAAGCCGATCATCGCCGGCGATACGGCGGGGGCGGCCAAGCTCGTGCAGGAAACCGGCGACCGCACCATGGCCGCCCTTGCACCGCGACTGGCGGCCGACCTCTATGGGCTGGAAATCGTTGCGGAAAATGTCGAGGATACCGAGAGCAACGTCACGCGCTTCGTCATCCTGTCGCGTGACGAAAACTGGGCGCAGCGCAGCTCGACCGAGGAAAAGATCGTCACCACCTTCGTCTTCAATGTGCGCAACATTCCGGCCGCGCTCTACAAGGCCCTGGGCGGCTTTGCCACCAACGGCATCAACATGACCAAGCTCGAAAGCTATCAGCTCGGCGGCCGTTTTGTAGCGACGCAGTTCTATGCCGATATCGAGGGCCATCCGTCCGATGCCCATGTGCGCCGCGCGCTGGAGGAATTGCGGTTCTTCTCCGAGAAGGTCCGTATTCTGGGCGTTTACAAGGGGCATCCGATGCGGGGCGATCTCTAAGTCTGATCCTTTAAGTTTAATGGCGTCGGAGGCCGCCTCGTCCTTCGAGGCTTCGCTCTTCGAGCTCCGCACCTCAGGATGAGGCGGGGGAGAATTTCGCTATTGACCCAAAGGGTTAGCCCTCATGGTGAGGTGCGAAGGCCGCCGGGCTGCAGCCTCGAACCGCGAGGGCGGGTGATGGTATCGTATAACTTCCAACCGCTAGCTACTCCGCAGCCTTGGTAACGACCTCAATGCGATGCCCGTCCGGATCGACGACAAAGGCGGCGAAATAATTCGGCCCGTAATGAGGTCGAAGACCAGGCGCGCCATTGTCCGTGCCGCCATGAGCCAATGCGGCCTTATGGAAGAGGACGACAGCCTCGCGGCCCGGTGCGGCAAAGGCAAGATGGAAGCCTGGGCCTGGCGCATGAGCCGCCGCGCCGCGCAGTTTGATGGCGAACTTATCGCCCCCACCCGGCGGGCCGTATCCGATCGCCTGGTTGGGATCGCCGGGGTTCAAGTCTTCCCAAACCCTGACATAGCCGAGCGGTGCGAAGGCGGCGTCGTAAAAGGTGGCGGCTCTCTCGATATCTGAGACGCCGAATGAAATATGATGCAGCAAGTGTTCCTCGCATTGCTCTGAATTTATCGATCAGTCTCTTCTGCGAATGCACCTCACCATGAGGTGGACCATGTTCCGTGGCGGAGCATACAAGATCAGCCCTCATGGTGAGGTGCAAAAGCCCAAAAGGCTGCAGCCTCGAACCACGAGGGCGGGTGACTAGGTCACAATTCACTTATCCGGCTCACAAACCCTGAGACGATGACCGTCGGGATCCAGCACGACGAAGGTCGGGCCGAAATCCATGGTCGTCAGTTCCTGCGCAATCGGCAGGCCGCGGGCTTTCCAGTCTTGGTAATGTTCCGCGACCGCGCCTTCGCCTTCGACCATGAAGGCGAGTTCACCGCGATTGCCGATGGCCGAGGGCTGCGGCTCGACGTTGCTGCGGCGCCAGAGGCCGAGGGTGAAACCATTGTCGAGCGGGAAGGCAGCGAAATTCGGCGCGGCAACGGCGGGCTCGCGGCCGAGCAGGTCGCGATAGAAAGGCACGCTTTCGGCCGGGTCCTTAACGTAGAAGATGATGAGATTCGGGCTTGTCATTTGGATATTCCTCTCAATTTAGGGGGATATAAGGGCATGAAGATGCGGTCCGGCAGGCGAGGCCTGCCGGTGTCAGAAGATTTGGATGTTTATGGAGATGCGTTTCTAAAGCGCATCGCGATCTGTCAGAATAGCCTTCTCTGGCCTTAAACTCTTGATTTTACGAATGTCTTTATCGCCGAAATCGCTTCGGCCTTAGTGCATCCGTTCTTCCTCACGGTATGGCGCGTGGCCGTCCAGAAAGCCCAGATCGCGCTTGACCAAATCAGACGCTCCCTCGAGATCGAGGTGATTTCGGCTGCCGACAAAATAGCCCAGTGCAACCCGCAAGAAGCGGGCGGGCCATGTCGGCACAGAGAGATCTTTGCCTTTGCGCGCCTCGATGACGCCGCGATGCGTTTGTTTCGTGACGATGAAAGCGTGGCTTGCCATGATCGGTCCTCCTTCCTGCTTGGGATGGTGCCCATCATAGTCGTACCTACTGACAGTTTCTGGCAGTAGCGTTGCTCTTGAGGATCAATCGTGGAGCATGCCCTCCCGGGCATTCCATTCCCTCGCCAGCGTAACACGGCGTCGCGGGTAGCGTGCGTCCAGCACCGCAAAATCGACGATGCGGTCGGCGCGGAAATGACGAAAATCCTGGCGCAGCTCGCACCAGGCCATGATGATGCGCGCATTATCGAAATAGCCGAGCGCGAAGGGCCAGATGCGCCGGGTCGAGATAGCGCCGTTGACGTCGCCATAGGTCAATTGCACCATGCGTTCGCCGCGGATCGCCTTGCGCATCAGGGAAAGATCAGCCTTATCCTCCGTTATGCGGCGCGTTGCGACGACCACCGCCGCCTGATCGACCGCCTCGCGCATTTCGGCGGGCAGCACCGCAGCGATCTTGGCAAGAGCATCGGCGCCGGCGGCGGCCAATCGCGAATCGGTTGCGCGTGCGACCCATCTCGATCCCAGCACCAGCGCCTCGATCTCATCCTGCGAAAACATCATCGGCGGCAGCATGAAGCCGGGCTTCAGAACATAGCCGATGCCAGGCTCGCCTTCGATCATGGCACCCTGCGTCTGCAGGCTGGCGATATCGCGATAGAGCGTGCGCAGGCTGACGCCAGTCTCGTCGGCAAGGGTCGCGCCGCTGACCGGACGTCGGTAGCGCCTGAGCGTCTGCAATAGGGTCAGCAGCCGTTCCGAGCGCGCCATGACGAGCGCCTATCGCTTCCATTCCACCCAGTCGCGCATCAGGCGATGGGCGATGGCGCCCTTGGGTGGCGAGGTGTTACCGGAGGCCGAGACGCGATCGAGCATGGCAAGCGTCTCTTCCGGTGTGAACCAGCGGCAGTCATCGAGCTCGGCGGTGTCCATATGGATCTCCCTCGACTTCGCCTCGGCATAGCAGCCGATCATCAGGGAGTGCGGCATCGGCCAGGGTTGCGAGGCATGGTAGCGCACACGGCCAATGCGGATGCCAGACTCCTCATGCGTCTCGCGACGCACGGCATTTTCGATGGTTTCGCCCGGTTCGACAAAACCGGCGAGACAGGAATACATGCCGGGTGCGAAATGATGGCTGCGGCCGAGCAGGCAGAGATTTTTCTCCTCGTCGATCGTCAGCATGATGACGACCGGATCGGTGCGCGGAAAGATCATGTGTTCGCAGGCCGTGCAGACGCGCTTGTAGCCGCCGATTCGGCTTTCCATGACCGAGCCGCATCGGCCGCAGAACCGATTGTCGTGGTTCCAGCGGATAAGGCTCATGCCCTGCGCCGCTTCGCCGAGAATTTCACCTTCGAGCAGGAGATCGCGCCAAAGCGAGCGCATGTCGGCGGGCTTGTAGTGGCTGGCGAGATCGTCGGCATTGATGCGCACCGGCACGGCCAGTCGCGGTTCGCCGGTCTTGCGGTAACCGAGCAGCACCGCCGCCTCCCAGTCGGGATCGAGTTCCTGCAGTTCGTAGCGCGCAAACAGCGGATCGAGCACCAGGCCGTCATGTTTCAGGACCAGCCTGTCCCTGGCGAAAGCAAGGATATGCGTGCCGTCCTTGGAAAGAGCTCGCTCGACCGATTCCTCGTCGCGGTGCTCGGCGTCCCGGTTAAGCTGGTTTTCCGCAAAGGCGGTGAGGCTGCTGGCTTCCGGGTGGGGGGCATCCGTAGAGAAGATGGAATGGTTCATTGTGAAAGCGTTTCCCGCAACTTGGCTATGAAGCTGTTCATATCTTCGTCCGCATAGGGTTCCGCTTTGCCGTAGCCCCAGATCGGGCCGGGCCAGTTCGTGTCCCCTTCGAACCGCGCAATGACATGAACATGAAGCTGACGGACGATATTTCCAAGGGCCCCGATGTTGATTTTTGTCGCTCCGGTCACCGCCTTCAAGGCGGCTGCGACCTTATTCGTCTCGAAGGTCAACAGCACCTGGTCGAGCGGTGTCAGCTCGAATATTTCCGACATGCCGGGCCGACGGGGCACCAGCAACAGCCATGGCCAGCGGCGATCCTTCATCAGCCGCACGTCGCAAAGGCCGGTAATGGCGACGGAAACGCTGTCATTCGCCAGACGATCGTCGAGCGCAAAATCCTGCAATGGGTTGTCCTCCAGTGTTTTATCAAATGTTTAGCAGTTTTTTTTGACCTTGGCTTGCTTTTGATGCCGATATTGCCGATATGTGCATCCGGGAGGTTGGTGGTGGACGAGCCACTCGCCAACCGGGTCAGGTCCGGAAGGAAGCAGCCCTAACGAGCCCGGCACGGGTCATCGTGCCAGCCTCCCACCCTTTCCGAAAGCAAGGCCCGGCTTTCTGCGGGCGACAAGCAGGGCGATGAGCGACACCGAGCGACAAGCAAAAGATGCCGCTTCGACCGGCACCGGTTACCGGGTTCTGGCTCGCAAATACCGGCCCAAGGATTTTACGGACCTGATGGTCGGCCAGGAGCCGATGGTTCGCACGCTGACCAATGCGTTCGAGACCGGCCGCATTGCCCAGGCCTATATGCTGACCGGCGTACGCGGCGTCGGCAAGACGACGACGGCCCGCATCCTGGCACGCGCCCTCAACTACAAGACCGCCGAGATCGACCGCCCGACCATCGACCTGCGCGAGCCGGGCGAACATTGCCAAGCGATCATGGAAGGCCGGCATGTCGACGTCATCGAGATGGACGCCGCCTCACATACCGGTATCGACGATATCCGCGAGATCATCGAGCAGGTGCGCTACCGTCCGGTTTCGGCGCGCTACAAGGTCTATATCATCGACGAAGTGCATATGCTGTCGACGGCCGCCTTCAACGGGTTGCTGAAAACGCTGGAAGAGCCGCCGGAGCATGTGAAGTTCATCTTCGCCACCACCGAAATCCGCAAGGTGCCGATCACGGTGCTGTCGCGCTGCCAGCGCTTCGATCTGCGCCGCATCAGCGCTTCCGACCTCGTCGGCCTGTTCACCACCATCGCCGCGAAAGAAGGCATCGAGGCGGAGCCGGAAGCGCTCGCCATGATCGCCCGTGCCGCCGAAGGCTCGGCCCGCGATGGGCTGTCGCTGCTCGATCAGGCGATCGCCCATGGCAGCGGTGTGGTTGCGGCGGATGCCGTTCGTTCGATGCTGGGGCTCGCCGACCGCGCCCGCATCGTCGATCTCTTCCACCACATCATCAGGGGCGATGTCGCCGCCGCATTGGCGGAATTCAACAGCCAGTACGAAGCCGGCGCCAATCCTGTCGTCGTGCTGACCGATCTTGCCGATTTCACCCATCTCGTCACCCGCCTGAAATATGTGCCCGATGCCGCCGACGATCCGTCGCTGAGCGAGGTCGAGCGCACCAAGGCGGCTGATTTCGCCCAGGGCGTGGCGGTTACCACGCTCTCTCGCTTCTGGCAGATGCTGCTGAAGGGCATACCGGAGACCGAAAGCGCAGCCCGCACGGCCGGTGCCGCCGAAATGGTGCTGATCCGCCTGGCGCATGCCGCCCATCTGCCGGCGCCGGAAGACGCAGCGCGGCGGCTTGCCGAATTTTCGGATGGCAATGGCGGTGGAACGCGTCCATCGCCCGTGCCATCTGCCGGCAACGGCATGGGAACGCCTGTCTCCTATCAGGGCAATGTCATGGCGCGCGCGGTGGAAACCGCACCATCACGGCCCGCCCCGTCGCCGGCTGCACCGGTCGCCATGCTGCGCTCGGTTCCGAATACGCAGCCACAGGCAAGTCCCGTGATCGGCCGTATCGAGCCAAAACCCGCCGAAGCGCCGAAGCCTTTGGTTCCCGTCAATTCGATGGCCGATATCGCCGAGCTCGCCGGCCAGAAGCGTGATCCGAAAGTAAAGGCGCTGGTGCGCAGCTTCGTTCGCCCGGTGCGGCTGGAGCCCGGCCGGCTCGATGTCAGCCTGGCGCCGGGTGCGCCGGGGACGCTGCTGAACGAGCTTGCCGTCAAGCTGAAGGAATGGACCGGCATCCATTGGATCGTCAGCCTCAGCCGCGACGAAGGCGAACCGACCCTGGTGGAGGCCGAGGCGAACGAGCAGCGGCAACGGGTCGCCGATGCCCGCCAGGACCCCGATGTTGCGGCGATCCTATCGCAATTTCCGGGCGCCAAGATCATCGACGTTCGCGTCCGCGCGCCCGACCCTGAGGAAGAAGAACAAACTGCCGCCCCGGCGACTGCCGAATCCGATGACGGCGATATTCTGCCGGGCGATGATATCGAATTCTAAGGGTATGATACCAAATCGAAGAGCCGTAGGATAAAAGCGTAAAGCGGTTTTCGACGTAGATTGTAACCAAAAATAACAAGACAAAGAGACGGAAGAGAAGGACCAGCAACGATGCGCGACATCATGGGCATGATGGGCAAAGTGAAGGAAATGCAGGCCAAGATGGAGAAGATGCAGGCAGAAATCGCCGACATCCGGGCCGAAGGCAAAGCCGGCGGCGGCCTCATCACCGTCACTGTGAATGGCAAGAGCCAGATGCTGGGCATCAAGATCGATCCGTCGCTCTTCAAGGAAGAAGACGTTGAAATCCTCGAGGACCTGATCGTCGCTGCAAACAAGGACGCCCAGGAAAAGGCCGAGGCGCTGGCCGCCGAAAAGACCCGCGAACTGACCGCCGGTCTGCCGATCCCGCCCGGGTTCAAGCTGCCTTTCTGAGAAGCGTTCGCTTCAACGCGCGGTCAACGCGCAATCGTCTTGCGGATGAGCTCGCGACCGATCGGTTTCGCCGGCTCGTTCCGCAATACCAGCGACGTGGTCACCGCGCCGTGGCGAGCAATGGAATCGACGATGGTTTCAAGGTCTGAGGGTGTCGGCACCAGGACCTTGAGCAGGAAACAATCCTCGCCGGTCAGCCGCAGGACCTCGATGATCTGCGGCATCTCCGAAAACTGTTTCAAGCAGGGGCGTATGTGCTCATGGGTCGTGCGCAGCCGGACGACTGCCATCATGCCGAGGCCGACGGCAGCGGGATCAATGACGGCACGATAGCCGGCAATGATGCCGCGTTCCTCAAGCCTTTTCAGGCGTTCCGACGCGGCGGGCTGTGAAAGCCCTACCCGGCGGCCAAGTTCCGATACGGAAATTCGCCCATCCTCCTGCAGGATCTCGATCATCGACAGATCGGTCGGATCCAGGTCTTTCTCGAAACTTTCCATTCTCGCACCTTGAATTCATCGGCCAGAGCAGGATTTGCCCGATAGACTCTAATGTCAATTGCCGATGGCGCGTGCCACCCTCCCTCCGTCAACACAGTACGAGAGGAAGACATGAGTGAGATCATCATCCTGCCCGGCCTTGGCGGCTCGGGGGAAGGCCACTGGCAGACCCTGTGGGAACGGCAGGCCCCCGAGATGCGCCGCTTTCAGCCGACGAGCTGGGACAGGCCGGAATTGGCCGATTGGCTCGCCGCACTCGACTGGGAGATCCGCCGCTCCAAGACGCTGCCGATCCTCATCGCCCATAGCCTCGCCTGCCAGTTGGTCGCGCACTGGGCGGCGTCCGCGCCGGCAAAAATCCGCGGCACTTTCCTTGTCTCCGCGCCAGATCCCACGGGCGACGTCTATCTGACCGAGGCCCCGAGCTTCGCCAATCCGCCGCGCCAGCGACTGCCGTTTCCGTCGCTCCTCGTCGCAAGCACCGACGATCCCTTCGCTTCGTTCGACTATGCGAGAGAAATCGCCGCCGCCTGGGGCAGCGATTTGATCGATGCCGGCGCGCTCGGCCATATCAATGCAAATTCAGGAATTGGCGATTGGCCGGAAGGACGGACGCTGTTCGAGCGTTTTCGCACCGGGCTCGTCTAAAGCGCATCGCGATCTCTAGGGTTCGCTCCTCGCGCTTTAGGTCTTTGATTTTGCACATGTCGTTATCGCAAAACCGCCGCGCACTTTTGCGCGGCATGCTTTAGGAATTGTCGTCGAGAAGCGCTCTGAGCTTGTAGTGGATGGGCGCGGAGAGATAACGCGTCCGATCCTCCGGGGACAATCGTCTACCAAAGGTCACCATCATTTCCGGCATGGTGACCTTGGCGCCGGCATAGGGGACATAGGTCACCGGCGTCCCGGCGGTAGCCGTGCCGTTTTTGATGACGCGGCAATAGATGCCGGGACGGCCCGCTTGCATATAGCGCTTGACAAATTTCGGATCACCCATCTTTGCCGCGAACGTCGCACAGGGAATGCGGGCCGAGGTAACCTCCAGAACTAGATCGGCGGCTATGAATCTATCACCGACCGCGACCTCGCGGTTATCGAGCCCTTCGATGACGATATTTTCGCCGAACGCACCGGGTTCCAGCCTGCGACCCAACTCGCTCGACCACCAATCCAGCGTCAGCGAACCTTCGACATACACGGCCTGATCTCGTCCGCCGTGATGTTCGCCATTGCAGACGGCATCACCGATGATACCCTCGGCGTCGACCATGACCGTGCCGCCGACCGCATGCTTGTTGATTCCGGTCTTGTAGCTCTTGCCGGGCAATGTTTCGGCGGCGCCGATGCAGACGGCCAGAATTTTCATAGGGCGTTCATCCCTTCCGCGATTCCGTTCCTTCAGCATATGAGCTAAAAGCCTCCCATGGCAAAGCGAGTCACCGGCCCCGAAATTGAAAAACTCATCCAGCTTCTGGCAAAAGTGCCGGGCCTCGGCCCACGCTCGGCACGGCGCGCCGCATTGCACCTGATCAAGAAGAAGGACCAGTTGCTCGGCCCTCTCTCCCATGCCATGGGCGATGCCTATGACAAGGTGAAGATTTGCTCGCGCTGCGGCAACGTCGATACTGTCGACCCCTGCACCGTCTGCACCGACGACCGGCGCGATCAGTCCGTCATCATCGTCGTCGAAGATGTCGCCGACCTCTGGGCACTGGAGCGCGCCGGCGCGATGAATGCCGCCTATCACGTTCTTGGCGGCGTACTGTCGCCACTGGATGGCGTCGGACCCGACGATCTCAACATTCGCGGGCTGATAGAGCGTGTCAACGAGGGCGGTGTCCGGGAGATCATCATCGCCGTCAACGCCACTGTCGAGGGGCAAACCACAGCACACTATATAACTGACCAGCTCGCCGGCCTGGAGGTGAAAATCACCCGCCTCGCCCATGGCGTACCGGTTGGCGGCGAGCTCGATTATCTGGACGAAGGCACGCTGACTGCGGCGCTGCGGGCACGGACGACGATTTGAAGGAGAGACAGAGCATGAGGAGAGTGCACCCGGCGCGATATATTCTGCGCACGCTTATCGTCCTTTTTGCTCTTCTCCCCCTCCCCGCCCTTGCCGCTTCTAAGGCCGATGTTGAAGCCCAATTCGAGAGCTGGGTGCAAAAGGACCTCTGGCCGGAAGCGAAGAAGGACGGCGTTTCCGAAAAAACCTTCATGGCGGCTTTTTCCGGCGTGACACTGAATTGGAATCTGCCGGATCTTGCCCCACCAGGCTTTCCAAAGCCCAAGGAACAGCCGCAGACGCAGGCGGAATTCTCCTCGCCCGCTCCCTATTTCAACGAGGCACGGCTACAGAAACTGGCGGCGACCGGACGCAGCTTCGCTTCGCAATATGGTCCGACGCTGAAGAGGATCGAAAAAGTCTACGGCGTGCCCGGTTCGATCGTGCTGGCGATCTGGGGCCGCGAGACCGGCTTCGGAGCGGCGAAACTGCCGAATTCGGCGATCCAGGTGCTGGCGACCAAGGCCTTCATGTCGACGCGCAAGGAGATGTTCCGCACCGAGCTTATCGCGGCGCTCGGTATCCTCGAGCATGGCGACGTCACGCCCGATCAGTTCATGGGTTCCTGGGCCGGCGCGCTCGGCCAGCCGCAGTTCATGCCGACCAGCTACCTGAAATACGCTGTTGATTTCGACGGCGACGGCCATCGCAACATCTGGACGTCCGTGCCGGATACGCTCGCATCCATAGCCAACTATCTTGTGCAGAAGGGCTGGCAGCGCGGCCGCGGCTGGGGCTATGAAGTGACGATCCCGGAAAACGTGTCCTGCGCGCAGGAAGGGCCGGATCTTGCCAAGCCGATTTCACAATGGAACGCGCTCGGGATCACCAGGATTGCCGGCAAGGCTTTTCCGTCCGATGAGCTGCGCGCCAGCGGCATGATGCTGGTGCCGGCCGGCCGCGACGGACCGGAATTCATCGTCACGCCGAATTTCTACGTCATCAAGGAATACAATAATTCCGACCTCTACGGCCTCTATATCGGCAATCTCGCCGACCGCATCGCCTATGGCTCCGGCGCTTTCCAGGGCCAATGGGGTGATGTCGGCAAGATGCTGCGCTCCGACGTCGCCGGCATGCAGATGACCCTGGAGCACAAGGGTTACGACGTCGGCGGCACCGACGGACTGCCGGGCTACAAGACCCGGCGGTCGATCGGCCAATGGCAGGAAAAAAGCGGCCGCAAGCCCACCTGCTATCCCGACAGCTCGATGCTCGGCGTGCTGAAATAAGCGGAATTTGGCGGCAGGTGCGACCTGCGGCAGCTTTTGAGTGCTTTCCGCAAGTGGTGTGGCTTTTCCGCTCTCGTCCCTCGCCGACAGGATTGTAAGAACTTACCTGACCCAGACGCAAGGTCCGCTTTGTCCGCGCTCTCAAGAAATCGCCAGAAGCGCGAGCGGCCAGATATTCCTCAAGCGCGAGAGTCTCTTCGGTGATATGCTGACACGCCAGACGTCCCAGCGTGAAAATACAAAAGCGGGAGGATGAGATGACGACGCTGTTTGTAAGGCACGACGTTTCGGACTACGCGGCCTGGCGTAAAGTATACGATGAATTTCGGCCCGTACAGAAGGCAAACGGGGTTACAGCAGAGGCGGTCTTTCAAGCCACCGACAATCCCAACGACGTTACCGTCATCCATGAGTTTGCCACGATTGAAGCAGCTCAAGCCTTCGGTAAGCTGGAAGAACTAGGGGCCGCGATGCGCCGGGGAGGCGTGTTGGGCGCACCGACGGTTTGGTTCACCAACAAGGCCTGAAAACCGGTTGAGGTGACTTTCGCAGGGCATGGAGAGGCTTGGCTGCGGATCGTTTGAGGCGCCAGCGATGCGGTCGGCCGTGCAGCACTGCACCGTTGCGGGGGAAATGGCGACCAAAGTCAACCTTACCGGCGCGATCGCCAGCTTGGAAATCAAGTGCTGCCGCCCTTTCCGCAGCGCGCTAGTGCTATGCGCGCTTACGGTCCACGACGGTTGTGCATCTCGCCTTACTACTGATGGTGCACACTTGCGGATCATTGCGCCAAAGAATCAAGCCATGGCGTTATGCGCTGAGTTCGGAAGGCTTCGCGGTATTTACCGCAGAATTCCGCAAATAACCGCCAAAGCCGGGTTTCGGCGCGAAGACCTTGCAATTTGACGGGAACGGGCTTATATCGGCATCAAATTCTTGATCGTGTGATGAAGAGTGGGCCGCAAGGACCCGCTCTTTTTTATTAGCTCGATCTCCCAATGCATGGACAATGCAGGAGTGAACGCTTGTCGGAAGAGACAAACGCAGACAACGCCAATGAACCGCGGCTGATCGTCGAAACTGGCCTCGACCAGCGCATCGCCGCCATCATCGAGCCCGTGCTCGTCGGCATGGGCTTCCGCTTGGTGCGCGCGCGCCTCCTCAATCAGAACGGCCTGACATTGCAGATCATGACCGAGCGCAACGATGGCACCATGACCGTTGAGGATTGCGAAGAGGTCTCGACGGCGATTTCGCCGGTGCTGGATGTGGAAGATCCGATCGATAAAGCGTATCATCTGGAAGTGTCTTCGCCCGGCATCGACCGCCCGATGGTGCGCAAGTCGGATTTCAGCCGCTGGATCGGCCATCTCATCAAGTGCGAGACCTCGATCCTGGTGGATAACCGCAAGCGGTTCCGCGGCAAGATCGCCGATGTCAGCGCCGATGGTTTTACGATCGAGCGCGACCAGGTTGCTTACGGCGAGGAGCCGAAGGTGACCATTCCGTTCAGCACGCTGGCCGACGCCAAGCTGATCCTGACGGACGATCTCATCCGCGATGCGCTGCGCGCCGACAAGCTGGCGAAAGCCGAGGCTGCGAACCAGAACGAAGCGGACGAAGAAGAATAACCGATCAACGAACCGCTCACGGGACGGGAACCCCAGGGCAGGAAGACGGAGACTAAAGACAATGGCAGTCAGTGCGAACCGGCTAGAACTTCTGCAGATCGCAGATGCAGTGGCGCGCGAAAAGGTCATCGACCGCGAGATCGTGCTTGCCGCAATGGCGGACGCGATTCAGAAGGCCGCGCGTTCGCGTTATGGCACGGAGTCGAACATCCGCGCCGACATCAACCCGAAGACCGGCGAAATCCGCCTGCAGCGCCTGCTCGAAGTCGTCGAAAAGGCCGAGGACTATTCCACGCAGATCCCGCTGGAACTCGCCCGCGACCGCAACCCCGACGCCGCCCTCGGCGACTTCATCGCCGATCCGCTGCCGCCGATGGATTTCGGCCGCATCGCCGCGCAGTCGGCCAAGCAGGTCATCGTGCAGAAGGTGCGCGAAGCCGAGCGTGACCGCCAGTTCGACGAATTCAAGGATCGCGTCGGCGAAATCGTCAACGGCACCGTCAAGCGCGTCGAATACGGCAACGTCATCGTCGACCTCGGCCGCGGCGAAGGCATCATCCGCCGCGACGAAATGATCCCGCGCGAAAACTTCCGCTATGGCGACCGCGTTCGCGCCTATGTCTACGACGTCCGCCGCGAACAGCGCGGCCCACAGATCTTCCTGTCGCGCACGCATCCGCAGTTCATGGTCAAGCTCTTCACCATGGAAGTGCCGGAAATCTACGACGGCATCATCCAGGTGAAGTCGGTTGCCCGCGATCCGGGCTCGCGCGCCAAGATCGCCGTCATTTCGAACGACTCGTCGATCGATCCGGTCGGCGCCTGCGTTGGTATGCGTGGTTCGCGCGTCCAGGCCGTCGTCGGCGAACTGCAGGGCGAAAAGATCGACATCATTCCCTGGTCCAACGAACCGGCCAACTTCGTCGTCAACGCGCTGCAGCCGGCCGAAGTCGCCAAGGTCGTTCTCGATGAGGACGCCGAGCGCATCGAAGTCGTGGTTCCGGACGAGCAGCTTTCGCTCGCCATCGGCCGCCGCGGCCAGAACGTCCGCCTCGCTTCGCAGCTCACCGGCTGGGACATTGACATCATGACGGAAGCGGAAGAATCCGAGCGCCGTCAGAAGGAATTCAACGAGCGCACCAACCTGTTCATGGATGCGCTCGACGTTGACGAAATGGTCGGCCAGGTTCTGGCTTCGGAAGGCTTTGCCGCCGTCGAGGAACTGGCCTATGTCGATCTCGACGAAATTTCGTCCATCGACGGTTTCGACGAAGAAACCGCTCAGGAAATCCAGGACCGCGCCCGCGAATATCTGGAGCGCCTGGAAGCCGAAATGGACGAGAAGCGCAAGGCGCTCGGCGTTTCCGACGAGCTGCGCCAGATCAACGGCATGACCGCACAGATGATGGTCGCCCTCGGTGAGGACGGCATCAAGACGATCGAGGACTTCGCCGGCTGCGCCGCTGACGATCTCGTCGGCTGGACCGAGCGCAAGAACGGCGAAACGAAGAAGTTCGAAGGCCTGTTCTCCAAGCTCGAAGTGTCGCGCGTCGAAGCCGAGCAGATGGTCGTGCAGGCCCGTCTGCTGGCCGGTTGGATCACGGAAGCCGATCTCGCTGCCGAGGCCGAAGAGGCATCGGAGGACGAGGACGAGGCCGAGCAGGAAGCATGATAAACGCAGATGGGCCGAAGGCTCCGCCCGAAGACGACGATCTCTCGGGCGACGGCACAAATGGCCGTATGTGCATCGTAACACGCGAAAGCGGATCGCCGGACGAGCTGATCCGCTTCGTGGCCGCTCCGGATGGGACCGTGGTTCCCGATCTGAAGCGGCAACTGCCGGGACGCGGATGCTGGGTCAAACTCGACCGGGCGCTGGTGGACAAGGCAGTGGCGAAGAAAATGTTCTCCCGCGCCCTGAAGGCGGAGGTGACGGCACCGAGCGATCTCGGCGCCACCGTCGACCGCCTTCTTGCGGCGCAACTTGCCGGGATGATGCACATGGCGCGCAAGGCGGGCCAGTTCGTCAGCGGCTCGTCGAAGGTTGATGGCGCCGTTCGCAACGGCTCGGCACGTGCCGTGTTCCATGCGATGGATGCCGCCGCCGACGGCGTTCGCAAGATCGACCAGGCACGCAAGGCCTGGCATCTTGGCATGGAGACTGAAGAGGAAATACCGTCATTCCGTGTCTTCACGGAGGCGGAAATGGAAGAACTGATGGGCCAGAACGCTTTTATCCATGCCGCAGCGCTTGCAGGGCAGGCAGGAGAGGGTGTAGTGAAGCGCGCAAACCTGCTCGAACGGTACCGCAACGGCGGTCAGTCCCGGGCAACGGGCGGCGCTGGCCGGCGAAAACAATGACGCGGTCACCGGTCGATACCGGACGCCTCATTAAGGTACATGCATTGAACGACAGGGTGTGACGGACGATTCCGTACCCTGTCCGAAGGAACGGGAACGGAATGACCGATAGTAAAGACGACAAGACGCTGAGTGTTTCGGGTAAGAAGACCCTCACCCTGAAGCCTTCAGGCGTGAACCAGGGGACCGTGCGCCAGGACATGGGCCGCGGTCGCACCAAGGCGGTCGTGGTCGAAACTCGTAAGCGCCGCCCGCTACGCCCTGAAGACGAAAAGCCGATGATCACCCCGACGACAACGACGGCCGCCGCAACGGCATCCGTAACGCGCGTCGCGGAACCGACACCGCAGCCGCCGCGCCCGCCGCAGCCGGCTCCGCGCATTCATCAGCCGGGTAGCCAGCAGCAGCGGCCACAGCAATCCAACCAGAACAACCAGCAGCGCCCGCAGCAGGATCGTTCGTCGCGTCCGGTGGTTCTCAACCATCTATCGGCCGGCGAAATGGATGCGCGGCGCCGCGCACTGGCCGAAGCCCAGGCTCGCGATGCCGCCGATGCGATCCGCCGCGCCGAGGAAGAGGCTCGCCGCCAGCAGGAAGAAGAAGCACGCCGCATCGCCGAACAGGCCGAAGCTGCCCGCCGCGCCGCCGAAGAGGCTGCCCGCGCCGCCGAAGCCAAGGTTGAGGCGCCCGCACCGGTCGAAGCCAAGGTGGAAGCACCGAAGCCGGCGGTTCAGCCGGCCGCAGCCCCTGTCGTTGCTCGTCGCCCGGATGCGGCTCCCCAGGCTGCGCGCCCCGGCGCTGCTGCCACGGAAACACCGGTCAGCCGCCGCCGGGTCAATGAAGAGGAAGACGATCGCGGCCCGTCGCGTGGCGGCCCGGTACGCGGGAAGCTCGTGCGCCCTGAACCGGCAAAGCCTGTCACCACGCGTCCGAAGACCGACGATGACCGCCGCCGCGGCAAGCTGACGGTGACGACGGCCGATGTCGACGAAGACGGCAATGCCCGTGGCCGCTCGCTTTCGGCCATGCGCCGCCGCCAGGAAAAGTTCCGCCGCAGCCAGATGCAGGAAACGCGCGAGAAGATCTCGCGTGAAGTCGTGCTGCCGGAGACCATCACTATTCAGGAACTGTCGCAGCGCATGTCCGAACGCGCCGTCGACGTCATCAAGTTCCTGATGAAGGAAGGCCAGATGATGAAGCCGGGCGACGTTATCGACGCCGACCTGGCCGAGCTCATCGCCGGCGAATTCGGCCATACGGTCAAGCGCGTCTCGGAATCCGATATCGAACAGGGCATCTTCAATGTTGCCGACGAGGATGGCGAACTGATTTCCCGCCCGCCCGTCGTCACCATCATGGGCCACGTCGACCACGGCAAGACCTCGCTGCTTGACGCCATCCGCCACGCCAACGTGGTGGCCGGCGAAGCCGGTGGCATCACCCAGCATATCGGCGCCTATCAGGTCGAGCAGAACGGCCAGAAGATCACCTTCATCGACACGCCCGGCCACGCCGCCTTCACGGCGATGCGTGCCCGTGGTGCCCAGGCGACCGACATCGCCATCCTGGTGGTGGCAGCCGACGACAGCGTGATGCCGCAGACGATCGAATCGATCAACCACGCCAAGGCGGCGGGTGTTCCGATCATCGTGGCGATCAACAAGATCGACAAGCACGAAGCCAATCCGCAGAAGGTCCGCACGGAACTGCTGCAGCACGAAGTCTTCGTCGAATCCATGGGCGGTGAAGTGCTCGACGTGGAAGTTTCCGCGAAGAACCGCACCAACCTCGACAAGCTGCTGGAAGCCATCCTGCTGCAGGCAGAAATCCTTGATCTCAAGGCCAATCCGAACCGCACGGCGGAAGGCACCGTCATCGAAGCCCAGCTCGATCGCGGCCGCGGCTCCGTCGCCACCGTCCTCGTGCAGAAGGGCACGCTGCGTCCGGGCCAGATCGTCGTTGCCGGCGATCAGTGGGGCCGCGTACGCGCTCTGGTCAACGACAAGGGCGAGCATGTGAAGGAAGCAACGCCGGCAACCCCGGTCGAGGTTCTCGGTCTGTCGGGCACACCGGCGGCAGGCGACAAGTTCGCGGTCGTCGAAAGCGAAAGCCGCGCTCGCGAGATTTCCGAATACCGCCAGCGTCTGGCGCGCGACAAGGCGGCTGCCCGCCAGTCCGGTCAGCGCGGCTCGCTCGAACAGATGATGACCCAGCTCCAGGCTGTCGGCGTGAAGGAATTCCCGCTGGTCATCAAAGGCGACGTGCAGGGCTCGATCGAAGCAATCGCTGGCGCACTCGACAAGCTTGGCACCGACGAAGTTCGTGCCCGGATCGTCCATTCGGGCGCAGGCGGGATCACAGAGTCGGATGTGTCGTTGGCCGAAGCCTCCAATGCGGCGATCATCGGCTTTAACGTCCGCGCCAATGCGCAGGCACGTCAGTTCGCCGAACGTCAGGGTATCGAAATCCGCTACTACAACATCATCTACGATCTCGTCGATGACGTGAAGGCGGCGATGTCGGGCCTCCTGTCTCCGGAACGTCGCGAAACCTTCCTCGGCAATGCCGAGATCCTCGAGGTGTTCAACATCACGAAGGTCGGCAAGGTCGCGGGTTGCCGCGTCACCGAAGGCAAGGTCGAGCGTGGCGTTGGCGTTCGTCTGGTGCGCGACAACGTCGTCATCCACGAAGGCAAGCTCAAGACGCTCAAGCGCTTCAAGGACGAAGTCTCCGAAGTCAATGTCGGCCAGGAATGCGGTATGGCGTTCGAAAACTACGAAGACATTCGCGTTGGCGATACGATCGAATGCTTCCGCGTCGAGCATATTACCCGTACGCTCTAAGCAATCTTCGATTTGCCAGATATCAAAACCGCCGGCCGAAACCGGCGGTTTTTCTTTGAGGGCTAAGTCTTTTGTTTTAAACGACCTCGCAAGTAAAGCCGCTGTGCACCGTGCCTGGAACGAACCAAAGAACAGGAAGAAGCGTCGAGATGACGGCAATGCCTGAAAGCGATGACCGGATCGCTATATCCTTCGTCCGTCAGCCAAGCGATCATGTCGCCGTCATGCAGGAAACTGGACGCCGCTTTACCGCTCGCCGCGCTGTGAGCCGCTACGGCAAATTGGGCTGGGCCCTCTTGTTGGCGATCGGCTGCGGCGCTGGCGTGCCGGCGCTCTTCTATTTCCTGCGCAACGATCTTTTCATTCCTATTTTCGAGCTACCAGCGTCAATCGATACGGGCGACATCGCGTTTATCTGGTTGGTGCCGACCCTGATTCTCTATGTCGTCCTGGTCCCTTATTTCCGCTGGCTGGCAGCTCGACGCCTGGCAGCGATGCAATCGCGCATTCGCCCAAACATCACGATCACCGTAGTCATCACCCCTGAAGGCGCATCATGGAACACGCAGGCCTCATCGATGTGGCTTGCCTGGTCGGAGATCCAAGATATTGGGCGCCGAAACGACCGTATCGAATTCGACCTCGAATCCTTCGTCACCTATATCCCGGTATCCGCTTTTGCCGATCAGGCCGAACAGGACGCCGCTTTCGCAAGGATTCTCGGCTTCTGGCGGGCCGCAAACCCTGTCCAGCCTTGACCTTTGCGCCGGATCGAGTCATTTGACCCGCTTTATCGCGTCCAAGGGACGCTGCTAACGGAACAACCATGACCAGACCAACTTCTTCCGCGCCTTCGCAGCGCATGCTTCGCGTCGGCGAGCAGGTGCGCTCAGCGATCACGCAGGTTCTGCAGCGCGGCGAAGTGCGCGACGACCTGATCGAGCGCACCGTGATCTCCATTTCCGAAGTGCGGATGTCGCCGGATCTGAAGATCGCCACCGCCTTCGTGACCCCGCTCGGCGTCTCCGACCACGGCGCCGTCATCGAGGCGCTGAACCGCCACGCGAAATATATCCGCGGCCGTCTCGGCCCGCAGCTTCGCCAGATGAAGTACATGCCCGAAGTCCGTTTCCGCGACGATACCAGCTTCGACAACTACCAGAAAATCGATGCGCTGTTGCGTTCGCCGGAGGTCCAACGCGATCTCGAAGACGGCGATACCGATACCGACAAAGACTGATAACAGAGACAGAGAATGTCCAAACCACGCAAGCCCAAAGGCCGCCCGATTTCCGGCTGGCTCATCCTCGACAAGCCGGTGGACTTCGGCTCGACAGAGGCCGTTTCGAAGATCAAGTGGCTGTTCAAGGCGCAGAAGGCGGGCCATGCCGGCACGCTCGATCCGCTCGCCTCCGGCATGCTGCCGATCGCGCTTGGCGACGCCACCAAGACCGTTCCCTACGTCATGGACGGCCGCAAGATCTATGAATTCACCGTCACCTGGGGCGAAGAACGCGCCACGGACGACCTCGAAGGCGAAGTGACCGCGACTTCGGACAAGCGTCCGAGCGAAGAGGATATTCGCGCGCTGCTGCCGAAATATACGGGCGTCATCCACCAGATCCCGCCGCAGTTTTCGGCGATCAAGATCGCCGGCGAGCGCGCCTATGATCTGGCCCGCGATGGTGAAACGGTCGAGATTCCGTCACGCGAGGTGGAAATTTTCCGTCTGACGCTGCTCGCCTGCCCCGATGCCAACACGGCGCATTTCGAAGTGGAATGCGGCAAGGGTACTTACGTTCGGGCCCTCGCGCGCGATTTCGGCCGCGATCTAGGCTGCTATGGCCATATTTCCGGCCTGCGCCGCAGCTTCGTCGCGCCCTTCGCCGAAGAGACGATGGTGCCGCTCGCTAATCTCGTCGCGCTCGAGGCAATCGAGGATGCGGACGAACGGCTCGCCGCTCTCGATGCTCTGTTGATCGATACGGCGGAAGCGCTGTCGGCACTGCCGCATCTCGTCATCAACGACGACCAGGCGCATCGCCTGAAGATGGGCAATCCCATTCTCGTGCGTGGGCGCGACGCGCCGGTGGCCGAGAGCGAGGCCTATGCGACGGCGCGCGGCAAGCTGATCGCCATCGGCGAGATCGGACAGGGCGAATTCCGGCCGAAGCGCGTGTTCGGCTGACATTCGGCCAGCCGAAAGATACAGCTATTGCGGGTAATTGGCGATGCGATATGCTCCCCGACGGGCCATAACGGCCCTCAGGGGAGAGAACATGCGCAGAATTACCATCGGAATACTGGCAGTCCTTTCGTTGTTCCTCACAGCAGCGAGCGCGAATTCCGCCGAGCGCTGGGCCGGGCTGCCGGCTTTTCCGCCAATGCCGCAGCCGAAGACGAGCGGCATGGCCGATGTCAATGACATCAAGATGTATTATGCCGAATACGGTGCGGGCGACCCAATCCTCTTCATCCATGGCGGACTTGGGAACGCCGACGTCTGGGGCCATCAGGTTGCCGATTTCGCGAGGGATCATCTGGTCATCGTTGCCGACAGCCGCGGGCATGGCCGCTCAACGCGCAGCCAGCAGCCCTTCGGCTACGACCTGATGACCTCGGACTACGCCGCGCTGCTCGACTATCTGAAGATTGGCAAGGTGACGCTGGTCGGATGGTCGGATGGCGGCATTATCGGCATCGACATGGCGATGAAATACCCCGACAAGCTGACACGCGTGATCGCTCAAGCGGCAAATGTCACCACCGACGGCGTAAAGCCTGACGTCATGAGCAACAAGACGTTCAACGAATACATCAATGTCGCCGGCGAGTATTACAAGAAACTGTCACCGACGCCGAACGAATACGATGCCTTTGTCAAGCAACTCTCGCAGATGTGGGCCACGCAACCGACATGGACGGCCGCCGACCTTGGAAAGATCACGGTGCCGGTCACGCTTGCCATCGGCGACCATGACGAGGCGGTCAAGCTAGACCATACGCAGATGATGGCGAAGGAGATTCCGGGAGCGAAGCTCGTCATCCTGAAAGACGTCAGCCATTTCGCCATGCTGCAGGATCCCAAGGGTTACGATGCGCTGATCCGGAATGCCATGGCGGGGCGCTGAAAAGCGCCTCAGGGAGAACCCTCTTTCCATTGTCGCTCATTTGGTTTATAGGCAGCGCCAGCATCGGGCCTGCCCGATTGCATTCGCGGCCAATGCTGGACGACATCCCGGCGTTTGGCGACATTATTTCCTCTCATAGAAAGGACCATCCGATGTCGATTACTGCTGAGCGCAAGGCTGCGCTGATCAAGGAATACGCTACCGCCGAAAGCGACACCGGTTCTCCGGAAGTCCAGGTTGCGATCCTGACCGAGCGCATCAACAACCTCACCAACCACTTCAAGGACCACAAGAAGGATAATCACTCCCGCCGTGGCCTCCTGACGATGGTTTCCAGCCGGCGCTCGCTTCTTGACTATCTCAAGAAGAAGGACGAAGGCCGTTATACCAAGCTGATCTCCAGCCTCGGTATCCGTCGCTAATCGAATTTTCCGGCGGGCGTTCGCGTGAACGTCCGCCGGATGCTTATGAAGGGTTTGAAACCCGTCAAACGTGTTCCGTCGCGCTTTCCGCTTGCGCGATGTGAGACAGCCGGCAGGCCGGATGGGCCGGTTCTGCCAACACCAACCGTTGACCTGTCATGGGGCAGGATTGCCGGATGCTTTCAGCCGAAGCTTCATGCTTCGGCCGATCTTCGAAAGCCTCTCGTTGTCTTGCCCGTGATGCGTCACATTTCGTGCGGTTGAAGATGCGCCTTGCCAATCGATGGACGACGGCGCCTTTTCCCGCACTACGCAAGGACAAGATATGTTCGATATCCATACCGTCGAAATCGAGTGGGCCGGCCGCCCGCTGAAGCTCGAGACCGGCAAGATCGCCCGCCAGGCCGATGGCGCCGTCATCGCCACCTACGGCGAGACCGTCGTTCTCGCCACCGTCGTTTCCGCCAAGTCGCCGAAGCCGGGCCAGGATTTCTTCCCGCTCACCGTCAACTACCAGGAAAAGACCTATGCAGCCGGCAAGATCCCCGGCGGCTATTTCAAGCGCGAAGGACGCCCGAGCGAAAACGAAACCCTCGTTTCCCGCCTGATCGACCGTCCGATCCGCCCGCTCTTCCCGGAAGGCTACAAGAACGACACCCAGGTTGTCGTCACCGTCATCCAGCATGACCTCGAAAACAACCCAGATATCCTGTCGATGGTTGCCACCTCGGCAGCGCTGACGCTCTCCGGCGTTCCGTTCATGGGCCCGATCGGCGGCGCCCGCGTCGGCTACATCAACGGCGAATACGTGCTCAACCCGCATCTCGACGAGATGGAGGAATCGAGCCTCGATCTCGTCGTCGCCGGCACGCAGGAAGCTGTTCTGATGGTCGAGTCCGAAGCCAAGGAACTGCCGGAAGACGTCATGCTCGGCGCTGTCATGTTCGGTCATCGCGGCTTCCAGCCGGTGATCGACGCGATTATCAAGCTCGCCGAAGTTGCCGCCAAGGAACCCCGCGATTTCACGCCGGACGATTTCTCCGCGCTCGAAACCGAAATGCTGGGCCTTGCCGAAGCCGAACTGCGCGAAGCCTACAAGATCACTCAGAAGGCCGATCGTTACGCCGCCGTCGACGCCGTCAAGGCCAAGGTGAAGGCACACTTCCTTCCCGAGGAAGGCGAAGCCAAGTACACGGCTGAAGAAGTCGGCGCCATCTTCAAGCATCTGCAGGCGAAGATCGTTCGTTGGAACATCCTCGACACGTCCAGCCGCATCGACGGCCGCGACTTGCAGACGGTCCGCCCGATCCTCGCTGAAGTCGGCCTGCTGCCGCGCACGCACGGCTCGGCCCTCTTCACCCGCGGTGAAACGCAGGCGATCGTCGTTGCCACGCTCGGCACCGGCGAAGACGAGCAGTATGTCGACAGCCTGACCGGCATGTACAAAGAAAACTTCATGCTGCACTACAACTTCCCGCCCTACTCGGTCGGCGAAACCGGCCGCATGGGTTCTCCGGGCCGCCGCGAAATCGGCCATGGCAAGCTCGCCTGGCGCGCTGTCCATCCGATGCTGCCGACGGCAGAGCAGTTCCCCTACACGCTGCGCGTCGTTTCCGAAATCACCGAATCCAACGGTTCCTCCTCGATGGCGACCGTTTGCGGCACCTCGCTGGCGCTGATGGATGCCGGCGTACCGCTGGCAAAGCCGGTCGCCGGTATTGCCATGGGCTTGATCAAGGAAGAAGAGCGTTTCGCCGTCCTTTCCGACATCCTCGGTGACGAAGACCACCTCGGCGACATGGACTTCAAGGTCGCCGGCACGGAAGCCGGCATCACCGCGCTGCAAATGGACATCAAGATCGAAGGCATCACCGAAGAGATCATGAATGTCGCCCTGAACCAGGCGAAGAGCGGCCGTTTGCACATCCTCGGCGAAATGTCCAAGGCCATCTCCGAAAGCCGCGGCCAGCTCGGCGAATTCGCACCGCGCATCGAAGTCATGAATATCCCGGTCGACAAGATCCGCGAAGTCATCGGCTCCGGCGGCAAGGTCATCCGCGAAATCGTCGAAAAGACCGGCGCGAAGATCAACATCGAAGACGACGGCACCGTCAAGATCGCCTCGTCCTCCGGCAAGGAAATCGAAGCGGCCCGCAAGTGGATCCACTCGATCGTCGCTGAACCGGAAGTCGGCCAGATCTACGAAGGTACTGTTGTCAAGACCGCCGACTTCGGCGCTTTCGTCAACTTCTTCGGCGCCCGCGACGGCCTCGTCCACATCTCGCAGCTCGCTTCCGAGCGCGTTGCCAAGACGACCGATGTCGTCAAGGAAGGCGACAAGGTCTGGGTCAAGCTGCTCGGCTTCGACGAGCGCGGCAAAGTCCGCCTGTCCATGAAGGTTGTCGACCAGGCGACCGGCCAGGAAATCGCTGCTGAAAAGAAGAAGGACGACGCGGCCGAATAAGCCCCGCCTTCACTCATGTTCCGGGGCGCGGGATCTTTTCCGCGCCCTTTTTATATTGAATGCCGCCGGCCGCCCTTGCTGATACTGCGTGCCCGGCCCCTCACCCTAGCCCTCTCCCCGCATGCGGGAAGAGGGATAACGACCGTGCTCGATGATCGCCCTCAGCCAAATTGAGGCATGTTGTTTTGCTCTGTCGTCTCCTCTCCCCGTCCCAACGGGGAGAGGGCTAGGGTGAGGGGCAAGCATGAGGTCGAGAACTGCGCGCATATCCGACAGACGAAACCCACTCCCATGACGAGACCATGCCCATGAGCCGCGATGCCCTGAAGACCCTGTTCCATCCCTTTGCCTCCGGCACTGTCGACGCGCCCGGCGAGGGTAAGCGAATCCTGTTTCTCGGCGCCGAGGCCGGCTTTTCGCTGCCCGACGGCTTTGCCGCCGAGCTTTCCGCCGTACAAGGTTTCCGTCCCTTTTATCGCCAGCTTCAGGCGCAGCGCGTCAATGTGACGCCGCAGATCGAGGACGAGGATTATGATGGCGCGCTGGTGCTCTGCACCAAGCATAAGGGCGAGAACGAAGCCCATATCGCCGAAGCGCTGAAACGCGTGAAGGCGGGCGGGCTGATCGTCGTCGCCGGTGGCAAGGAAGACGGCATTCAGCCGCTGCGCAAGCGCATCGAAAGTTTTGGCCTGGATGTCGAGCACATGCCGAAATATCATGGCGTGGCGTTCTGGTTTACGCGGCCGGCAGACACCGCTGCTCTGACAGCGCAATTGGCAAAGCCCGCCACACGCATCGAAGGCCGGTTCACCACCGCTGCCGGCATGTTCTCGCATGATCGCATCGACGCCGGCTCCGAATTGCTGGCATCGCGCCTGCCGACCGATTTTTCCGGCGACGCCGCCGATTTCGGCGCCGGCTGGGGCTATCTCTCGGTGGAACTGGCGACCAGATCGCCGCGGATCGCGCGCCTGGACCTCTACGAGGCCCACTACGCAGCGCTGGAGGCCGCCCGCGCCAATCTCCTGGAAAACTGCCCGAAGGTCGCCCAGCGCTTCTTCTGGCACGATCTGGCAAGCGAGCCGGTCAAGGACAAATACGATCTGGTGATCATGAACCCGCCCTTTCACGAGGGCCATGCTGCCGAGCCTTCGCTCGGCCAGGCGATGATCAAGGCGGCATCCTCGGCACTGCGCGGCGGCGGCCGCCTGATGCTGGTCGCCAATCGCGGCCTGCCCTACGAGCCGGTGCTGGCGGAGAATTTCCGCGAGCATGGCGAGACCTGCCGCAATGCTCGCTTCAAGGTGCTGTGGGCGAAGAAGTAAACGACAAAGGCGGCCAATCGGCCGCCTTTTTATATGCGAAGGATTTAGCCGGTTCGGCTCGAGCGGGGCATCAGGTGATCGCGCAGGGTCAGGAAGTTTCTTTCGACGAGAAACCAGAGCGTCGCCGCCACGATGAAACAGGTGGCGAAATAGATGACGAAGCCCGAGAGCCCCTGAAGATTGTCCTTGCCGACGCCATCTGGTCGAGATGGTAGACGCCCTTATGGGTCAGATAGAGGCTGTAGGAGAGCGTGGCGATACCCGATATGGCCGGAAGATGCCAGCGCGCGATCCTGGGCTGCAGGTCCAGCAGTGCGCCAAGAATGAACGCCACTCCCGCCGAGAAAAGCGGAAAGCCGACGACCGCGCCTGGAAGAGGCTGAAGTACAAGCGGCAAATTGGTTTCAGCAAACGGCCCGCGGACGGAAAAGATCACGAGAGCCACTATCACGAACAGGCTGCCTATACTGAGCGCGATGTATGGCGGCATATACCTTTCCCAAAGCAGCGGCTTGAACAGCCGGATTGCTGCGAGAACGACGCCAAAGGTCAGTCCGTCCAATCGATTGTAAGTCGGATAATAGACATCCCTGAGATAGACGGCCAGCGCCGCCCTGTAGGCCTGCATTTCAGCAGCCGGTCCGACCTCACTCAGCCAAAGCGCAAACCTCAGAGCCATGCCGGCCATCACGATCGTCGCGACCAGAAAAGCACCGAAAACCACTGTTACGCGCCGCTTCAACAAAATGATGAGAACCGGCAGGGCGAGATAGAAATGCTCCTCGACGCTCAGCGACCAAGCCTCGGTGAACGCCCCACCATATCGGGGATCAAGCCGGAAATTGACGGTAAAGGTCGCAAAGCGCCAGGCCGATTGCATGGTCGGCGCGTCGCGCAGAATGGGGAAGACGGTGTAGATGGCCAGCACCACGAAGAATGCCGGCAGGATCCGGAAAGCGCGACGCAGATAAAAGGATTTCAGATGCACGCGACCATGGCGCACCACTTCGGTCAGTAGCTGAGTGCCGATGAGATAGCCGCTGAGCACGAAGAATATGTCGACGCCAATCCAGCCATAGGGCCTGATCCCGGCGAGCGGCAGCGGGGTCGCTTCCGCCGGCAGATGCACGAGCATGACAAGCAGGATGGCAAGCGCACGCAATATATCCGGCCCCAATGCCCTTGCGGCGGCGGCGGCTTCAAGCGATACCGTCTCGTCCAATGGATCGAGCGGCTTGGAACTGGCAACAGTTATGGTGTTCACGGCTGGGGTTCCCGTAAATGGCTAGTGAATACCGATGGACATGCAGGAAATACTGTTGAATGCCTGTCTTGTATCGGAATTCCGGCCAGCCGTAACGGGCCATCCCCGGCAAGATAGAATTAACCTAAAATTTTCGTAAAATCTTATCGAATGGAGATTAACGCGCCCGATTCGGTGCCCTCGAGGTCCATTCGCGGCGGAGAACCGCATAGATATATTCGTCACCCCAAACGCCGTTGAAGCGGTCGTTTTCAATCAGATGCGCCTCGCGCCGCAGGCCGAGCCGTTCGACAACGCCGACGGATCCGGTGTTTTTCGTGTCCAGCCGTGCAAAAATCCGGTGGAAGCCGAACCTATCGAAGCCGAGCGTGATGATGGCCCGCACGGCCTCGGTCGCATATCCTTTGCCGGCATAGGCCGGATTGAAGATATAGCCGACCTCGGCCTGAAGGGCGGCTTTGCTGGCAAGCTTAAGGCTGACCTGGCCCAGCAGGGCGTCATCCTCGCTTCTCATGACGGCACAGCGCAGGATATCGCCATCTTCCGACAGGCGCGTGTTCAAGCTGGCGTCGAAACGCTCCCGCATCTCCTGCGCGGATGGCGGGTCGCTGTAGAGGAAGCGGTAAATGGCTGGCTGGGAACGATAGGCGCTGTAAGCCTCGAAATCCTCCGGCACGAAGCTGCGGAGAATGAGACGTACGGTGAATGCGAGGGGTTCAGCCTTGTCGAACGTCATCGCGGATCCCGGTGACAATATTCCCGAGAAACATATCCCCCACAGCCGATGGCGGCGGGGGACAATTCCGAGCGGAAATTATTCGGCGTCCGCGCTCGACAGCGTTTCCAGCGTCGGCATCGAGGTGATGTTGTAGCCGGCATCGACAAAATGAATTTCGCCGGTGACGCCTGCCGACAGATCCGACAGGAGATAGAGCGACGATGAGCCGACATTGTCGATGGTGACCGACTTGCGCAGCGGCGCGTTGCGCTGGTTCCAAGAAAGAATGGCGCGGGCGTCGGAAATGCCGGCGCCGGCGAGCGTGCGGATCGGGCCGGCCGAGATGGCGTTGACGCGGATGCCGCGCGGGCCGTAGTCGGCGGCGAGATAGCGCACGGAGGCTTCCAGAGCCGCCTTGGCGACGCCCATGACGTTATAGTTCGGGATAACCCGCGTCGAGCCGTTATAGGTCAAAGTCAGCATGCTGCCGCCTTCGACCATCAGGTCGGCGGCGCGCTTGGCGATCTCGGTGAAGGAGAAGCAGGAGATCACCATGGTGCGCGTGAAATTATCGCGCGTGGTATTGGCATAGAGCCCCTTCAGCTCGTTCTTGTCGGAAAAGCCGATGGCGTGGACGATGAAATCCAGCCTGCCCCAGCGCTCCCTGATCTCCTCGAAGACGGAATCGACGGAGGCGATATCCTCGACATCGCAAGGCAGAAGGAAATCGGAGCCGAGTTCGGCGGCGAGCGGCTTGACGCGCTTGCCGAGAGCTTCGCCCTGGAACGTAAAGGCAAGGCTCGCGCCTTCGGCCGCAAGAGCCTTCGAAATACCCCAAGCAATGGAATGATTGTTTGCGACGCCCATGATGAGGCCGCGCTTACCCTGCATGATTCCCGTCATTGCTTTATCCGTTATAGCGCTGGAATACGAGCGTGGCGTTGGTGCCACCGAAGCCGAAGGAATTGGAAAGAGCCGTGTCGATCTTGGCATTGTCGATGCGCTTGCGCACGATCGGCACACCTTCGAATTCCGGGTCGAGTTCGGTGATATGAGCGCTTTCGCCGATGAAGCGCTCCTGCATCATCAGGATCGAATAGATCGATTCCTGCACGCCGGCTGCGCCGAGCGAATGGCCCGTCAGCGATTTGGTCGACTGGATCGGCGGGATGTTGCTGCCGAAAACCTCGCGGATGGCGCCGATTTCCTTGCTGTCGCCGACCGGCGTCGAGGTGCCGTGAGTGTTGATGTAATCGATGTCGCCCTTTACGGTCGCGAGTGCCTGACGCATGCAGCGCACAGCCCCCTCGCCCGATGGAGCGACCATGTCGTAACCATCAGAGGTGGCGCCATAGCCGACGATTTCGGCGTAGATCTTCGCACCGCGCGCCTTGGCATGCTCAAGCTCTTCCAGGACCAGCACGCCGGCACCGCCGGCGATGACGAAGCCGTCACGCTTGGCATCATAGGCGCGCGAGGCGGTTTCCGGATTGTTCTCGTTGAAGTCAGAGGACATGGCGCCCATGGCGTCGAAGAGGTTCGACATGGTCCAGTCTAGATCCTCGTGGCCGCCGGCGAACATGACGTCCTGCTTGCCCCATTGGATCATCTCGGCGGCATTGCCGATGCAGTGCGCCGAGGTCGAGCAGGCAGACGAGATGGAATAGTTGACACCGTGGATCTTGAACCAGGTGGCGAGCGTTGCCGAGGCGGTCGACGACATCGACTTCGGAACGGCGAAGGGGCCGATGCGCTTCGGGCTGTTGTTCTTGCGGGTGATATCGGCGGCTTCGATCAGCGTGCGGGTGGACGGGCCGCCGGAACCCATGATGATGCCGGTGCGCTCATTGCTGATGTCGCTTTCTTCGAGGCCGCTGTCGGCGATCGCCTGCTTCATGGCGACGTGGTTCCAGGCGCCGCCCTGCGACAGGAAGCGCATGGCGCGGCGGTCGACCAGATCCGTCGTGTCGATCTTCGGCGAACCCCAGACCTGGCACTTGAAACCGTGTTCGGCGAAATCGGAGGAAAAAGAAATGCCCGACTTGGCTTCGCGCAGCGAGGCGGTGACTTCCTGCGCATCGTTTCCAATCGAAGAGACAATACCCAGACCCGTAACTACTACCCGTCTCATGTCGATGACCTTTTCTAAAAGCTCTGTCTTTGTGGGGCGGCGGTGCCGCAGCTCAGGCAGTCTTGTCTTTTGACAGGCCTACACGCAGGTCTGTCGCCTGATAAATGACTTCGCCATCCGCTTTCAGCCAGCCGTCGGCGGTGCCGAGAACGAGGCGGCCGCGCATGACGCGCTTGAAGTCGATGCCGTATTCGAGAAGCTTGGTATCCGGACGAACCATGCCCTTGAACTTCACTTCGCCGGTGGAAAGCGCCATGCCGCGGCCGGGCTCGCCGAGCCAGCCGAGGAAGAAGCCGGTGAGCTGCCACATGCCGTCCAGGCCGAGGCAGCCCGGCATGATCGGATTGCCGGCAAAATGGCAAGGGAAGTACCAGTCGTCGGGACGCACGTCGTATTCGGCGCGGATATAGCCCTTGTCGAAGGCGCCACCGGTTTCGGAAATATCTGTAATGCGATGGACCATCAGCATCGGCGGCAGGGGAAGCTGCGCATTGCCCGGGCCGAACAGTTCGCCGCGGCCGCAGGCCAGGATTTCCTCATAGTTGAAGCTGGATTGTCTCGTCGTCATAAAGTTCCGTTTCCCCCGGTGAATGCCGATTGATGTGAAGCTTTAGTGTAAGATCGACAGAAAATGAAGCGCAAGCATGACGCTCGCATTCCACCGTTCGATCGAACACACTTCACTGTTATGTGGTGGTCGCATACAGGAAGGCCAGGGCTGCGGCCAGAGGCAAATGCGTCAAAAACCCTATTTTTACGGCTTTTGACCGCCTTCCCACCCTATTGAAACTATTGAAAGCAATTCGTGCAAAAGTTATATGGCTTAGTAAAGATTTATAGAGATCAGGAATCCGGAGTTCCCTGAATGGCGGAAGAGGCCGAAATCGCGATCGAAACCAGGCTGCGCAGCGCAGGCCTGAGACCGACCCGGCAACGCGTCGCCCTTGGCGACCTTCTCTTCGCCAAGGGCGACCGTCACTTAACCGTCGAGGAACTGCACGAAGAGGCGGTCACCGCCGGTGTGCCGGTTTCGCTCGCCACCGTCTACAACACGCTGCATCAGTTCACCGAGGCCGGTCTGATCCGCGTTCTCGCCGTCGAAAGCACCAAGACCTATTTCGACACCAACGTGTCCGACCATCACCACTTCTTCATCGAAGGCCAGAACGAAGTTCTGGATATTCCGATCAGCAATCTGACGATCGGCAACCTGCCGGAACCGCCAAGGGGCATGGAAATCGCCCATGTCGACGTCGTCATCCGCCTGCGCCGCAAGCAGCGGTAAGGCTAGGCAATAGGCAATAGGCAATAGGCAATAGAATTGCCTTCGAGCCATTCACTATTGCCTACCGCCTAATTCCTACTGCCTCCCACTACATCACATCGTCGGGATGCCGGCCGGGCTTATGATGGTAGGTCGGGAAGGTCCAGCCAAACCAGAGCGCACCACCGCGCACCGCGAAGGCTGCGGCGACGCCGAGTGCCGCCGAGGCATAAAGCGGCATCGTGGTGGCATTGGCTGCGGTGAAGGCGCCTGCCCCCACCAGCGCCGCGGTCACGTAGATTTCCGGCCGCAGCAGCACCGAGGGCTCATTTGCCAAGAGATCGCGCAGGATGCCGCCGAAGGTCGCGGTCAGCGCGCCGGTGACGATGGCAACCGTCGGCGAGCCGGTCGCCGCCATGCCCTTGGCCGCGCCCATGACGCAATAGGCGGACAGGCCGACCGCATCGAGCCAGATCAGCAGCCGATAGCGCGATTCGAACAGATGTGCCGTGAAGAAGACCAGCACGCCGACGATGGCGCAAATGATGATATAGGTCGGGTTCGACACCCAGAAGACCGGCACCCGGCCGAGGACGATATCCCTGAGGGTGCCGCCGCCGATACCGGTGACCGCCGCAAAAAACAGGAAACCGATCGGATCGAGCTGCTTGCGCGAGGCAGCGAGCGCGCCGGTCGCGGCAAAGAGGGCGACGCCGGCATAGTCGAGAAACGAAAGAAGCGACATTTAAGGCTCCAGGAGAGTGCCGGCGCGATTTTCGGCAAAGTGAATCACGGCGGCAAGGGCCACGCAAGCAGGCAGGCGTAAAGATATCCGAGCGGCCACGGCACCCCCTGCGGCCGGCCCTGCGCATTCAAGAGGAAATCCCGGTGAAATCCCTGCTGATCGTGATCCTGAATCTCATCGCGCTCGTGATCATGCCCGTCGTGGCGCAAGCGCAGCAATCGCTGGTGCAAGATCCGGTGGCCTTCGAGAAGGAACATTTCACCAAGCGCTGCGAGGGACAGGCAAGCTTCGGTGACGGCTTCGCCACGGAGCGGGATATCAACAACGACTCGCTGACCGACCTTGTCGTCAACGAGGGCGAGATCACCTGCAAAGGGGAAAAGGGGCCCGACTGCACCGACGAGGGCTGCCCCTACAACTTCTATATCCATGTCGCCGAAGGCGGCTATATTCTCGTCGCCACGGCACGGATCTACGGCTACGATTTCATCCAGCGCTTCGGCAACATGGTGCTGGTCATGAAGATGCACCCGCGCTTCTGCGACCGCACCGAGGGCGATCCTTGTGAAATCACCGTCCGCGTTCGCGGCGTCAAATTCGTCACCGTCGCAAAAAAGTAGCTGTCAGCCGAGCATCTCAGGGCCAGTGCCGCGTGGTTACGGGCCGGGCCACCTAGTTAGTTTCCGTCCACAAACATACGTATTTCGGCGCGTTTACAAGGGCTTGTGCTTGGAGGAGAGAGTAGTTTAGGGCGACCGACAGGATCATGGGCGCTTGTTGTTGGACAGTATACAGTTGGCGGCGCTGAGGCGTACGCCATGAAGGCCGGCATTGGTAGCGACGGCGTAATTCCAAAAGCTAGTCGGAGTTCAGGTCGGTTTGAGGCGGGTGAAGAGGACGAGGTTGTAAGCCACAACGGAGGACCAGACGTAGGTCTTGAAGTGGTCAAGGCCCCGCCAGGTGCAGCGTGCCAAGCCGTAGGCACGCTTGAGGCATGATATTCCGGCTTCGATACCGGCGCGGAAGTTGCGCAGCTTGCGATAGACCCAATTGCTTCTGACCATGTCCTCGACCTTGAGGCCAGCTTTTTTGTGGAATGCCATGTCGCGAACGCCCCAGGTCTTGGCTGTGGCCAGGTTGCCGCGACTGGCAAAGCCGCCGTCGGCCGCCGCCTGCCGCGGCGCGTGTCCATAGACGGCGATGTGGCGCTCCAGCATTGGCAGCAGCCGCTCGCTGTCGGGCGGATTACCCGCCTCGATCACGAGATCGAGGATCATGCCGCTTCTGCCGGTGGTCAGGTTGAGCTTGTGGCCGTATTCGGTCTCGCGGCTACCTTTGACGATGATATCGGCATGGGGTTCGAACAGGCTTACCAGCTTCTCGCCCGCCGGCAGCTTCTCTCCCGCCAGTACTCGCCGCTCGCTCTGTTTGATGATGCGTTCGATCAGCGGTCGATAGCGGCAAACCTGGGCCTGCCAGAGTTGGACGAGCGGATTGCTCGCCACGCCCAGTCGCTCGGTTGCCTGCTTCAGATATGCCAAGGTCGCGCGGGCGATCGCGATCAGCTCACGGTAGAGCCGGGCCCGATTGGGCTGACCGCGTGTGAACTGGATTTTGCGGGCACGCTTCTTGGCCGCGCGGCAATGATCGCGCCATGCCAGGCCGGCGCCGACCAAGGTATCTGCCTTCTTCAGCAGGCGCACCATGACCCGCACGGCATCCCACAGCAGGCTGCTGTCGCTCGGTTCGTGTATGAGTGCTGAGGTCACTGTACTGTCCAGCCGCACGACCGTGCCGTCCTCCAGCTTCGCCTGCCGAGCGCTCGACAGCAGCGCCCGATTGATCGCTTCCCAGGTCTCGGGTCGGATCGCGCTGATCGTCTTTTGCAGCACTGACTTTTGCGGGCTCCATGACCACGGCAGACGCGCAAAGGCCCGAAACGATGCGGAGTCCTCGAGATGGAACGCCAGTTCCTGGTAGCTCAGCTGCCGGTATTGCTTGAGCAATGCGCAACGCAGCACTGCCTCGGCCGGCAGCCCTTGCCGTCCGGTGGGCTTGACACCGTGCCGACCCAGATCCCGACCCACCAAGCCAAACAGATCGTGATGCTCGTCCAGCCACTGCGACATCGCCTTCAGTTCGTGGCCGATCTCGTGCGTAGCGAAAACATCGAATATACTGGCTTGGACGGTGCGTTCTTGGCGCATTGTCGGCTCCGGCGGTTGCAGATTGTGCTTCGGAATCAGTGGCATGAGCCCAAAGTATACCTGAAACCGCCGGGCCTTACCCGCGCAAAATTCAGATTCACGTAATAATATCAATAAGTTGTCGTTTGTGGACGGAAACTAGTTAGGGGCCGGGCCACCTGGTTAGGGGCCGGGATAAAGCGCCGAGGTGCGGCCGGCGGCGTAATAGCCGACGAGGCCGATCCATTCGCGGATGCCGGTCGCCAGCAATTGCGCGTTCAATGACGGCTGGGTGAAATCGAGCTCAAGCGTTTCCTTACCCGTGCTGCGATAATCGACCGGCCAGGGAACGACATCGATGCCCTGCTTGCGGAAAAGGCCCATCGAACGTGGCATATGGAAGCCGGAGGTGATCAGCAGGCAGCCGGACAACCCGTTCTGCGCCAGCAGCTCCTTCGTGTTGACGGCATTTTCATAGGTGGTGCGCGACGTCGCATCCTCGACCAGGCGGTCCTTCGGAAGGCCGAGCGCAACAAAGAAGCGCTCGGAAATGACGGCATCCCCCTCATACTTGCCGCTGATCGATCCGTCGCCACCGGAAACGACGACGCGCGCCTGCGGAAACTTCTGCGCCAGCCGCAACGTCTCGACAAGACGATCGCCAGCCGAATCGAGCTCATACCCACCCCGCGCCGTCGTCACCTCATTCTGCGTAGCGCCGCCGAGAACGATCATGCATTTGAGATCCGCGGGATCGGAGGTCGGACGCGGAAAGCGTTCTTCCAGCCCCTGGACGATATAGGCGCCAGCGGTCGTGTAAAGCGCGACGAACAGGATCAGGGTCGACAACAGCGTCGAGATGACCACGACAACGCGCCGGCCAACCAGGCTGCCGATCAGGGCCAATACGCCGAAGAAAAAAGCCAAAGACAGCGGCTGACCAAAAATCCAGACAAGTTTGGAAAAAACGAACAAGATACATCCTCGGGCGTGTCGAGCCGGGGCTCTTGAGAGCGCCGGCAGAAAACGATTCGTTTTTTCCTAGCAGATATTTGTGCGCTGCAATGTGGCGATTTTGGTTGGTGGGTGAGGGAAAGGAGTGGGCGGAGGGCAGGACGATGCTAACACTTGCATGTCACCAGCGGATTAGCGAATAGCATTCAGCCGAACAGAAGATTACGAACAAAAATACCGGCAGTGAAAAGCAATGCGGCGCCCAGTAAAGAGAGGATTGGTATGGCAACGCCTCGACCAGCTATCGATAATCGCACGACATCACGTTTAAAGTCGTAACGCGGTTTCACGATCAGGTTGCTTGCGTAGTAGATCAGCGCAATGATGGCCAGCGCTGGGATTACAAAGGCGTTCGTCTTCAAGAAGTTTGCCATCGAAAGTATAAACGGATTCGTAGGCAAACTTTTATCCGCGAAGCTGATGGTGAAATTCATCACTGTTATCGCAATGGCAACTACCCAGAGAAGAAACGATCGCTGGATTTCGCTGTTACGCTTTTGTTCATTTAGCTTGAAGTCGATGTAGTCTTTTGTCGCTTTGATAGATTCTTTTGATGAGGCGTCGTCAAACTCAGGTAGCACCAAAGGGTATCCAACGGAATCAATGCGGCGCTGGATTATGGTCTTGTAAGATTGAAGATAGGCCAAGACACCTAGAGCCCTGACATGTTCTGACGGGTTTTCCTTTCTCTTCACGGTGATGATGTGAAAATAAAGGCTGTACATGATCTCAAGGCACCAACGCAAATCATCTGATTTGGCCTGACGCTGCGTAGTGATTATCGTATCGGCATCATTTCCGTGGTGTTGGTGCTGGTGCGTCAAGTCGCGAACAAAAAAATAGATTTGGTCAGCTATGCCATGTTCCAAATCAAATTCTATGGTGTCGGTATATTCCTCGGTATTTCTCCGCAGTTCGGAGTCAGACCATTTTAATTTCGAAAGCGTTATGACGCCATCGCGATTCAAGACGACATCCATGTGGAAGTCGCATCGTGCTAGCATCGATTGACTTAGCTCAAGATACTGTTGTTTGAGCCCCACGTTCATCGCACCCGGATCCAAGGTCCGCATCGACTGTACAGAACTCCGGAAGCTCTCACGAGCGCCGCTTTTGGAGAACGTTTCCTGATGAAAGACGAAGACCTTGCCGATGAGCTTAGAGTCGGGAGAAGGCAGGGTGCGCCGGGATCTGGCGCAAAAAACAAATTCGAAACGACCGCTATATCCGAATAGCCTTCCGATAAAAGGCTCAAACAAAACATCACTTAGCTGACGAGATTGCGCTGCGGCCACGTACAAATGAGACCCATCAGATGAGTTCACATATTCCGGGTTACTGGGATACCGCGTCTCGCCGATAAGCTTGTACGAAAGCCGGCCATTTACCGTCGGCACCCAGCCTTTATAGAACATTTTTCGTTACAACACCTGATCGACCACATCGTTACGAAGCTTGCCATTGGGCTCGATGCGCTTTTTTTTGGTATTATAAACGATACCGGCCCGAACGCGACCATCCGGAGTTCCGTTGTATCGAACAGTGGCCTTGCCGGAAATCGCCGCCATCAAGGATGGATATCGAGCTCGAGACTTCTGATATTCAATCCTATCAAACTTCGCGAGTTTGATTGCGAAGCGAATCAGGGATAGACCGATGGCGCCCGACGCCACGGCGAGGATAAGATTCATTATCATGACTTCCCCCCGAATCGAATTCAGTTGAGTGTACTACAAGAAACGCTTGACTCAAGACGCAACTATTGCTGCGTCGATTCGTTCCACGACCTGGCGCTAGGCGCCGCCGTTACCATGTGGTAATCACCGTGTCAATTTACAATAAATGGTTGAACGAAGGGTTACCGAATTCGACCATGTTGGCGACAAGTCAACATCAACTAGACCGAACTGGTCCGCCAAGTAAGTGCCTTTTAAGCGAAGGTTGGTGGAGCTAAGCGGGATCGAACCGCTGACCTCTTGCATGCCATGCAAGCGCTCTCCCAGCTGAGCTATAGCCCCATCAAGGTGGTGCCGTTTGACCGGCCCTGGGTCCCTTCCGAGCGCTTCGCCCGTCGGGGTGGCGGCTTATTACTTCTGGTTTTTGCAGATAGCAAGCCGAAATTTTCGGCCCGGAAAACTTTTCTTGTTCACCGGGCCGATTGTTCAGAGATCAAACGTCGTCGTCGTCGCCGGTAACGCCGATGATGTCGCTCATATCGTCATCATCTTCGTCTTCGTCGGCTTCGAGGAAGGTATCGTCGTCATCGTCACCGATTTCGACATCGTCATCGCCCATATCCGGAATATCGTCGCCGGTTGCCGCTTCGTCGGCGTCTTCGAGCGACACCAGTTCGACTTCGGTGTTTTCGGTATCGACTTCAGCCACTTCGTCTTCTTCCGGAACTTCCTTCGAAGCGGAGGTTTCCTCAAAGAAGGACAAGGGCCAGGACTTGCCGGTATAGGGCGAGACGACCGGGTCCCGGTTCAGGTCATAGAACTTCTTGCCGGTATCTGGATCGGTACGTTTTGTTCCAAGTTCCGCTTTCGCCACTGTCAAAGCCTCATGAATGGCCGAATAAAGATTCGGCAATGCCGGGGAAGCCGGCGTTTTAAGGGAAATTATCAGCCGGTCCCCTTAATCGTTGCGGCTCTCTCTGTCAAAGCTAAACTTTATATACGCCGAGACGGGTTTTCCCGGCATTCCGGGATGACCCGGCAACGGGTCTATGGTAACGAGCCGGCGTGAACCGCAGGTCAGTTGGCGCAACAGGAGCTAAGCCAGCGATAATGCGGCGTAAATAACGGCATCGCAAAGGAATTGCCCATGCCGCACGACATTCATCCGCGGCCCGCGACAGCGCGTCGCTCGACCAATCTTTCCGGCACCATCCGCGTTCCCGGCGACAAATCCATTTCGCATCGCGCCCTCATGTTCGGCGGCCTGGCCGCCGGCGAAACCCGCATCACCGGCCTGCTCGAAGGCGAGGATGTGCTCAATACGTGCAAGGCCATGCAGGCCATGGGCGCTGCGATCGAAAAGGTCGGGGCCGAATGGATCATCAAGGGCGTCGGCAACGGCGCACTGCTCGCCCCGCAAGCGCCGCTCGATTTCGGCAATGCCGGCACCGGCAGCCGCCTGACCATGGGCCTTGTCGGCGTCTATGACTTCGAGACCACCTTCATCGGCGACGCCTCGCTTTCCAAGCGGCCGATGGGCCGCATCCTCGATCCGCTGAGGCGGATGGGCGTGCAGGTCCAGTCCAGCGAAGGCGACCGGCTGCCGGTGACGCTGCATGGGCCGGAGACGGCCAGCCCGATCACCTATCGCGTGCCGATGGCCTCGGCGCAGGTCAAATCCGCCGTGCTGCTCGCCGGCCTCAATGCGCCTGGCATCACCACCGTCATCGAGCCGGTCATGACCCGCGACCATACGGAAAAGATGCTGGCCGGCTTCGGCGCCGAGCTTTCGGTCGAGACCGATCAGGACGGCGTGCGCACCATCCGCCTTCAGGGCCAGGGCAAGCTTTCCGGCCAGATCATCGACGTTCCCGGCGACCCCTCCTCGACGGCCTTTCCGCTGGTCGCGGCGCTGATCGTCCCCGGCTCTGATATCACCATCCGCAACGTACTGATGAACCCGACCCGCACCGGGCTGATCCTGACGCTGCAGGAGATGGGCGCCAACATCGAGGTTCTCGACAGGCGCCTTGCCGGCGGCGAGGATGTCGCTGATCTGCGCGTGCGCTCCTCGGCGCTCAAGGGCGTCACCGTCCCGGCCGAGCGGGCGCCGGCGATGATCGACGAATATCCAGTGCTCGCCGTCGCCGCCGCGTTCGCCGAGGGGACGACGGTCATGCTCGGGCTGGAAGAGTTGCGGGTCAAGGAATCCGACCGGCTTTCGGCTGTCGCTGAAGGGCTGATGCTCAATGGAGTCGATTGCACCGAAGGCCCGGATTCGCTGACCGTTCGGGGAAGGCCGGATGGAAAAGGTCTCGGCCATGCTGACGGCGGCGAGGTCGGGACCCATCTCGACCATCGCATTGCCATGAGCTTTCTCGTGATGGGACTTGCCTCGGAGCACCCGGTCAGGGTCGATGATTCCACCATGATCGCTACCAGCTTCCCGGAGTTTTTTGACCTCATGACAAGATTGGGTGCGACGATCGAGGTCGAGGGCTGATAAAATCGTGCTGGCCTGCGGGTGAAAGCGCCCGCAGGCGCAACGCAACCCCAAATCGGAAGCAGCCGATGGCCATTCGGGGCCGCCGGCATGATGCGCCCGACAGTATCAGATGGTTCCGCACCATGTATCAACCGCCCCATCATCGCGAAGACGATCTCGGCACGCAGCACGCGCTAATCCGCGCGCATCCGCTGGGACTGCTGATTACCGCCGGTAATGGTGGGCTGATCGCCAATCCTGTGCCGTTCCATCTCAGGACTGGCCTTTCGTCCAAGGGCACGTTGCAGGCGCATATCGCCAGGGCAAACGGCCAATGGCGGGAAATCCAGGCGGGAGCGCCGCTCCTCGTCGTTTTCCAGGGCGCCGAAAGCTACATCACGCCGTCCTGGTATGCGACCAAGCAGGAGACCGGCAAGGTTGTGCCGACTTGGAACTACGCGGTCGTGCAGGTGCGCGGCAATGCGCGCGTCATCGAAGATCCCGCCTGGCTGCGCGAGCAGATCGGCATGCTGACCGGCGAGAATGAGAGCGGCCGTCCGCAGCCCTGGACGGTCGACGATGCGCCGGCGGAGTTCATCAGCGCCCAGTTGAAGGGCATTATCGGCATCGAGATCGACATCGATACGATTGACGGCAAGTGGAAGGTCAGCCAGAACCGTCCCGCTGCCGACCGTCAGGGCGTGGCCCAAGGCCTCGACGCAATCGACCGTACCAATGCGGCCGAAATGGCCGATCTGGTGCGGCAATACGGCAAATAACAACAAGACCGAAGGCAAGGATATAAAAAGAATGATCATCGCCATCGACGGACCCGCTGCGGCAGGCAAGGGAACCTTGTCGCGCCGGATCGCCGAGGAATATGGTTTTCACCATCTCGATACCGGCCTGACCTATCGGGCGACCGCCAAAGCGCTGCTGGATGCCGGATTGCCGCTCGACGACGAGGCGGTGGCAGAGACGATGGCGCGCGAGATCGATCTTGCCGGGCTCGACCGCGCGGTCCTGTCGCAGCATGAGATCGGCGAGGCGGCATCGAAGATTGCCGTCATGCCGGCGGTGCGCCGCGCGCTGGTCGAGGCGCAGCGGGCTTTTTCGCGCAAAGAACCGGGCACGGTTCTGGATGGGCGCGACATCGGCACCGTCGTCTGCCCCGATGCGCCGGTGAAAATCTATGTCACGGCCTCGGCCGAAGTCAGGGCGAAACGACGTTACGACGAAATCGTCAATGCCGGCGGCAGCGCCGATTATGCGGCGATTTTCGAGGACGTGAAACGGCGCGACGAGCGGGACATGGGCCGCGCCGACAGCCCTTTGCGGCCGGCGGAAGACGCGCACTTGCTTGATACCTCGGAAATGAGTATAGAAGCGGCGTTTCAGGCGGCAAAATCGATCATCGACGCCGGTCTGAGCCGAAATGCCTAAAAATGCGAGCGGCTTTCGCGTGCTTTGCGCACGAAATCGCTTATTTTAGAAAGCCTGACATTCCGTCCAAGCGCCGGATAGCCTTCCCCAAGGGTAGGCGGACGGATCCAGGCCTGTTCAACACGAACCACCGGCGCATCAGTGTCCCGAATGCACAATAAGGACACGCCAGGAGATTTTATGTCTGTAACTTCCCCCTCTCGCGAAGATTTCGCAGCCCTTCTCGAAGAGTCCTTTGCCAAGAACGATCTGGCTGAAGGCTATGTCACCAAGGGTATCATCACCGGCATCGAAAAGGATGTCGCCGTTGTCGACGTCGGCCTCAAGGTCGAAGGCCGCATCGCGCTGAAGGAATTCGGTGCACGCGCCAAGGACGGCACGCTCAAGGTTGGCGATGAAGTCGAAGTCTATGTCGAGCGCATCGAAAACGCGCTTGGCGAAGCTGTTCTGTCGCGCGAAAAAGCTCGCCGCGAAGAAAGCTGGATCAAGCTCGAAGCCAAGTTCGAAGCTGGCGAGCGCGTCGAAGGCGTCATCTTCAACCAGGTCAAGGGCGGCTTCACCGTCGACCTCGACGGCGCTATCGCCTTCCTGCCGCGTTCGCAGGTCGACATCCGTCCGATCCGCGACGTTACGCCCCTGATGCACAACCCGCAGCCCTTCGAAATCCTCAAGATGGACAAGCGCCGCGGCAACATCGTCGTTTCGCGTCGTACGGTTCTGGAAGAGTCCCGTGCCGAGCAGCGTTCTGAAATCGTTCAGAACCTCGAAGAAGGCCAGGTTGTTGACGGCGTCGTCAAGAACATCACCGATTACGGTGCGTTCGTTGACCTCGGCGGCATCGACGGCCTGCTGCACGTCACCGACATGGCATGGCGCCGTGTGAACCATCCGTCGGAAATCCTGTCCATCGGCCAGCAGGTCAAGGTACAGATCATCCGCATCAACCAGGAAACCCACCGCATCTCGCTCGGCATGAAGCAGCTCGAGAGCGATCCGTGGGATGGCATCCAGGCCAAGTATCCGGAAGGCAAGAAGATCTCCGGTACGGTTACGAACATCACCGACTACGGTGCGTTCGTCGAGCTGGAGCCGGGCATCGAAGGCCTGATCCACATCTCGGAAATGTCCTGGACCAAGAAGAACGTTCACCCCGGCAAGATCCTGTCCACGAGCCAGGAAGTCGAAGTCGTCGTTCTCGAAGTCGATCCGACCAAGCGTCGTATCTCGCTCGGCCTGAAGCAGACGCTGGAAAATCCGTGGGCAGCATTCGCCCGCAACCATCCGGCTGGCACCGAAGTCGAAGGCGAAGTCAAGAACAAGACCGAATTCGGCCTGTTCATCGGCCTCGACGGCGATGTGGACGGCATGGTGCACCTCTCCGACCTCGACTGGAACCGTCCGGGCGAGCAGGTCATCGAGGAGTACAACAAGGGTGATGTCGTCAAGGCCGTCGTTCTCGACGTCGATGTCGACAAGGAACGCATCTCGCTCGGCATCAAGCAGCTCGGCAAGGACAGCGTTGGCGAAGCCGCCGCTTCCGGCGAACTGCGCAAGAATGCAGTCGTTTCGGCTGAAGTCATCGCGATCAACGATGGCGGTATCGAAGTGAAGCTCGTCAACCACGACGACATCACCTCGTTCATCCGCCGCGCCGATCTGTCGCGTGACCGCGACGAGCAGCGTCCGGAGCGTTTCTCGGTCGGTCAGACCGTCGACGCCCGCGTCACCAACTTCTCCAAGAAGGACCGCAAGATCATGCTGTCCATCAAGGCTCTGGAAATCGCAGAAGAGAAGGAAGCAGTCGCTCAGTTCGGTTCGTCCGACTCGGGTGCTTCGCTCGGCGACATCCTGGGTGCGGCTCTGAAGAACCGCAACGCCGAATAATCTTCGGTCGAAGCCTCAGAGATAGAAACCCGCCGGAGCGATCCGGCGGGTTTTTTATTTGCTCACGATTCAAGAATTGGAGCGGCGCTCTGATGCCGTCCGCTTATTCCCATTCCACCATGCGTTGATAGAAATCGAAGGCGTGATCATGCAGGGAATCCCTCAGTCCGGGTGCGGGCAGTGCGAGCGGTTTGGGCGCAACGACGCTATCTTGTGAGGACGCTGCTTCGGCATCGGCATCGTCGGATGCTTCCGCAGGCGGCTCATGCATTTCCTCGGGCTGGGATTCGTCTTCACCTTCGTCCTGTGGCGCTTCTCCGCCCTGCCCCTGTTCGGCCTCCTCGTCATCGGCGGGATCGACACGATTGACCTTCTCCAGATCCTCGTCGTCAATGGGGAGATCCACCGGCAAATATTGTGCGATGGCAAAGGGAATGCCTTGCGGCAGCGGGGCCGGTGTTCCCATCTGCGCCGCAGCATCGGACATGACCGGGGCGGGCGCCACCAGCGGGCCGCTCAAGGATTTACCGAGAAGTGCGGCTGGCGCATTCGGCATCTCATCGAGAGAGGTCGCGTTCTGGCTTGCCATGGCGGCGGCAAGATTCCGGGTGCCCTCATTGCCGGCCGTCTGCGGCAGCGACGGCACGTCCTTTTGATCGGCGGCATTGGCGGCAAGCGCCTGGGCGATGACACTTTCTGCCGAGGTCGAATCATCCTGGATGATCTGCAGCAGTTCCGGGCCGGCGACGTCGATGGCGCGGCCTATGACCACCTGCAGCCCTTCCTTGATATCGGCCCTGATCTGCTGGATATCCCGGGGCACAGGCGGCGGCGTGATCGGCGATCTGATCAGGGCGATTTCCGTTGGGAGATGTTCCTCGGCCGATGCGGCCAGCAATGCCACTGCGGCGGACGATATGTTGGCCTCGGCGGGGATGGCATTTTGCGGATGAACGATCTCGCCGAGGCCAGCATCAACGACGAGCGCACTTGCGGCTGGCGGAATCGGGGCGGATTGCTGGTTCGGAATGGCCTGCGGAGACGAGATCGTTTCGAGGTCAGGCGATATTTCCGGGCCCAAAATCGCCGCAGCAAAGAGAACTGCCTGGCTCCGCACAGCCGCAGCCGGCATTTCCTCAGGAACCTGCGCGGCAGTTGCGGAGAGGGCAGCCGTCGCGGCCGCGGATGCAGGCGCTGCGGCCTTGTCCGACGAAGCCGGCGAGGCTGCCGATGTCGCCATAGAAGCGGCGTCTGTAGTCTTCAGCACCGTCTGTGCCGGGACCGGGGTCTGCGGCTTGGCCGTCTCCGTTTCACCCGCGTTCTGACCATAGGAATTGACGACGGCCTTGAGGACCGCGTCGGGCTCCTGTGTCAGCGCCGCTTCCAGGCTAATGGCGATTTGCACCGCTTCCGGCCCATCCGGATTGGTCAAGGCCTCGGCAAGGACAGGCAGGGAGATCGGCATTTCTGTCTGCGTGTCCAGGAGTTGCTGGGCAACGGCAAGCTGTTGGGGCGGCAGGCTGCGGATCGTATCCGCCAGCCGCTGCGCCAAAGCGGCATTGTTCTCATCCGGCTCGCGCGAAACATTCAGCGCAACGCTGGCAGCATCGATGGCGGAGAGCAGGCTGTCGAACATCCGCTCGCGCGCCGCCACCAGCAGCATGTTCAGCTTGCCCTCGACGCTGGCGTTCACCGTGCTCGACAGTACGGCAAGCGGCGTCGCGGCGGTTTGGACGCCAGACGTTTCCGGGGTGGCAACCACTGGTTTTTCAAGGGCTGTACCCAAAGCAGACACGGCACTCACGGGGGACAACATGTGATGCTCCTTTGTCTGGCAAGACGACGACGGAAGCAGAAGGCAGGTTCAATCAGGGTCCGCTCATGCGGCCGCTAGCGATTCGAAGGCCGGTTGACCGGCTGATTGACGCGGGAAAACGTCGGTCGAATGCCTGAAATCAGGGATAGAATAGCAGGACGTCTCTTAACAGATTGCTAACCATAACGATAAAAGCCGATGCAACGTCAGCGGCACCGGCTTTCCCGTTTCATCACTTTTAGCGCAGCCGGTCAGCTATGCGCGAAGATATCGGTCTCTTCCCAGCCGAGGAGGTCCAGCTTCGCCCGGGTCGGCAGGAAGGTGAAGCAGGCATTGGCATGCTCGATGCGACCGTCGCGCACAAGGCGTTCCGTCAGCTTGTCGCGCAGCCCATGCAGGTAAAGCACATCAGAGGCGGCATATTCGAGCTGCGCCGGCGAGAGCGTCTCAGCCGCCCAGTCGGAAGACTGCTGCGCCTTGGAAATATCGACCTCCAGCATCTCCTTGAGATTGTCCTTGAGGCCATGGCGGTCCGTATAGGTGCGGCAGAGGCGCGAGGCGATCTTGGTGCAGAAAACCGGCGTGGTGGTGACACCGAACGTGTGGAACAGCACGGCGATATCGAAGCGGCCGTAGTGAAAGATCTTCTCGCGCGCGGGATCGGCCAGCATGGCGACGAGGTTCGGCGCCTCTTTCTGGCCGGAGGCGATGCGGATCACATCAGCGGTGCCGTCACCCGGCGAAAGCTGCACCACGCAGAGCCGGTCGCGGCGCGGAATAAGGCCGAGCGTTTCGGTATCGATCGCTATGGCGCCGGTGTAGCGGGCGGCATCGGCCGCGGAAATATCGCCTTCGTGATAACGGATGGTGGCGGCCATGAAGCTCTCCTGGCTCTTATCGTCTCAATTCTTTTTTCGTCCTGTTCTATAGAACAGACAAGGAGATAACGATACTGCGCAGGCTTAAAATGTCGGCGGCGTGGTGGCTTCTGAAAGAAGGCATCAAGTCGACGTGATGTGGATGCGGCCTTGCCACAAACGAGCCGCCGTCAGCCTCCCGGAACGGAAGGCGCCGGTGTCAATATTGAGCCGGAGCCCATGCGCTTCGGCTTGTCTCACCGGCGTATGGCCATGAATGATCAGTTTCGGCAGCGGCTGCGCGCTGTCGTAAAAGCGCGAGCGGATGAAAACGAGGTCATCATCCTCCTGCGCCGAAATCGGCCGTTCCGGATCGATACCGGCATGAACGAACAGCACCTGCGGCGTATCCAGCAGGATCGGCAGCCCGCGGAGAAAGTTGAGATGATCATCCGGCAGCCAGGTCCGGATGAAGGTGTCGAGTTTTTTCTGCTGGGGATATTGCCTCCGTAAAGCCTGGATATCCAAACCGTAGGAATTCAGCGTTGCCTCGCCGCCGAGCCCCACCCAGTCGTCCAGGGATATTTCACCGTCGGCATAGGCGAGCATGGCCAATTCATGATTGCCGGTAAGGCAGATCCGGTCGAAACCATTCGGCAGCGGCGCCATCAGCCGGCTGACAACCTGTGCCGAGGCCGGACCACGATCGATGAAATCACCGAGCATGATGATCAGTTTGGGGCCGGGCAGCGTGGCGGCATCGGCGAAAATCTTGCGTTCGAGCGCGCTCAGGAGGTGGTAGCAGCCATGGACGTCGCCGATCACATAGGTCGGCCTGTCAAGCCTATCGAGGCTTTCCCGACGCCGGCGCGGGCTGAAGCCGCGAGTCACTTTCTCGCGTATGATATTTGCCGCCATGGAACTCCCTCATCGAAATGTCGTCATCCCGAGCGCTCTAACCCTCCTAAGCAAAAATAATCGAAAAGCGACAATTCTTTGCCGAGTATGGGAATAAACGCTCCGGGCCGATGTCTATGTCGACGGAAGCCATCAATAAAGAATTACCTTGCGGCAAAGCGTCCCGAACATGGCCATTCCGCATGGTGAAAATTGACATAGCATGTCCACAACTCTATCGCGCTCGGTGACCCCAGAGCGTATTGATAGTCCCGTTTCCGAAACGCTGAGCGCCGTAAAACCTTGATCGATCCCAACACAGCGCTCGAGGCGTGCCGCTTCTTCCACGACGTATCCCTGATGCTTCTGTGGGGCGCCTCGGTCTTTCTCTGCCTTCTGGTGCCGAAAGCGCTGGCGGAGAAGGTCTGGCGCATGTTCGGCGTCGCGCCCTTCCTTGCGGCGCTGATCGCCGGGCTCACGGCCATCGCCTGGCTGCCGCTTGCAAGCGCCACCATCGGCAATGGCTGGAGCGATGCCCTCAATGCCGGCACGATCCGCGACGTCCTGCTCGATACGACGGTCGGACAAGCCTGGCTGGCCCAGGCCGCCGCTGCACTCATCCTCGTTCTTGCCTTTCTGCCGCCAGGGCAATGGCGTCGTCCGGGCGTAGCGCTGGGTTCTGGCCTCGGCCTTGCCGCCCTCATGCTCACCGGTCACGCCTCGATGCATGAAGGCTGGCTAAAGCTGGCCCATCGCGCCAATGACATGCTTCATGTGCTTGCCGGCGGCGGCTGGCTCGGCGCCTTGGTGCCGCTGGTTCCGATCCTCCGACTTTTGAAGACGCCCGAATGGCGGGCGGAGGCGCTGTCGGCGCTTCGGCGCTTCTCCACCGCCGGGCATGGCGCCGTGGCGCTGGTCATCGCCTCCGGCTTCATCAATACGATGCTGGTCCTCCAGCGCCTGCCGACCGACTGGTCATCTCCCTATCAGACGCTGCTTGCCGCCAAGATCGCGCTTGTCGCGTGCATGAGCCTGCTGGCGATCGTCAATCGCTACATTCTCGTGCCCAGGATACGACGCGATCGGGTTCGGTCTTTGAACGCCATCCGTCGCGGCAGCATTGCCGAGATCATCCTTGGTATCGCCGTCATCGCGCTGGTCGCCGTCTTCGGCGTATTGGAGCCCGTCTGAGCGTCAAGCCGACAGCGACCTCACCACCGCACGAACCGCCTCGGCATCCTCCGTCCTCGGCCTGTATTCGAGACCGATCCTGCCGCTATAGCCGTGGGCAAACAGCCAATTCAGGCGATTGAGCAGATCGATCCCGCCGGTGCCGGGATCGTTGCGGCCCGGATGATCGGCGACATGGACATGCACGATGCGATCGGCCCGCTCGCCGACGACCTCTTCCGTTCGCTCGCCCATGACAGCCGAATGGTAGATATCGTAGACGATACCGATTTCCGGCCGTCCCACCTCATCGATAATATCCAGGCCCTCTGTGGTAGAGGACAAATAGTAGCCGACATGATTGATCCTGGTGTTCAGCGGTTCGAGGCCGAGGCGTACGCCAGAGCCGCTCAGGATATCGGCGCCGGCGCTCAAGGCGGAGATCAAGGCATCCCGTTGTTCGGCGCGTGTAAATTCCGGCAAATCATCCCCCGCCTGCGCGATCAAAACCGGGACACCCAGGCCCTGCGCGACGCTGACAGACATCTCCAATCCCTCCAGCCAGGCCTCCTTGTTCGCCGGATTCGTCAGCGCGATCATCGGCTCGGCGACCATGCCCGACACGGCGATTCCAGTCTCGGCGACCACGGATGCGATCGCGTCGAGGTCCTTGTCCGTCCAGCGCCAGAACTCGACCGCACTCAATCCCGCCCGATGCGCCAGCCGGATACGATCGGCAAAATCATCGCCCTCGCGGGCAAACAACCATTCGATACATGCCGAAAACTGCCGCATGAAAATCTTCCTCCAAAGACTACGCCCAAGGACTGCGCCCTATCGGCAGCGACGGCAAGAGGCCGGTGGCTAGAATTGCGAGGCGGACCGGCGCAGAGCAGGCTGGGCGCCTTCGACGCTCATTGCCGTCACCATGCGCATGTCCCTACGGAAATCCGAAGGCGACATGCCGGCAATGTGGCGGAAGGATTTGTTGAAGGCGCTGATCGAGCCGAAGCCGCTGTCCATCGCCACCTGCAGCACATTGGCGCCGTCGCGCATCAGCATCGCCTGGGCGCGCGACAGGCGCAGCAGGTTGACATATTTGCTGAGCGTCATGCCGGTGCATTTCTTGAAAAGGTTCATCGCATATTTCGGATGCAGATCCGCCGCCTTGGCGATATCCACAGTATCGATATCGTGCAGGAAATTGCCGGCAATGAAATCGCACATCCGCGCCAGGCTGCGCGACGATTGCGGGTGGACCTGTTCGTTCGACTGATGCTCGCGCTTTTCCGGCAGCATGCGATAAGGCTCGAAGGCGATGCGCTCCAGGCGCAGCAGAAGTTCGGCGACCGCGTGCTCGGCCTTGGCCGGATCGCCGGAGCGGACATAGCGATACCAGCGGGCAAAATTCTCGTTATCGGCGGCATCCGTCGCGGAGGTGACCAGCGTCTCTCCTCGCATCAACCGGCCGGAAATATCGAGCGGCAGGCGCATGCGGAAGAAATGCACCAGCGGCAAATGCGCGCCGGCATAGATCGAATCTTCCGAGGAATCATCCATCTGATGCGGCTGCCCGCCCCAGAACAGACAGATATCGCCGGCTCGAAGTTGAATTTCATGGTCGTTCATACGGTAGTGAACCGTGCCGCGTATAAGGTAATTCACCTCGACCTGCGCATGCCAATGCGGCATCGCCATCAGGGGTGGATGGGTATGAAACATTTGCAGAGTCGTCGGCAGCCCCTCGATGCTGCTTGCACCCGGCTGATAAACCGCTCGATGACCCACCTTACTTTCCGCCAAGTCCATGTTCCTTTTTTAGGAGACAGAAGCGTACCGGGAGCTAGTTTAAGCGTGTTCGCTAGAGGACGGCAATTGAAAAGGGAGGATTTTCAATGCGTTTTAAACTCGCGGGAGCGACGGCACTTGCTGCCTTGCTCGCTTCCGGTTCTGCCTATGCAGCACAAACCACCATTACTGTCTGGAGCTGGAACATCGCCGCGTCGGCGCTGAAATCCACGGTCGAGGGGTTCAATAAGAAATATCCCGACATCAAGGTCGAAGTTCAGGACATCGGCAACCCGCAGGTCTTCGACAAGATGCTGGCCGCTTGTGCCGCCGGCGGCGACGGTCTGCCGGACGTCATGTCGATCGAAAATCACAAGGCTTCGATCTTCTGGAACCGCTTTCCGGACTGCCTGACCGATCTGACGAAGCTCGGCTACACGGACGCGCTCAAGAAGCAGTTTCCGGACTTCAAGCGTGCCGAACTGGAAGTCGGCGATGCCGCCTACGCTATGCCCTGGGATTCCGGCCCGGTCACCATGTTCTACCGCCGCGATTTCTATGAAAAGGCTGGCGTCGATCCGGCAACGATCAAGACCTGGGACGATTTCATTGCCGCCGGCAAGAAGATCTCCGCCGCCAATCCGGGCGTCATCATGACGCAGGCCGATCTCAACGGCGATACCGAATGGTTCCGCATGCTCGCCAACGAACAGGGCTGCGGCTATTTCTCGTATGACAGCCAGAGCATCACCGTCAACCAGCCGGCCTGTGTGAAAGCCCTGGACAAGGTGAAGGAGATCAAGGACGCGGGCTTGATGAGCGCCGCGAACTGGAACGAGAAAATTCAGGCGAACACTGCCGGCAAAGTGGCATCGCAGCTCTATGGCGGCTGGTATGAAGGCACCGTCCGCTCCACCTCGCCGGATCTCGCCGGCAAATGGGGCGTCTATCCGATGCCGAGCATGACGGCCGACGGCCAGCATGCGGCCAATCTCGGTGGCTCCTCGCTCGCAATTGCCAGCGGTTCCAAGAACAAGGAAGCCGCCTGGAAATTCCTCGAATACACGCTTGGCACCAACGAGGGCCAGGTTACCATGCTGAAGTCCTTCGGGCTCGTACCGTCGCTTCTGACGGCGGTTCAGGATCCCTTCGTCAACCAGCCGCAGCCCTATTGGGGTGGGCAGAAAGTCTGGGCCGATATCCTCGCCACCCTGCCGAAGATCCGCCCGAGCCCCGGCACCCAGTATTTCAGCGACGCGGATGAGGTCATAAAGGCCGTCCAGACGAAATACCTCGCCGGCGGCTATCCAAACGGCAAGGCCGCGCTTGACGATGCGGCCCAGCAGATCGCCTCGGCGACAGGTCTGCCGCTTGCGAAGTGAGTGACACTGCCGGGCGCGCATCCCAAGCCGCGCTCGGCATCCCCGCCGCCCTCAGGGCGGCGGGGATGCGACGTCACGCATCATTTCACTGCGCATAAAGGAGAAGGCTTTCATGCGGTTGCGAAACCGGAGCGCCTATGCGTTCCTTGCACCCTATCTTCTGGTGTTCGCCGCTTTCTGGGTCTGGCCGATCATCGATTCGTTCCTGATCTCGTTCCAGAACACCCGAGTTAATCCGTGGGCCTACAATCTGTCGTTCAACTGGGGGCGACTGTTCGGCGACCCGGCCTTCTACAACGCGCTTGAAAACACGCTGATCATCCTGATCGTCCAGGTACCTGTCATGATCACGCTCGCCACGGTCATGGCGGTGCTGCTGAATTCACCGCTGTTGAAGGCGCGTGGCATTTTTCGCTTTGCTTTCTTCGCACCCGTCGTCGTTGGAGAGGTGGCCTATGCCGCTGTCTTCCGCCTGATGTTCAACGTCGATTTCGGCATCGTCAACAAGCTGCTCGGCACGGTCGGCTTCGCACCGGTGTCGTGGTTTGCCGAATCGCATGCCGCAATGGTGCTCATCATCATCGCCGTCACCTGGCGCTGGGCGGGTTACAACGCCATCATCATCCTGTCCGGGCTACAATCGATCCCAGAGGATGTTTACGAGGCTGCGACCCTCGACCGCGTCAACCGCTTCCAGCAGTTCATCCATATCACCCTGCCCCTGCTGAAACCGATCATCCTGTTCTGCGTAGTCCTCTCCGTCATCGGCACCATGCAGCTCTTCACCGAACCATATCTGATCACCAACAGGGGTGGTCCCGGCGGCGGGACGGAGACGCTCGGCCTCCTGCTCTATCGCCAGGCCTTCCAGTCGACCAACTTCGGCTATGCCTCCGCGATCGCCTACACGATGGCAGCGCTTGCCGTGGTCATCTCTCTTCTCAATCTCTGGGTGGGGCGCGAACCGAAATGAAATCGAAGTCCAAATCCAATCTGATTAGGTCGATCGCGCTGCATGGCTTGCTGGTGCCGCTCGCCATCATCTGGCTGTTTCCGCTCTGGATGATGTTCGTCTTCTCGACCATGCCCGATTACGGCATCTTCAGCCCCGGCATCATCCTGACACCGTCGACGGGTTTCATGGACAACGTCCGGAACCTGCAGGCCGACACCAACTTCGTGGGCGCGATGACGATCTCCATCGTCGTTGCCGTCACCTATACCTTCCTGTCGGTGCTGCTGACCTCGATGGCCGGATGGGCGCTGGCCCGCTATCAGTTCGCCGGCCGCTCTGGCGTCATAGGCATCATCCTCGGCACGATCACACTGCCCTACTCCGTCGTCGTCATCCCGCAATTCATCATGGTGGCGCGCGATTTCGGGCTGGCCAATTCATGGGTCGCGCTGATCGTACCGCCGCTCTTCAATTCGCTCGGGGTGCTGTTCATGCGCCAGGCCTTCTCGATGATGCCGGGCGAACTCTTTGACGCCGCCCGCGTCGAGGGCGTCAAGGAATGGCAGATCTTCCTGCGCATCGCCCTGCCGCTCGCAAGGCCGACCATGGCGGCGCTCGCCATCATCCTGTTCCTGGCCTCGTGGAACAACTATCTCTGGCCGCTGCTCATCAATTCCCGGCCGGGAATGATGACGGCACCGGTGGCGCTCGGGACGCTGATCGGCCTCACCAGGGTATCCTGGGGCGGCATCATGGCGGGTGCCGTGATGCTGACGGCGCCGATCCTCATCGTCTTCGTTCTCCTGCAACGCCACTTCATCGCCGGCATCGCCGCCGGCGCAATCAAATAATTCCGGGAGATCCGTATGGCCGAACTGTCCCTTACCAATATCGTCAAACGCTACGGTACTCTTGAAATCATCCACGGCGCCAATCTCGACGTGAAGGACGGCGAATTCGTCGTCTTCGTCGGCCCATCCGGCTGCGGCAAGTCCACGCTGCTGCGCATGATCGCCGGTCTGGAAGACATCACCGGCGGCGAACTGAAGATCGGCGGCCGCGTCGTCAATGACATGGAGCCGGCCGATCGCGGCATCGCCATGGTGTTCCAGTCCTACGCGCTTTATCCGCACCTCACCGTCGAACAGAATCTCAGCTTCGGGCTGCGCATGAACGGCAATCCCAAGGCCGATACCGAACGCCGCGTCAAACAAGCAGCCGAGATCCTGAAGATCACCGAGTTGATGCACCGCCGGCCGAAGCAGCTCTCCGGCGGCCAGCGCCAGCGGGTCGCCATCGGCCGCGCCATCGTGCGCGAACCGCAAATCTTCCTGTTCGACGAGCCGCTCTCCAATCTTGACGCGGAGCTCCGCGTACAGATGCGCGTCGAAATCTCGCGCCTCCACAAGAAGCTCGGCACGACGATGATCTATGTGACGCACGACCAGACGGAAGCGATGACGCTGGCCGACAAGATCGTCGTGCTGCGCGGCGGCAATATCGAGCAGGTCGGCGCGCCGCTCGACCTCTACGACGATCCCGCCAACCAGTTCGTCGCCGGCTTCGTCGGATCGCCGAAGATGAACTTCCTGCCAGCCGAGATCGTTGACAAGCAGGATGGCCGCGTGACCGTGGCCCTGCAGAATCAGCGCGAAGTCCGTCTGACGCTGCCGATTACGACAGCTCAGGTTGAAACCGGCCAGGCGGTGACGCTCGGTGTGCGGCCTGAACATTTTCTCGAGGCCGGCCGCGGCGATATCGATGTGACCGTCGATGTCGACGTTGCCGAACATCTCGGCAATACCAGCTACATCTACGCCAATATTGCCGGCGGCGAGCAGATCGTCATCGAGCGGGAAGAATCCCGCAACGCCAACAACCGCGACACGCTGACCGTCGCGCTCTCCGCAGCCAAGACATTCTTGTTCGACGGCGCCGGCAATCGATTGCGATAGGCGCCCTTTTCCTACCACTCCCAAGACAGCCTGCAGATTTAGGAAAGGACCAATTCATGACTACTGAGACATCCATCCGCTGGGGCATTATCGGCCCCGGCAGGATCGCACAGACTTTTGCCGAAGGCGTCGCTCACTCCCGTAGCGGCAAACTGGTGGCCATCGCCAGCCGCAATCCCAACAAGCCGGGTCTCGGCGACAATTTTCCCGGTGCGCGCATCGTCAATGGCTACGAGGCGCTGCTGGCGGACCAGGAAATCGACGCCATTTATATTGCCACTCCCCATACCGGCCACGCCGAATGGGCCATCAAGGCGATTCGCGCCGGCAAGCACGTCCTCGTCGAAAAGCCGATTGCGCTGTCTGCCTATGATGCCGAGGCGATTTATTACGAAGCCAAGAAGGCTGGCGTCTTCGCCGGCGAAGCCTTCATGTACCGCGTGCATCCGCAAACGGCGAAGCTGATCGAGCTGGTCAAAAGCGGTGTGATCGGCGAGCTCCGCATCATCCGCTCCTCGTTCGGCTTCAACATGGGTACGGTCAAGCCCGAGCATCGGCTTTTTGCCAACGACACCGCCGGCGGCGGCATTCTGGATGTCGGCGGCTATCCGGTATCGATGGCGCGGCTGATTGCCGGTGCCGTTGACGGCAAGCCGTTCCTCGACCCGGAAAAGGTCTCAGGCGTTGCTCATCTCGGCCAGACCGGCGTCGACGAATGGGCCTCGGCGGTGCTGAAATTCCCGAACAACATCATCGCCGAAGTCTCCTGCTCGATCATGGCAAATCAGGACAATACGCTGCGTATCATCGGCTCGGACGGCCGCCTGGAAGTCAAGGATTTCTGGTTCGCCTCCGGGCATAAGGGTGGCATCGGCAAGATCGAGCTCATCAAGGGCGCGGAAACACAGATCGTCGAGGTCAAGGAAGATCGTTGGCTCTATTCCTTCGAAGTCGACGCCGCTGGCGACGCCATTCGCGTCGGTCAAACGGAATTCGCCTACCCGGGCATCAACTGGGCCGATTCGATCGGAAACCTACGTGTTCTCGACCAATGGCGTGCCTCCGTTGGCCTCGAATATGAGGTGGAGAAGGCGACGCGGCGGACGACGAACATCGTCGGCTCACCTGTCACCATGGGCAACAGCATTCCGAAACGCACCATCCCCGGCATTGCCAAGCCGGCTTCGATCGTCACGCTCGGCTTCGAATTCTTCCCGAATTTCGCAGCCGCCTCGCTGACGCTCGACGCCTTCTACGAAGCCGGCGGCAATGCCTTCGATACGGCCTATGTCTATGGCGCCGGCAAGACGGAAAGCATATTCGGCGACTGGCACACCAGCCGCAAGGTTCCGCGCGAGGAGATCGTGCTGATCGGCAAGGGGGCGCATTCGCCGCTCTGCTATCCGGACATGATCGCCAAGCAGCTCGACCAGTCGCTGAACCGCCTGAAGACCGATTATGTCGATATCTATTTCATGCACCGCGACAATCCGGCTATTCCGGTCGGCGAATTCGTCGATGCCATGGATGCCGAGGTCAAAGCTGGCCGCATCCGCGGCATCTTCGGCGGCTCCAACTGGACGCGTGCTCGTTTTGACGAGGCGATCGCCTATGCCGAAAGGAACGGCAAGGCGGCGCCAGCAGCTCTTTCCAACAATTTCTCGCTGGCGGAGATGCTGGATCCGATCTGGGCCGGGTGCATCGCCGCCTCCGACGACGAATGGAAGGCCTGGCTGAACGCCAAGCAAATCCCGAACTTCGCCTGGTCGAGCCAAGGCCGAGGCTTTTTCACCGATCGCGCCGGCCGTGACAAGCGCGACGACGAGGAGTTGGTACGCGTTTGGTATTCCGAGCGCAATTTCGGCCGCCGCGACCGGGCGGTCGAACTGGCGCAGAAGCTCGGCCGCAACCCGATCCATATCGCGCTTGCCTATGTCGTCGCCCAGCCCTTCCCGGTCATCCCACTGATCGGCCCGCGCACGATCGCCGAGCTGGAAGACAGCCTGTCGGCGCTCGACATCAAGCTGACGCCGGAACAGGTGAAGTGGCTTGAGGGCTGATGCGAGCCTAAGGCTGGCTTGATAAAAATCGAACCGGCTGTTTCGCATAGTGGCTGATGCCGAAAACAAAAACAGCCCGCTTGTCCACCAAGCGGGCTGTTTTGTCATTGCTACAAGGGGATCTCTTCTCAGACGAGCGCGTGTAACCGTCAGGCGGCGAAATTGAACGCCTTGGTCTTTGCGCCTTCAAACTCCAGAAGGTAGGTCTTCCGCTCCAGACCACCGGCAAATCCCCTGAGGTCTCCCGCCGATCCGATGACCCGATGGCACGGCGCGATGATGGAGATCGGGTTCCTGCCATTGGCGGCGCCCACCGCGCGTATCGCTTGACGAGCCCCGATCTGCTCGGCGATCTCAGCATAGGAGCGCGTTTCTCCGAAGGGGATGCTGAGCAGCGCCTGCCAGACCTTCTTTTGAAAAAAGGTGCCGGAGAAATCCAGCGGCAGATCAAAAACCTGCCGTTCCCCGGCAAAATATTCCCGCAACTGCCGCTCCGTTTCGATGAGGACGGGATGGTTCTCATCCTCTGCAACGATGTTCAGGCGGACGCGGTTCGGCCGGTCGATATCCCAAAGGATCGCCGCTAAGCCATCGCGACTCGCGACGAGCTTCAGCCCACCAACCGGCGAATTGACGATTTTATAGACACAGTCTTTCTGCGCAACTCGCACCGTCCTGGCCATGGCAATATCCTCTCACTGCGGCTCGGGTCGGAATCGGCAGAACGATAACGCGCCGCCTCTATCCCTCCGATCGCGGCGAATCCTCTTCGCCGCTGACAAGGGATACATATGACCCCAATTATCGGCCGCAGCCCACCCGAAAAGCACTTTTGCAGGGCACAGGTACAATATTTCCGAAGTTGGATGGGTCTTCAGGTCCGGCGGCGCCACGATCGCGTAGTGCAGCTTGAGTTTTAGCGGTAGGGCTAGCGGAATGTTGTTTGGGAAGGCTTGGTTGCGGGGGCAGGATTTGAACCTGCGGCCTTCAGGTTATGAGCCTGACGAGCTACCGGGCTGCTCCACCCCGCGTTACCAGCGTAAACCGCGTTGCGGTTTGTCCGCCCTGAGCGAACCGTTGGGGTTCGTCGGAGCTTGAGCAAGCCGGGTTGCGGCTTGCGTGATCCGGGCAAATCCGAAGGATTTGTCCCGTGTTCCCGTGGCACCTTATTTCGGAGCCGGGCGTATAACTGTATGCCTTTAGAAGCGACAAAGGCCGCTTTTGAGCGGCCTATTGTAACACGGCTTAGCCGTTTTTGTGTCGAGAAGATTTAAATCATCGGACAAACCCTGATGGGTTTGCTCGGCGTTGCGTTTTGCAGACCTGGCAGCGACCTACTCTCCCGCGTCTTGAGACGAAGTACCATGGGCGCAGGGGCGTTTCACGGCCGTGTTCGGAAAGGGAACGGGTGCAGCCACCCCGCCATAACCACCAGGTCAGCGAAGCGCAACGTTTGAGAAGCTGGTGAAGAGAGGATGGAGGCAATAGCCTTCATGTCTCTTGTCTTTTTTTGAACACGTCAGATGCATCGTGTGATGAACACAAGCAATGGGAACGATCAAGCCAATCGAGCTATTAGTACCGGTAAGCTTCATGCGTTGCCGCACTTCCACACCCGGCCTATCAACGTGGTCGTCTACCACGGCTCTGATAGGGAACACTCGTTTTCAGGTGGGTTTCCCGCTTAGATGCCTTCAGCGGTTATCCCTTCCATATATAGCTACCCTGCTATGCCCTTGGCAGGACAACAGGTCCACCAGAGATATGTCCATCCCGGTCCTCTCGTACTAGGGACAGATCCTGTCAATATTCCTACACCCACGGCAGATAGGGACCGAACTGTCTCACGACGTTCTGAACCCAGCTCACGTACCGCTTTAATTGGCGAACAGCCAAACCCTTGGGACCTGCTCCAGCCCCAGGATGCGATGAGCCGACATCGAGGTGCCAAACAACCCCGTCGATATGGACTCTTGGGGGTCATCAGCCTGTTATCCCCGGCGTACCTTTTATCCGTTGAGCGATGGCCCTTCCACGCGGGACCACCGGATCACTATGACCGACTTTCGTCTCTGCTCGACTTGTCAGTCTCGCAGTCAGGCGGGCTTATGCCATTGCACTCGACGACCGATTTCCGACCGGTCTGAGCCCACCATCGCGCGCCTCCGTTACTCTTTCGGAGGCGACCGCCCCAGTCAAACTACCCACCATACACTGTCCCGGATCCGGATGACGGACCGCGGTTAGACATCCATGACGATAAGGGTGGTATTTCAAGGATGGCTCCACAAGAACTGGCGTCCCTGCTTCAAAGCCTACCACCTATCCTACACATGCCGACACGAATGCCAGTGTAAAGCTATAGTAAAGGTGCACGGGGTCTTTCCGTCTGACCGCAGGAACCCCGCATCTTCACGGGGAATTCAATTTCACTGAGTCTATGTTGGAGACAGCGGGGAAGTCGTTACGCCATTCGTGCAGGTCGGAACTTACCCGACAAGGAATTTCGCTACCTTAGGACCGTTATAGTTACGGCCGCCGTTTACTGGGGCTTCGATTCAGAGCTTGCACCCCTCCTCTTAACCTTCCAGCACCGGGCAGGCGTCAGACCCTATACGTCGTCTTGCGACTTCGCAGAGCCCTGTGTTTTTGGTAAACAGTCGCTACCCCTGGTCTGTGCCACCCTCACATGCTTGCGCACATAAGGGTCACGCTTCTTCCGAAGTTACGCGTGCAATTTGCCGAGTTCCTTCAACATAGTTCTCTCAAGCGCCTTGGTATACTCTACCTGACCACCTGTGTCGGTTTCGGGTACGGTCTATACGGTGGAGCTATTTCCTGGAACCGCGTCCCTGCAAGATCAATCCAATAAGACCTTACAAGTTAAGCAATCCGTCACTACCACCAGGCCCACGAATATTAACGTGGTTCCCATCGACTACGCGTGTCCGCCTCGTCTTAGGGGCCGGCTAACCCTGCTCAGATTAACTTTAAGCAGGAACCCTTGGTCTTTCGGCGAGAGGGTCTCTCACCCTCTTTATCGTTACTCATGTCAACATTCGCACTTCCGATACCTCCAGGATGCCTCACGGCTGTCCCTTCACAGGCTTACGGAACGCTCCGCTACCACTCCTCAAAGAGGAATCCTCAGCTTCGGTGCATGGCTTTAGCCCCGTTACATTTTCGGCGCAAAGACCCTTGACTAGACCAGTGAGCTGTTACGCTTTCTTTAAATGATGGCTGCTTCTAAGCCAACATCCTGGTTGTTTTGGGATCCTCACATCCTTTCCCACTTAGCCATGACTTGGGGACCTTAGCTGGAGGTTAGGGTTGTTGCCCTTTTCACGACGGACGTTAGCACCCGCCGTGTGTCTGCCGAGTAGTACTTCCCGGTATTCGGAGTTTGGTTAGGATCAGTAAGACGGTGAGTCCCCATAGCCCATCCAGTGCTCTACCCCCGGGAGTATTCGCTCGACGCTCTACCTAAATAGATTTCGCGGAGAACCAGCTATTTCCGAGTTTGATTGGCCTTTCACCCCTAGCCACAAGTCATCCCAATCTATTGCAACAGATGCGGGTTCGGTCCTCCAGTTGGTGTTACCCAACCTTC
>NZ_CP121652.1:2935000-3567500 GCF_029714265.1 Rhizobium sp. CB3171 | reverse complement strand
AGGATCTTGCCGGCGCGATCCTTGCCTATGAACATGTGCGGGGCAAGCAGGCGTGACGCCGATGACACCTTCGCTGCCCGAACTGCCGGTTTCACATGTGCTCGCCAATATCGGCGCAGCGCTCGCGGACGAACGACGCGCAGTTCTGTCGGCTCCTCCCGGCGCCGGCAAAACGACGCTGGTGCCGCTCTATCTACTTGGTCAAGGCTGGCGCGGCTCCAGCAGGATCATCCTGCTGGAGCCGCGGCGGCTTGCTGCAAGAGCTGCGGCGGCGCGCATGGCCTCGCTGCTCAACGAGCAGGTGGGCGATACCGTCGGCTACCGTATGCGGCTTGATAATCGCATTTCCGCAAAGACGCGCATCGAGGTGGTAACCGAAGGCGTGTTCGCGCGGATGATCCTCGACGATCCCGAACTATCGGGCGTTTCCACGGTCATCTTCGACGAATTCCACGAACGCTCGCTGGATGCGGATTTCGGCCTGGCGCTGGCGCTCGACGTGCAATCGGCGCTCCGCGAGGATCTGCGTATCCTCGTGATGTCGGCGACGCTCGATGTCGAACGTGTCGCCGCCCTGCTCGGACGCCCGCCCGTCATCGAAAGCATGGGCCGGAGCTTTCCGATCGAGATCCGCCATCAGGACCGGCCGGCCGGCGAGCGGATCGAGGAGACCATAACCAAGGCGATCCTGGATGCGCATGCGACGGAACAGGGATCGATCCTTGCCTTTCTGCCCGGCCAGGCGGAAATCACCCGCACGGTGGAAAGACTCGAAGGCCGATTGTCGCCGGAAACGGTGATCGCGCCACTTTACGGCAATCTCGGCCAAAAGGAACAGGATGCGGCGATCCGGCCGGCGCTGAAAGGCACGCGCAAGATCGTGCTGGCGACATCGATCGCCGAGACGTCGATCACCATCGACGGCGTGCGCATCGTCATCGACAGCGGCCTGCAGCGGCTGCCGGTTTTCGAAGCGTCGACCGGGATCACTCGGCTGGAGACGGTGCGGGTATCGCGGGCTTCCGCCGATCAGCGCGCTGGCCGTGCGGGGCGAACCGAGCCTGGTATTGCGATCCGGCTTTGGCATCCAGGCCAGACGGCGGCACTGCCGGCCTTCACGCCGCCGCAAATACTGTCCAGCGATCTTTCCGGGCTGGCGCTTGATCTTGCCCATTGGGGCGTGCAGGACCCAGCCGCACTTGCCTTTGTCGATCAGCCGCCGGCGACGACACTGGGCGAAGCGCGGGCATTGTTGCGGCAATTGGGGGCGCTGGATACTGAGAACGGGCTGACGGCACACGGCAGGCTGATGCGCGATCTGGCTCTGCCGCCGCGGCTAGCGGCCATGGTGATTTCAGCAGCGAAGTTCGGCCAGGCACGCGAGGCGGCGATGCTCGCCGTATTGCTAACGGAACAGGGGCTCGGCGGGCAAAGCATCGATCTGGAAGAGCGCCTGCGGCGGTTCAAGACGGAAAAGGGTGAACGCGCGGAGGCGTCGCGCCGGCTAGCAGGGCGGTTGGCGACAGCGGCAGGCGGGAGCAAGGCTGCGGACGCAGGAGTACCGGTCCTGGCCGGCTCATTGCTACTGCATGCTTTCCCCGATCGCATCGCCCTGCAGCGCGGCGGCCGCGGACGCTTCGTCATGGCGAACGGGCGCGGCGCCGAATTGCCGGAGACGGAGCGCCTCGCCGGTTCGCAAATGCTTGTCATTGCCGACCTGACCGGCCGGGCGGCGCAAGGCCGTATCTTGGCAGCGGCGGAAATTGCGCGTGCTGATGTCGAGGAGCATCTGCCGGGAGAGATCCGCACCGAGGACCAGAGCCTATTCGACAAGACCAGCCGGCAAGTGCGGGCGCGGCGCGTAACGCGGCTCGGCGCCATCGTCTTCGAGGAAACCCCCTTGCCCCGACCATCGGGCGAGCGGGCGGCGAAGGCGCTGGCCGACGGCATCCGCGAGCTGGGGCTCGCCGTCCTGCCCTTTTCGAAAGAGGCGACGCAATTGCGTGAACGGATCGGCTTCCTGCACCGGACGATCGGGGAGCCATGGCCCGATATGAGCGACGATGCCCTGCTTTCGCGGCTCGACGAATGGTTCACGCCATTCCAGACCGAGGCGCGCGGCCTCTCGGACATCTCGGCCGGCGGGCTTTCCAACGGGCTGATGTCGCTGGTACCGCATGAGCTGCAGCGCGACCTTGGCCGGATGGCGCCGACGCATTTCGAAGCGCCGACCGGCCAGCGTCATCCGATCAAATATGAAGGCGAAGAACCGCTGCTGACGATCCGCGTTCAGGAGCTTTTCGGCCTGAAGCAGCATCCGGCCGTCGGCGGTGGGCGGCTGCCGCTGGTGCTGGAACTGACGTCGCCGGCGCACCGGCCAATCCAGACGACGCGCGATCTGCCCGGCTTCTGGGCAGGATCGTGGAAAGACGTGCGCGCCGATATGCGCGGGCGTTACCCCAGGCATCCCTGGCCGGAGGATCCAGCTGATGCTTTGCCGACGACAAGAGCCAAGCCGCGTGGTACCTGAGAATGGCCCGTTTCTTCAGAGGATTGGACAAGATGGCGGACGCAGACGCCAAGCCGCAGGACGATCACCACACCAGCCGGCGGCTCAGGCTGCAGACGCTGGTGCGGCTGCGTTGGCTTGCGGTCGGCGGCCAGACGGTGACGGTGATGATCGTCGCCTTCTGGCTGAAATTTGCCGTGCCGCTTCTGGCCTGCTGCGTGTTGATCGCCTGCCTTGCCTGGATCAACTTCTTCCTGACGTTGCGCTATCCGCCAACGCACCGTCTGGAGCCGCCGGCTGCCTTTGCGCTGCTCGGCCTCGATCTCCTGCAGCTTTGCGGTCTGCTCTTGATCACCGGCGGGCTCGCCAACCCCTTTTCCGCCCTGGTCTGCGTCCCCGTCATCATTTCCTTCGCCTCGCAGCCGATCCGCTACAGCATGGCGCTGATCGTGCTGGCGATGATCTGCATCACGGGCCTTGCCTTCTCGCCTTTTCCGCTGCCCTGGTACGATGGCATCGAGATCAACGTTCATAGCGTAATGCAGCTCGGCGTCTGGTGCTCGATCGCCTCGACCATGGCCTTTGCCGCCTTCTATGCCTACCGCGTCTCGATGGAGGCGACGCAGCTTGCCGATGCGTTATCGGCGACGGAACTGGTGCTGCAGCGGGAAAAGCACCTGTCGCAGCTCGACGGGCTTGCCGCCGCCGCGGCTCACGAACTCGGCACGCCGCTGGCAACGATCAGCGTCGTCGCCAAGGAGATGGAGCGCGAGCTCAGCCAGGACGACCGCTTCCGCGAGGATGTGGCGCTGCTGCGTAGCCAGAGCGAACGATGCCGCGACATCCTGCGGCGGCTGACGACGCTCTCCTCCGAGGACGAGGCGCATATGCGGCGGCTGACGCTGTCGTCGATGATGGAGGAGATCATCGCACCGCATCGGGAATTCGGCATCAAGCTGGAGCTGATCGAAAAGAGCCCGCGCCTCGGCGAACCCGTGCTGAACCGCAACGCCGGCATCATGTACGGGCTTGGCAATCTCATCGAAAACGCCGTCGACTATGCGCGAAAGAAGGTGACCGTCACGGTGGAATATAATCCCGATACGCTGACAATCGTCATCGAGGATGACGGCAACGGGTACTCTCCCGAAATCTTGATGCGGATCGGCGAGCCCTATGTCACGACGCGACAGCGAGACGATACGGCAGGCGGCCTCGGACTCGGCCTGTTCATCGCCAAGACCCTGCTGGAACGTTCGGGCGCAGAGCTTTCCTTCGGCAATCGCGACCCTGAAACGCCGGGTGCACGCATCCGTGTTGAATGGCCGCGAATGTTGATCGACAGTAATTCGACAAAATGAATTTCACGGCTTAAAACACCGGTCGTTAAAGTCAGTAGGACTATGCAGGCGGTCTGCCGCCGGGATTGAACATGATGACGGATAAAGAGCTCACCGACCCTCATGCGGGGGCCAAGGACGCGGCGGACCATATCGGGCCCGACGCGACATTGCTGATCGTCGACGACGACGGACCCTTTCTGCGCCGGCTGGCGCGCGCCATGGAGACGCGCGGCTTCGTGGTCGAGACGGCGGAATCGGTGGCGGAAGGCGTTGCCAAATCCAAGGCCACGCCACCGAAATACGCCGTGGTCGACCTTCGTCTCGGTGACGGCACCGGCCTTGATGTCATCGAGGCGATCCGGCAGCGGCGCGACGATACGCATATCGTGGTGCTGACCGGCTACGGCAATATCGCGACCGCGGTCACTGCCGTGAAGCTCGGTGCTCTCGATTATCTTGCCAAGCCCGCGGATGCCGACGACGTCTATGCGGCGCTGACGCAACGGCCGGGCGAAAAGGCCGAGGTGCCGGAAAATCCGATGTCGGCGGATCGGGTGCGTTGGGAGCATATCCAGCGCGTCTACGAAATGTGCGAGCGCAACGTCTCCGAGACGGCCCGCCGTCTCAACATGCATCGCCGCACGCTGCAACGAATCCTCGCCAAGCGCGCACCGAAGTAACCTTCATTCAGACGAAAAAGACTTACCCGTCGCCCATTCGGCCAGCATCAGCCGCTGGGCGGCGGCGCGGGAAAAATTGAGCGTCACCGATTTGCGCGTGGCTGGTGGCAGGCGATGCTCCGGCGCCTCGCGGATCATATGCGCGCCGTAACCATCCGACAGGAAAAGCCCGCAGTCTTCCGGAAAGATATCGAGCGGCACGTCCTTGTGGGTCGCGAAGAACAGGCGATCGCAATGCAGGCGGTAATCCGGCCATTTGCGATCGACGCGGAAATCCTCGATCGAGGATTTGATCTCGATGATCCAGATTTCGCCTTTTTCGGAAAGCGTGATGAGGTCGGCGCGGCGACCGCTGGCGAGCGGCAGCTCCGGCAAGACGGCAAGGCGCATCTCGTGCAGTAATAGTTGCACGCCCCTGCGTACAAGCATCGCCCGTTCCGACTGCCGGCCGTCTATTAACGGATTGTTATTGTAAACACTTAAAATCGTCATGAATTGCCTCAGGGACCGAACAAGCGTTGTTGCAAAAAAACCATGTCCCTTTAATTTGCGCAGCGGAGCTATTTTGTCGCCCCGCACCAGCTTGCAAAGCTAAATTTAATAGAAAATAAACCATAGTCAAAGATGGTTGATACCATCTCATTCCCTGTCACAACTCACCAAGAGACTTCCATGCGCATCCGCAATGCTATGACCGCACTCGGCCTTGTCGCAACGCTTGCCACGGCTGGTTACGCCACCACTGCCGCAGCCACGCCGACCGCTACCGCCAACTCCGCTTCCGACACCGTCAAGACGTTCGATAATGATTACGGCGTCACGAGCGACAACGGCTTCCAACTGCCGGCGATCCCGATCCAGAAGGTGAAGCCGCAGTTCCGCCGCCAGATCGTCTCCTACAAGTCTGACGAAGCTGCGGGCACGATCATCGTCAACACCCGCGAGCGCCATCTTTATTACATCCTCGGCAACAACGAAGCCATGCGCTACGGCATCGGCGTCGGCAAGCAGGGCTTTGCATGGTCGGGCACGGCATATGTTGCCTGGAAGCAGGAATGGCCGAGCTGGCATCCGCCGAAGGAAATGGCGGTCCGCCGTCCGGAAATCGCCAAGTATGTCGATGACGGCATGAACCCGGGCCTCGAAAATCCGCTCGGCGCCCGCGCCATGTATCTCTACAACGAGAAGGGCCAGGACACGCTGTTCCGCCTGCACGGCACGCCGGAATGGGCTTCGATCGGCACCGCGGCTTCCTCGGGCTGCATCCGCCTGATGAACCAGGACGTCATCGATCTCTACAACCGCGTTCTGCCGGGTCACGCCACCAAGGTCGTCGTGATCCAGTAATCGCTGGCATTATTTGGAATTCAAAAGGCCGCTGGATCGATGTCCGGCGGCCTTTTTGTTTTGGGGAACTGAGGTCCGATATTATACCGCCCTACCCGCCCTCGTCCTTCGAGGCTTCGCCTTCGGCTGCGCGCCTCAGGATGAGGGCTGATCTCTTCCCTTAGCCGCAAGACTCTCTCCACCTCATCCTGAGGCGCCTTGTCGTCGAGCGCCAGCGCAGGCGACAAGGCCTCGAAGGATCGAGGTGGCCCCAGATGGAGTGAAGGATCACCCCGCCTGCTTCGCCTTCAGTTCGATACGGCGGCGGTGCAGGACCGGTTCGGTATAGCCATTCGGCTGCTCGCGGCCTTTGAGGACGAGATCAAGCGCCGCCTGGAAGGCGATGGAGCCATCGAAATTGCCAGCCATTGGTCTGTAGAGCGGGTCTCCAGCGTTCTGCCGGTCGACGACCGCGGCCATGCGCTTCATGGTCTCGATGATCTGCGCTTCGGTGATGACCGTGTGGTGCAGCCAGTTGGCCATGTGCTGCGCCGAGATGCGCAGCGTGGCGCGATCCTCCATCAGGCCGACATTGTTGATATCCGGTACCTTGGAGCAGCCGACGCCCTGATCGACCCAGCGAACGACATAGCCGAGAATGCCCTGGCAATTATTGTCGATCTCGCGCTGGATTTCTTCCGGCGTCCAGTTCGGGCGGGACGCGACCGGAACGGAAAGAATGTCGGAAAGCTTGGCGCGAGCCCGGCTTTTCAGGCCCTGCTGGACCTCAGCGACGTTGACGCGGTGATAGTGGGTCGCATGCAGCGTCGCGGCCGTCGGTGACGGCACCCAGGCGGTGTTGGCGCCGGCCTTCGGATGCGCGATCTTCTGTTCCAGCATCGCCGCCATCAGGTCCGGCATGGCCCACATGCCCTTGCCGATCTGCGCATGACCGGAAAGGCCGCATTCCAGACCGATATCGACATTCCAGTTTTCATAAGCGGCGATCCAGGCCGCCTGCTTCATGTCGCCCTTGCGGATCATCGGGCCCGCCTCCATCGAGGTATGGATCTCATCGCCGGTGCGATCGAGGAAGCCGGTGTTGATGAAAACGACGCGTTCGCTGGCAGCGCGAATTGCTTCCTTGAGATTGACCGTGGTGCGGCGCTCCTCGTCCATGATGCCCATCTTGATGGTGTTGCGCGGCATGCCGAGCACATCTTCGACGCGCGAGAAGATCGCGACGGCGAAGGCGACCTCTTCCGGGCCATGCATCTTCGGTTTGACGACATACATGGAGCCGGCGCGGGAATTTTTATGCCCGCCGTTCGGCCCGATATCATAGAGCGCGATCAGGCCGGTGATCATGGCGTCCATGATGCCCTCAGGCACTTCATGGCCGTCGCGGTCGAGGATCGCCGGATTGGTCATGAGGTGGCCGACATTGCGCACCAGCATCAACGAGCAGCAATGCAGCTCGAAGCTCGCGCCATCTGGCGCCGTGTAGGTCACATCCGGATTGAGATGGCGGGTGAAGGTCTTGCCGCCCTTGGAAACTTCCTCCGTCAGGTCGCCCTTCATCAGGCCGAGCCAATTGCGATAGACTTCGGCCTTGTCCTCGGCGTCGACGGCAGCGATCGAATCTTCGCAGTCCATGATCGTGGTGATCGCCGATTCCAGCCGGACGTCAGAAATAGCAGCCGCATCGGCCTTGCCGATCTCGGTGCCGGCATCGAGGACGATCTCGATGTGGATGCTATTGTTCTTCAGCAGGATATGCGAGGGAGCGCTGGCGTCGCCGAGATAGCCGGCGAAGTGCCCAGCATCGGCCAAAGCCGTAGCACCGCTCTTTGTCGCAATCGCGAGGGAGCCACCCTTGACGGTAAAGCCTGTGACGTCCTTCCAGCTCGCACCGGTAAGCGGCGCAGCGGTATCGAGGAAATCACGCACCCAGGCGATGACCTTTTCACCGCGCTTCGGATTGTAGCCCCTGCCCTTCTCGGCGCCGTCGGTCTCGGCGATCGCGTCGGTGCCGTAGAGCGCATCGTAAAGCGAACCCCAGCGCGCATTGGCGGCGTTCAGCGCATAGCGGGCGTTCATGACGGGAACGACGAGCTGCGGGCCGGCGATGGAGGCGATTTCGGGATCGACATTGGCGGTCGAGACCGAGAAGGCCGGGCCTTCGGGAATAATGTAGCCGATCTCGCGCAGGAAGGCTTCGTAGGCGGCCATGTCCACCGGCGCGCCGTTCTTGCGATACCAATCATCCAAGGCAGCCTGCATCCGGTCGCGCTTGGCGAGCAGATCGCGGTTCTTCGGCGCGAGGTCATGCACGATCGCCGAGAAGCCGGCAAAGAAGGTATCCGGGTCGACGCCGGAGCCTGGCAGGGCCTCCTTGACGAGGAAATCATAAAGCACCGGCTCAATCTGAAGCCCGTTCTTGTCAATGCGGCTCATACCAATCACTCCTCACGGCCGTTCTACGGCTCAATTTTTACATGCTGCCAGTTTGCGGGCGGTTAGGCTCTCCGTCAATTTGGCAATAGTTCGAAAGATTTGTGCATTTATGGAAATAATCAGTCGGCAGCTATGCGCGGGCGGCCGCTGGCGGTGGCGATGAAGCGGGCCTCGACCAGCTTGCGATTGCCCTCGATCTCAGGCGCATCAACCTGTTCTTCCACGGCGATGACGGGATCTTCGGCACCATTCAAGCGCGCCTGCGCCGTCGCCACCTCGATTGCCCGCTGCCGCGCCAGAGAAAAAGTCTTTTGCTCGTCAGTGAACCGCAAGGTCTCGCCCGCGCCATTCAGCACATAGATGCCATCCTCGGGCATGGTGACGAATACCGTGGCGCTGGTGCGAACCTGGCCGACGACAGCACCGATCGCGTTGGCCACATCCGAATCAGCGGGAATGGCGCTGTCACTTGCCAGCATCTCGGCGATGGCAGGGTAATAGACGGGGGCGGAAGCGCCGAGGCCAACCAGAGGGCGATCGAGCGAAACGGCAAAACGGGCGATGCCCCGTGCGCGACGAAGCGCGCGGTCGATCGAGATCGATTTGGCCGGATCGAGATGGGTAACGCCGTCCTCCGCCAGGCAGGCGGCCAGGATCACGTCGGCGGACTGCCGGGTCAGGCGATCGACGATCTTTTGCGCCAGCTCCTCTATCGAGTCGGCAATCGGGCGGCCGGAGCCGTCCTTCAACCGCATTGCCAGCGCGAGACCCAACCGGGCGGCTTCCGCACTCCACTGGCTTTGCCGCCCAAGCACATGCATTGCGTCTGACGGCGTCAGGCCGCAGAGATGCACCAGGCCACGGGCAACCAGGCGGTCCAGGGTCGCTTTCTGCGACGTCGAGGTCAGAAGCTGGTCGAGCGGCAGGGGTACCCTGCCGATCTTGTCGAACAACGCCTGTTCCGACGGCTGCAAGCCGCTCGCAAGATGATCCGGTACGCCGGTGCGCACGGCAAAGCGGCCGGCGTGGCGGCCGAGATGCGGCGCACGAAGCTGCTGCTCCAGCACACCGATGACGGCCTGGCTGTGCACATGGGCTGCGAGGCTGAGTGGCAGCAGGCGGCGCGGCCCGAGTTCGAAGGCGGCGACAAGACCGCGATCGTTGATCTTTATCTCGGAATCGCCACCGAGACCATAGGTGCGCATGGCGACCGCTTCGACCATGGTGCGATAGCCGCCGACCACCGCACCGTCGGCATCGAGCCGCGGCCGGCCGGCCTCCATCACAGCGACATCCGTGGTGGTGCCGCCGATATCGGACACCACGGCATCGTCGAGGCCGGTCAGATAGCGTGCGCCGACAAGGCTCGCCGCAGGTCCAGAAAGGATGGTCTCGATTGGACGGAGCTTAGCTTCTGCGGCCGAGATCAGCGCGCCATCACCGCGCACGACCATCATCGGCGCCGCGATGCCGCGCGTGGCCAGAAACCCTTCGCAGGCGCCGACCAGCCGGTCGATCATCGACACCAACCGCGCGTTCAAAAGCGTCGTCAGCGCCCGGCGCGGGCCGCCAAGCTTGGAGGAGAGTTCATGGCTGCAGGTGACCGGCAGATGGGAAATCTCGCGGATGCAGTCACGCACACGGATTTCATGAGCCGGATTCCGCACAGCGAAATAGCCAGCGATCGCGAAGGACGAAACGCTCTTCGAAAGCTCCGGCAGCATCGCTTCGAGCGCCGCCAGATCAAGCGGGTTCTCGTTGCCATGGACGCTGTGTCCGCCGGGTACAAACACCACTGGATCGGTCCCCAGCGCCTCGGCCAGGCCGTCACGCTTCAGATCATCGGGGCCGAAGCCGATCATTACCAGTCCGGCGCGGCCGCCCTGCCCTTCGACCAGCGCGTTGGTGGCAAGCGTCGTCGACAGCGATACGAGACCGATAGCGGAAACGGGGATGGCCGCCTTGGCGATGACCGCATCGACAGCGCCGGCAATGCCGACGGCCAAATCATGCCGCGTGGTCAGCGATTTCGCCTTGGCAACAACGCCGTCGGTTTCATGGAAGAGAACGGCATCGGTATAGGTTCCACCGGTGTCGATGCCGAGCAGGAAATGAGATGTCACGGGGATATCTAACCTTTTGAACGGAAGGTAACTTGTTATTGCACCCTTCCCGCCTGGTCCGCTAGTTGCGAAACGGCAAAAACAATCCTACCGCCTCGTCACCCGCATTGGCAGCCCGCCTTGCGGCTGGGTCGTCAGCTTCTGCACCGGCCAGGGATTCGTCTGATCGGTCACATCGAAACGGAAGCGGTGCATCATGACAGCAAGGGCGATGACGGCTTCCTGAAGGGCGAAGGTGGCGCCGATGCAGACGCGCGGGCCGGCGCCGAAGGGCAGGTACTGGAAGCGATTGATCTTGCCGCGATTTTCCGGAAGGAAGCGTTCGGGCATGAAGGCTCGCGGCTTGTCCCAGTAAAGCGCGTGGCGATGCAGCGTCCAAGGCATGATCAGTACGGTGATCCCGGCCGGGATCTCCACGCGCTCCCCGCTTGGGCTTATCCATTCATCGTCAGCAATCGAGGCGCGGTTGATGGAAGGCGCTGGCGGATAAAGGCGCATCGCCTCCTCGAAGGCGGCACGGACATTCGGCATCAGGTCGAGCCAGGCGACGGGCTCGGCGCCGGTGGCGAGCACCTGATCAATTTCCGCTTCCATGACCTCGCGGATATGCGGGGTATTGGCGACGCAGTAGATCGTCCAGGCCAGCGCCCTCGCCGTGGTTTCATGACCGGCACCGATGAAGGTGAGGATGTTGTCCTCGATCTCCTCCATGGTCAGGCCGTCGGGGCCGGCCTTTTCCAACAGCAGCGTCAGGAAATCGTCGGGAGCGCTGGCGCGATCCCTGCGCATCTTGTCGAGCCGAAGATCCATCGTCTTGCGGACGATGCCGCGAAACTTGTCGAGCACCTTCTGGCCGCCGATGCGGGTAACGCGCGGCACCCAAGATGGCGCACGGAGAAGATCCATCGGATCGACGCGGCCCATGCGATGCAGAAGCTGGTTGACGTCATCGGCGAAATGGCCGCTTTCGGTGACGATCTCACCGGAGAACAGCGTTTCGGCGAGGATGGCGAAGGTAAGCTCGGTCATATCGATGGCGATGTCGAAAACCTTGCCGTCGCTGCCGGCCTCCTCGTATTTGCGAACATAGGCTTCGCTCTGGCTCAGCATCTGGCCGGCAAAGCCCTGGGCATGGCGCGGCGTGAAAACCGGCGCGACGGCCTTGCGCGAGCGCTTCCAGACCTGGCCTTCCGCCGTCAGCAGGCCGTCCCGCAGGATTGGCCGGAGCACGAGCTGGCGGATATCCGACATGCGGTAATTGGAGGCATTGTCGACCAGCACATGCTTGATCAGGCCGGGATCATTGACGATCAGCGTGTGCTCGCGAAAGAAGCGCGTCATGATCCATGGCAGCGTATAGGAAGGCTCACCCCATAATTCCAGCGGATTGCGCAGGATGGTGCGGATGATCGTCAGACGCGATGGCGGGACGGTACGCGGGGTCGGGGCTGGTGGGGAAAAGGCTTCCGGGATCATGTCCATGAGATCCAATCTCCTCGAAAACCTTATTTTCGCGACGGCTCCCGAAGTTTAAAGCAGCGACTTCAGATCGTCCAGCTTATCATTGATAAGCCAGCCATAGTAATTTTCCTCCGGCCAGACCGGTTGTCCGGCCCCACGGTTCTTGGCGGCGAGCGCTGCGGCCCGCTGGCGGGAATTGCCGACATTGTAGAGCGTCGCCGTGATGCCCGGATTGCCCGAAATGTCCATGCCGGCGATCGAACGGTAGTCATCGATCGACTTGCGGATCGAGGCCGCAACGAAGGCGAGCGACAGATCCGGATCCATGATGGCCTTGTAGACGCTGCCGGCGTCCTTTTCATCCAGCTTCGGAATGCCCGACGTGCTGCTGACGAGATCGGAGAGCTCCAGCGCCGTCAGCGGATTGACCTGGCCGAGGCCGAAGGTCTGGCCGGCATAGAAGGGCTGGAAGAACACGGCGCTGAAACGGTTGTCGGGGAAGGATTTGCCGCCGACCTTCTTGCCGCGGAAATCGCTTTCCCAGACATCTTCGCGGCAGGTCCAGAGGCTGTAGGAATCCCTCTTGCCCTTGCAGGCATCGAATTGCGGCCGGGCGACAAAATCATCGACGTCTTCGCCGTCATAGGCGAAGCGGAAGCTCTGGCCGGCATAGGAGGCGGCTTTGACGTAGTAGGACTGCAGGCCGTCATAGGCGTCGACATTATAGGTATGTTCGCCGACCAGCGCGCCGATGATGTGGATGGGATCGATGCCGTAGGCGCGCGCCGTCGACTTGATCTTCGACATGAGCTTGGTATCGGTCGCCAGCAGTTCGTGAACCTTCTGGTATTTGCGCTCGAAGGTCGAATTCGTGCCCTTGGTACGGCGCACGGAGGCACCAGGGATTGCCGGCTGCTCGGCGTTGCGGTTGCCCGGCGGCACCATGGCCGCTGCATCCGCATAGGCCGGAGTCCAGGAGAGGCTGACAACCGCCAGAAGAAGGGTGATCAGAATGCGTCGCACGATGGCTGCCCTGTCGAAGTTTCATCCGATGTTTCAATGCGGCTGCCTGACGGACAATCTTGGCCGAATAAAGCCATTCCCACGCAAAGAAGCGGGCCTTAACTAAGAAGTTAACGGCCCGCTGTCGAGTGCTTAATATGTCAAGATGCCGTCACCGGCTTAATTCCATTAGAGAATGAAGCGCGACAGGTCGGTATTGGTGGCGAGATCGCCAACATGTTCGCGCACATAGTCGGCGTCGATGGTCACCGACACGCCGGCACGATCCGAAGCGTTGTAGGAAATATCGTCCAGTACACGCTCCATCACTGTCTGCAGGCGGCGGGCGCCGATGTTCTCGACAGTGGAGTTGAGGTGCACAGCGACATCGGCCAAAGCGTCGATCGCGTTATCCGTGAAATCGAGCTTCAAGTTTTCCGTCTCCATCAGCGCCTTGTATTGGCGGATGAGGCTGGCTTCCGGCTCCGTCAGGATACGGCGGAAATCCTCTTTGCTCAAAGGCTTCAGTTCGACGCGGATCGGCAGACGGCCCTGCAATTCCGGCAGGAGATCCGAAGGCTTCGACACATGGAACGCACCCGAGGCGATGAAGAGGATGTGATCGGTCTTCACCGGGCCATATTTGGTCGCAACCGTGGTGCCTTCGACCAGCGGCAGCAGGTCGCGCTGCACGCCTTCGCGGGAAACGCCGGCGCCCATGCCGCCATCGCGGGCGGCGATCTTGTCGATCTCGTCCAGGAAGACGATGCCGTCATTCTCTGCGGATTGCACCGCTTCGCGCTGGATCGCCTCGTTGTCGATCAGCTTGTCGGATTCGTCGCGGATCAGTTCCTTGTAGGAATCCTTCACCGTGGTGCGCACCTTCTTGGTGCGGCCGCCCATGGCCTTTCCGAACATTTCGGACAGGTTGAGGACGCCGATATTGGCGCCGGGCATGCCGGGAATTTCGAAGCCGGGCATGCCGGAGCCCGTGTCGGCGACTTCGATATCGATTTCCTTGTCGTCCAGTTGGCCTTCGCGCAGCTTCTTGCGGAAGCTGTCGCGCGTTGCCGGCGAGGCCGTAGAGCCGACGAGGGCATCGAGCACCCGCTCTTCCGCGCTCATATGCGCCTTCGCCTGCACTTCGGCGCGCTTCTTTTCACGCACTAGGCCGATGCCGACCTCAACGAGATCGCGGACGATCTGTTCGACATCGCGGCCGACATAGCCGACTTCGGTAAATTTCGTCGCTTCCACCTTGATGAAGGGCGCGCCGGCAAGCTTGGCGAGGCGACGGGAGATTTCCGTCTTGCCGACGCCGGTCGGGCCGATCATCAGAATGTTCTTCGGCATGACTTCGTCGCGCAGATCGGGCTCGAGCTGCTGGCGGCGCCAGCGGTTGCGCAGCGCAATCGCCACGGCGCGTTTGGCCTCATGCTGGCCGACAATATAGCGGTCGAGTTCTGAAACGATCTCGCGGGGGGAAAAAGTGGTCATTTCGTGTGCTTCCCGTCAGGGCTAGAAACAATCAAGAGAGGAATTAGGCTTCGGAGTCGAGCGTTTCGACCACGACATTGTGATTGGTGTAGACACAGATGTCGGCGGCGATATCGAGCGCGCGGCGGGCAACGTCCTCGGCCGATTTGTCGGTATCCATCAGCGCGCGCGCCGCGGCGAGCGCAAAATTGCCGCCGGAGCCGATCGCCATGGCGCCGTGTTCCGGCTCAAGCACATCGCCGTTGCCGGTGACGGCGAGCGTCACTTGTTTGTCGGCGACGAGCATCATGGCTTCGAGGTTGCGCAGATATTTGTCCGTACGCCAATCCTTGGCAAGCTCGACGGCGGCGCGCATCAACTGACCGGGATATTGTTCGAGCTTCTTTTCCAGCCGCTCTAGCAGCGTAAAGGCATCGGCGGTCGCACCGGCGAAACCGGCAATCACGTCACCCTTGCCAATGCGGCGAACCTTGCGGGCATTGCCCTTCATTACGGTCTGGCCGAGGCTCACCTGGCCATCGCCAGCCATCACCACCTTGCCGCCCTTACGAATAGTTACAATTGTCGTCATATAAACACCTGTTTGCCCCCATTTTGGCGGGCTTTCTGCCGGGCCGCGTTTCGGCCCCGTCAAGCCCTATGTAAGAGGGCTTTTTACGATTGCAAATGCCCGTTATTTCGGAATGATGCATGTAAGCCGGCTAGATAAGTCTATACTGACTTAACTTCTGGATATTTGCCGATGTGCCTGATAAGGAACGGCCGTCAATCCCGATGGAGCAACCATGGCAGAGACCGCAGCGAGCCGCACGGCAAGCGTTTCCCGCAAGACCAATGAGACTTCGGTCTCCGTGTCCGTCAACATCGACGGCAGTGGCAAGTCGACGATTTCGACGGGCGTCGGCTTCTTCGACCATATGCTGGAGCAGCTTTCGCGACATTCGCTGATCGATATGGAGATCGACACCAAGGGTGATCTGCATGTCGACGATCACCACGCGGTCGAAGATACCGGCATCGCCATCGGCCAGGCCATTGCCAAGGCGCTGGGCGACCGGCGCGGCATTACCCGCTACGCCTCGATCGATCTCGCCATGGACGAAACGATGACGAAGGCGGCCGTCGATCTGTCCGGCCGGCCCTTCCTCGTCTGGAATGTTGCCTTCAGCGCCCCGAAGATCGGCACTTTCGATACCGAGCTGGTGCGCGAATTCTTCCAGGCCTTGGCGCAGAATGCCGGCATCACGCTGCATATCCTCAACCACTATGGCGCCAACAATCACCATATTGCCGAGACATGCTTCAAGGCCGTTGCCCGCGCACTGCGCACGGCAACCGAGATTGATCCGCGGCAGGCAGGCCGTGTGCCCTCGACAAAGGGCACCCTCGCCTGAGCCCCCGTCATGGGGAAAGTGAAGAGATGGCAAGCTATTTGATTTTGACGCCACCCGGAGGACCGGACAAAAACCAGGTGAGCACGCGCTTCATCCGCGACGGTTTTTCCTGGACCGCATTTTTGTTTCCGACACTATGGATGCTTTTTCACCGGCTGTGGCTGCAGGCCATCGCCGCCTTTCTGCTACAGGGCATCGCCCTGGAATTGATCCGCCGGCCGGAGTTTTTTGCCGCCGGCATCGCGATCCTGCTCGGCGTGCATGTCCTGGCTGCGCTTGAAGGCAACCACGCCGCGTATCGGAGCCTCGTTGCAGGCGGCTGGAAGACGGAAGACTTGGTTTCGGCGCCCAATCTGGCGACGGCCGAAGAGATCCATTTCACTACGACTGAGCCGAAGGCCGAGGAGAATATCCGTTCAAACGATTGGGATATCCCCACCTCTCCAAACAATAGCCCAAGCCGGGGCGGACCGTCTTTCGGTCTTCCCGGCTATGACGGAGGACGCTGATCATGCGCGTCGCGATTATCGATTACGGCTCAGGCAATCTGCGCTCGGCCACCAAGGCCTTTGAACGCGCCGCCCGCGAAGCCGGTATCGACGCTGAAATCGATCTGACTGACGATGCCGAGCGTGTCGCCACCGCCGATCGCATCGTGCTTCCGGGCGTCGGCGCCTATGCCGATTGCCGCCGTGGGCTCGACGCCGTTTCCGGCATGGCGGATGCGGTGATTGATGTCGTGGAACACAAGGGCCGCCCTTTCCTCGGCATCTGCGTTGGCATGCAGCTCATGTCGTCGCGCGGGCTGGAAAAGACGATCACGCAGGGGTTCGGCTGGATCAAGGGCGACGTCAAGGAGATGACGCCCGGCGATCCCACGCTGAAAATCCCGCAGATCGGCTGGAACACGCTGGATCTCAGACACCCGCACCCGCTCTTCCACGGCATTCCGACCGGATCGGAGGGGCTGCATGCCTATTTCGTGCATTCCTATCATCTGGCCGCCGACCATGCCGACGATGTCATCGCCACGACCAGTTATGGCGGAGCGATGACCGCCTTCGTTGGCCGTGACAACATGGCCGGCTCGCAGTTCCATCCGGAAAAGAGCCAGAAGCTCGGCCTCGCCCTGATTGCCAATTTTATGCGCTGGAAGCCGTGACGCTTCGCGCATTAAGGACAAAGACATGATTCTCTTTCCCGCCATCGACCTCAAGGACGGCCAGTGCGTGCGCCTGAAGCTCGGCGACATGGAGCAGGCGACCGTCTACAATCCCGATCCCGCCGCCCAGGCGAAAGCCTTTGAAGACCAGGGCTTCGAATGGCTGCATGTCGTCGATCTCAACGGCGCCTTCGCCGGCGAGACCGTCAATGGGGCGGCCGTTGACGCCATTCTCAAGGCGACGAAAAACCCTGTGCAGCTCGGCGGCGGCATCCGTACGCTCGACCATATCGAAAACTGGCTGACACGCGGGCTTGCCCGCGTCATTCTCGGCACTGTCGCCGTGCGCGATCCGGCGCTTGTCGTCGAAGCCTGTCGGAGATTTCCAGGCCATATCGCCGTCGGCATCGACGCCAAGGGCGGCAAGGTGGCGGTCGAAGGCTGGGCGGAAGCCTCCGAACTCGGCGTCATCGAACTGGCGAAAAAATTCGAAGGCGCAGGCGTGGCCGCGATCATTTATACCGATATCGACCGCGACGGCATTCTCACCGGCATCAACTGGGCTTCGACGCTGGAACTGGCCGATGCCGTTTCCATTCCCGTCATCGCGTCCGGCGGCCTTGCCTCGCTTGATGATATCCGCCGCATGATCCAGCCAGATGCCCGCAAACTGGAAGGTGCGATTTCCGGCCGCGCGCTTTATGATGGCCGGATCGATCCGACGGAGGCCTTGGCGCTGATCAAGGCGGCCAAGGCGAAGGAGATCGCGCAATGACCCTGAAAGCCCGCGTCATCCCCTGCCTCGACGTCAAGGACGGCCGTGTCGTCAAGGGCGTCAACTTTCTCAACCTCGTCGATGCCGGCGACCCCGTCGAAGCCGCCAAGGCCTACGACGCCGCCGGTGCGGACGAGCTGTGTTTCCTCGATATCACCGCCTCTTCCGACAACAGGGAGACGATCTTCGATGTCGTGGCCCGCACCGCCGAGCAATGCTTCATGCCGGTAACGGTCGGCGGCGGCGTGCGCACCATCGCGGATATCCGCAAGCTGCTGCTTTGCGGCGCCGATAAGGTCTCGATCAATTCGGCGGCGGTCAACAATCCTGATTTCGTCGCCGAAGCGGCCGACAAGTTCGGCAATCAGTGCATCGTCGTCTCGATCGACGCCAAGCGGCGGCGTACCGAGGCACTCGGCGGCGACAATATGAGCGCCTGGGAGATCTATACCCATGGCGGCCGCAACGCGACCGGCATCGATGCCGTCGATTTTGCCCGCAAGATGGTCGAGCGCGGCGCCGGCGAACTGCTCGTCACCTCCATGGATCGAGACGGCACCAAGGTCGGCTACGATCTGGAGCTGACGCGGGCAATTGCCGATGCGGTACGTGTGCCCGTGATCGCCTCCGGCGGCGTCGGCGATCTCGACGATCTCGTTGCCGGCATCAAGGAAGGCCATGCGACGGCCGTGCTGGCGGCTTCCATTTTCCACTTCGGCACCTATTCGGTCGGCGAAGCGAAGCACTATATGTCAGAGCATGGCATCGCCATGCGGCTCGATTAGGAAGGGATAGGACGGATGAGCGGATTTACCCTTTCCGACCTCGAAAGAATCGTCGACGAGCGCTCCAAGGCTTCGCCGGAGGAATCCTGGACGGCAAAGCTTTTCGCCGCCGGTCAGCCAAAGGCGGCAAAGAAGCTCGGCGAGGAAGCGATCGAAGCCGTCATGGCGGCGGTGACCGGCGATCGCGACAATCTCACCTACGAGGCAGCCGATTTGCTTTATCACCTTATGGTCGTATTGAAGATTGCAGGCATTCCGTTGCAGAATGTCATGGGTGAGCTCGAAAGGCGCACCGCTCAATCCGGCCTTCAGGAGAAGGCCAGCCGGTAGAATGCGATGACGATAGCGACCCAAACCCTGCCTGCGCACGAGACACTCGATATATTTGAGGCGAAAGCCTATTCGCCCTATTATTTCTTTTCTTCGGACGAGTGGTCGAAATTCAGAGCCGATACGCCGCTGACGCTGACCGCCGATGAAGTGACGCGGCTGCGCTCCATGGGCGACCCGATCGATCTCGATGAAGTCCGACGCATCTACCTTTCGCTATCGCGCCTTCTGTCCTCGCATGTGGAATCCTCGCAGATCCTGTTCGAGCAGCGCAATCGGTTCCTCAGTCTTTCCGACGTCGCCAAGACGCCTTTCGTCATCGGTATCGCCGGCTCCGTCGCCGTCGGCAAATCCACTACGGCCCGTATCCTGAAGGAATTGCTGCGCCGCTGGCCGTCGAGCCCGAAAGTGGACCTGATAACGACCGACGGCTTTCTATTTCCGAATGCCGAATTGCAGCGCCGCAACCTGATGCAGCGCAAGGGCTTTCCGGAAAGCTACGATACCGCAGCACTCCTGCGCTTCCTCTCGGCGATCAAGGCCGGGCAGCCGGACGTCAAAGCACCCTGCTATTCGCATCTCGTCTATGACGTGCTGCCGGACGAATACAAAACCGTCGACCGGCCGGATATCCTGATTTTCGAAGGCATCAACGTCCTGCAATCGCGGCATCTGCCGGCGGATGGCAAGATCGTGCCGATGGTGTCCGATTTTTTCGATTTCTCGATCTATATCGATGCCGACGAGCATCTGATCCACAACTGGTACGTCGCCCGCTTCATGAAGCTGCGCGAAACCGCCTTCCGCGACCCCAACTCCTTCTTCCACCGCTACGCCTCGATCACAGAACAAGAGGCAATCGCGACCGCCGAAGGACTGTGGAAGAACATCAACCTGAAGAACCTGCGCCAAAACATCCTGCCCACCCGCCCGCGCGCTGATCTCATCCTGCAGAAAGGCAGGAATCATCTGATCGAACAGGTGGCGTTGAGGAAGCTTTAGAAGTTACGGGTTCACCCGCCTTAAGGTTAGGTTTATCCGGCCGCCGTTTTTCAGCAGAGTCGAGGTCGCCGGATAGATGCGGTCGACGCCGTGGAAGCAAAGCCTGCCTTTTCCGCCGAGAAGGACAATATCGCCGCTGGAAAGCTTGAAAGATAGCGTACGATCATTGCGGTTAAGGCCGCCGACGCGGAAGAGGCAGGCGTTGCCGAGCGAGATCGACAGCACGGGCGCCGCCAAATCCTGTTCGTCGCGGTCTTGATGCAGGCCCATGCGGGCATCGTCATCGTAGAAATTAATCAGGCAGGCTTCCGGCGGCTTTTCATAGCCCGCTATATTGCTCCAGAGATCAAACAATTGTTGCGGAATCCCCGGCCAGGGCCTGCCAGTCACCGGATGGTTCTGCTGGTAACGATAGCCGCGCTGCTTGTCCGTCACCCAACCCAGCGGGCCGCAATTGGTCATGCGCACGGACATTTCCTTGCCGGTGCCGGGCATGACCGGGGTGTAAAGCGGCGCCTCGGCGACAACGGCGCGGATGGTCTCGACCAGCGCTTCCTGAGTGGAGCGGTCGAGATAACCGGGAAGATGGCGAATTCCGTTGGGTAGGAGCATCGATATTTTCCAAGATTGGTGATCGTTAGGGGAGTGCGCCATCGCCGCGTCTTTGTGCATGGCCCCTCACCCCCGCCCTCTCCCCGCAAGCGGGGCGAGGGAGCTTACCGTGCCCAATCCCAGTCTGTCACGAGTGGAGAGCTTCGTTGTCTCACTCTGTCGTCCCTTTTCCCTGCAGTGCGGCGAGAAGGTTGGGATGACGGGCCAGGCACAGAGCTACGGGCAACAACAGACTCGCCTGACAAGCCCCATTTTACCCAATCAAACCAAAACCGCAGCCAGAAACCTATTCGCCCCCGGGCTTGCCTCGCATCTTCTTGACCTCAGAGCGGCCCGATTTTTCCTTCAGGCGCCGTTCGATCGAGCCTTTGGTCGGCTTGGTCTTCTTGCGTGGCGGCGGCGGCGGTGCGGCGGCTTCGAGGATCAGTTCCTTCAGCCGCTCGCGTGCATCCTCGCGATTGCGATCCTGGCTGCGGAAGCGGCTGGCCTCGATCATCAACACGCCGTCTTTGGAAACGCGCCGGCCGGCGAGCCTCGCGGCGTTGGCCTTCACGCGGTCATTCAACGACGGCGAATTTGGAATATTGAAGAATAGCTGGACAGCTGTCGCGACCTTGTTGACGTTCTGACCGCCGGGACCGCCCGCCAGAACGAATTGTTCCGTCAGTTCCCATCCGGCAATGGTGATCCGGTCGTTGATGTAAAGCGCGTCGCTGGCCATGGTTCTCTCCGCGCCCGTCTATCCCATATTGACGCACGGTTGAAAACAGGCCGAGGGCAAAATGAAAAACCCGGCGGACCGGCCGCCGGGTTTCACGTGAGTCATTCCTCTGTGCGGCGGATCACTCCGCCGCGACACGCAAACCCGGCGCCGCGTCACGGACGTTGCCGTCGACGTGGTCCTCGAACTTGGCGAAGTTGGAGACGAACATCTGCACCAGCTTTGCCGCCTGCGCGTCATAAGCCTCGCCATCGGCCCAGGTGGAACGCGGATCGAGGATGGCGCTGTCGACCCCTTCGACCGCAACCGGCACGGCGAAGCCGAAATTCGGGTCGATGCGGAATTCGGCATTGTCGAGATCACCCTTCAAAGCGGCGGCCAACAGGGCGCGCGTCGCCTTGATCGGCATGCGCCGGCCCGTGCCGTAGGCACCGCCGGTCCAGCCGGTGTTAACGAGCCAGCAGCCGGCGCCGTGGCGGGCGATCAGGTCCTTCAGCAGGTTGCCGTATTCGGCCGGATGACGCGGCATGAAGGGCGCGCCGAAGCAGGTCGAGAAGGTGGCTTCCGGCTCGACGACGCCCTTTTCCGTGCCGGCGACCTTGGCGGTGTAGCCGGAGAGGAAGTGGTACATCGCCTGTTCCGGCGTCAGCTTGGCAATCGGCGGCATGACGCCGAAGGCATCGGCCGTCAGCATGATGATCGTCTCGGGATGGCCGGTCATGCCGGATTCCGAAGCATTCGGGATGAAATGCAGAGGATAGGCGCTGCGGGTGTTCTCCGTCAGCGAACCATCGTCGAGATTCGGCACGCCATGTTCATCAAGCACAACATTTTCGAGCACGGTACCGAAACGGCGGGTCGTGGCGTAGATTTCCGGCTCGGCCTCGGCCGACAGGCGAATGGTCTTGGCGTAGCAGCCACCTTCGAAATTGAAGATGCCGTTTTCACCCCAGCCATGCTCGTCGTCGCCGATCAATGTGCGGGTCGGATCGGCTGATAGCGTCGTCTTGCCGGTGCCCGACAGGCCGAAGAAGATCGCGGCGTCCCCATCAGGTCCGACGTTGGCCGAGCAGTGCATCGGCATGACGCCGCGTTCCGGCAGCAGGTAATTCAGGACGGTGAAGACCGATTTCTTCATTTCGCCAGCATAGGAGGTGCCGCCGATCAGGACGATGCCGTTGACGAGATCGCAAGCGATCACCGTTTCCGTGCGGCAGCCATGGCGCTCCGGATCGGCGCGGAAGCTTGGCAGATCGATGATCGTCAGCTTCGGCACGAAGCTTTCCAGCGCCGACCGCTCGGGACGAATGAGCAGGTTGCGGATGAACAGCGAGTGCCAGGCGAATTCGGTGACGACGCGCGTCGGCAGGGCGTAATCCTGGTCGGCGCCGCCGATCAGGTCCTGAACGAACAGGTCCTTGCCGTGTACATGCGCCAGCATGTCCTTGTGCAGCAGCGCGAAATGTTCTGGCGACATCGGCTTGTTGTTATCCCACCAGATTTGGTCTTCGGTGGTCGCGTTGCGGACAACGAACTTGTCCTTCGGCGAGCGGCCGGTGTGCTGCCCAGTCAATGCTCTCAGCACACCATGAGCGGTCAGATCGGCTTCGCGCCGACGAATCGCTTCCTCATAGAGATGAGCTTCCAAGAGATTATAACGAACACTGGCGGCGGCTCCCAGGCCGATCGATTCGAGTTCGGTTGCGGGATTACGGACGCCGAATTGCTCCATCGCTCTATTCCTCTACGTGGCCTCAGCCGTTAAAACTAAATAAAGCGTAGAGGCGTCTTTTTAAAAGCACAAGAGAGTAGAGCGAAAAATCTTTAATGATATCATGTATTTAATCGATTTAAATAAATTTTCATAATTTTAAATCGGTTGAATAGATACCAGCGAGACGTTTCGCCGCACAACCCGTGGTTAACTGTTTGTGTGTTCGGCAATCCGCCTCTTTATCTTTGCCACAATTTGTTCCACCTTTATCCCCATAAGCGCGCCAGGTTACCGCCAACCGAGCTGGCAAGCCACCTGGGAGCCACCTGGGGCTGGATTCCAAATCCGGGAGAGACGCGCACTGATGATGGAGACGAACACCATGTTGACAATCGCGCTCGTTGACGACGACCGCAATATCCTGACTTCCGTGTCGATTGCTTTGGAAGCCGAGGGATATAAGGTGGAGACTTATACCGACGGCGCTTCGGCGCTCGACGGATTGCTTGCCCGGCCGCCGCAATTGGCGATCTTCGATATCAAGATGCCGCGCATGGACGGCATGGAGCTTTTGCGCCGCCTGCGGCAGAAGTCCGACCTGCCGGTGATCTTCCTCACCTCCAAGGATGAAGAGATCGACGAGCTCTTCGGCCTGAAGATGGGCGCCGACGACTTCATCACCAAGCCTTTCTCGCAGCGTCTGCTGGTCGAGCGCGTCAAGGCCGTGCTTCGCCGCGCCTCCGCCCGTGAAGCCGCGAACGCGGCCAGCAGCGGCACAGCCGCGAAGCCCGGCGCCGCGCAACAGGCCCGCTCGCTGGAGCGCGGCCAGCTTGTCATGGACCAGGAACGCCATACCTGCACCTGGAAAGGTGAACCGGTGACGCTGACCGTCACGGAGTTCCTGATCCTGCATTCGCTGGCGCAGCGCCCTGGCGTGGTCAAAAGCCGCGATGCCTTGATGGATGCTGCCTATGACGAGCAAGTCTATGTCGACGACCGCACCATCGACAGCCACATCAAGCGGCTGCGCAAGAAATTCAAGATGGTCGATCTCGATTTTGATATGATCGAAACGCTGTATGGAGTCGGCTACCGCTTCCGCGAAGCGGCCTAGAGCCGGATGATTTTAGGTCGAATCGACCTAAAATCTGAATCCGCTCTGGAATCAAAGAACAGAGCATGATGTTGTCCGAAAACCGCTTACACTTTTCGGCATCATACTTGGATAGTTTACTGGACCGTGCGACGGGCAATGAAATAAGAGCATGCGGACAGGGTCGCCGATCCTGTCTTCGAAAGGGCCGCTGGCTTGGCACAACTGGTGCAAGATAGAGATATCGACGAGACGGAAAGCCCGAGCGACGTCAGAATCGCCCGCCGTCGGTGGACTCACCCTTTCACGCTGATCCGCCGCATCTTCGGCAATGCAGTCTTTTCGAGCCTGACGCGGCGTATCCTGTTCTTCAACCTCGCCGCCCTCGTCGTTCTCGTCGGCGGCATCCTCTATCTCAATCAATTCCGCGAGGGCCTGATTGATGCGCGCGTCGAGAGCCTGTTGACGCAAGGCGAAATCATCGCCGGCGCCGTCTCAGCATCCGCTTCGGTCGATACCAACTCCATCACCATCGACCCGCAGAAGCTGCTGGAACTGCAAGCCGGGCAGAGCATCACGCCCGTCCCGAACGACGAGGACCTGGAGTTCCCGATCGATCCGGAGAAGGTGGCGCCGGTGCTGACGCGGCTGATCTCGCCGACGCGCACCCGTGCCCGCATCTTCGATGCCGACGCCAATCTGCTGCTCGACAGCCGCCATCTCTATTCGCGCGGTCAGGTGCTGCGCTACGATCTGCCACCGGTGGAAGACGCGGCTCAGAACTGGTCGGACTGGTTCAGCGGCCTGCTCAACAAGATGCTGCAGCCGGGCAACCTGCCGGTCTATAAGGAAGCGCCCGGCGGTGACGGTTCGATCTATCCGGAAGTGATGAACGCGCTGACCGGCGTGCGCGGCGCCGTGGTGCGTACCACGGAAAAGGGCGAGCTGATCGTCTCGGTCGCCGTGCCCATCCAGCGTTTCCGCGCCGTGCTCGGCGTCTTGCTGTTATCGACGCAGGCCGGCGATATCGACAAGATTGTGCATGCCGAGCGCCTGGCGATCATGCGCGTCTTCGGCGTCGCGACACTGGTCAACGTCGTTCTGTCGCTGCTTCTGTCCTCCACCATCGCCAATCCGCTGCGCCGGCTTTCGGCAGCGGCGATCCGCGTGCGCCGCGGCGGTGCGAAGGAGCGCGAGGAAATTCCCGATTTCTCCGCGCGCCAGGACGAAATCGGCAACCTGTCGATCGCCCTGCGCGAAATGACGACGGCGCTCTACGACCGGATCGATGCGATCGAAAGTTTTGCCGCCGACGTCAGCCACGAGCTGAAGAACCCGCTGACATCGCTGCGGAGCGCCGTCGAGACGTTGCCGCTCGCCAAGAGTGACGATTCCAAGAAGCGGCTGATGGATGTCATCCAGCATGACGTGCGCCGCCTCGACCGGCTGATAAGCGATATTTCCGACGCCTCCCGCCTCGATGCCGAGCTTGCCCGCTCCGATGCGAGATCGCTCGATCTCGAAGTGCTCTTGCGCGACATGATCGATATTTCCCGTCAGGTCGGGCACAGCAAGAAGGCGGTCGAGATAGACTATATCGTCGACCGCAAGCCCGGCACGAAGACCAAGTTCACCATCGATGGCCACGACCTGCGGATCGGCCAGATCGTCACCAACCTCATTGAAAACGCCCGCTCCTTCGTTGCGAAGGACACCGGAAAGATCACGGTCAGGCTGACGCGAACGCGAACGCGTTGCGTCATCTATGTCGAGGACAACGGGCCAGGCATCCAGGCGGAAAATATCGACCGCATTTTCGAGCGCTTCTATACCGACCGGCCGGAAGCGGAAGGTTTCGGGCAGAATTCCGGTTTGGGCCTGTCGATCAGCCGGCAGATCGCCGAGGCGCATGGCGGGTCGCTACGTGCTGAGAATATCGTCGACGGCGAGGGCCCGGCGCTGCTCGGCGCCCGCTTCATCCTCTCATTGCCGGCCGAAACACCGGCATGAGCAGCAAAGCGACCAATGTCCACGGGACGGCGATCGTGATCGGCAAGACCGGCCTGCTGTTTCTGGGACCATCGGGCAGCGGCAAGTCCACGCTTGCCTTCGCATGCCTTGCCGCTGCCAAGCCGCTTGGCCTTTCCGCCACATTGGTCGCAGACGACCAGGTTTTCATCACGCAGCGTGAGGGCGCCATCATCGCCGAATGCCCGCCTTCGATCGCCGGACTAATGGAGATCCGCTACACTGGCATCGTCCGCCTTCCCCATGTTTCTGAGGCCGAAATGCATTTCGCCATACGCCCGGTCGATCCGGCAACGGCCGAGCGACTCCCTCCGGAAGACGAACAGATCGATGTGACTGAATCCATTCGCTTACCGCTGATCCGGCTGTCCGCGGCATTGGCCAATCCGCTTGCAGTAATTATGGCGAAAATCATCATCAGTTTGGATTAATCGGCCATTTAGGTCCTTGCAGGCGCCTAAATATCATATTTTAAGCTTGCACTTCGGCTTTTCATCGCCAAGATGTCCCCCCACCGGTGGACGACATTGCTGCATTGCGATATGGGCCACCTGTTTGCGTGTGCGATGGGAGCAGTAATATCATGATCGGACTTGTGCTTGTCACTCATGGCAAGCTGGCTGAAGAGTTTCGGCATGCCGTCGAGCATGTCGTTGGTCCGCAGAAGTTCATAGAGACGGTATGCATTGGTCCCGAAGACGACATGGACAAGCGCCGGCAGGACATCCTGCAGGCTGTTTCCGGCGCTGACGATGGGCACGGGGTCATCATCCTTACCGATATGTTCGGCGGCACTCCCTCGAATCTCGCGATCTCCGTCATGAATAGCGGTCATACCGAGGTTATTGCCGGCGTCAATCTGCCGATGCTAATAAAGCTTGCGGGCGTACGGGGCGACAACAACATGGAGAAGGCTCTGGTTGAAGCCTCCGAGGCCGGGCGCAAGTATATAAATGTGGCCAGCCGTGTACTCAGCGGCAAATGACGAGACAAACATCCCGCCCATGACGGAACTTTCCCGGGAACTTCTGATCATCAACAAACGCGGCCTGCATGCCCGCGCTTCCGCCAAATTCGTACAGACCGTCGAAGCCTATGACGCCACCATCACCGTCTCGAGGGACGGAACCACGGTGGGCGGCAATTCGATCATGGGCCTGATGATGCTTGCGGCAAGCCCCGGCTGCAGCGTGCTCGTCACCGCCAGCGGCACCCAGGCCGCCGAGGCACTGGATGCACTGGATCGTCTGGTCGCCGACAAGTTCGGCGAAGAGATGTGATCTCCGTCTCCGCGCTATGCATGCTTCAAGCGCCGGAATGCGGATCGATGCTGTAGGGATGCACGGGATAACCCGGACCAATGGCATCTTTGACACGGGCAGACCAGGCGGAGACCGCCGGGTAGTCGGTCAGCGGAAAGCCGCAATCCGCGGCACGGTGGCTGTAGGCGTAGACCGCAATATCGGCGATCGAAAGATCGTTCCCGACAAGAAACGGAAGACCGGCGAGGCTGCGTTCCAAGGCCGAAAGAGCGCGGACCGCGGCTTCGCGCTTGCCCGAAACCAAGGCCTGATTGCGTTCCAACCGCCCAGTCAGCGTCCAGAAGCGCAGCGAGCCGATGACTGGCTCGATGTGGTATTGCTCGAAGAACAGCCATTGCATGACCTTGGCGCGCTGGTAGCGGTCCGTTGGCAGAAAGGGCGTGCCTTCGGCGAGATAGGTGAGGATCGCGTTCGATTCCGCGATCGCGTTTCCGTCCCCCAGTTCGAGAACGGGGATAGCGCCCACCGGATTGAGCTTCAGGAAGGCGTCGGTGCGGCTCTCGCCCTCGAAAATCGACACAAGATGGCTGGTATATGGGATTTCGAGGAGCCCGAGCAAAACCCTGGCTTTCCAGCCGTTCTGCGACGGCAAATAGTCACGAAGCGTGAGCATGGCGGTTCCTTCGCTGTGAAAAGGCCGAGTTTGCTCGCTACAGTCGTCTGTGCAATCCGATTCTTGCAAGCCGGACGCAGCCAATGATCGCCTAGTTTCTGTAGAGCGGCGATTTCGGCTGGAAAGCGGACTTTGCTGCCGTTGCATCCATTCTGCTTACCGCTTCGCCAGCATTGGCAAGATCAAGCCCCATCCAGTCTCTTGAGGTGGTCCAGACGGTTCGAACCCCAACTTCTTGTAGACGGCTATCGCCCGTCCATTGTCTGGATGCGGATCGGTCGCAATCACAGGTGCGCCCTCATCGAAAAGAGCCTGCATCCTCATTCCGATAAACGCTGAACCATGTCCAACGCCGACCATTTCGGGGTCTCCGATATATTGATCAATTCCCCGCGACCCTTTGGGAAGACCGGCAAAATGGTGATCTTCCCATCCGTGCACCGTGTAGTCCTGCAAGAACGCAAAGGGCCGTTCGTTAATTGAAATGATCCAGCGAGCCACCCGAGGATCAACCAGTTCTGCTTCACCATACGGCTCACCAGAACCCCACCATTCCAGGACATGCGGGCTCGACCGCCACGCCTTCAGTAAAGCGAGATCATCCAGGGTCGCTCTGCGAAACTCGTAAGGGTTGGTCGCGAACATTAGATCACTCTAGCAGATTGTGCGACGGTGAGTATGGGCCGAATCCAGACGTCCTCGCCTCAGCTATGAAAAATCGCTTGCTGCCGACACGCCGACTAGAGAAGCCCCGATAGTCTCATGACAGAGAAGCACCCTAAAAATCGACGGATATAAAGATATAAAGACTTCTTTATATCAACATTGATTTCCGGCCTGAAGCCTGCTACAGGGCATCATCCCACACGCTGTCAGCGTGCAATTCTTGTTGCATTCGGCCGAGGCGTTCGCCTGTGGTCCGTTCGCATCGTTCAGGCTGGAGACCTTCATGAGCACTGAAAAGGACTACATCGTCGCCGATATCGGCCTTGCCGACTTTGGCCGCAAGGAAATCTCGATCGCCGAAACCGAAATGCCGGGCCTTATGGCTTGCCGCGCCGAATTCGGCGAAGCGCAGCCGCTGAAGGGCGCGCGCATCACGGGTTCGCTGCACATGACGATCCAGACCGCAGTGCTGATCGAGACGCTTGTCGCTCTCGGCGCTGAAGTGCGCTGGGCATCCTGCAACATCTTTTCGACCCAGGACCATGCCGCTGCCGCGATCGCCGCTTCCGGCGTTCCGGTCTATGCCGTCAAGGGCGAAAGCCTTGAAGACTACTGGATCTACACCGACAAGATCTTCCAGTGGGCCGATGGCGGCTTCTCCAACATGATCCTCGACGATGGCGGCGACGCCACCATGTACATCCTGCTTGGCGCTCGCGCCGAAGCTGGCGAGGACGTCCTCTCCAATCCGCATTCCGAAGAAGAAGAAATCCTCTTCGCGCAGATCAAAAAGCGCCTCCAGGCATCGCCGGGTTGGTTCACCAAGCAGCGCGAAGCCATTAAGGGCGTCACCGAAGAAACCACCACGGGCGTCAACCGCCTGTATCAGCTCAGCCAGAAGGGCCTGCTGCCCTTCCCGGCGATCAACGTCAACGACAGCGTCACCAAGTCGAAGTTCGACAACAAGTACGGCTGCAAGGAATCGCTGGTTGACGGCATCCGCCGCGCCACCGACGTGATGATGGCCGGCAAGGTCGCCGTCGTCTGCGGCTATGGCGATGTCGGCAAGGGTTCTGCTGCTTCGCTTTCCGGCGCCGGCGCGCGCGTCAAGGTCACGGAAGTCGATCCGATCTGCGCCCTGCAGGCTGCCATGGACGGCTATGAAGTGGTTCAGCTCGAAGACGTCGTCTCGACCGCCGACATCTTCATCACCACCACCGGCAACAAGGACGTTATCCGCATCGACCATATGCGTGCGATGAAGGACATGGCGATCGTCGGCAACATCGGCCACTTCGACAACGAAATCCAGGTTGCCGCCCTGCGTAACCTGAAGTGGACGAACATCAAGCCGCAGGTCGACATGATCGAGTTCGCCAAGGGCAACCGCATCATCCTGCTGTCGGAAGGCCGCCTGCTGAACCTCGGCAACGCCACAGGCCATCCGTCCTTCGTCATGTCGGCTTCCTTCACCAACCAGACGCTGGCGCAGATCGAGCTCTTCACCAAGCCCGGCCAGTACAAGAACGAAGTCTACGTGCTGCCGAAGCACCTCGACGAAAAGGTTGCTCGCCTGCATCTCAGCAAGCTTGGCGTGAAATTGACGGAGCTTTCTGAAGAGCAGGCTTCGTATATCGGCGTCACTCCGAAGGGTCCGTTCAAGTCCGACCACTACAGATACTGATCTTACGATCGATATCCACAATATCTTGTGGCCCCGGCATTGACAAATGCCGGGGCTTATTTTTTGGCCCGCTCCCTTCCCGGCGATTCCCTTAGGCAGTATTGTTTTTAAACTTGATTCGTGACGAACCGGGCATGCCCGGAGCCATGAAAATGGGATGTCTTGTCGAGATGCGGCACAGTAGAGTCGGATGATTTTAGGTCGACACGACCTAAAATCTGAATCCGCTCTACAATCAAATAAGTAGAGCATGATGTCGTCCGAAAACCGCTTACACTTTTCGGCATCATGCTCTGAAGGACGGAGACAGACCGCTTATGTCTGAAGGGAAAGACAACCTGCCTGAGCCAGCGATACCCCCAGCGGCGATCGCGCGGCGGCGGCAGGGCGGCGCATATATGCTTTTACCGCGAGCAAAGCGGCGGACGAATGCAGGCCTTTTGGCCTCATTGGGTCGCTTGCTGCGTTTCAGCGTTTTCGGCGGCATCGTCAGCGGCCTGGCGGGTCCCGTTCTGGCGCAGACGAGCGCCGGCACGCCGGCGGTAGCCCGTCTCTTTACCTCCTCCGAAATGGCCGTCTTTTCCGTCATCATCGGCGTAATTTCCGCGGCACTTCTGTCGACGGTCTGGGTGGTCCGCCAGCGCGGCAATATGGAAAGCGAAAGCCGCGAGATCCGTACGGCGCTATCGGACGCGAACCAGCGCATTTCGCAGTATCAGGCGCTGATCGCCGACAAGAATCGCCGGATCGTCATCTGGGACGGGCAGAACGCACGGCCGGAGCTGCTTGGCCAGCTCCCCGTCGAGACCGGCGCGCCGCAGGACAACGAATTCCTCGCTTTCGGCCGCTGGCTGAAATCCTGGTCGGCCGGCGAGCTGGAAAAGGCGATCGACAAGCTGCGCAGCAGCGGCCAAAGCTTCGATATGGTGGTCGAGACGAACCGCGACGAGATATTGGAGGCGCAGGGCCGCATCTCCGGCGGCCGCGCCTTCGTCCGCTTCATCGCGCTCAACAATCTGCGCGCCGAACTGGCCGAGCTCAAGATCGAGCGCGACCGGCTCATGACTTCGATCTCCGCTTTCCAGAACCTGCTCGATGCCATCGACCTGCCGGTCTGGCGGCGCGATACCGAGGGCAAGCTGACCTGGGTCAACCAGGCCTATGGCGAAGCAGTCGAGGCGGTGTCGCCGGATGAAGCCATCCGCGAAGGCCGCGAATTCCTGACGACCGTCGCGCGCGAGCGCATCCGTGCATCCACCACGCCGGAATCGCCTTCCCACGACAAGATTTCCACCGTCGTACACGGCAATCGCACCTTCTTCGATGTCATCGACGTCAAATCATCTGATGGTTCGGCCGGCATCGCTATCGACGTTTCGGAAGCGGAAGCAGTCCGTGCCGAGCTGGCGCGCACCTTGAAGAGCCATGCCGAGACGCTCGATCATCTGGCGACACCGGTCGCGATTTTCGACGGCGACCGGCGGCTGCAATTCTACAATCAGGCCTTCGTCCAGCTCTGGGAGCTCGACATCGCCTTCCTCGAGAAGAAACCTGACAATAGCGAGCTGCTGGATCGGCTGCGCGGCGCCAAGAAGCTGCCGGAGCAACTGAACTGGAAGACCTGGAAAGACGGCGTCTTGTCCGTCTATCGCGCGCTCGACACGCAATCCGACCTCTGGCATCTGCCGAACGGTCAGACCCTGCGGGTTTTCGCCACCGCCCATCCGCAGGGCGGCGCCACATGGGTGTTCGAGAACCTGACCGAGCAGGTCGATCTCGAAACGCGCTACAATACGCTGGTCAAGGTGCAGGGCGAGACGATCGACCATCTCTCCGAAGGCGTTGCCGTCTTTGGCCCCGATGGCCGCATCCGCCTCTCCAACCCGGCATTCCGCATCCTGTGGAACATCACCGAGGCACAGGCGAAGCCCGGCACGCATATCCAGGCTCTGGCCGAGGCCTGCGCGCCCTCCTACGACCGGCCGGACGGCTGGAAGCGGTTTGCCGAGCAGATCACCAGCTTCGACGACGAGCGCCCGTCGTCGCAGGGCACGCTGGAGCTCTATTCCAATCTCGTGCTCGACTATGCCGTCATTCCGCTGCCGAACGCGCAGACCATGCTGACCTTCGTCAACAAGACCGACAGCGTGCGCGCCGAACGGGCTCTCACCGAGAAGAACGAGGCGCTGCTGAAGGCCGACGAGCTGAAGAACGATTTCGTCCAGCATGTTTCCTACGAGCTGCGCTCGCCTCTGACCAATATCATCGGCTTTACCGATCTTTTGAAGACGCCGGGCATCGGGTCGCTGAACGACCGGCAGGCGGAGTATATCGATCACATCTCCACCTCTTCCTCAGTGCTTTTGACGCTGGTCAACGACATTCTCGATCTTGCAACGGTCGATGCCGGCATCATGCGGCTGAACTATTCCGAGATCGGGCTCGACGACCTGCTGGACGAAGTGTCGATGCAGATCGCCGATCGGCTGCAGGAAAGCGGCGTCACGCTGGAAATCACCGTGCCAGCCCATCTCGGTTCCGTGGTTGCGGATCAACAACGGCTGAAGCAAATCCTGCTCAAGCTTCTGACCAATGCCGCCAATTTCGCGCCGGAAGGCTCGACGATCGAATTGAGATGCGCACGCGAAGGCACCGATTTCGTCTTCTCGGTCGCCGACAAAGGTCCGGGCATCCCTGAAGAGATCATGCGCACCGTGTTCAACCGCTTTGCTTCCAGCGGCAAGGGCGGCAAGCGCAGCGGCGCCGGTCTCGGTCTCTCCATCGTCGAAAGCTTCGTCAGCCTGCATGACGGCCAGGTCTCGATCGAAAGCCAGCCGGGCAAGGGAACCACAGTCATCTGCCGGATTCCCTCCGCCGAATTGCCGCACTCCGTCGCAGCAGAATGACAGCAGCGAACACAAGCATCTCCCTTTTCCTGGCAGACGACGCGGCAACCACTCGCCTGGGCGAAGATCTGGCGCTGGCGCTCAAGGCCGGCGACTGCCTGGCGCTGTCGGGCGATCTCGGCGCCGGCAAATCCTCGCTCGCCCGCGCCCTGCTGCGCGCCATGGCCGACGATGCCGAACTGGACGTGCCGAGCCCCACCTTCACGCTCGTGCAATCCTACGAGCTGCGCATCCCGGTCTCGCATTTCGATCTCTACCGTCTGGGCGACCCCAGTGAGCTCGACGAGCTCGGCTTCGACGAGGCGCTGCAGACCGGCATCTGCCTGGTGGAATGGCCGGAGATGGCCGAAGGCGAACTGCCGAAAGAGCGCATCGATCTCAAGCTCGAGCACGAAGGCGAAGGCCGCCGCGCGACCATTGTGGCACCGGCAAAGCAATTCGCCCGCATCCAGCGCGTTCTAGCGATCCGCGCTTTCCTCGACACCAATGGTTATGCCGGCGCCCGGCGGCGTTTCCTGACGGGCGATGCTTCGCTGCGCGCCTACGAATCCATCCATCCGCATGGCGGCGGCAAGCGTGTGATCCTGATGGACTGGCCGCGGCTGCCCGAAGGGCCGCCGGTGCTCGACGGCAAGCCCTACCCCAAAGTCGCGCATCTCGCCTGGGATGCCTATCCCTTCGTGGCGATCGCCAATGTCCTGCGCGAAAACGGCTTTGCAGCGCCGGAAATTTTCGCGGCCGACTACGATCAGGGCATTCTTTTGATCGAGGATCTCGGCACCGATGGCGTGCTCGATAAGGAAGGCAAGCCGATCGCCGACCGCTACCGGGCAAGCGTCGCCTGCCTGGCGCATCTGCACAGCTTCCATATTCCGCAGGATATCCCGGTTATGCCGGATCACGTCCATCATATTCCGGATTTCGACCGGACGGCCATGACGATGGAAGCGCGGTTGCTCATCGACTGGCATCTGCCCTGGAAACGCGGTGCGCCGGCGAGCGACGAGGAAAGGGCCGACTATCTGGCGATCTGGAATGGCCTGATCGATAAGCTGGACGATGCGGAAAAGAACCTGCTGCTGCGCGATTTCCACTCGCCGAACATCATCTGGCGGGCCAAGGAAAAGAGCATCCAGCGAATCGGCCTCATCGATTTCCAGGATGCGATGATCGGCCCGACGGCCTATGACCTTGCCTCCATCGTCCAAGACGCGCGCGTCACCATTGAGCGCGATCTGCATGATGAATTGATAGCGGATTATCTGACTCTACGGCATGCCCAAGGCGGTTTCGACGAAGCGAAGTTCCTTAAGAGCTGGGCGATCATGTCGGCGCAGCGCAATTGCAAGCTCGCCGGTCTCTGGGTGCGGCTGCTGCAGCGCGACGGCAAGCCCGGCTATATGAAGCATATGCCACGCACGCTCGCCTATCTCGCCATCGCTTTCGAACACGAAACGCTCGCTCCGTTGCGCGAATGGTGTGCACGAGCTGGAATAGGCGACGTCTAGCTGACCGAGACCGGGCGACGGTTTTCCTGCAATATGCTAAAGGAAGACAGCCGAGCGAATCACAAATTCGAGACGAGATGACCATCAAGCAAGCCATGGTATTGGCCGCGGGCCTCGGGACCCGCATGCGGCCAATTACCGATACCATCCCAAAACCGCTGGTAAAGATCGCCGGCAAGCCGATGATCGATTATACGCTGGATGCCCTGGCCGAAGCCGGTGTCGAGCGGGCCGTCGTGAACGTCCATCATCATGCCGATCAGATGGAGGCGCATCTTCGGAACTATCGCGGATTAGACATCCTGATCTCAGATGAACGCGATGCGCTGATGAACAATGGCGGCGGCATCGTCAAAGGCCTGACGCTGCTGAGCCGCGATTCTGTTTTCGTCATGAATGCCGACTTGTTCTGGATCGGCGAGAAACCCGGCCAACCAACAAACCTCGAGCGATTAGCCGGATTCTTCGACGAGCAGCGCATGGACATGGCCATGCTGTGCGTCGAGCTGGAAAGAACCACGGGTCACAACGGCAAGAACGATTTCAGCATGGCTGGGGACGGCCGGCTTACACGCTATCGCGACGCGCAATATAATGGCGTCGTCTATGCCGGCGCCTTCGTCATGAACCCCTCCCTTCTTGACGATGCGCCAAATGATGCCTTCAACATCAACATCTATTTCGACAAGGGAATCGCCAAGGGCCGGCTCTACGGCACGATGATGGACGGCCATTGGCTGACCGTCGGCACGCCGGAGGCGATCGGCGAGGCGGAGGAAACGATCCGGACTTTCCGGGCGTTTGCGTGACGGATGACGGGCGGGCACCGGCAACGCATCCTGACGATCCCGGCGGGCCTGCCTTTTCTCAAGACCCTTGCCAGCGCTCTCTGTGATGGCCGACTGACCGAGCACTTTCGCCACGATCCCGGCGATCCGCTATCGCTTGCCAAGGTTACCATCTTCCTGCCGACAAGGCGCGCGGCGCGCGTGCTGCGTTCGGAATTCGTCGATCTGCTTGGCGGCCGCTCCGCGATCCTGCCGGTGATCCGCCCGCTCGGCGAGACGGACGACGATAGCGGCTATTTCGAAGAGGCTCTGCCCGCGACCGCGGATCTGGCGCAGCCGCTTGCCAATACCGCGCGGCTGTTGGAACTGGCACGGCTGATCCTTGCCTGGCGCAACAGGCTGCCGCAGATCGTCCGCGACATTCATTCGGATTCGCCGCTCGTCGCTCCGGCAAGCCCGGCAGACGCCATTTGGCTGGCGCGCAATCTCGCCGAACTCATCGATTCCATCGAGACCGAGGATCGCGACTGGGCCGAGCTTGCCAAGCTTAGCGCCGACGACCATGCGCTCTGGTGGCAATTAACGACCGAATTCCTGCAGATTGCCAGTGCTTTCTGGCCGGCGCGGCTGGAGGAACTCGGCAAATCCTCGCCCGCCAGACACCGCAACGCCATCCTGCGTGCCGAGGCGCAACGGCTTGCCACAATGCAGCATGCCGGGCCGATCATCATCGCCGGCTCCACCGGTTCGGTTCCGGCAACGGCGGAGCTGATTGCCGCCGTTGCCTCCCTGCCGCAGGGCGTCATTGTGCTTCCGGGGCTCGATCTTTCGATGCCGGAGGAGGACTGGCGGCTTGTGGCGCCGGAGACGGGCGCTGGCGCTAGGGTCGATCCGACGACACGCAGCCATTCACAATATGGCCTGTCGCTGCTGTTGAAGCGGCTGCGCGTGGAGCGAAGCGATGTGGAAACCGTCGCCGAGGCGCCGGAGAGCATGCAGATTCGCGCTGAGGTCCTGTCGCGCGCCCTGGCGCCGGCGAAAGCGACCAGTGGCTGGGGTGCATGGCAAAAGACGCTGGCGCCTGACGCGATTGCGCGAGCCTTCGCCGAGGTCGCCCTGATTGAGGCGACGAACGAACGCGAAGAGGCGACGGCAATCGCCATCGCCTTGCGGCTCGCGCTGGAGAAGCCGGGGCGCAACGGCGGCGAAAGCCAGGCGGCACTGATCACGCCGGATCGCAATCTGGCGCGGCGCGTGACGGCGGAGCTGGCCCGCTTCGGCATCACCGCCGACGATTCGGCCGGAACGCCGCTCGCCGCCACGCCGCAAGGGGCGCTGCTGCAATTGCTGCTCGAGGCGACGCTTCGCCCCGGCGACCCCGTTGCCATCGTCTCGCTCATCAAGCATCCCCTCGCCCGCTTCGGTTTTCGCACGGATGCCTTGCAGCTTGGCGTCGATGCGCTGGAAGCGCTCGCCTTGAGGGGCGGCATCGCCGATGTCGATATCGGCGCGCTGGAATCCCTGCTCGACCGGCAGCTCACCGAACAGGCAATGGACCGACATGCGCCGCACTGGCGCAAATCCCTGCCTCCGGAAGCCGTGGAACATGCGCGCGCGCTGGCCCGAAAGATCGCAGCGGCATGCGAGCCGCTGACCTCAGCGCTTACACCATCATCCGCCGGACTTCCCACCCTTTCCGAATGGGCCGATCGCACGGGCCGCGCCCTTGAAGCCGTTGCCGCCGATGAGCGCGGCAACTTGGCCGGACTCTGGTCCGGCGAGGCCGGCGATACGATGGCAAGCCTGCTGAAGGAGGTCATGGAAACCGAAGGCCAGCTCGAAGCGGATGGGCCGCAGTGGATCGATATCATGGCCGCGCTCTCCGCCGGGCAGGCAGTCAAGCCGCGGGCACTGAGCCATCCGCGGCTGTTCATCTTCGGTACGCTGGAAGCGCGCCTGCAGAGCGTCGATACGTTGATCCTCGGCGGGCTCAACGAAGGCTCCTGGCCGGGCCAGACCGCCAACAATCCCTTCATCTCCCGCACGATGAAGACCGAGATCGGCCTGGAACCGCCGGAGCGCCGCATCGGTCAGCTTGCCCACGATTTCGAAATGGCAAATGGGACGCGCGACCTGATCTATTCGCGCGCACTGCGACAGGGCTCGACCCCGACCGTGGCATCGCGCTGGCTGCAGCGGCTGATGGCGCTGGGCGGCAAGACGTTTGCCGGGGAATTGAAAGCGCGCGGCGATCAATATCGCCATTGGGCTGGGATGATCGACGAAGGCGAAAACCAGGCGCCGGCGCTGAGGCCATCCCCGAAACCGCCAGCCGGGCTACAGCCGAAAAGCTATTCCTTCAGCGAGGTCGGCCGCCTCCGCCGCGATCCCTATGCGATCTACGCCCGACGCGTCCTGCGGCTCGACCCGATCGCTCCCTTCAACCGCGAGCCCGGCCCGGCCGAGCGCGGCACGCTCTATCACAAGATCATCGATCGCTTTATCCGTGAGGGTCATATCGCCGGAACGCCGAATGCATCGCTGGCTATGGATCGTATCGTGGCCGAGCTTTTCGACGCGGAGCAACTGCCGGTTCATATCGATAGCGTCTGGCGGCCACGTTTCCGCGAAGTGGCGCGCGCTTTTCTCGTCTGGGAAGCGGAGCGGCGGCCTGAGATCCGCTCGACGGCAACGGAAGTGCCTGCGGGCGTCGAGATCGAGCCGATCGGCATCCGCTTGACCGGCGTTGCCGACCGCATCGATTTCAAAGGTAACAGGGCGGCAGACATCATCGACTACAAGACCGGTTACAATCCTTCGCCGGCGCAGGCCCGCGCGCTGCTCGATCCGCAATTGGCTCTGGAGGCTTACGCACTCAAGGCCGGCGCTTTCCGCGATGTCGGCGCACTTGCTCCGGAGAACCTGCTTTATGTGCGGCTGAGGCCCGGCGATCGCTTCAAGGTCGATCAGGTCAACAACGAACTTTCCGGCCGCAGCGGCAAGACGGAAACAAAGTCGGCTATGGATTTGGCGGAGGAGTCGATGGACCAACTCGTCAAATTCGTTGCCCTGCTGCAGTCCGGCGAAAAGGGCTTCTCGTCACGGCTGATCCCCGCCCAACAATTCGAATATGGCGGCGACTACGATCACCTGGCCCGCGTCTCCGAATGGTCGACAGCGGAGACCGAACAGGAGGGAGGTGGCGATGAGTGAGCTTTCCGACGGCGAACTCAGCGCCCTGCCCGATAGCGACGATCCTGGCGTCTGGATCGGCTGGACGACTGTGCAGCAATCGATCGCCTCCGATCCGGAACGGTCCGCCTGGGTCTCGGCCAATGCCGGTTCCGGCAAGACGCATGTGCTGACCCAGCGCGTCATCCGCCTGTTGCTCGCCGGCGCGCGGCCGTCAGCCATTCTCTGCCTCACTTATACCAAGGCCGCGGCGTCGGAGATGTCGAACCGCGTCTTCGATCGCCTAGCTGCCTGGGCAACATTACCGGACGAGGAGCTGAAGGCGCGGATCACCGAGATCGAAGGCGCGGAGCCGGGTCTCTTGAAGCTCGCCGAAGCTCGCCGCCTCTTCGCCAAGGCGCTGGAAACGCCGGGCGGGCTGAAGATCCAGACGATCCACGCCTTCTGCGAAGCGCTGCTGCATCAATTCCCGCTGGAAGCCAATGTCGCCGGCCATTTCTCGGTTCTCGACGATCGCGCCGCGGCGACCCTGCTGGATGATGCCCGTCGGTCCCTGTTGACGGCAACGCCGCATGATCCGAATGCCGAACTTGCCGAGGCCTTCGCCTATGTGCTCGATCTCGGCGACGAATCCGGCCTGGAGACATTGCTGGGCGAGATCGTCGCCAACCGCAACGCCATCAGGCGCTTCACGGCGGAAGCCGAACGGAACGGCGGCATCGAGGCTGCGCTGCTGACCCGGCTCGGTCTCTCTCCCGATGACACCGAAGCTGGGATAGCGGAGCAGTATTGGCCTCTGCCCGGCCTTTCAGGCTCGGCGCTGGAGCTCTATCTCACGCTTGCCGATCTCAAGGGTGGGGCAAAAGCGCAGGACATCGCCTATGGGCTGCGCCTTGCCAAACGCGAAGCGAACCCGATCGCCCGCGCGGAGATCCTCGAAAAGGTCATGCTGACCGCCAAGGGCGAGCCGAAGTCGGACAGCCAGTTTTTCGTTAAGGCGATGCTGGCCGATGCACCCGCGCTGGCCGACGCAGTCGCTGCCGCCCGCGCCCATGTCGTCGCTTGCCGCGACCGGCTGAAGCTGATGCGGATGTATCGCGCCACCCGGGCGGCGCTTACCCTCGCCGACCGGCTGAACCGCGACTATGAAGAACTGAAGAAGCGGCGCAGCCAGCTCGATTTCGAAGACCTGATCACCCGCACCGCCGATCTGCTGACCAAGAAGGACGTCGGCCCGTGGATCCACTACAAGCTCGACCAGGGCATAGACCATATCCTCGTCGACGAGGCGCAGGATACCAGCCCGATCCAATGGAGCGTCATCCAATCGCTAGCGGAGGATTTCTTCTCCGGCGAAAGCGCGCGCCCGACCCTCAGGACGATCTTCGCGGTCGGCGACGAAAAGCAGTCGATCTATTCCTTCCAGGGTGCGCGGCCCGAACGTTTCTCCGAGGAGAGCGACCGGACGCGGCGGCGCGTGGATAATAGCGGCCAGCAGTTTTCATCGATCCGCCTTCCGCTCTCCTTCCGTTCCACCGCCGACGTGCTGGCCGCCGTCGACCATGTCTTCACCGCGCCCGAGAATGCCCGTGGCCTCAGTGCCGCCGCCGAGCCCGTCGTGCACCGCTCCAGCCGCATCGGTCATCCCGGCGCCGTCGATCTCTGGGAGATGATTGCGCCCGAGCCGCTGGCGAAGGAGGAAGACTGGACGGCGCCCTTCGATTCGACGCCGGAAAGCGCGCCGGCGGCGATCCTGGCGCGGCGCATGGCGCAGACAATCGGCAACATCATTGGCCGCGAGACGATCATCGACAAGGGAAAGGCGCGCTTCATCGAGGCCGGCGATATATTGGTGCTGGTGCGCAAGCGCGACAGCTTCGTCAACGCGCTGACCCGGGCCTTGAAGCGGCGCAACAACATTCCCGTCGCCGGCGCCGACCGCCTGGTGCTGACTAGCCACATCGCCATTCAGGACCTTTTGGCGCTTGGCCGTTTCCTGTTGCTGCCGGAAGACGATCTTTCGTTGGCAGCGCTGTTGAAGAGCCCCCTGTTCGATCTCGGTGAAGACGATGTGTTCGCCGTCGCGGCCTATCGCGGCGATGATGAAAGCGTCTGGAGCCATCTCCAAAAATTCGCCGATGACGGCAATGAGCGCTTCCGGCATGTCCTCGACCGGCTGAAGACCTTCCTGGCACTCTCCAAGAGCCTATCCGTGCATGACTTCTACGCTCGCGTTCTCGGCAGCTTCGGCGGCCGGCGGCAGTTCCTGGCGCGGCTCGGCACCGAAGTCAGCGACATCTTAGACGAGTTCCTGACCTTTACATTGGACCACGAAACTTCCGGCCTGCCGGGTCTGCAATCCTTCATCTCGACGCTGGAGCTGGAGGCGCCGACCGTGAAGCGGGAGCAGGACAAGGGCCGCAACGAGGTGCGGATCATGACGGTGCATGCCTCCAAGGGCCTGGAAGCGCCGATCGTCTTCCTCGCCGATGGCGGCGGCAAGGCCTTTACCCATACGCATTTGCCGAAGCTGCGCCTGATCGAGACCGGCAAAGGCGAAATCCCGCTGCCCGTCTGGGTGCCGGTCAGCGCACTTGCCAATTCGCTGACACAGGCCGATGCGACGAGGCTGCAGTCGCTGGCGGAGGAGGAATATCGCCGCCTGCTCTATGTCGGCATGACACGCGCCGCCGACCGGCTGATTGTCTGCGGCTATCGCGGCATTCGCGAAAACGCCGATACATGGCATGCTATGATTTTCAGGACGCTGCGCCAGGATGGCGAGCGCTGCACGCCTGTCAGCTTTTCCGGACCGGATGGCGAGTGGCAGGGTTTGAGCTGGCGTGTCACCCAAGTCGAGCGCAGTTTCGAGCACATGGAACAGGCGGAAGCGACCGTGGACCGAGGAGCGCTGCCGGTGGGATTGAGCCGGCCGCTGCCGCCGCAGCGAAACCTACCCCGGCCGCTCAGCCCTTCCGGTGCCGGCACCATCATCGACGATGAAGCCGACAATCTGCTTGTCGCCTCGCCGCTGTTCACCGAGAAGCCCAAATCGGATCGCTCGCTGGAAAAGGGCCGCTTCATCCACCGCATGCTGCAGACATTGCCGGAGATCGCGCCGGCAGATCGCGCCGATGCAGCGCGGCGCTACGCCGAGCGAGCCGCACGCTTCTGGCCGCAGGCCGAACGCGAAGCGCTGATCAACGCGGTGATGGCGCTGCTGTCACACCCAGACCTGCAGGGCGTTTTCAGCGCGCATGCCCAGGCCGAAGTCTCGATCATGGGCACGCTGACGCTCGGCGATCAAAACTATGCCGTCTCCGGCCGCATCGACCGGCTGACCGTGCTCGACGATCGCGTGGTCATCCTCGACTACAAAACGAATCGCGTGCCGCCGCGTGGTGCCGAAGAGATTCCTTTCGCCCACCGGGCCCAGCTTGCCATCTATCGCGAGATCCTTTCGCCGCTTTATCCCGGCAAACGCATCGATTGCGTGCTCGTCTATACCGAGAACGCCTCGATCCACACGCTCTCCCAAGAAGCGCTCGCATTGGCGCTTGCGGAGCTCAAAACAAAGTGAAATACCAAATATTGAAATTTGGGCACCGCACCATCACATATCTAGCAACCCGCAAATCCTGGTAAGGAGCAGCCTATGGCTACCGTGAAAGTCGATACCTCCAACTTCGCTGCCGAAGTCCTGCAGTCCGCAGAGCCTGTCGTCGTTGATTTCTGGGCCGAATGGTGCGGTCCGTGCAAGATGATCGCGCCTGCTCTCGAAGAGCTCGCCGTACAGTTCGAAGGCAAGGTGAAGGTCGCCAAGCTCAACATCGATGAAAACCCGGAACTGGCTGCCCAGTTCGGCGTTCGCTCGATCCCGACGCTTGCCATGTTCAAGGCCGGCGAAGTTGCCGACATCAAGGTTGGCGCCGCTCCCAAGACCGCCCTGCAGAGCTGGATTTCCAGCGCTGCCTAATCGGTATCGACTGAGAGAATGAAAAAGCCCGCTTCGTGCGGGCTTTTTGTTGGTCGGAGAACACGGGCCATCCTCGCTCTTCGAGACTTCGTACCATCAGGGCGAGGATGGAGCAGGCTCGTCGCCACGGCAACGCAGAGATGAATGATGAGCCCGTGGCGCGGCTGGGCGAAAAGGGCAGCCCTCATGCTGAGGAGGCCCGCAGGGCCGTCTCGAAGCACGAGGACGGGTTGTTGATCACAGCACCGGAATCACTTCGGCGGCGTGCCGTTATCGGCAAGGACATCGCCGACGAGATATAGCGAGCCGCCGATCAGAATGCGCGGCGCCGGCAAATCGGGTACGGCCAGTTCCTTGATCGCATCCAGCGCTTGGCCGACGCTCGACATCGGTTCGGCCACCAGACCAGCATCGTAAGCCGCGCCGGCCAAAACCACGGGATCGATCATCGAATCGCTGCCGCGGATCGGCACGCAATAGACCTTTTCCGCCAGGCCGGTGAATGCCTTGAAATAGCCGACAGGATCCTTGGTATTGATCATGCCGGTAATCAGGAACAACGGTCGCGGCTGGCGCTCCTCGAAATTGGCCATGGCTTCGGCAATGACCTCGCCGGCGCCGGGATTGTGGCCGCCGTCGACCCAGATTTCCGCGCCTTCGGGTGCGTGCACCAACAAATCGCCTTCCGTCAGACGCTGCAGGCGGCCCGCCCATTCGACCGAGGCCATCGCCTTTTCCATCATCGCTTCGGTGACGACAAAGCCCGCGGCCTTGACGGCACGGATGGCAGCGGCGGCGTTGGCATATTGATGCCGGCCCGGCAGGCGGGGCAGCGGCAGGTCGGCGAGACCGAACTCGTCCTGATAGACCAGCCGGCCATATTCCTCGTGAGCGGAAAAATCCTGGCCGAAAACCGCCGTCGGGCAACGCAGCCGCTCGGCAGTCGAGATCAGCACGTCCAAGGCGGCATCATATTCCTGATGACCGATGACCACGGGACGGCCGGGTTTCATGATCCCCGCCTTTTCGGCCGCGATCAGCTCGACGCGGTCGCCGAGATAGGGCTGGTGGTCGAGCGAGATCGGCATGATCACGGAGGCGGCCGGATCGGAAATGACGTTGGTGGCGTCGAAACGGCCGCCGAGGCCGACTTCGATGATCGCGACATCGGCCGGCTGCTCGGAAAACAGCATGAAAGTCGCAGCAGTCAGGATTTCGAAGACCGTGATCTTCTCGCCGCCATTGGCGTCGGCAATCCGCCGGAGCACATCGGCGAAAACCGCATCGTCGACGAGCTTGCCGCGGCCGCCCTTGATGCCCAGGCGGTAGCGCTCGTGCCAATTGACGAGATGTGGCGAGGTATGGACATGCACGCTCAGGCCGCCGGCCTCGAGAAGCGCTCGGCAGAAGGCCGTCACCGAGCCCTTGCCGTTGGTGCCGGCGACATGGATCACCGGCGGCAACTTTTTATGCGGATTGCCGAGGATGTCGAGCAGCCGAGTGATTCTATCCAGCGAGAGATCGAAGCCTTTGGGGTGCAGCCCCATCAGCTTGTCGATCTCCCGTGCCGCCTCGCTCATTGCGGATTGATCCATAGCCGTCATCCCGCACCTCCGCCTTTGGCCATCCGTTTTAGATCAGGCGCGCGCCACCATCGGCAACGCCGCGCCATTCAGGTCCTTCGCAGACACATCATTCGCCGGCTTCTTGGTCAGTATCTTCAGAAGCGTTGCCAGCGTGTCGGGGATGTCGTGACGCTTGACAACCATGTCGACCATGCCGTGCTCGAGCAGATATTCCGAGGTCTGGAAGCCTTCCGGCAGCTTTTCGCGGATCGTCTGTTCGATGACGCGCTTGCCGGCAAAGCAGATTTCCGCACCCGGCTCCGCAAGATGGACATCGCCGAGCATGGCGTAGGAGGCGGTGACGCCGCCGGTCGTCGGATTGGTCAACACGACGATATAGGGCTGGCCGGCTTCCTTCAGCATGTCGACGGCAACCGTCGTGCGCGGCAACTGCATGAGGGACAGAATACCCTCCTGCATGCGCGCACCACCCGAAGCGGGGAACATCACCAGCGGGCACTTTTCGGCGATGGCGCGTTCGAACGCCTTGACGATCGCTTCGCCGGCGGCGATGCCGAGCGAACCGCCCATGAAATTGAATTCATGCACGACGGCAACGAGCTTCAGGCCACGAACCTTGCCGACGCCGACGAGAATCGTGTCTTCCTGCTCGGTCTTGACGCGGCTGTCCTTCAGGCGGTCGGTATATTTCTTCGAATCGCGGAACTTCAGCGGGTCCTGCGCGACCTTCGGCTGCGGCAGAGCTTCGTACTCACCATTGTCGAAGAGATCGGCAAGGCGGGCCTTGGCCGGCATCTTCATATGGAAACCGGAAGCGGGAATGACCCACTTGTTGTCTTCCAGATCCTTGTGGAAGACCATTTCGCCGGTCTCCGGGCACTTGATCCAGAGATTTTCCGGCACTTCGCGGCGGCCCAGCATGGAATTGATCCGCGGGCGGACGTAATTCGTGATCCAGTTCAATTCGAAAACTCCTGATCGACTGAATTAACCGATATCGTAGTCGACACAGAGCGGTTCAGCGTCTCACGGAATCGCTTTCCCGCTCTATCCCTCTGTTTTTACGCAATTCCGGACGGAAAACCGCTTCGCACTTTTCCTGGAATTGCTCTAACGCGCACAGGCCGTTTCTTCAACCGAATCCGATTGAAGCTTTCCGCCTATGTGGGAAAACTATTCGGCAGCAACAAGGCGCGCCGAACGCGTCCCCGTCGACAGACCGCGCACCAGCGTGGCAACGGCCTGGATGGTGTCTGATGTCGCCTTACCGTCCTTGGTGAGGCTGGTGGCGATCTGGTTGACGATGGCGGTACCGACGACGACGCCATCGGCGGAAGCGCCGATCAGCTTGGCATGCTCGGCCGTCTTGACACCGAAGCCGACGCAAACCGGCAGGTCCGTATGCTGCTTGATGCGCTTGACGGCGCCGGAGACCAGCGACGGGTCCGGCAAAGCAGAGCCGGTGATGCCGTTCATCGAAACGTAGTAGACGAAGCCGGACGTATTGTTCAGCACGGTCGGCAGGCGCTTGTCATCGGTGGTCGGCGTCGCGAGACGGATGAAATTGATGCCCTTGCGGATCGCCGGGATGCAGAGCTCGTCATCCATTTCCGGCGGCAGATCGACGACGATGAGGCCGTCGATCCCAGCGGCAATCGCGTCGTCGAGGAACTTCTCGACACCGTAGATATAGATCGGATTGTAGTAGCCCATCATCACGATCGGCGTATCGGCATCCGTCTTGCGGAAATCGGCAGCGAGCTGCAGCGTCTTCTTCAGCGTCTGGCCGGCCTTCAGGGCGCGCTGGCCGGCAAGCTGGATCGCCGGGCCATCGGCCATGGGATCGGAGAAGGGCATGCCGAGTTCGATGACGTCGGCGCCGGCTTCCGGCAGCGCCTTCATGATGCCGAGCGAGGTCTCGTAGTCGGGATCACCACCCATGAAATAGGTGACGAGTGCCGGGCGGCCTTCAGTCTTCAAAGCGGCGAAGCGTTTGTCCATACGTGCGGTCATGGCGTCTAACTCACATTCCCAGAATCTTGCCGACGGTGAAGATGTCCTTGTCGCCGCGGCCGGAGAGGTTCATCAGGATGATCTCGTCCTTGCCCATCTTCGGCGCGCGCTTGATGACTTCGGCAAGCGCATGGCTCGGCTCGAGTGCCGGAATGATGCCCTCGAGGCGCGTCAGCGTCTGGAAGGCTTCCAGCGCCTCATGGTCCATGATCGGCACGTATTCGACGCGGCCGATATCATTCAGCCAGGAATGTTCCGGGCCGATGCCGGGATAGTCGAGGCCGGCCGATATCGAATGTCCTTCCTTGATCTGGCCGTCGCCATCCTGCAGCAAGTAGGTGCGGTTGCCATGCAGCACGCCGGGCGAGCCAGCGGTGATCGAGGCGCAATGCTCGTCGCCCTGCAGACCCTTGCCGCCGGCTTCGACGCCGACGATCTTGACGTCCTCGTCATCGAGGAAGGGATGGAAGATGCCGATGGCGTTCGAACCGCCGCCGACGGCAGCGATGACGAGATCCGGCAAGCGACCCTCGGCCTCAAGCATCTGCTGCTTGGCTTCCGAACCAATGACCGACTGGAAGTCGCGGACCATTTCCGGATAGGGATGCGGGCCGGCGGCTGTGCCGATCAGGTAATAGGTATCGTCGACATTGGTGACCCAGTCGCGAAGGGCTTCGTTCATTGCGTCCTTCAGCGTGCCGCTGCCGGCGGTGACCGGAACCACCTCGGCGCCGAGCAGCTTCATGCGGAAAACGTTCGGCGCCTGGCGCTCGACGTCGGTTGCGCCCATGTAGACGACGCAGGGAAATCCGAAGCGGGCGGCCACCGTTGCCGAGGCGACGCCATGCTGGCCGGCGCCGGTTTCGGCGATGATGCGGGTCTTGCCCATGCGCTTGGCGAGCAGGATCTGGCCGATACAATTGTTGATCTTATGCGAGCCGGTGTGGTTCAGCTCTTCGCGCTTGAAATAGATCTTGGCGCCGCCAAGCTCGGCCGTCAGGCGCTCAGCGAAGTAGAGCGGGCTCGGGCGGCCGATATAATGGGCGCCGAGCGACTTCAGCTCTGCCTGGAAGGCCGGATCGTTCTTCGCCTTGTTCCATTCCTCCTGCAGATCCAGGATCAGTGGCATGAGCGTTTCGGCTACGAAACGGCCGCCATAAATGCCGAAACGGCCGTCCTCATCGGGGCCGGCACGGAAGGAATTGGGTTTGGGCGTCTGGTTCACTCTCTACTCCCTGCTGCCGGTTCCGGCAGACATGCTTCTGTAAAAGCGTCGAAAAACTGGTCGATCTTCCCGAGATCCTTCACGCCCGGCGCACTTTCGAGGGCGGAGGAAAGATCGATACCGGTGGCCTTGGTGGATGCCAGCGCCTCAGCGACATTGTCCTTGTTCACACCGCCAGACAGCATGTAATCCACCCGATCGTCGAGCCAGCTCATCAGGCTCCAATCGAAGGATACGCCGTTTCCGCCCGGCAGCTCCGAACCGGCCGGCGGCTTAGCATCGAACAGGAACCGGTCGGCAATGCCGATATAAGATTCCACCCGCTTCAGATCGCCGGCATCGCGCACCGCCATGGCCTTCATGACGGGGACATTATAGACCGCTTTGATCGTCAGCACACGCTCCGGGCTTTCACTGCCATGGAGCTGCAGCATATCCGGCTTCACCAGCGACATGATCTCGTCGAGATCGTCATTCGTGGGATTGACCGTGACGGCAACGATCTTCGCCTTGCCGCGCGCGCGTTCCGCCAGTTGTCCGGCCAGATCGGGCTCGATATAGCGCGGGCTCTTTTCGAAGAAAATAAAACCGATATGGGTAGCGCCCCGCTCCAGAGCGCGGTCCACCGCTTCCGGCGTCTTCAGGCCACAAATTTTGACATCGGGGTTCATGGCAGCGAAGTGACATGAAATTGCAAAAGAGTCGAGCCTAAAGGCGACGCGCGGGGAATTTTACGCTGTTCGGAAGCAATGGGCAGCATGGGCTCATCGGCGTAGGGCGCACCCAAGCAATGCTTTCATGAGAACTAGCTTTCGTTTCCAAATAATGACCGTCGGACCTTGAGTGCCGCCCGACGATCAAGTGATCAGGCGGGAAGTCTGCTAAACTTGCGAAGGTTCTTGTCGACGAAAGACTCCGGCAGGAAGCGGCGTATGAAACGGATCTGTCCCGCTGCCTTGCCTGCAGTGTAGCGTCTCTTCGGCGATGCGGCGCTCGCGGCTTTCAGCACCATGCCGGCGACAACCTCCGGCGCATCACCCGTCCCAATAATCTCGCGCATCAGTTTCTCTGCATTGGTGCGAGCCGTATCGTATAACGGAAGCGGATGATCCGGTCGCGTCAGGTTCTCCTCGAAGGACGTACGGGTGACACCGGGCTCCACGAGCACGACACGGATGCCTTGTGTTCGGACCTCGTGGTCAAGGGATTCGGAATAGCCCTCGATCGCGTGCTTGGTCGATGCGTAAAGCGCGTTATAGGGAGCGGGGATCAGCCCAAGGATGGAACTCATGTTGATGATCCTGCCTTTGCGCTGACGTCTCATCACTGGAAGTATTGCATTCGTCATCCGCAGGACGCCGAAAAAGTTCACCTCGAACAGAGCCTTCGCCTGCGCGGCAGAGGATTCCTCGGCTCCGCCAAGCAATCCGATCCCGGCATTGTTGACGAGAAGATCGATCGGTCCCGCGCGGGCCAGTATCTCATCAACCGCCCTTTGCACCGATTCCTCGTCGGTAACGTCGCATACCAGCATGGCAACTCCGTCCGGAGTATCCGGCATGGGCTTGCGGCTGGTTCCAAACACTCTGTATCCAGCGCGTCGCAACGCTTGCGCAGTCACCAACCCGATACCGGAGGAAGCGCCCGTAACCAGGGCGACGCCGCTTTCTATCTTGCTCATCTGTCTCTGCTTTCATTTTGGCATGGAACATCAACGAACAACCTGTTACTATCAATTCAGTAGTAAGTCACTATCAAAAAGATATCGACATGAAGAATCTTTCGAACCAGCCATGCCTCATCGCCCGCAGCCTTGCATTGGTAGGCGATGCGTGGAGCATGCTGATCATGCGGGACGCCCATACGGGGCTCACTCGCTTTGACGAATTTCGCAAGAGCCTTGGCATCGCGCCGACAATGCTGACTGCCCGACTGGCCGCGCTTACGGAAGATGGTCTGCTGGAAAAGCGACGCTACTCGGAGCGGCCTCCGCGCGATGAATACGTGCTGACAGAGGCGGGCCAGGACTTTCTTCCCGTGCTGTTTGCGATTGGAGCATGGGGACGGAAGCATCGCCCCTGCAATGATGTGACCCGGTTTTTCGACGCCGAGGCTGGTACCGAAATCGATCCCGTCACCATCGACCGCGCGACCGGCGCCCCGATCGGAACACGTCCCATCCGCATCGCAATGCCCGACAACGCCGTCGAATGAGGAAGTTCAGTCGCCTTCTGCGGCCTGCTCAATCAAAATCGATCGCGTGCAACTGGCTGCCATGACGCTTCAGCCAGGCCTTGGCTTCGTCCATGTCGGGGCAGAGCTTGCGGCAGAGGGCCCAGAAGCGCGGGCCGTGGTTCATTTCGCGTAGGTGCGCGACCTCGTGGGCGGCGAGATAGTCGATCACCAGCTGCGGCGCCATGACGATGCGCCAGGAGAAGCTCAGATTTCCGCCCGAGGAGCAGGAACCCCAGCGGCTGCGGGTATCCTTCATGCTGATGGAAGAGACCGTGGCGCGGATCGCTTTCGCGTGCAACGCCACCAGCTTTTCCAGATCGGCGCGGGCCTCCTTCTTAAGGAAGGTCGCGATGCGCCGGCCGGCATGTTCCGGCAGGCCGCTGACACGCAGCACTGGCAAACCATCGGCGATAACAGCCTCGGTCAGGCCGCGCAGGCTGCCGGTATGCTCGATGCGATGGCGGATACCGCGCAGAAGGATTTCGCTGCCGCTCTGAAGATTTGCCTGGGTGGAGAATTTCGCAAGCTTGGTCAGCAGCCAGCCCTGATGCCGGTCGAGGAAGGCATTGACCTCGCGGGCGGCGAGGCCAGGCGGAATGGTCATCTTCAGCGCCCGTCCGCCGGGCTCGATCCTGAGCGTGATCCGCGTTGCCCGCTCATGCTGACGGATCGTCAGGGGCATCAGCCGGCCGGCCACGTCCAAGGTGCGCGTTTCCGGCGCGGGCGGCTTGGGAGCAGGTCGGCGGGATCTGGACGAAAGCGGAAACATGAAAAGCAGTTTTATACGATTCGCTGGGGTTTCTGGCAAAGAAAAACCGGCATCGCCGGATGCCGGTTTTGACTGGAAAAGCTGTTGTAATTACGGCGTCTTAAACTCGGAAGCCGGGCCGTTGTCATCGTTGCGCTTGACGTTGTTACGGTCGCGCATGAAACGGTCGAACTCTTCCTGATCCTTGGCGCGGCGCAGTTCGCGGACGTAGGTGTCGAACTCGGCGCGCATTTCATCGAGTTTGCGGCGCTCCTCTTCGAGGCGCTCCAGCTCTGCCCGGCGCCAATCGTCGAAGGCGACATTGCCGGTGGAGAAATGCTGGCGATAACGGCCGCGGTGGCGGCCGCAGCCGGCAAACATGCCGTCGGCCTTCTGGTTCACATCCCGTTTGAAATCTCTCAGGCGTTCGCCGAAGAGAATATAGGCAAGCATGGCGAGACCCAGAGGCCAGAAGACCACGAAGCCAAGTATCATCAGGGCAATGGTAGCCGGAGTCCAATCCGGGCGAAGCAATGCTGACTGGTGGTTCATCGTGAGGTATCCTCGCAGTAAGGCGGCCCGGCCACATGCCGAACCGCTGGAATCGAGATGGTAACCTCTTCGTGAGCCTTCAATGGCTTTTGCCGGGAAAATCGGACAAGCCCTTGAATCCGGCCCAATAATTCAACAAAAGCTAATTATTTGCAATTTCAGGCCGATTTGCCGCCCTTGATCACACGCTTGACCACTGGCTTTCCGGTGCGGCTATGTTCGCGGGTGAAAGCGACGATGCGCGGCGCGATTTCACGACGGAAACGCGAACCGTTGAAGACGCCGTAATGGCCGACATCCGGCTGCAGGTAGTGCATCCGCATATCGTCGGGAATGTTGGTGCAGATGGTCTGCGCCGCCTTGGTTTGACCGACACCGGAAATGTCGTCGTTTTCGCCTTCGACTGTCAGCAGGGCGACATTACGGATCGCCGTCGGATCGACGCGCTGGCCGCGGTGCGTCAGCTCACCCTTCGGCAGCGCGTGCTTTATGAACACCTGATCGACGGTCTGCAGGTAGAATTCCGCCGTCAGATCCATGACCGCCAGATATTCGTCATAGAAATCGCGGTGCTTCTCCGGCTCGCCGTCGTTCTTGACGAGGTGCATGAAGAAGTCCTTATGCGCGATCATGTGCCGGTCGAGGTTCATCGACATGAAGCCGGAGAGCTGCAGGAAACCGGGATAGACCGAGCGCATGAAGCCCGGCTGCGGCCAGGGCACGTTCATGACGACATTGTCGGCGAACCATTCGAGCGGCCTGTCCTTGGCAAGCTGGTTTACTGCCGTCGGGTTGATGCGCGTGTCGATCGGACCACCCATCAGCGTCATCGACGAGGGCGACAGCGGATCGCTGGCCGCTTCCATCACCGCGGCTGCGGCCAGGACCGGCACGGAGGGCTGACAGACGGCAATGACATGGGTGTCCGGCCCGAGATGATGCAGCATCTCGATGACGTAATCGATGTAATCTTCCAGATCGAAGGTGCCTTCGGTCATCGGCACCATGCGGGCATCGATCCAATCGGTGATGTAGATATCGGCATTCGGCAGCAGCGCTTCTACCGTCCCGCGCAGCAGCGTCGCATAGTGACCCGACATCGGCGCGACAATCAGGATGCGCGGATCGCTGCCATGGCCGGCGGGCAGGCTGCGCTCGAAATGGATGAGATTGCAGAAGGGCTTGTTCCAGACGATCTTTTCGTAGACCGAGATCGGCTTTCCTTCGATCGAGGTTTCAGGCAGGCCGAATTCCGGCTTGCCGTAGCGGCGGGTGGTGCGCTCGAAGACTTCGAGACTTGCCGTCAACGTGCGGCCAAGCATCGTATGGGACAGAGGGTTTAGCGGATTGGCATAGGCCAGGCGCATCATGTCGGCAGCGGCGCGGAAAGGTGCGAGGGCGGCATGATTGAGTTCATAAAGCTGATAAAACATAAAATCATTACCTTTCGAGGTGATCAGACGAGAACGCTACCCCCAGCGCGCGCCTCGTCCATGAAGCTCTTTCTATCGAGACTATCAGTTTTTGTTGCAGGGCAACATAACCCTTTCGGAATCTTGCGCATGTAAAAATGCCGGAGAATCGTCTCTCCGGCATCAATAATGGTCTCAAAACGTTAAAGTTCCTGATCGTGCACGTTCATCAAGCGTCAGCCAGGAAGGTTTGGCGCTGCGTGCCGAGACCTTCCATGCCGAGCTCCACGACGTCGCCGGGCTTCAGATATTGCGGCGGCTTCATGCCCATGCCGACGCCCGGAGGCGTGCCCGTGGAGATGACATCGCCCGGATGCAGCGACATGAACTGGCTGAGATAGGAGACGAGGTAGGCGACGCCATAGACCATGGTCTTGGTCGAGCCGTTCTGCATCATCTGGCCGTTGACCTTCAGCCACATGCCAAGCTTCTGCGGATCGGCGACTTCGTCCTTGGTGACGAGCCAGGGGCCGATCGGGCCGAAGGTGTCGCAGGACTTGCCCTTGGTCCACTGTCCCGAACGCTCAGTCTGGAAGCCGCGTTCGGAGACGTCGTGGGAAACGCAGTAACCGGCGACATAATCCAATGCGTCGGCTTCGCTCACATATTTCGCCGTCTTGCCAATGACCACGCCGAGCTCGACTTCCCAATCGGTCTTTTCCGAGCCGCGCGGGATCAGCACGTTGTCGTTCGGGCCGACGATGGCAGAAGTTGCCTTCATGAAGATGATCGGCTCCGGCGGCACGGTGGCGCCGGTTTCGGCGGCATGGTCGGAGAAGTTCAGGCCGATGCAGATGAACTTGCCGGTGCCGGCGACGCAAGCGCCGATACGGCCTTCCGCCAATTCCGGCAGGCTCTTCGGATCGAGCGCGGCGATCTTCGCCAGGCCGGCAGGCGAAATCGCCTCGTCGCCGATATCGGCGACATGCGCGGAGAGATCGCGGATCTTGCCGTCGCTATCCAGAAGCGCCGGCTTTTCCTTGCCGGCATCGCCAACACGCAACAATTTCATAGGTCTTCCTTCCCTGCATTTTCAAAGATGAGATTGGCTTCACCATATATGAACGAATTATTCATCAGTGTCACCCATCGATTTCTGGCCTAACATGTCTCGCTCGCCTGCACCGGAACAACGGCGTTCCTATGACGATGGCAAGGAGCGCGCGATTTCGACAATGGTGGCAAAGGCGATATCGACATCTTCCGCCGTCGTCTCGAACTGTCCTGCCTGAAAGCCAATGACCAGCCTGCCATCGACCCGCGTCTGCGTCAGATAAATGCGGCCATCATTGTTGATGGCGGCAATCAGGCGCTGGGTATGGCTTTCCTGTTCTGTACCGGCGGGTGCTTTGTGATCGAAGGAGAAGAGCGACAGGAACGGCTGGGTGACGATCTCGAAATCCGGCTCGGCCGCCAGACGCCAGGGTCTCGGACCAGGCGACATGGCTGCGGATCATCGTGCGCAGGCCTTCGAGACCGTGATAGCGCAACAGGAACCAGAGTTTCAGCGCGCGGAAGCGGCGACCGAGCGGCACCGACCATTCGGAATAATTGATGATACCATCGTGACCATGGGTACGCAGAAATTCCGGATGGATTGCCAGCGTCCGCACCAGGGATTCCGGCTCGCGGATGAACTGGACGGAGCAATCAAACTGCGCACCAAGCCATTTATGCGGATTGAAGACGATGGAATCGGCCTGCTCGACGCCCTGCCACAATGCCCGGAATTCCGGGCAGATCATCGCTGAGCCGGCCCAGGCTGCGTCGACATGTACATAGAGCCCTTGGGCGTGCGCGACTTCGACGACCGCTGCAATATCATCGCAGCCGCCGATACTCGTGCCGCCAACACACGCGATGACGCCGGCCGGCAGCAGACCCGCCGCGCGATCCCGTTCGATCGCAGCAGCGAGCGCCTCGGTATCCATAGCGTGGTTCGGGCCGATGGAAGGGATACGGACCAGGTTCTCCGCGCCGATGCCGGATATCCAGATGGCGCGATCGATCGACGTATGGACCTGATCGGTGCAATAGATGCGGATGGTTTTGTTCGCCGCAAGCCCTTGGCTGTTGCCCTGCCAGCCGAGCGCTCGTTCGCGCATGACCAGAACCGCTGCCAGCGTCGCCGTCGAGGCGGAATCCTGGATGACGCCGGTGAAGCCCTCGGGCAATCCAAGCGCTTGGCGCAGCCAATCCACCACCTTGGTTTCCAGCTCTGTGGCGGAAGGCGAGGTCTGCCAGAGCATGCATTGGGCGGCGATCGCGCTGACGAGATATTCGGCGACGACCGAGACCGGGGCGGCATTGGCGGGGAAATAGGCGAAGAAGCGCGGGTGCTGCCAGTGCGTCATGCCGGGAACGAGGATATCCTCAAAATCCTTGAAGATATCCTCCATCGCTTCGCCGGATTCGGGCGGAGAATCCGCGATATGCGCTGCGATTTCGCCGGGCTTCGTCTGGGCCCGCACCGGCCGGTCGCGGAGCGATGCGCGATAGTCCGCCCCCCAATCCGCCGCCTTTTCCGACCAGCGCCGAAACTCCTCCCAATCCATGATCGCCTCCACGCTCCGTCAGATCGAGGCAGACCTTAGACCGGTTTTCTGAGGCGGTCGAGTATCAGAAAAGCTCGTCGAGCGCAGGGCCAGCCGGCACAATTCCAGTCGGATTGAGCGCCGCGATGGAGTAATAGCCGCGCTTGATATGGTCGAAGCTGACGGTCTCGGCGATGCCGGGCCAATCGAGCATGCGACGGCAGAAGGCCTGGAGGTTGGCATAGTCCGACAGGCGGCGGAGATTGCATTTGAACAGGCCGTGATAGGCAAGATCGAAGCGAACGAGGGTCACGAAAAGCCTGATGTCACTTTCGGTCGGGTGCTCAGCAAAGAGGAAGTCCTTGCCCTCCAGTTCGCCTTCAACCCAATCGAGGCAATCGAACACATCGCGGAAGGCTTCTTCATAGGCGATCTGCGTCGTTGCAAAACCGGTGCGGTAGACACCATTATTGAGGACCGGATAGATGCGGGCGCTGAAAGCATCGATATCTTCGCGCCGGCCGGCCGGATAAAGGTCGATCGCGTGGCTGGCGAGATCGCCGAAACCGTCGTTCAACATGCGCAGAATATCAGCGGATTCGTTGTTGACGATCGTGCCCTTCCGCTTGTCCCAAAGCACCGGCACGGTGGCGCGGCCGGAGAAGAGCGGATCGGCCTTCGTATAGATTTCGTGCACATAGCCGGCGCCGTTGACCGGATCGTTGGTCGCGCCGGGGTAATCGCCGAACCGCCAGCCTTGCTTGCTCAAGGCCGGCTCGACCACCGATACGGAAATGACCTCTTCCAAACCCTTCAGCTTGCGGCCGATGAGCGTGCGCGAGGCCCAGGGGCAGATCAGCGCGACATAGAGATGGTAACGGCCGGCTTCGGCTGCAAAACCACCCTCACCCGTCGGGCCTGGTCGCCCATCCGATGTCACCCAATTGCGGAAGCTCGATGTCTGGCGAACGAAGCCGCCCTTTTCATCCTTGGCCTGGACGGGTTGCCAGTCTTCCATCCACTTTCCGCTCACCAGCAAGGTTCTGTCTCCAATTTGCGCGCGTTCTGTTGGGCGCGATCATAGCGAAATCGGATTTCACCGAAATAACGTAATGTTGAAACAGACTGTCTACCGGGCAGCGCCGGATACGACTATAAACTTGCCTCCTATATTCCAGTTATCGGAGCCCCCTATGCCTACTTCCGTTTCTTCCGTGAAAACCGACCATGCCAGTCGCTATCTGCAGCAGCTTTGCAAGCACTGGAGTCACAAATTCACCGTCGAATTCAACGAAACCGCCGGCAAAGTGCCGTTCAGCCCCGAAACCTTCGTCGAGTTTTCGGCCGATGCTTCCGCTTTGCTGATGACCCTGCACGTCGAAAATCCGCAGGACCTCGAGCGCATGCAGAATGTGGTGGCCGATCACCTCAAGCGATTTGCCTTCCGCGAAGAGCTCGACGTGGTCTGGACTGCGGACGCAAGCGGGGTATAGGTTCACTTCGCATCCTCCAAAGCCAGTCGCTTCGTCCGCTCCCAACGGTCCGCGACCGGCTCCCTCAGATGGAAAGAATCCCATGACGTCCAGCAATACCCGCGAATCGCAATATCCGATCGACAAGCTCTTTCTCGACCGTTGGTCGCCGCGTGCCTTCTCCAGCGAAACCATGCCGGAGGCCGATCTCCTGACCATTCTGGAAGCCGCCCACTGGGCGCCGTCCGCCTCCAATCTGCAGCCTTGGCGCTTTGTCTACGCACTGCGTGGCTCGGAGAACTGGGAGAAATTCCTCGATCTCCTGATCGAGTTCAACCAGGGCTGGGCGAAATCCGCCGCGGCGCTGCTTTTCGTCGTTTCGCGCACTCATAACGGCGAACTCGGCTCCGCCGAGCAGAAGCCTAACTACAGCCACTCCTTCGACACTGGTACAGCCTGGGGCTTCCTGGCGCTGCAGGCGCACCTAGCCGGCTACGCAGCGCACGGCATGGGCGGTTTCCATGTCGAGAAATCCTATGAAGTTCTCGGCATTCCGGAAGGCTTCCGCGTCGAGGCGGCCGTTGCGATCGGCAAGGTTGGCGATAAGGATCAGCTTCCGGAGAAGCTAAGGGAACGCGAAGTGCCGAACCACCGCAAGCCGCTTTCCGAAGTCGCCTTTAACGGCAGCTTCATCGCCAAGTAATTAATCTTAAAACGGAAAGGCCCGCCGGAAGATCAGGCGGGCCTTTTTTGATTTCTGAAATTGGCGATCAAATATCGAGATTGGCGACGCTGAGGGCGTTGTCCTGAATGAATTCGCGCCGGGGTTCCACCTCGTCGCCCATGAGCCGGGCAAACAAACCGTCGGCATCGGTCGCATCGGTGACCTTGACCTGCAGCAGCGAACGGACATTCGGATCGAGTGTCGTTTCCCAGAGCTGCTCGGCATTCATTTCGCCAAGACCCTTGTAGCGCTGCATGGTGAGACCCTTGCGGCCACTGGCAAAGATGGTTTCCAGCAGCATGCGCGGACCGGAAATCTCGGTTTCGCCGTCGCGGCGAACGAGCTTCGGCGGCAGATTATAGATCTCCTTGAGGCGCGAGGCGAGCTGATCAATAAGGCGCGCGTCCTGCGAGCCGATCAGCGCCATATCGAGAACGACGACTTCCTTGACGCCCCGCACCATACGCTCGAAACGCAAGCCGCCTTCGCTGGTGAGCCCGCCGGTCCAGCCGCGTTCAGTTTCTTCGGCAATGATATCGAGCCGGTTGGCAACATCATTCACCAGGCTTTCGGCACGCGCCTGGTTGCTGACGAGTTCGGCATTCAGAGCGCCGGCAATCGCCGCTTGTTCGATGACGGAACGGTTATAACGCGAATGTAGATTGTCGAGCAGCGTGCGCAGACGCAGGGCGTCCGAAATGACCTCCCGCAGATCCTGGCCGGCGCGAACCTCACCGGTGCCGAGATGCAGGCTGGCATCATCGAGACCCTGGCCGATCAGATATTCCTCCAGCGCCTTCTCGTCCTTCACATATTGCACCGACTTGCCGCGCGTCACCTTATAGAGCGGCGGCTGAGCGATATAGAGATGGCCGCGCTCGATAAGATCAGGCATCTGCCGGAAGAAGAAGGTGAGCAGCAGCGTGCGAATATGGGCGCCGTCGACGTCGGCGTCCGTCATGATGATGATCTTGTGATAGCGCAGCTTGTCGGCGTTGAACTCGTCCTTGCCGATGCCGGTGCCGAGTGCGGTGATCAGCGTGCCGATTTCCTGGCTCGACAGCATCTTGTCGAAGCGGGCGCGCTCGACGTTGAGGATCTTACCGCGCAGCGGCAGGATCGCCTGGTTTTCGCGCGAGCGGCCCTGCTTGGCCGAACCGCCTGCCGAGTCACCCTCGACCAGGAAGACTTCGGACTTGGCCGGATCGCGTTCGGAGCAGTCGGCAAGCTTGCCGGGGAGAGAAGCGATATCCAGCGCGCCCTTGCGCCGGGTCAGTTCGCGCGCCTTGCGGGCAGCTTCGCGGGCGGCGGCGGCTTCGACGACCTTGCCGACCAGCACCTTCGCATCGGCGGGATGTTCTTCGAGCCAGATGCTCAGCGCTTCGTTGACGAGGCTTTCGACCACCGGCCGCACTTCCGACGACACCAGCTTGTCCTTGGTCTGCGAGGAGAATTTGGGGTCCGGAACCTTGACGGAAAGCACCGCCGTCAGGCCTTCGCGGCAATCATCGCCCGTCAGCGTCACCTTTTCCTTCTTGGTGATGCCGGAAGTATCGGCATAGGAGGTGATCTGACGTGTCAGCGCGCCACGGAAGCCCGCCATATGCGTGCCACCGTCGCGCTGCGGGATGTTGTTGGTGAAGCAGAGCACGTTTTCATGGTAGCTGTCGTTCCACCACATCGCCACTTCGACGGTGATGCCATCCTTTTCACCACGGATGGATACCGGCTTTTCGACCAGCGGCTTCTTGGCGCGATCGAGAAAGGCGACGAAAGCCTCCAGGCCTCCGTCATAGATCATCTCTTCCTGCTTGATGTCGGAATGACGCTTATCGGTCAGAAGAATGCGGACGCCGGAGTTCAGGAATGCAAGCTCGCGCAGGCGATGTTCCAACGTCGCATAGTCGAATTCCGTCATGGTAAAGGTCTGCGAGCTCGGCATGAAGCTGACTTCGGTGCCGGTCTCGGTGCCGGCATCGCCGGTCTCCTTGAGCGGCGCGTCGGCGACGCCGTGGGTGAAGCTCATTTCATGGATCTTGCCTTGACGGCGGATCTTCAGTTTCAGCCAGACGGACAAGGCATTGACGACGGAGACGCCGACGCCATGCAGGCCGCCGGAGACCTTGTAGGAGTTCTGGTCGAATTTACCGCCGGCGTGTAGTTGGGTCATGATGACCTCGGCTGCGGAAACACCTTCGCCAGTGTGAATATCCGTCGGGATGCCGCGGCCGTTGTCGGTGACGGTCACCGAACCATCGGGATTGAGCGTCACCGTAACGATGTCCGCATGGCCGGCCAGCGCCTCGTCGATGGCGTTGTCGACAACCTCATAGACCATGTGGTGCAGGCCCGAACCGTCATCCGTGTCGCCGATGTACATGCCGGGGCGCTTGCGCACGGCATCAAGGCCCTTCAGAACCTTGATGGAATCTGCGCCATACTCGGCATTGCCGCCGTTTTCGGTTACGGATGTATCGGTCATATATTGAAGTCTTTCCAGTGTTTTAGAGAACCCTGCCGATCTCTACCGAATCAGCGGTTTTTCTTTCCCTGAATATAGGATGTTTCGCCCCGAACTTCCAAATGGAAGGCCCCTCATATCAGGCATAAAGCAGGGGATTAAGGCGGTTTTCAGCCGCTTTTGCCGGCATTTTCGAGAAGCTCGGATAGCTCCCCAATCGTTGCCGCATCGAGGCTGCGAATCCGGCCCGCCAACCGATTGACAAAGGCCGTATATTCCGGCGCCAGGCCCGAGGTGTCGATGACGACGCGCGGGTCGGAAAAGCGTGCCACGAGGAACAATTCCTCCGCCTCGTCCCAGATGATGTTGAAGTATCCGGCAATGCGCTGCAGGAGATCGAAAGTCGGCGTGCCGCGCTTTCCATGTTCTAAGGCGGATAAATAAGCCGGAGTCACGTTCAGCGCCGCAGCCATTTCCTTCTGCGAGACACCCTTGCGCGCTCTCAGCTTTCTTACCGCTTCGCCAAAGGGGGTCACAGCTTCTCGCCTTTCAGTCGCGACAGGCGGATATAGAGGGCGCCGTCGCCGCCATGATGCTGCGCCGCCGTCTCATAGGACGAAATCAGGAAGCGGAATTCCGGCTTGGAAAACCACATCGGCACGGCACGCTTCAAGGCGCCCTCGCTACCCATGGAACTGCCCTTACCGGTGATGACTAGCACATGGCGAAGGCCGCGCTGATGCGCGCGGAGAAGGAAATCGAGGAGCATGGCGTGCGCCTCGCTCTGGATCAGCCCGTGAAGGTCGATCCGCGCTTCCAACGCCAGCCGGCCCTTGGCGATCTTACGCTTGACCGGCCGCTCCAGCGGATGGTGCGCGCCGGAAGGCGGTTTGGCCGGTGGCGGCGGAATTTGCGGATCTCGGGACGCTGCCGAAGCTTTCTCCTTCTCGGCACGTGCGGTCTCCTCCGCCCGTGCCTCTGCCGCCAGAACCTCGTCGAAAGCTTCGATATCGGCGAGCCGTTCCGGCATTGGCCGGGTGCTTTTCGCCACCTTGCCCCAGAGGATGCGCTCGTCGGTGCTGAGCTTTCGTTCCTTGGTTTGCCGTTCTGAAGCCATCAGCCGAACCTCTGAGCTGCCGCCTTCGGAACCAATATATAAAAATCCGCATCGTTGCGCACGGTACCGGCAAGCTCTCCCGCATCGTAGCCGGAACCGGTAAAAATATCCCCACGCGCCGGGCCGACGATCGCCGAACCGGTATCGAGCGCCAGCATCAGCCGCCCGAAAGGTTTGCCGCCGTCGAGGTGCGTCAAGCTTTCCGACTGGATGAAGAAAGGAAAGCCGAAAGTGTGGATCTGCCGGTCGACCGCCAGCGAACGGCCCGCGACCAGCGGCACTTTCGCCGCTGCGATCGGGCCGAGCGTCGGATCGCTGACATCCGCCTCGCGGAAGAAAATGTAGGACCTGTTGTGCCACAGGACTTCATCGACTTCCTGCGGATGGGCATAGAGCCAATCGCGGATCGTCTGCATCGAAATCGTCGCGCGGTCGAGTACGCCGCGTTCGATCAGCAGGCGGCCGACGGCCGAGAAGGGATGGCCGGCCTTGGCGGCATAGGTGATGCGGCCCATGCGTCCATCGGAATAGAGCAATCTCGCCGCGCCCTGCACATGCACGAAGAAGACGTCGACTTTGGACTTCGCCCAGGCGATCTCCAGGCCCCTGCCCTCCAGGTAACCACGATCGATCTCGCCGCGGTCCGGATAGGCAGCGACGGCGCCGTTATCGAGACGACCGAACATATAGGATGGATCGAGATCCGCAGGCCGGTTGGTATCGTCGAGATCGATCAGATCGTCCGGCCGGCGATAGAACGGATAGCGATAGGTCTCGTCCGGTGTTGCGGAGACTGCAATCTCCGGCTCATAGAAGGCTGTTACGAAACCTCTGGCGCCGTCGCCGCGGCGAATAAAAAAGGGCTGGCAGCGTTCTTCGAAGAAGGCGCGGGCCTCGGCAGCGTCCTTGGGCGCGTAGCCTTCTGCATCGTCGAGCAGGGTCAGGAGCTCGTTTGCGGTCAGCCCGGCTGCACCGGTGCGGTAGGGCTTTACATCTCTGATATGGTCCCGACAGTCCTTCATGGCACGAAAAAGGCTGGAAGGATCGTCGTCCTTCCAGCCCTTCAGATCGGCGAAGGTTGCCGGCTCAAGCCTGAAATCCTGCGATGGGGTCGTCATTGTTCGGATTCGGTCGCCACGAGTTTCCAGTTCGGGTCGCGCGAACGGCTGTCGCGGGCAAAGGTCCAGAGATCGCTGATTTCGGCAACGGCCTCGGCGTCGCCGTCGATCAGCGTGCCGGCCTTATCGTAGGTCGCCGAAATCATCTGGCTGACGATGCGCATCGTCACGAAGGCTTCCGTCCCCTTCATCTCGGCGGTGACGATATCGGCCTTGTCGATGCCGACAAAGGTGGACTTTACCTTTTCGCCCCTGGTTTCGCGCTCTGTAATGGCGGCATCGAAGCCTTCATAGACCTCGCGCGATAACAGGCCCTTCAGCGCCTTGCGATCGCCATCGGCAAAGGCCATGACGATCATCTCATAGGCCATGCGGGCGCCATTGACGAATTCCTTCGGATTGAAGCTGGGATCGGCCTTGCTCAATTCGCGCAGCGAATCGTTGAGCGGCGTGCCGGCTGCCGCAAAGGCGTCGATGGCCGCAAAACGATCCTCATCCTCGGCTGCATCGCGGCGCGGCAGGGTCACTACCTTGCCGGCATCCGGTACAGTCGGACCCGTAGCCGAATCGGGAGAACCGTAGAGATCGCGCGGCGGCTTCTCGTTCCCCGTACGGCGGCCAAGAACGCTACGGAGCTGAAAGAAAATCAGCACCGCTGCCACCAGGAAAAAGATCGTCACAAAGTCGTTTGCACCCATCTCGTATCGGAACCGCCGTTAAAATTGAGAGTTTCAATCCCCATATAGTCCGCATCGATCTATCATTCAAATAGCGGACCGGTATCTTTATTATGCGCGATAGACTAACGCTAAGCGTATAAGCCCCCCGCTTCCAGGACACATTAACATGCGCCTATCCCTCGTACCTGTCTTCGTCTTTCTGATGCCGCTTGCCGAAATCGCCGGCTTCATCATCGTCGGCAAGATGGTCGGCGTCTGGGCGACATTGGGACTGGTAATCCTCAGCGCCCTCCTGGGTGCCGCTCTTCTCAGAATCCAGGGCATCGGTATCCTGCAGCGCATTTCCGCCGAGAGCCGCAATGGCGGCGATCCGGGACGCGAAATGGTGCATGGCGCCATGATCGTCGTTGCCGCATTCCTGCTGATGCTACCCGGCTTCATCTCTGATATTATCGGTTTGCTGCTCTTCATTCCGGCCGTGCGTGAGCTCGCCTGGACGGTCCTGCGCAAACGCATCGTCGTTCTGGGCAGTTCGCGTGCCTTCAGGCGCGGCGCCGGCCAAGGCCCGAGTTCGGCTTCCGGCCCGCAAACAGGGCCGCGCAGCCCCGGGCATGTCGTCGATCTGGACGAGACCAATTTCCATCGAGAGCCCAATCGCAACTCGCCTTGGTCTGACAAAAAACGCCTTGAAGAGTAGGCAACAGCGGCCAAAGATGGCCGAAGCCTCAAGGGTTGTAAGCCCTTATTCGAAATGCTAGATGGCGACACCCATTGACGTCAGAGGAAACCCCCATGGCCAACGAGAACAGCGGCAACGGCGCAGCCAGCCCGAGCCTTTCCATCCTTGCTCAATACACCAAGGATCTTTCCTTCGAAAATCCTGGTGCTCCGCGCTCGCTGCAGGCCCGGGAAAACGCCCCCGATATCAACATCAATGTCAACGTCAACGCCAATCCGCTGTCGGAATCGGATTTCGACGTCGTGCTGACGCTGAATGCCGAAGCCAAGGATGGCGAACGGGTTCTCTTCCACACCGAGCTGGTCTATGGCGGCGTCTTCCGCGTCACCGGTTTCCCGCAGGAACACATGCTGCCGCTGCTCTTCATCGAGTGCCCGCGCCTGCTCTTCCCCTTCGCCCGTCAGATCATCGCCGACGTCACCCGCAACGGCGGCTTCCCGCCGCTGATGATCGACCCGATCGATTTCGCGCAGATGTTCACCCAGCGCGTCGCCGAAGAACAGGCCCGCGCCCAGGTCGAAGCGGTTCCGAACTAAGCCTTCGGTCCATTCCATCGATAGAAACAAAGATGCCCGGATTTCGATCCGGGCATTTTCTTTTGGGCTTAGAGTATGTTTTCAATTCGCGGCGCGGTATTTTGACCAGATGCCTTTTTCGCCAAGCTTGGCGATCAGCGCTGCGTGATCTTCCAGCTCGGCCTCGCTCAATCTGCTCGCCAGCGGCGTCGGTCGCACCAGGATATCCGCAACGATCTCTTCGGCATCGTCGACCTGACGGGAGCGTGCGGAACCGTTGATGCTGCCGAGACCAAGGGCTGTCTGCCGGCCGCCGATCATCTCGATATAGACTTCAGCCAGCAATTCAGAGTCGAGAAGCGCGCCGTGTTTGGTGCGGTGGGAATTGTCGATGCCATAGCGCCGGCAGAGGGCATCCAGTGAGTTCGGCCCCATCGGATGTTTGCGCCGGGCCATGGCCAGCGTGTCGATCACCGTATCGGGTAGGATCGGCGGCCGACCAAGCCGCGCGAATTCGGCATTGACGAAACCCATATCGAAAGTCGCATTGTGGGCGATCCACTTGGCTTCGCCGAAAAAGGCAAGGATTTCATCGGCGACATCGGCAAAGGACGGCTTGTCCTTCAGGAATTCGTCGGTGATGCCGTGCACGGCAAGCGCGTCCGGATGGACTTTGCGGTCGCCGGGATTGATATAGAGATGGAGGGTCTTGCCGGTCGGAAAGTGATTGAAGAGCTCGATACCACCGATTTCGATGACCCGGTCGGCTCTGTTGTCGAGGCCGGTCGTTTCCGTATCGAAAATGATTTCGCGCATATTAGGGCTCTCCGCCTGCAGATCCGTTGTCTGCCGATCGCTGCCGCAGGTCGGCTATGATGTCTTTTATCTGCTCCCGCGCCGCATCGATGCTGCCGCCGGTGTCGATGACATAATCCGCCCGCGCCCGCTTCTCCGCATCCGGCGTCTGGCGGGAGAGAATCATGGCGAATTTTTCCTCAGTCATGCCCGGCCTGGCAAGCACTCTTTCCCGTTGAATCTGTGTATCACAACTGACAACGACGATCTTGTCCACCCGCTCATTGGCGCCGGTCTCGAACAGCAGGGGGATATCGAGCACGACGATATCGGCACCGGCGGCACGCTGACGTTTGAGAAACGTTCGTTCGCGCTGCCGCACCAGCGGATGAACAATGGCCTCAAGTCGCTTGAACCCGGAGGGATCGGAGGCGAGTTTGCGGCCAAGCTCCTGCCGGTCGACGGTGCCGTTCTTTGTTGCTCCTGGAAACGCAGCTTCGACCAAGGGCACGGCCTCGCCGCTATAAAGATCATGCACGACTGCGTCGGCATCATTCACGGGGATGCCCGCTTCGGCGAAGAGCTTGCCCGACGTCGATTTTCCCATGCCGATCGATCCGGTCAGTCCAATGCGGATCATCAATGTTTTTCCATATCGGCGATGATCAGCGCCCGGAGCGCTTCATCGACCACCGGACGCTTGCCGAACCATTTTTCGAAACCTGGCACAGCCTGATGCAGCAACATGCCAAGCCCGTCGACCGTGGCGAAGCCTTGTTCTTCCGCCTGGGCAAGCAACGGCGTTTTCAGCGGCACATAAACAATATCGGTGACAACGGCATTTTCGGCCAGCGGCGAAAAATCAATCTGCGGCGCCGCCTCACCGTCCATGCCAAGCGAAGTGGTATTGACGAGGAGACCGGCACCTCGCATCACCTCATCCAGCGCCGCCATCGGATGGGCATGGACACGCTCGCCGAAGCGATCGGCCAGTTCCCGTGCACGCTCGACAGTGCGATTAACGACGTGAATTTCCGGAATGCCGCGGTTGCGCACCGCCTGGATGACGGCGCGGCTGGCGCCGCCCGCACCCAGGATCACCACTCGTCCGGTACGATCCCAATCGGGATGGCGCTCATCCAGATTGGCCGTGAAACCGCGGCCGTCCGTGTTGGTCGCATGTAGCAAGCCATCCTGAAGCCAGAGCGTGTTCGAAGCACCGAGCTCCTCGGACAATTCATCCGGGCGATCCGCCAGCTTGAATGCCGTCTCCTTGTGCGGGATCGTCACATTGCCGCCGACAAAGCCGCTCGAACCGTCCTTCAAGGAAGCGATGAAGGCCGGGAAATCATCCGGCGAGACCTCGTGCGCACGATAATTGCCGGCGAGACCGAGTGTGCGGAGCCAATGGCCATGGATCAAAGGCGAGCGAGAATGCTTGATGGGGTAGCCCGTAACGAAGGCGCTGGGGCCAAATGTTTCACGTGAATCACCCATCGATTACTCCCAGTTCGCGAAGCTGCTGAAGGAGCGGCAGCATCGGCAATCCGACGATGGTAAAGTAATCGCCGTCGATTTTCGAGAAAAGCTGTATCCCCTCAGCCTCAAGCTGATAGGCGCCGACGCTCGACAGCGCCTTCTCGCCGACACGGCTCAGATGACGGTGGACAAAATCGGCCGAGAAATCGCGCATGGTCAATTCCGCATGGGACACATGTTCCCAGATGATATCGCCGTTGCGCGCCAGTGCGATGGCACTGTTCAGACGATGGGTCTTGCCGGATAGGGTTCGCAGATGGTTCTCGGCGTCCGCCATCGTTTTCGGTTTATGAAAAACTTCATCGCCGAGCGACATCGTCTGGTCCGAACCAATGACGAGCGAGTCGGGGAAACGATCGCTCACCTCTTTCGCCTTGGCTTTGGCCAGCACCAGCGCCACAGCATCCGGCCCGGCGCCATCCTTCTCCAGCGGCGCTTCGATTGCGCGTTCATCGATCTGAGCCGCCACCGCCTGGAAATGTAGACCGGCATTTTGCATCAGCATCCGCCGGAACGGGCTGGAAGAGGCAAGAATGAGCGGTGCTGTCATATCGGATAAACCTCGGGGAATCTTGGTATCCAGCGCTTAGCGCAGCTTCGGGCGCAGGGCAACAATGGCGGCCGCGGTCTCTTCGATCGAGCGGCGGGTGACATCGATGACAGGCCAATTGTGCCGGGCGCAGAGCGAGCGGGCATATTTCAGCTCCTCGGAGATCGCCGCGCGATCGACATAGTCACCACGATCGAAACCGGCGGTCGCCCCGAGGATACGGTTTTCGCGAACCTGCGAAATACGATCAGTGGTCGCCACCAGCCCGACGATCAGCGGTTTGGTCGCCCGGATCAAACTCTCGGGCAGGGGTACGCCATGGACGATCGGAATATTGGCCGTCTTGATGCCTCTGTTGGCAAGATAGATGCTGGTCGGCGTCTTCGATGTCCGGCTGATGCCGATGATGACGACATCGGCGTCATTATAATCATCCTGCATCTGTCCATCATCGTGATCCATGGTGAAGTTCAGCGCTTCGATGCGAGCGAAATAATCGGCATTCATCACATGCTGGGCGCCGACCCTGCGCCGGGACGCCGCTCCGAGATAGGTCTGGAAGACATTCATTACCGGCTCGAGGACATTGACGCAGGGCACACCCATCTCACGGCAGCGCTCGGCGATGAAATCGGCAAGCTCACGGTCGACGATCGTATAAAGGACTATCCCGGGACTATGGTCGATCGCTTCCAGAACCGGCAGGAGCTGCTTGCGGTTCCTGATCAGGGGATAGACATGTTCGATCGGCTGGCTGGCATGGAATTGCACCGAGGCGGCGCGGCCCGCGGAGATCAGAGTCTCACCGGTTGAGTCAGAAATCAGATGCAGATGAAAGAAGCTTGTCCGGTTTTCCACGCTACTTTCCATTGCCTGTTGATATGTCGGGAGAGAAGAGAGGTACGGGAAGCGGCCGGTCGGGGGCAAGTGGAAAACCGCCGACTTTTCCACATTTCGAATTTGGCCGGGGACGCTTCGCCGGAGATTGTGGGCAATGTGGATAATTTGCGGCTTTCAGCCAGCCTCCCCATTTTATCCCCAGACAGGCCTGAAATAAAAGGCAAGCCAAACCCTTCAAAAGATTGATCTAAGTTTTACCTTTTCCACATATCCGGCGCTCCAGCCGATCTCTTTGCCGGATCTTGATGGATGCGCGACATTTTGGATCGGCCGTGGATGGATTTTAATCCTTGATAGTCACCGACTCTAAGAAATAGAAACCTTAGATATATGTTTGGTTTTTAAATGGGATGACGTCTTTGAGCGATGAACGCCGGAAGATCATGAGAGTGCTCAGTGGTGAAACGCTGACCCCTCCCCCTCTCTGGCTGATGCGCCAAGCCGGCCGCTATCTTCCGGAGTATCGGGAGACAAGAGCAAAGGCCGGGAGCTTTCTCGAGCTCTGTTATACCCCGGAACATGCGGTCGAAGTGACGCTGCAGCCGATCCGGCGGTATGGCTTTGACGCTGCAATCCTGTTCTCCGATATCTTGGTGATCCCTGATGCGCTGAAACGCAATGTGCGTTTTACCGAGGGGCATGGTCCGGAGATGGATCCGATCGACGAAGCCGGTATTGCGGCGTTGAAGGCCGACGGCGTCATTGATCATCTGGCTCCGGTGATGGAGACGGTACGGCGGCTGCGGAGCGAACTGCCCGAAGAGACGACGCTGCTCGGGTTCTGCGGCGCGCCCTGGACGGTCGCGACCTACATGATCGCCGGCCATGGCACACCGGATCAGGCCCCTGCCCGTCTTTTCGCCTACCGGCATCCAAAGGCATTCGAGCATCTGTTGATGCTGCTTGCCGATATTTCCGCCGACTACCTGGTGGCGCAAATCGATGCTGGCGCGGATGCGGTGCAGATCTTCGATTCCTGGGCGGGCGTGCTCGGTGAAACGGAGTTCGAGGCTTTTGCCATCAAGCCGGTTGCCAGAATGATCGCTTCGGTCAAGGCACGGCGGCCGCAGGCGCGGATCATCGCCTTTGCCAAGGGCGCTGGCTATCTGCTGAAAACCTACCGGCAGAAGACAGGAGCCGATGCGATCGGTCTCGACTGGTCGGTGCCGCTAAGCTTTGCGAGGGAGCTGCAACAGGAAGGGCCGGTGCAGGGCAATCTCGATCCGATGCGTGTCGTTGCCGGCGGTAAGGCTCTTAGCGATGGGATTGACGATATTCTGCAGCATCTCGGCCATGGTCCGCTGATCTTCAATCTTGGCCACGGCATCACGCCGCAGGCCGATCCATCCGATGTCGCCGCCTTGGTCGAGCGCGTGCGCGGATGGAAGGGCTGACGAGATGAACGAGCAATCGGGAGAAAAGCAGATAGATCCTCGCGCCGGCGCATACGCCAGCCGGCGCGCCTATTTCATGATCCTGCTGTTCGCGGCATTGGCGATCGGCCTGTTTGCCTGGCATCCGGACAATCTCTATCTCTGGATCAAGGCCTTCCATATCATCGCGGTGATCTCGTGGATGGCCGGGCTTTTCTATATGCCGCGGCTTTTCATCTATCACACCGATGCCGAGCCCGGTTCGCAGCAGTCGGAAACCTTCAAGGTGATGGAGCGCCGGCTCTTGCGAGTGATCATGACGCCGGCAATGATGCTGACCTGGATTTTCGGGCTCTATCTCGCCTGGTCCGTTTACGATTTCCACGGCGGTTGGCTACATGCCAAAATCGGCCTTGTCGTGCTGCTGACCATCGTCCATATGTTCTTCAGCCGCGCCGTTCGCGCCTTTGCGCGCGATGAAAACCGGCATTCGGCTCGCTATTGGCGGTTCATGAACGAGGCGCCGACGGTGCTGATGATCCTGATCGTCATTCTGGTCGTGGTGAAGCCGTTTGCGTGAAATAAGACGCAGAACTTAACGCGAAACTTAAATTTCCTTCATTTTGCCAGCCCCCCTTGCGGGGCCGAAAGTGAATCGCTATTTTCCCGCCATCTCTTCTTCGTGGCATGTATCAGTTCTGTCGCCCGCGAACACCCTCATCGCGGTTCTGAATACGACCAACATTGCCTTTCCCCTTCTAAAACAGAGTAAATCCCTTCATGGCTGAAATGAAGCTTCAAGAACTTAAGAATAAATCCCCGACCGATCTCCTGGCCTTTGCCGAATCGCTCGAGGTCGAAAATGCAAGCACGATGCGCAAACAGGAACTGATGTTTGCCATTCTGAAGGTGCTTGCCAGCCAGGACGTGGAAATTATCGGCGAAGGCGTTGTCGAGGTCCTGCAGGACGGGTTCGGCTTCCTGCGTTCCGCCAATGCCAATTATCTGCCGGGTCCGGACGATATCTATATCTCTCCATCGCAGATCCGCCGCTTCTCGCTGAAGACGGGCGATACGGTTGAGGGGCCGATCCGCGGACCGAAGGAAGGCGAGCGCTATTTCGCGCTGCTCAAGGTCAACACCATCAATTTCGACGATCCGGAAAAGATCCGTCACAAGGTCCATTTCGATAACCTGACGCCACTTTATCCGAACGAACGCTTCCGCATGGAGCTCGACGTTCCGACCTCGAAGGATCTGTCGCCGCGCGTCATCGATCTCGTGGCGCCGCTCGGCAAGGGCCAGCGCGGTCTGATCGTAGCACCGCCGCGCACCGGTAAGACGGTGCTGCTGCAGAACATCGCGCATTCGATCACCGCCAATCATCCGGATTGCTATCTGATCGTTCTTCTGATCGACGAACGTCCGGAAGAAGTGACGGATATGCAGCGTTCCGTGCGCGGCGAAGTTATTTCGTCGACCTTCGATGAACCCGCCGTTCGCCACGTGCAGGTCGCCGAAATGGTCATCGAAAAGGCTAAGCGCCTCGTCGAACATGGTCGCGACGTCGTCATCCTGCTCGATTCGATCACCCGTCTTGGCCGCGCTTACAACACGGTCGTCCCCTCATCCGGTAAGGTTCTGACCGGTGGTGTTGACGCCAACGCCCTGCAGCGTCCGAAGCGCTTCTTCGGTGCCGCCCGTAACATCGAAGAGGGTGGTTCGCTAACGATCATTGCGACGGCGCTGATCGACACCGGCAGCCGCATGGACGAAGTGATCTTCGAAGAATTCAAGGGCACCGGCAACTCGGAAATCGTCCTCGACCGCAAGGTTGCCGATAAGCGTATCTTCCCGGCGATGGATATTCTGAAATCCGGCACCCGTAAGGAAGACTTGCTGGTTCCGCGCCAGGATTTGCAGAAGATCTTCGTTCTCCGCCGTATTCTTGCGCCGATGGGAACTACGGATGCGATCGAATTCCTGATCGACAAGCTGAAGCAGACGAAGAACAATCCGGACTTCTTCGATTCAATGAACACGTAATCCTTAGCCGGATTCATCGTTCATTTGAGCGTCGGGTATCCTATGAATTTGATCGGGCCGCTTTATGCGGCCCGATTTTGTTTGTAAGCATGTGCCCTAGGCTTTGAAAGTCGATCTCGGCCAATTCGATTCGGATGCGGATCAATTCTATGCAGCACTCCAGCGATACGATCTTTGCGCTTTCCAGCGGCGGTCTCCCGGCGGGCGTCGGAGTCGTCCGAATCAGCGGTTTGGAGGCTCTGACGGCAACCAAGGCGCTCGTCGGAGCGTTGCCGAAGCCGCGGAAAGCGGCGCTGAAAACGATTCGGACTCGAAATGGTCTCGTGATTGACCGAGGCTTAGTCCTTATTTTCCCCGCTCCAGCTTCCTTTACCGGGGAGGATTGTGCCGAGATTCACGTTCATGGCGGCAAAGCGGTTGTGGCTGCGCTTCTCAAGGAGCTCGCCGGCATTAAAGGCTGCCGCTTGGCGGAACATGGCGAATTTTCGCGCCGCGCCCTTGAAAATGGCAAGATGGATCTGGTGGAAATCGAAGGCTTGGCCGATCTCATCGCAGCCGAGACGGAAATGCAGCGCCGGTTGGCTGTGGAACACGCGGCGGGCGGTCTTTCAAAGCTTTATGAGGGATGGGCGGATCGTTTGACACGCGCTCGGGCTCTTATCGAGGCGGAGCTCGATTTTGCGGATGAGGATGATGTCCCAGGTTCGGTATCCGATCTGGTCTGGACGAATATGGCAAAGCTGCAGTCCGAATTGTCAGCGCATCTTGCTGGGGCTGATTTGGGCGAAATTGTCCGGGATGGGTTAAAAGTCGTTATTGCCGGCGCGCCGAACGCCGGCAAGTCGAGCTTGATGAACGCACTGGCGCGCCGCGAGGTGGCGATCGTGACGGATATTGCTGGAACCACGCGTGACGTTCTCCATGTCGATCTCAATATCGAGGGATATGCGGTCAGGCTCTATGACACTGCCGGCTTGAGGGACACGGAGGAAGTCATTGAGCGCGAGGGGATCCGGCGGGCGCTGAAAACAGCGTCGGAGGCGGATATTATTCTGTCGTTGGCTGAGATAGGGTCTGCCCCGCAAACCGAATTCGACGGATTTGACGGAAAAGTCTTTCGAATAGGCACTAAATCGGACATACATCCGATTGGTGGTGAAGATTACGATCTTCGCATTTCTTCCACGACTGGCGCAGGCTTGGCCGAACTGCATCAATTGTTGGTTAACGATTTGCTAACGCGGTCTTCAGCACTTTCATCGGCTTTGCCGAGCCGCTTGCGGCATCGGACGCTGTTAGCGGAAAGTCTGGAGGCACTGAACCAGGCCGTGACCTTCAATGCTGCAGGCTTGGATATACGCGCGGAGTTCCTGCGGCAGGCTGCGCACAGTTTAGGCCGCATCACCGGAAGGGTAGATGTCGAGGATTTACTTGATGTTATCTTTTCCGAATTCTGCATCGGCAAATGATTCACGTGAAACACGGCGTTAGGTACGCTGTGGGAAACGTTTCACGTGAAACCTTCTTGACTCCTGAATTTGGTATGCCAAACAGACGGCAATACCGAGGGCTTTACGATGCTCGATAAAATATATGATGTGATTGTTGTGGGTGGTGGACATGCGGGCAGTGAAGCTGCGGCCGCAGCCGCCCGTCTGGGCGCACAGACCGGGCTCGTCACCCATAAACGCGATACGATTGGTGTGATGTCGTGCAATCCCGCGATCGGCGGCCTGGGCAAGGGTCACCTGGTTCGCGAGATCGACGCCCTCGATGGTCTAATGGGCCGCGTCGCGGATGCGGCAGGTATTCAGTTCCGCATGCTGAACCGGAAGAAGGGTCCGGCCGTTCGCGGTCCGCGCACCCAGGCAGACCGGAAGCTCTATCGTCTCGCCATGCAGCGTGAGATCGACGCGATCGAAAACCTGGACGTGATCGAAGGGGATGCCTTTGATCTTGCCATAGAAGGTGACCGTGTTTCCGCGGTGATTCTAAAGGATGGCCGCATCCTTCGATGTGGTGCTGTCGTTCTGACGACCGGGACCTTTCTCCGTGGCTTGATCCATATTGGTGATAGAAAGATCCCGGCCGGCCGAGTTGGCGAGGAACCCTCGATGGGCCTATCCGCCACGCTGCATCGTTATGGTCTGGCGCTCGGCCGTTTGAAGACCGGGACGCCGGCGCGCTTGGATAGCACGACCATTGACTGGGATTCCGTGGGCCGCCAAGGCGCTGATGACGAGCCCGTGCCCTTCTCTTTCATGACGGATGCCATCACGACTCCGCAAATCGAATGCGGGGTGACGCGGACAACGCCGGCAACGCACAAGATCATTGCGGACAACCTCCTGCGGTCGGCGATGTATTCCGGCCAGATCGAGGGTGTGGGTCCGCGTTATTGTCCATCGATCGAAGACAAGATCGTTAAGTTCGGCGAGCGCGACGGTCACCAGATTTTTCTGGAGCCGGAGGGGCTCGACGATACGACCGTCTATCCCAACGGCATATCGACCTCGCTTCCCGAGGACGTACAGGATGCCTTTATCAGAACCATTCCGGGTCTGGAACGAGTCCGAATTCTGCAGTGCGGCTACGCGATCGAATATGATCATGTCGATCCCCGTGAATTGAAGCCATCGCTCGAAGTCATGAAGATTCCCGGTCTGTTTTTGGCTGGGCAAATCAATGGAACGACGGGTTACGAGGAAGCTGGAGCACAGGGCTTGATTGCTGGCCTGAACGCTGCTCGCTTAGCTTCCGGTGGAGAGGCTGTGAAGCTCAGCCGCACGGAATCCTATATTGGAGTAATGATCGACGACCTCACCTCTCGTGGAGTGGCCGAACCCTATCGCATGTTCACCTCTCGCGCAGAATATCGTTTATCCTTGCGCGCCGATAACGCTGATGTTCGTCTGACACCGCTGGGAATATCTATTGGTTGCGTCGATGTGAATCGCGGCGAGCGGTTCAAAACCTATATGGAGAAGCTCGAGCAGGCTCGGGCTCAATTGAAGAGTTTGAGTGTCACGCCGACGGAAGCAGCAAAAGCCGGGCTGCATTTGAATAAGGATGGTCAGCGCCGATCGGGATATGATCTTCTATCCCATCCGGGTCAATCCGTTGACGCGCTGTCTGGCCTGTGGCCGGAGTTGCGGTCGATCGAGGGCCGCGTCGTTGAAGCTATCGAGATCGAAGCTGCCTATGCAGTCTATATGGATCGCCAGACTTCGGACATCGTGCAGGCGCGACGCGAAGAAGAGCGCGTAATTCCGATGGGCTTCGATTTTTCCGTCTTGTCCGGTCTATCGAACGAGCTGAAGCAGAAGTTGACGGCTGCGCGCCCGAAGAATATTGCACAAGCGTCGCGTGTCGACGGGATGACGCCGGCGGCCATATCGCTTTTGTTGGCCCATCTGCGGAAGCACGTCGCGGCGGAAGAGCAGAAGCTCGTTTCCTAATATTGCAAGGTGTGAGAGTCCTGCCATGGAATTAAACGGTGTGCGTGTTTCACGTGAAACACAGGGACGCTTGCAGCACTTTGCTGAGCTGTTTCAGAAATGGGCGAAGACCATCAATCTGGTGGCGCCCTCGACGATCAACGATCTCTGGCAAAGACATATTGCCGATAGCGCCCAGATCTTTCAACTTCATCCGAAGCCAGCCCGATGGGTTGACCTCGGTAGCGGCGGCGGTTTTCCCGGCATCATTACCGCCATTCTACTGGCGGAACAGGCCGATGGACATGTCGATCTGGTGGAGAGCAATCAGAAAAAGGCTGCGTTTCTGCGGGTTTGCCTCAGGGAATGCGAGGCTCGCGGCGCCGTCCACGCCATCCGTATCGAGGAAGCGCCGAAGGTCATTCGTCACTGCGAGGTGATCTCGGCAAGAGCGCTGGCCGAGCTGGATGTGTTGCTGGACTACGCAGCGCCTTGGGCGGAACGCAACGAAAATATCCGTTTGCTGCTGCATAAAGGCCGGGATTACGAGCGTGAAGTCGAGAAAGCCCGTGGTCGGTGGGAATTCGATCTGGTAAAACACAACAGTGTGGTCGAGCGAGATTCTGTTATTTTGGAGTTAAATCGCCCTCGACGTCGAATTTAACCATAATTGGATATGCGGCAATGATCGGCGAGCGAAACCGGATTATTACTATCGCAAATCAAAAGGGTGGCGTCGGCAAGACAACCACTGCGATCAACCTGGCCACGGCCCTAGCCGCTATCGGCGAGCGGGTCTTGATCGTCGACCTCGATCCGCAAGGCAACGCTAGCACTGGCCTGGGCATCGAACGGCGGGATCGAAAACTGTCGTCCTATGATCTCCTGGTCGGGACCCATACGATTCTTGATACGGTTCAGGAAACGGCTGTCCCCAATCTCTACATCATTCCCTCGACGATGGATTTGCTTGGGATTGAGATGGAAATCGCTCAACAGTCCGATCGTGTCTTCCGGCTGCGCCGCGCGCTGAATGGCGCGGCTACCGCTTTTTCCTACATCCTGGTCGATTGCCCGCCCTCGTTCAACCTGCTGACCATGAACGCCATGGCGGCCGCCCATTCGGTTCTGGTGCCGCTGCAGTGCGAATTCTTTGCGCTGGAAGGTCTCAGCCAGTTGCTGGAAACCGTCGATCAGGTGCGCCGCACCGTCAATCCCCTGCTCGATATTCAGGGTATTGTCTTAACCATGTTTGATTCCCGCAACAATCTTGCGCAGCAGGTCGTCAATGATGTGCGCACGCATTTGGGCGAGAAGGTCTACCATACGTTGATACCGCGCAATGTTCGCGTATCTGAAGCGCCCTCTTATGGCAAGCCGGCGATCCTTTACGATCTAAAATGCGCCGGCAGTCAAGCCTATCTGCAACTGGCGTCGGAAGTGATCCAGCGGGAGCGGCAGCGTAAGGCAGCCGCCTGATCTATTGTTTGTTCTGAAGTGAGTAATTGCGATGAATGATGATGTTTCGAAACGGCGTCTCGGCCGCGGCTTGGCCGCTCTCATCGGAGAGATGGATCAGCCGACGCCGGTGGACACCGGCAAGCCGGGCGTCAATCCGGATCGCATGGTGCCAATCGAATTCATCAGCCGCAACCCAAAGAATCCGCGTCGCTATTTCGACGAAACCGAGCTGCACGATCTTGCCAGCTCAATCCGACAGCACGGCATCGTTCAGCCCGTGGTCGTGCGTACGGTCTCGGTCGATCGCTATGAAATCATAGCCGGAGAAAGACGCTGGCGCGCGGCGCAACTGGCCGGCCTGATCGAAATTCCCGTTATCGTGCGCGATGTTGATGACAAAACCGCTCTGGAAATCGCCATCGTTGAAAATGTTCAGCGCGCCGATCTCAATCCTTTGGAAGAAGCGCTGGGCTACGAGCAGTTGATAGCCGAACATGGCTATACGCAGAATGACCTTGGCGAGATCATTGGCAAAAGCCGCAGTCATGTCGCCAATTCGCTGCGCCTGCTGAAGCTGCCGGAACCGGTTCGCGACATGCTCGCCGGCGGTAGTCTATCGGCCGGCCATGCACGCGCGCTGGTTTCGACTTCCGATCCGGCAGCACTTGCTCGGACGATTGTTTCCAAGGGAATGTCGGTGCGTGATGCCGAGCGGCTGGCGCAGAACGATATCAAGGCTCAGAACGATCTCCGCCCCGTAAGCGCTCGCAAGGACGAGAAGGATTCCGATACGCTGGCGTTGGAAAGAACATTATCCGACACGCTGGGGCTAGACGTCGCGATCAACCATCGTGGCAGCGGCGGCCAGGTGAAGATCTCCTACAAGACCCTGGAGCAGCTCGAAGAAATTTGCCGGCTGCTGGAGCGGCGTTGAGCTGTTTCGCGTCAGTCAGCCCTTGCGGGCCGATTGCAGCGTGGTTGCCAGCAGTGTCTGGGTGGCGATTGTGTCTTCCAGACTGGCACGTTGCCGCGTTTGAAGAATGGCGGCCTGCAATCGGTTCATTTCCCGCGCGATTGCCGGCGCCGTCCAGCTCTTGAGTGCCTGTTCGATGATCGGCTTACGGCGGAAGTGCAGGTGCCGGCCGAGTGTCTGCATGACCTGTGCCGGCGGCACGCGCTTTTCGTCCATTTCCGTCCGCATCATGTCCAGCAATTGAAATTGTCTTAGACAACCCTGAAGCACGAGAAACATCGGTGTTTTGGAAGACGCGATTTTTTGCATGGCATGCAGAAAAGCTTCGGAATCGCCTTTGAGAATGGCATCCACCGCGTCATCTGCCGAAATGGCGCTGGCATCGCCGATGATATCGGTGACGTGATCCTCTTCAATTGTCCCCTGCCCGCGGCAATAAAGCGCCAGTTTACGGACTTCGTTGCGCGAAGCGATGCGATCGCCGCCGAGAAACTCTAACAGGATTTGGCGCGCCGCCGGTGTGATGCGTAGATTTTCGTTGGCCAGCTCCACATCGATGAGGCTGTTCAGCGCGCGAATGTCGTCGGTATAGCACGGAATAGTTGCGACAGCTTTGGAAGTCTCTGCCACCTTGCGAAGGCCGGAGCCCTTTTTCAGATCACCGCCCTCGACGATGACAAAGCTAGCATCCGGCGGATTATCGGCAATGATCTGCAGCGAATCGACCAGAGCCTTTTCGTTGGCGGCGCCGCGGATCCACACCAGCTTTTCACCGCCGAAAAGGCCGATAGCATTGACCTCATCGAGCAGGCGGCCGGCATCGTTTTGGAGATCGCTCACATCGAGCTTGATCAGGGAAAAAGGGTCGTTCAGATCAACGCCGGTCTTGCCGGCGATCTGCCCTGCCCGCTCGGAGACAAGGCCGCGGTCAGGGCCGTAGATGACAAAGAGGCGGTAGCTGCGCGCGGCGTTTTGGAGAAATCCGTCAAACTCGTGGGATTTGATTTCCGCCATGCCGCGCGCTCATATTAACGGCTAAGCGCCGCAGCGATGTCGGCGCCTACCAGCTCGGCAACTTCGCGGGCTGCGCGGTCTTCAGAATCGCGGATGGCGCGTGCCTTGGCGAATTCCTGAGTTGGGAAGTCCACCAGCGACGTGACTGAGCGGCTGCCGGATTTCAGAACCTTGCCATCGCTGGCATCCTTGAGGGTGAACGATGCCGTCACCGTCGTGCGGCCTGCGGCCGACGTATCGGAGGACGGCAGGTAGAGAACGCCGCCCGTGCCGGAGCTAACGCTCAGATCGACCGTATATTTCGGGGTCTTCGTTTCGCCGGCGCCGCGGCCGGCGATGAAGATCAATTGATTGCGAACCTGCTGACCGACGCGCGAACCGGCGTCGGAAAAGGCAACGTCCGCGAGCTTCTGCGTCACGCCGGTGCTCTCCGCGTAAAGCGGCTTGACCTGGCATGAGGACAAAAGACTGGCAACGGCAACCAGAGACGCAACGCCTGCAGCGCGAGCGAGCTTGAAAAGACTATCAGACGACAATGTTCACGATCCTCTGTGGAACGACGATGATCTTCTTTGGCGCCTGACCATTCAATGCGCTTGCGACGGCATCCAGGGCGAGTACAGCCTCTTGCACGGCATTCTGATCCGCATCGCGCGCAATTGTCAATTCGGCGCGCTTTTTGCCGTTAATCTGCACCGGATACACGATCTCATTCTCGACGACGAGCACTTCGTCGTAGCGCGGCCAAGCGCTCACGGCGACCAGATGCGCATTGCCGAGCGCTGTCGAGCATTCTTCGGCCAGATGCGGCGTGATCGGTGCGACCAATGCGATGAGAATCTCGACCGCTTCACGAACGGCGGAACGATAGCTGGCATCCGTGTCGCCAGCGGCGACCTTGGCCAGCGGAGCAGCCAATGTGTTGACGAATTCATAGATGCGCGCGACGGCCTTGTTGAAGGCGAGCTTGTCATAATCGCCCTGAACCGCCTTCAGCGTGCGGTGTGCGACCTGTGAAATCGCCAGCGCCTCGCCTTCCTTAGCCGGAGTCGAATCAACGGTTCTCAACGCGTCCGCCGCTTCCGACACTAGCCGCCACATGCGCTGTGTGAAACGATGCGCGCCTTCGACGCCCGCTTCCGACCAGATCACGTCACGATCGGGCGGCGAATCGGACAGCACGAAAAAGCGAGCCGTATCAGCGCCGTAGGAGGCGATGATATCGTCGGGGTCGACGACGTTCTTCTTCGATTTCGACATTTTCTCGATTGCGCCGATGGTTATCTCTTCGCCGCTCGATAGCAATGTCGCCCGCCTCTGGCCGTCGGTTTCCTCGATGCGGATATCGGCCGGCGACACCCATTCGCGCGTCAAGCCATTGCCGCGGCTATAGGTCTCGTGAACGACCATACCCTGCGTGAACAGGCCCTTGAAGGGTTCCTTGGCCGCGACATGGCCGGTTTCGCGCATGGCGCGGGTGAAGAAGCGGGAATAGAGCAGATGCAGGATCGCATGCTCGATGCCGCCAATATATTGATCGACGGGCAGCCAGCGATCAGCGGCCGCTTTGTCGGTGGGTTCATTTTCCCAAGGTGCCGTGAAGCGGGTGTAGTACCAGCTAGAATCGACGAAGGTATCCATGGTGTCGGTTTCCCGGCGGGCATCCTTGCCGCACTGCGGGCAGGCGACATGCCGCCATGTCGGATGGCGGTCGAGCGGATTGCCCGGCTGGTCGAAGGTGACGTCGTCCGGCAGCTTGACCGGCAGATCCTGCTTCGGCACTGGCAAGACGCCGCAATCCTCGCAGTGGATGACCGGGATCGGGCAGCCCCAATAGCGCTGGCGCGAGATGCCCCAGTCGCGTAGGCGGAAATTCACCTTGCGCTCGGCCTGCGGCGCATTGCCGAGGCTTGTCGCCGACAATTTCGTCGCCACCGTCTCAAAAGCTTCTTCAATGCTCATGCCGTCGAGGAAACGCGAATTGATCATGACGCCGTCGCCATCGTAGGCGCCATCGTCGATGCTGAAGCTTGCGGCGTCACCATCCCTCGGCATGACGACGGGCACGACCGGCAGGCCGTATTTACGGGCGAAATCCAGGTCGCGCTGGTCACCGGAGGGGCAGCCGAAGATGGCGCCGGTGCCATAATCCATCAGCACGAAATTGGCGATATAGACCGGCAGCTCCCAGGACGGGTCGAGCGGATGGCGGACACGGATGCCTGTGTCCATGCCCTTCTTCTCGGCGGTTTCCAATGCGGCAAGCGAGGTGCCGGCGCGGCGGCATTCTTCGCAGAAGGCATCGATAGCCGGATTCGCAGCCGCTGCTTCCTTAGCCAACGGATGATCAGCCGAAATCGCCAGGAAGGAAGCGCCAAACAAGGTGTCCGGACGCGTGGTATAGACGGTAATTTCACGGTCGGCGTTCGGCGAGGTCTCCGGCACGATCTCCCAGCGGATCGTCAGGCCTTCGGACCGGCCGATCCAGTTCTTCTGCATCAGCCGCACTTTTTCCGGCCAATGGTCGAGCGTATCCAGCGCGTCCAGCAGGTCCTGGCTGAATTCGGTGATCTTGAAGAACCATTGCGTCAGCTCGCGCTGTTCGACCAGCGCGCCGGAGCGCCAGCCGCGGCCGTCGATGACCTGCTCGTTGGCGAGCACTGTGTTGTCGACCGGGTCCCAGTTGACCTTGGACTTCTTGCGGTAAACCAGGCCCTTCTCCATCATGTCGATGAAGAGCATCTGCTGGCGATGGTAATAGTCGACGTCGCAGGTGGCGAATTCGCGGCTCCAGTCCAGCGACAGGCCCATGGCCTTCAACTGCGCCTTCATCGAGGCGATGTTCTGGTAGGTCCATTCCTTCGGATGCACTTTGTTGTCGCGGGCGGCGTTTTCCGCCGGCATGCCGAAGGCGTCCCAGCCCATCGGATGCAAGACGTTGTAGCCACGGGCGCGCTTGTAGCGGGCGACGACGTCACCCATGGCATAGTTGCGCACATGGCCCATATGGATGCGGCCCGACGGATAGGGGAACATCTCGAGGACGTAATATTTCTCGCGCGGATCGGCGTTGTCAGTGAGGAAGACCTTTTCCTCGTTCCATTTCTGCTGCCAGCGAGGCTCGGCATCGCGCGGATTATAACGTTCGGTAGCCATCTGATCTTGTATTCCAGAAAATCATGGGGAGTTGGCCGTGACCTTCATCACGAAACCAACCAAGCGTCAAGTTTAGCGGGTGCGGCAAGTGCTTTATCTTGCAAAGCAAAGCCGGATTCCGTGGCATCGGCCCTTGGCAAAGGCCGCCTGCCTCATTACTGCAAAGTCTCAAGGAACAGGCGTCAATATCGAGGCGAAAAGATGGAACTTCAAGAGCGGTTGAACGCGGTTCGTGCCCATATCGCTGCAGCGGAGCATCAAGCCGGTCGACCGGCGGGTGCCGTGCAGCTCGTCGCCGTTTCCAAGACCTTCGATGCCGAAGCGATTCGCCCTGCCATTTCGGCCGGCCAGCGGGTGTTCGGGGAAAACCGTGTGCAGGAAAGCCAAGGCAAGTGGCCGCTGCTCAAGGCGGAAACGCCCGAGATCGAGCTGCATCTGATCGGGCCGCTGCAATCGAACAAGGCGGCAGATGCCGTGGCCTTGTTCGACGTCATCGAAACGGTGGATCGCGAAAAGATCGCCCGCGCCCTCGCCGATGAAATGAAACGGCAGGGCAAGGCGCTGAGGCTTTATGTGCAGGTCAATACCGGACTGGAGCCGCAAAAGGCCGGGATTGCGCCGGACGATACGACCGCCTTCGTCGATTTCTGCCGGAAGGAGCTTGGACTTTCGATCGAGGGACTGATGTGCATTCCGCCAGCGGATGAGAATCCTGGGCCGCATTTCGCGTTGCTCGCCAAACTCGCAAAAAAGAGCGGGGTCGAAAAACTCTCCATGGGCATGTCGAGTGACTATGAGATTGCCGTGGCTTTCGGTGCTACGAGCGTTCGCGTTGGGTCGGCGATTTTTGGAGCGCGATAAATTTACTGTCAAAGCCCAACAGGGCGAGTAAGGACGCGGCCGCCGCTATTGCGTCGCCGCTCGGCTTCGGGACCCCAATCCGAAGCCGATAAAGTTTCCTATTGTCACACCGACGAATAAAACTACCGCAATGTGGGCCACCTTTTCCCAGGAGGTGACGAAGGCGTAGGCGAAAAACGCGCAAGGTATAAACAGGAATGGCGCGAAGGCCACCAGTATCACCAACATAAAAATCGCCAACATGACGATGGTACCCGTGACGATAGTTTCGTCGATTTCGACCAGCGAGCAGATGGTGGCACCGACCACAATAAAGATTGCCGGCAGTATGAGGTGCTCAAATACTGCGAATTTTCCAAAACGCCCTTGCAGGACTTTCTGCTTAGTCAGCAGTGCGGCCACCATGGCAGCCACTAAACCCACCACATAGTCGTAGTATCCGATACCCAAGATCGACATTGCAGCTTCATCTCGCGCATAACCATGTAGCGTGAGTATATACCATGTCCCACAGGTTGTTCTCGCTGCATAGGGACGCAGCAAAGATGGATCATAAGCATTGCCATAATCCGATATAAAAAGCCCCGGCTTTCACCGGGGCCTCGAACTACGGGACTGAGTCGCGTCTCAATACCGGTCGTCGTCGTCATCGTCCGGCGTGGTGGACTTCAGCGACTTCAGCTTGGCGAAGACGGCGTCGGCGTCGATTTCCTTTTCCTTCTCTTCATCGCGATCATAGCTGAAGCCGAGCTTCTCGGTTTCCTGCGCCGGCTGCAGCGTCGCGCCGAGTTCGGCGGCTGTCGGCAGCGGACGGCCCTTGGCGGCCTTTTCGACTTCCATGTCGAGGTCGATCTGGCTGCAGAGGCCGAGCGTTACCGGATCCATCGGCGTCAGGTTCGTCGAGTTCCAGTGCGTGCGGTCACGAATCTGCTCGATGGTGGACTTGGTGGTGCCGACGAGGCGGGAAATCTGCGCGTCCTTCAGTTCCGGATGGTTGCGCACCAGCCAGAGAATGGCGTTCGGGCGATCCTGGCGCTTGGAAACCGGCGTGTAGCGCGGCCCACGACGCTTGGATTCCGGCACGCGAACCTTCGGTTCGGAAATCTTCAGCTTGTGGTTCGGATTGGCTTCGGCGCGGGCGATTTCGTCGCGGGAGAGCTGGCCGGTGGCGATTGGGTCGAGGCCCTTGATGCCCTGTGCCGCTTCGCCATCGGCGATAGCCTTGACTTCGAGCGGATGCAGCTTGCAGAACTGTGCAATCTGGTCGAACGACAAGGCCGTATTGTCGACAAGCCAGATGGCTGTTGCCTTCGGCATGAGCAATTGTTGAGCCATGGATATAGTCCTTCTGTCAGTCCGCGCCGGTGTCGCGGTCCGGGGTGTAACACCACATTGTCCGGGAAATATGGCCCTATATAACCGCAGCGTTGCAGAATTGCAATTCTTTGCCGATGAAATGCGCTTTGTCTAATTGCTGTCGTAACTTGAGCTGCTATTGATGGCACGGAATGAGCACCCATAGTCTCGATAGGGGGTGCCAAGGTTGAGGAGGAAATGATGTCGGAAAAGATTCATCCGGTGACGAAGCCGGTTCAAGCACGCGCTTTGATCGACGCGGCGAAATATCAGAGATGGTACAAGCAAAGCGTCGAGGATCCCGACAGGTTCTGGGGCAAGCACGGCGAACGCATCGACTGGTTCAAGCCCTACACCAAGGTCAAGAACACGTCTTTCACGGGCAAGGTCTCGATCAAATGGTTCGAAGACGGACTGACCAACGTCTCCTACAATTGCATCGACCGCCACCTGAAGAAGCATGGCGATGACGTGGCCTTCATCTGGGAGGGCGACAATCCCTATATCGACAAGAAGATCACCTATAACGAGCTCTACGAGCATGTCTGCCGGCTGGCGAATGTCCTGAAGAAGCAGGGCGTCAAGAAGGGCGATCGCGTCACCATCTACATGCCGATGATCCCCGAGGCCGCCTATGCGATGCTTGCCTGCGCCCGCATCGGCGCCGTGCACTCCGTCGTCTTCGGTGGTTTCTCCCCGGAGGCGCTGGCCGGCCGCATCATCGATTGCCAGTCGACCTTCGTCATTACCTGCGACGAGGGCCTGCGCGGCGGCAAGCCGGTGCCGCTCAAGGACAATACCGACACCGCGATCCACATTGCCGGCCGGCATTATGTCACCGTGGAAAAGGTGCTGGTCGTGCGCCGCACCGGCGGCAAGACCGGCTGGGCGCCGGGTCGCGACCTCTGGTATCACGAAGAGGTCGCCAAGGTGAAACCGGACTGCCCGCCGGCGAAGATGAAGGCGGAAGATCCGCTGTTCATCCTCTATACGTCGGGCTCGACCGGCAAGCCGAAGGGCGTGCTGCACACGACGGGCGGCTATCTCGTCTATGCGGCGATGACGCATGAATATGTCTTCGATTATCATCCCGGCGACATCTACTGGTGCACGGCCGATGTCGGCTGGGTGACCGGCCATTCCTATATCGTCTACGGACCGCTGGCGAATGGCGCGACCTCGCTGATGTTCGAAGGCGTGCCGAACTTCCCGGATCAGGGCCGCTTCTGGGAGGTCATCGACAAGCACAAGGTCAATATCTTCTATACCGCTCCGACGGCGATCCGCTCGCTGATGGGTGCCGGCGATCACTTCGTCAAGCGCTCGTCGCGCTCCAGCCTGCGCCTGCTCGGCACGGTCGGCGAGCCGATCAATCCGGAAGTCTGGGAATGGTACTATAACGTCGTCGGCGATGGCCGCTGCCCGATCGTCGATACCTGGTGGCAGACGGAGACCGGCGGCCACATGATCACGCCATTGCCGGGTGCGACCGACCTGAAGCCGGGTTCGGCGACGACCCCGTTCTTCGGCGTCCAGCCGCAATTGGTGGACAATGAGGGCAATCTGCTGGAAGGGGCGGCCGACGGCAATCTCGTCATCGCCGATAGCTGGCCCGGCCAGATGCGCACGGTCTACGGCGACCACGAACGCTTCATCCAGACCTATTTCTCCACCTACAAGGGCAAATATTTTACCGGCGACGGCTGCCGGCGTGACGAGGACGGCTATTATTGGATCACAGGCCGCGTCGACGACGTGCTGAACGTCTCCGGCCACCGGCTCGGCACGGCCGAAGTCGAATCGGCCCTCGTCTCGCACCAGCATGTCTCGGAAGCCGCCGTTGTCGGCTATCCACATGCGATCAAGGGGCAGGGCATCTATTGCTACGTGACGCTGATGGCGGGTCAGGAGGGTTCGGATGCGTTGCGCCAGGAGCTCGTCAAACATGTTCGCGCCCAAATCGGCCCGATCGCCTCGCCCGACAAGATCCAGTTCGCCCCGGGCCTGCCGAAAACCCGCTCCGGCAAGATCATGCGCCGCATCCTGCGCAAGATCGCCGAAGACGATTTCGGCGCACTCGGCGATACGTCGACGCTGGCCGATCCCGCTGTTGTCGACGATCTGATCGCCAACCGGCAGAACAGGGCGGATGCGGCTTGATCAAAAAGCCGCCACACATGACCGAGTGATAATTCACTTCAATCGACGGAACGAAGCAGAATTTTTTTGGCGCCGGAATCTAAATTTCGGCGTCAATCCTGCGAAATTGCTTTGAGCCCCTTTTGTAGCCGGCGCGCGGTGAATTCGCCTTAATGGTGGTAAGAGCTACGTCAAAACATTCGTCAAAACAAAAGAGTCGCCAATCAGGTATAGGAGGCGTGCTACTTTGACCGTCTACTTGGTAGACGCACATAGCGGGGCGGCCAGCAGTAGTTACTCCTACAGTATGAACCTCAACTGTGCGGGGAAACCCATCGTAAGTCAGACTAAGTGAAACGCCCGCTCCTAAAGCTGATAGGGCTAACAGTTTATTCGATTCCGCTTGTGATGAATTCTTCGGCTTAAACGGTTTAGCGGCCTTCGGCCAAACAGAGTTATTCCAGCTCGAAGGTTTCGGCATTGGCATCTCCCTTCAAATCAGAGATTCCAATTTAAGTGATTCTCATTGAGTTTGCCGAAATATGTATCGGCTCAAAAATCGATCGCACGCCCGTTGATCTCCCAATCGCCGAAGCGCGAGGGCTCGGCGCCGCCGCGGCCGCCGGTTTCGGGGGGGAGATCGGGTTGCGCCTGGGCCTTGCGGCGCTCCTCCGCTTCCGCGAGCGCCCGTTTGGCGGCTGGCGAGAGCGGTTTGTGAGGCGCCGTGCCGGCGTCGATGTCATTTTTATTATCGTTATCTGCAATCTGCATGGCGTGATGCGGCCTGGAACCGTTGAAATAGGCGGGTGAATAGCCAAATCATAGAGCGTCCGGCCGCAAAGAGAAAGGTTCGGACTGACGATGTGATGGAGACATCAGATGAACCTCATGCGCACTGCCATGTTGCTTGCCTTCATGACCGCCCTTTTCATGGGCGTCGGCTATTTGATCGGTGGTCAAGCCGGCATGATGATCGCGCTTGTCGTCGCGGCGGGGATGAATTTCTTTTCCTATTGGAATTCCGATCGCATGGTGCTTTCCACCTATCACGCACAGGAGGTAGACGAGCGCAGCGCGCCGGAATTCTATCGCATCATCCGCGACCTTGCCCGGAATGCAGGCCTGCCGATGCCGAAGGTCTATCTCTATGACAGCCCGCAACCGAACGCGTTTGCCACCGGCCGCAATCCCGAAAATGCTGCTGTCGCGGCATCGACGGGCCTGCTCAATGCGCTGACACCGGAGGAAGTGGCTGGTGTCATGGCGCATGAGCTGGCGCATGTGCAAAACCGCGACACGCTCACGATGACGATCACGGCGACGCTCGCCGGCGCCATCTCCATGCTCGGCAATTTCGCCTTCTTCTTTGGCGGGCGCCGCGACAATAACAATCCCCTCGGTGTCGTCGGCGTGCTGGTGGCGATGATCGTCGCCCCTCTCGCCGCCATGCTGGTGCAGATGGCGATCAGCCGTACGCGTGAATATTCGGCGGACCGTCGCGGCGCTGAAATCTGCGGCAATCCTCTCTGGCTCGCCTCGGCGCTCGGCAAGATCGCCCGCGGGGCGGAGCATATCCCCAATGAAGAGGCCGAAGGGCATCCGGCGACGGCGCATATGTTCATCATCAATCCGCTTTCGGGCGCGCGCATGGACAATCTGTTCTCCACGCACCCGGATACGGAAAACCGGATCGCCGCACTTCACGAGATGGCGCGCTACGGCGGTGACGGCGGCCCTGCTGCCGACATGCAGGCCGGCTTTGGCTCGACGGGACCGATCTTGACTGATAATCCGGTGCGCAAATCGCGCTCCGTACCGAATACGGGTCGCGGTGGTTCGCAACCGCCGAAGGGACCCTGGTCTTGAATTCCAACAATAAGAAGCCTTTCAACAAAGACGGAAGGCAATCGGGCAATCGCCCGCCGCGTGATTCGGCTCCCGCCAAGCCAGGATTTGCGGCGCGCGCCGCTGCGACGAAGATTCTGGCGGCGGTCATCGATCGCAAGACGCCGCTCGACGGCATGCTGGATGCCGAAGGCGGCAATCCTGCCTATAGAGCGCTTGGCGAGAGCGACCGGGCGCTGGTGCGCGCCATTCTGAATTCGGCGCTTAGGCATTTGCCGCGCATCGAGGCGGCGATCGCTTCCCTGCTGGACTCACCACTGCCGGAGGGCGCCCGCGCCCTGCATCATGTCCTGGTGGTGGGTGCGGCACAGATGCTCTATCTCGACGTGCCGGATCATTCCGCGGTCGATATTGCCGTCGAGCAGGCCAACCAAGACCCGCGCAACCGCCGCTTCGCCAAGCTGGTCAACGCGATTCTCAGGCGGATAGGGCGGGAGAAGCAAGAGATTCTGAGCCGGGTTGCCAATGTGCCAGCCATGCCGGCCTGGTTCCTGGCGCGTCTCGAGGCTGCCTATGGCACGGAGGCTGCGGCAAGGATTTCCGATACGCAACTGGAGCCGGCGGCGATTGACGTTACGGTGAAATCCGATGCCGAGGGCTGGGCAAAACGCTTGAATGGCGTCGTCTTGCCGACCGGCGGCGTGCGGCTTGCCGCTTTCGAAGGCTCCATTCCTTCGCTCGATGGGTTTTCGGACGGCGAATGGTGGGTCCAGGATGCCGCCGCCAGCATTCCGGCAAAATTGTTCGGTTCGCTTTCTGGCCGTAAGGTGGTGGATCTCTGCGCCGCGCCGGGCGGCAAAACCGCGCAGCTCATTCTCGCCGGCGGCAAGGTGACCGCGCTCGACCAATCCGCCAATCGCCTCAAGCGGCTCTCCGCCAATCTGGCAAGACTTGGGATGGAGGCGGAAACCATCGCCGCCGACATGGCAAAGTTCCAACCCGACGATCTTTTCGACGCGGCCCTTCTCGATGCTCCCTGCTCGTCAACGGGCACGACGCGTCGCCATCCCGATGTGCTGTGGACCAAGGGTCCGGAGGACATCGCCAAGCTTGCCGGCCTGCAGGAGCGTTTGCTTCGCCATGCTTTGACCCTGGTCAAGCCTGGCGGGCTCGTGGTCTTCTCCAACTGTTCGCTCGATCCGGAAGAGGGCGAGGATCTTGTCGCGCGCGTTCTGGCCGAGACGGAGACGGTCGAGCGCGTGCCGATCAAGCCTGAGGATTGGCCGGGTCTCGAGGCCGCAATCTCGCCTCTCGGTGCTTTCCGCACCACGCCCGACATGCTGCCGCTTTCCGGCGGTTTCGCATCCGGACTGGATGGGTTCTTCGCAGTGGTGCTGCGCCGCACGCGATAGTAGCGGCTCCGAGGGGTTACGCTCGACTTGTTCAAAAATCGGGCACAATGTCCTTATTTGGCATATTCCTAACCTCTTCTTAACCACCGATATAGAGAGTAAGCATAAGCAAATATGCAGTTTTCCGGCAGGGTTCGGTGAGTTTACACATGCGGGAAGCATGGCGGCGAATGTCGCGCCGCGCGGCACTGACGCGATTGCGTCTCACCCGCCACACGATGCGTGTGCCGGAACGATTGATCGTGGCTCCGACGGACCTGCGCAGCATCGATCCGTTTTTTGTCGAAGAGCTTTTGAATGGCCGCATCCTGTTGGCAGGCCGGGTGCTGGAAACGGAGGGGAAATCTCCCTTCGCGCTGGAGCTGCCGTCGCAGGCCTTTGCGGCCCGCCTGCATAGCTTCCGCTGGCTGCGGCATTTGCGGGCGGAAAAAAGCGATCAGGCTTCGGCGCTGGCGCGCGCCATCCTCAATGACTGGATGGCCGTGCATGGCCGTCGGCTGCATGGGATAGCCTGGTCGCCCGATATTGCGGCACAGCGGCTGATCGCCTGGTTGTCGCATTCGCCCGTGGTCCTGCAGGGCACGGATGGCGGCTTTTATCGCCGTTTCATGCGCATGCTGGTTTTCCACGTCCGCTATCTCCGCCGGGTGGCGGCAACGACGCGTGACGGCGAGACGCGGTTCCGGGTGCGGATCGCGCTCGCCATGTCCTCGGTTGCCATGCCGAACGGCGCCTCGACGCTGAAGCGCGCCGGCCAGGCGCTCGACCGCGAAATCGACCGGCAGATTCTCCCCGACGGTGGGCATATCTCGCGTAATCCGCGCGTGGCGCTGGAACTGCTGCTCGACTTGCTGCCGCTGCGCCAGACCTACGTCAATCTTGGCCACGACGCGCCGGCGCGTCTGATTCCTGGCATCGACCGCATGTATCCGGCCCTGCGCTTCTTCCGGCATCAGGATGGCGATCTCGCGCTGTTCAATGGCGCGACGTCGACGCTGGCCAACGAGCTGATGTCCGTCCTGCGTTATGACGAAACCGCCGGCCAGGTGTTCAAGGCGCTGCCGCATACCAAATACCATCGGCTGGCGGCCGGACAGGCCGTGGTCATCATCGATACCGGGGCGCCCGCTTCCGCCGACCTCAGCCGCACGGCGCATGCCGGCTGCCTGTCCTTCGAAATGTCTTCGGGCAAATCTCGCTTTATCGTCAATTCCGGCTCGCCGAATTTTGCCGGCGACCGTTACGTCCAGGCGGCGCGGGCCACCGCGGCGCATTCGACCGTGACGCTCGATGACACTTCATCGAGCCTGTTTTCGAGGTCCAAAGCGCTCGGGCCTGTGATGGTCGGCGGCGTCAAGAAGGTCATTGTTGAGCGTGCGGAGACCGAGGATGGCCGCGACTATGTCCGGGCGGTGCATGACGGCTATCTCTCGACCTTCGGTTATGCCCATGAGCGCGAGGTGAGCCTCAATGCCGCCGGCACCATTCTTGCCGGCCGCGACCGTTTTTTTGTGCCGGAGGGCAAGAAATCGCTACTGAAGAGCGACGGTCTTGCCTCCGCCCGCTTTCATGTTCATCCCTCCATCAGCCTATTGCAGACCGAGACCGACGCCGCGCTGTTGATCGCGCCGGATGGCGAGACCTGGGTGTTCTCCTCGCCGGGCAATGAGGTGCTGGTGACTGAGGATATCTTTTTTGCCGACGCTTCCGGCATGCGCTCCTCCGACCAGCTCGAGATCGTTTTCCCGATCACCGAAAAGCCGGAAATCCGCTGGTTTTTATCCCATCGGCCATAGGCTAAGTGCTTAAGCTGTGTTAACGGGGCGGGCATATTGTCCCGCGCCGTTTTGCCGGACATCTCCTCACGCTCGATTGGAGAAAGCCATGGCCGTCGTTTCCAAAAAAATCCCCGCCCCCGACAAAGTGAAGGTGAAGACCGCGCTTCTGTCCGTCTCCGACAAGACCGGCATCGTTGAGCTGGCGCGTGCGCTCAGCGAAAAGGGCGTGCGGCTGCTGTCGACTGGCGGCACGCACAAGACCATTGCGGCGGCGGGTCTTGCCGTGACCGATGTGTCTGAAGTGACGGAGTTTCCCGAAATCATGGATGGCCGCGTCAAGACGCTGCATCCGAAGGTGCATGGCGGCCTGCTCGCTATTCGCGATGACGCCGAACATCAGGCGGCGATGAAGGAGCATGGCATCGAGGGTATCGACCTGGTCGTCATCAATCTCTACCCCTTCGAAGATGTCCGCAAGGCCGGGGGCGATTATCCGACGACGGTCGAGAATATCGACATTGGCGGCCCTGCGATGATCCGCGCTTCGGCCAAGAACCATGCCTATGTCACGATTCTGACCGATCCAACCGACTATCCGGAGCTGCTGGAGCAGCTTTCGGCCGATGCCGGCCAGACCGCCTATGCCTTCCGCCAGCGCATGGCCGCCAAGGCTTTCGCCCGCACCGCGGCCTATGATGCGATGATCTCCAACTGGTTCGCCGAGGCTCTTGATATCGCAACACCGCGCCACCGCGTTATCGGCGGCGTTCTGCGCGAGGAGATGCGTTATGGCGAAAACCCGCATCAGAAGGCGGCTTTCTACGTCACCGGCGAAAACCGTCCTGGTGTCTCGACCGCGACGCTGATCCAGGGCAAGCAGCTTTCCTACAACAACATCAACGATACCGATGCGGCCTACGAACTTGTTGCCGAGTTCCTGCCGGAAAAGGGTCCGGCATGCGCGATCATCAAGCATGCCAACCCGTGCGGTGTTGCCACCGGCCCTACCCTGGTTGAGGCCTATAAGCGGGCGCTGGCTTGCGATTCCGTTTCGGCCTTCGGCGGCATCATTGCGCTGAACAGCCTGCTCGATGCGGAAACCGCCGAGGAGATCGTCAAGCTCTTCACCGAGGTCATCATCGCGCCAGAGGTCAGTGAGGAAGCCAAGGCGATCATCGCCCGCAAGCCGAACCTTCGCCTGCTGTCGGTCGGCGCCCTGCCCGATCCGCGTGCGACCGGCCTGACCGCCAAAACCGTCTCTGGCGGCCTGCTCGTCCAGAACCGTGACAATGCCCTGGTCGAAGATATGGAGCTGAAGGTGGTCACCAAGCGTGCGCCGACGGCACAGGAGCTGGAAGACATGAAGTTTGCCTTCCGCGTCGCCAAGCATGTGAAATCGAATGCTGTTGTTTACGCCAAGGACGGCCAGACGGCCGGTATCGGCGCCGGCCAGATGAGCCGCGTCGATTCGGCCCGCATCGCCGCGATCAAGGCTGAAGAGGCTGCCAGGGCCATGGGTCTTGCCGAGCCGTTGACGCGCGGCTCTGCCGTGGCCTCCGAAGCCTTCCTGCCGTTCGCCGACGGCCTGCTGTCGGCGATTGCCGCCGGCGCGACGGCGGTCATCCAGCCGGGTGGTTCGATGCGGGACCAGGAAGTCATCGACGCCGCCGACGAGCATGGTGTTGCGATGGTTTTCACGGGCGTACGCCATTTCCGGCATTGAGCATAGCTGGCTCCGTCGTCGTTTTGTCCACCCTCATCCTGAGCTTGTCGAAGGACGAGGGTGGCCCATAGGCAACCACCCGCCCTCGTGGTTCGAGGCTTCGGCCTTTCAGGCCTCCGCGCCTCACCATGAGGGCTGATCCTCTCGCTTGCTGGTATATCCCTAATTAAATGGAGGGATATCTCACTTCGCCTTATCGGCCGGATAGGGCGTCGGCAGCAGGAGCAGCAATCCGCCTGCAAGGAAGATGATCAAGGTCGCCATGCCGAGGCGGGCGGAGCCGCTCCAATAGGTCATCAGCGAGAAAAACAGCGTCGCCATGAAGCTGGTGGCGCGTCCGGAAAGTGCGTAGATGCCGAAATAGCGGCCTGCTTCGGCGAGGCTGACACTGCGGGCGAGATAGGAGCGCGAGGAGGCCTGGACCGGGCCGAAGGCGAGGCCGACGAGCAGGCCATAGGCAATATAGGCCTTCTCGGCCGCCGTGCCGAACAGGCCGCCGGAATCGGCGGTCGAGAGCGGCACGAGGCCGAAAAGCGTAAAACCCGGTCCGGTGGAGATGATGCCGAGGGCCGCGAGGAGCAGCATGGTCAGGCTGATGACGACGGTTATCTTCGAACCCAGCCAGCGATCGACATAGCCGGCGATAAAGCAGCCGAAAATCGCGACGACGTTGAGGATGATGCCGTAGATGCCGATCTCGATGGTCGCCCAGCCAAACATTCCCGCGGCGAAGGTGCCGCCGAGGATCAGCAGGCCGTTAACGCCGTCCTGGTAGACCATGCGGGCAATCAGGAAAAGACTGATGCCCCGGCGGCGTTTCAGTTCGCCGAGTGTCATTCTCAGCTCATGCAGGCCGGAGCGAACCGCCGTACCGAGCGGCAGACCGCGGGCGGCATCCGGCGTGAAGAAAAACATCGGCAGAATGAAGAGAAAATACCAGACGGCGGAAATCGGTCCGGTGATGCGCGCATCTTCGCCGAGACTGGCGTCCAGGCCGAAGAGCGGTGTCAGGCCGAGGATGGTCTTGCCAGTTTGCGGGTTGCCGGCCAAAAGCGCCACCACGGCGATAAGCACGATCATGCCGCCGAGATAGCCGAGTCCCCAGGCGGCATTCGACAACCGGCCAATATCGTCCTTGCTGACGAGGCGCGGCATCATCGAATCGTTGAAGACGATTGAAAACTCCGCCGAGATCGAGGCAAGGATCATGAAGATGACGGGGTAGATCACCGGCGAACCGGGTGCTGCACCCCAAAGGCAGAACAGGCTGGCGATCTTGATGACTGCAAAGAAGGCAATCCAGGGTTTACGGGCGCCGGACTGATCGGCGATCGAACCGAGCACCGGCGACAAGACGGCGATGATCACCGAGGAGATCGTCGCCATATTGCTCCACATTGCCTGCGCGGCCACTGGATCCGCCGTCAGGCGCGCGACGAAATAAGGACCGAAAATGAAGGTGGTGACGACGGTGAAGAACGGCTGCGCCGCCCAGTCGAAGAACATCCACCCCCAGATGCCCCGCGCCGGCACTTTCGCCGGCGCGTCGTCCCTTATCTCTGTGGCCACCAAATTCCTGCCCCTGATTCGATAGTGCGTCTATCACGCGGGGCGGACTGTCTCATCTCGCCCGATCGTGCGCAAGGTCGGTCAGGAGGCCAGCGGCGACGGTGATCCGGGCAAGGTTCGGATCGCCGCTTTCGCTGAGGCCCGCAAGCTCTTCGGCAATGCGGTTGATGCGGATGCGGTCTTCGGCGTGCCATGCAAGGATCGGCTGCTTGTCCTTCGGATGATTGCTGAGCGCCGAGATGACGATATCACGGCGGGCCCCAGCGATCTGGTCGAGGCTGCGGGCCAGCGCCAGGCTTTCATAGTGATCGCCGGTGATGATCCGGCTGCCGGCGAGCAGCAGACGGCCAACCCGGAAGGTCTGCGACACGGTGAAGTAGCTTTCGGCGGCGCGGTTGAGCGTATCGCCTGTCCGTTCGGCGATCTGCATGATTTCCGGCACGAGGACGAGTGCGTAGATCGTCGCGATCTCGGAAGCGAGCTTTTCCGGCAGGCCGGCGGCCTGATAATCCGCCTGGCGGGTCGCGATCTCGGCTGCGAAATCCGCCGGGATCTGGCTGAGGAAGACCGGCCGCAGCTTTTTCAATGCTGCCTGAAGCCGGCTAACGGTTTCCTCGATATCGCCTTTGGCGGCTCCGGTTTTCAGCAACAGGCGGGTCAGCACTGTATAGACTTCGGTGATTTCGCCATAGACGCGGTTCTGCGTCTGGCCGCCGACCTTACCATCCAGCGCATCGGTCTCGTTCCAGAGGCGATCGAGATCGAAGCCGTCGCGGGCGAGCACGGCAGCCTTGACCACCTCGGCGGCAGACGCGGCGGTCGCATCCATCATGCTGACGGCAAAGCCCGGTCCGCCGCGGTTGATCGCTTCGTTTGCCAGTACCGTCGCGATGATTTCGCGGCGCAGACGATGGCCGGCGATATCGGCGGCATGCGAGCGCTGCATTTTTACCGGGAAATATTGGCTGAGCGTCGCGGCAAAATAGGGATCGTCCGGTAGGTCGCTCGCCGCCAGGGCATCGAACAGGACGATCTTGGCGTAGGAGAGCAGGACGCCGATCTCGGCGCGGCTGAGCGGCCGGCCATTGGCGTAGCGTTCGGCAAAGGTCTGGTCGTCCGGCAGCGTCTCAACCTTGCGGTTGAGCTGCTTCGCCCCCTCCAGCACGCTCATGAAGCGGCTGAGTTCCAGCCCGTTGCCAGTGCCCTTGCGTTCCGTCAGCGAGATCGCCAGGGACTGCAGATAGTTGTTGCGCAGCACCAGCGCCGCCACCTCGTCGGTCATCGAGGCCAGCAACGTATCGCGTTTGGCGCGTGTCAGGCGGCCGTCGAACATGGCTGATGCCAGCGCGATCTTGATATTGACCTCGACGTCCGAGGTATTGACGCCTGCCGAATTGTCGATGGCGTCGGAATTGCAGCGCCCGCCCTTGAGGCCATAGGCGATGCGGCCCTTCTGGGTAACGCCGAGATTGGCGCCTTCGCCGATCACTCTGGCGCGAACCTCTTCCGCGGTGATACGGATCGGATCGTTGGCACGGTCGCCGACTTCCGAATCCGTTTCGGCCGGCGCCTTCACATAGGTGCCGATGCCGCCGAACCAGAGCAGGTCCACCGGGCTCTTCAGGATCGCCGTCATGATCTCGAAGGGCGTCGCCACGGTTTTGTCGATGCCGATAGCGGCAGCGGCCTCATGGGTCAGCGTCACCGATTTTGCCGAACGTGAGATGATCATTGCGCCCTTCGACAGGACGCTCTTGTCGAAATCCTGCCAGCTCGAGCGGGCGAGATTGAAAAGCCGCTGCCGCTCGGCGAGCGTCTTTTTCATGTCCGGATCGGGATCGATAAAGATGTCGCGGTGATCGAAGGCGGCGAGAAGGCGGATTTTCGGCGACAGCAGCATGCCGTTGCCGAAGACGTCGCCCGACATGTCGCCGACGCCGGCGACAGTGAAGGGCGTCGTCTGGATATCGATGTCCATTTCGCGGAAATGCCGCTTGACGGTCTCCCAGGCGCCGCGGGCCGTGATACCCATCTTCTTGTGGTCATAGCCGGCCGAGCCGCCCGAGGCGAAGGCGTCGTCGAGCCAGAAGCCGGCTTCCTGCGCCAGGGCATTGGCAGTGTCGGAGAACGTCGCGGTGCCCTTGTCGGCGGCGACGACGAAATAGGGGTCGTCTCCATCCTGCCGCACCGTGTCCGGTGGCGCAATGATATCGGCGCCGGAGATATTGTCGGTGATCGACAGCAGGGTGCGGATATAGGTCTTGTAGGCCTCGCGGCCGGCATTGAAGATCTCGTCGCGGCTGCCGCCGACCGGGAGTTTCTTCGGATAGAAGCCGCCCTTGGCGCCGACGGGCACGATGACGGCATTTTTAACCTGCTGCGCCTTCACGAGGCCCAGAACCTCGGTGCGGTAGTCTTCAGCGCGATCCGACCAGCGCAAGCCGCCGCGAGCGACCTTGCCGAAGCGCAGGTGCACGCCCTCTACCTCGACGCCATAGACGAAGATCTCGCGGAAAGGCCGCGGTTCCGGCAGGCCGTCTAGGAGTTTCGGATCGAGCTTGAAGGCCAGCATGGCTTTCGGTGTGCCGTCCGGGTTTTTCTGGAAATAGTTGGTGCGCAGTGTGGCATCGACGGCGTTGACATAGCGGCGGAGAATCCGGTCGTCGTCGAGGCTTGGAACATCGGCGAGTTCGGTCTCGATCGTCGCATGCAATTCGCTGAGTTTCTTTGTGCGGTTCTTGTCGTTGAGCTTGGGGGCGAGCGTGTCGTGGAACAGGCGGAAGATCGAGGCTGCGATGCGCGGATATTTGTCCAGCGTCGCGGCGATATAATCCTGCGAATAGGCGATACCGGCCTGGCGAAGATAACGGGCATAGGCGCGCAGGACGTTGGTTTCGCGAGCCGAAAGACCGGCGGAGATGATCAGCCGGTTGAAAGCATCGTTATCGATCGTGCCGCCGAAGGCTGCGAGGAAGCCTTCCTCCAGCGCCGCGCCGTGGCGCGCGAGATCGATCGTCACGCCGCCGCGGGCTTCGAGTTCCATATCGTGGAGAACGACACGGCCGTTCGCGCCGTTCTTGCCGGTGACGTAAATGTCGAAGGTCCGCTCGCTGAGGACATTGAAGCCGAGATTTTCGAGCAGCGGCACGCGGCGCGACAGCGCCAGATTGTCTTCGGCGTGGAAGATCTTCAACGACAGGATATCGCCCGCTTCCTCCTTGCGGATGTAGAAGGCGATTCGGATCTGATCGGGGCCAGCGGTGGCGGTGATATCGGGCAGGTCGGCAACGGCGTCCTCCGGCGAAAAGGCCTCCTGGAAGGCCTGGCTGACGGAAATATGCGGCGCCTTGGGTCCGGCCAGCATTTCGAAGCGGTCGTCCCAGCGGGCGGTGATGGCGCGGATCGCCGCTTCAAGCTTCGCCTGCGGAACATGCGGGGTCTTGCCGCCGCTGCGGCCGATGATGAAATGCACGCGCGCGACGCCGCCTTCCGGGAAGGCCGGATAGTAGGCGGAAACGCGACCGTCATAGACGGTCTTCAGGTAATTGCCGATCCTCTCGCGGACGACGGAATCATATTCCTCGCGCGGAACATAGACGATCACCGAGACGAAGCGGTCGAAATGGTCGATGCGCGGCAGCGCGCGTACGCGTGGGCGGTCGGCAAGGTCGTTGATCTGTTCGGCAAAGCTTGCGAGCAGCGTCGTATCGATCTGGAAGAGATCATCGCGCGGATAGGATTCCAGCGTGTTGTCCAGCATGCGCCCGGAATGGCTGGCCGGGTCGAAGCCGAAATGGTCCTTGACCTTCTGCACCTTGGACCGCAGCAGCGGCACCTCGGCGGCGGCGCTGGTGTAGGCGGTCGACGTATAAAGGCCGACGATGCGCAGTTCGCCGGTGACATTGCCGTCGGCATCGAAACGCTTGACGCCAACGTAATCCATATAGGCACGACGGTGAACGACCGACTTCACATTGGCTTTGGTGACGATCAGGAAATCCGGCCCGTCGAGGAAGGCCAGGATTTCCGGCGTGGTGGTGACGGCGTCTTTTCCCTGGCGCAGGACGAGGACGTCGGGATTGGAGAGGATGCCGAGGCCGGCGCCACGGTCGCGCTCCACCTTGGCGCTGGCGCCCTTGCCGGAATAGACATATTCGCGCATGCCGAGGAAGGTGAAATTGCCGTCGCGCAGCCAAGCGAGAAAGGCCAGCGCCTCATCACGATCCGCCTTGCGGCGGGCGGCGGTCTCATAAGTGGAAAGCTCCGTTATCACTGTATCGAGCCGCGTCAGCATTGGCTTCCAGTCGGAAACGGTCAAATGCGTCTGATCGAGCACGATTTGCACGCGCTTGATCAGGTCCGCCGCCTGCGCCGCGGTCAGCGGTGACAGATGTAGTTGAATATGGCTGACACGATCGGCGGGATCGCTCGGATGATCGGCAGAGTAAAGCGTCGGCTGCTTGCCGTCTTTGATGACGAGGATCGGATGCACCGCCATGAAAAGATCGCGGTAGCTGCTGGTCACCTCGCCCATGGCCGATTCGTAGAGGAACGGCATGTTATGATCGGTGATCGAGAGGATCGAAACCGGCACGCCTTCGGGGTCGATATTGGCGACCTGTTCGATGGTGACGCGGGGAGAATCGCCGTTCCAGGCTGCCAGTTCCCCAGCCGCATGCACAGCGGCAAGGGCAAGCATTTCCGGGCTGTAGCGCTCCAAATCGTCATTGCTCGCCCGGCCGAACAGGATTTCCGGATCGAGATGCGCCTCGCCGGTTGCAGCGGCGATCTTGCGGGCCGCTTCGATCTGTTTTTCCCGTTTCGGATTGGTCCTGGGTGCCATGAAATTCCTCCCTTATTCCAAGTTTGGTCACTTTATCAGAAGGTTTATCGAAAAAACTGGCAAATTGAATGCGAATTTCATCGCTTTTCGACCAATTCGGTCTCAAATTTTGAAGAATCTTGCTGATTTGCGATGATCTTGATGCAATCCGTGTAAAAATTGGCGCAGAATTGGCGATATTGCGTAGTCAACAGAGGTTTTCATGACTCTGTGAAGCGCGATTGACAGAGTGACGATAAAAAGATCATCAAACGGCGCAATCAAGGCCGGAAGATCGGAACTGGAAGCAAGCATCATGTCGGATATCGCGGCGGGCGCCGTTATCGTCATCTCCAGCCATGTCGTCAGAGGTTCCGTCGGCAATCGTGCCGCCGTCTTCGCGCTGGAAACCCTGGGCCACCCCGTTTGGGCGCTGCCAACAGTCGTTTTGCCCTGGCATCCCGGCCATGGCCGCTCGACCCGGCTGACCTTTGCCGAGGCGGATTTCGACCACGCGATCGACGATCTTATCGCCGCGCCCTGGCTCGCGGAGGTGAAGGCGGTGCTGTCGGGTTATTTCGGCAATGCCGCGCAGGCACGCTCCGTCGCGCGGCTGGTAACGGCACTCAGGGAAAAGAACCCCGATCTCTTCTATGCCTGCGATCCCGTTATCGGCGATGCCGGTGGGCTCTATGTGCCCGACGCAACCGCCGAAGCGATCCGCGATCAGCTCATCCCGCTCGCATCGCTGGCGACGCCGAACCGCTACGAGCTTGCCTGGCTTGCCGGCGCGCCGCTGGAGGACAACAACGCCGTCATGGAGGCTGCCCTGGCGCTGGGGCCGCCGCGCATGCTGGTGACGTCGGCCGTGCCGATGATGACCGGTGGCACCGGCAATCTCTATCTCAGCGGCCGAAATGCGCTGTTTGCCGAACATCGCAGCATCGACAACGCGCCGAACGGGCTTGGCGACCTGCTCTCGGCCGTGTTCCTGTCGCGGCTTCTGTCGGGCATGGACGAAGAGAGGGCTTTGCAATTGACCACGGCCAGCGTCTATGAAGTCCTGGCGCGGGCGGTCAAGCGCGGCAGCGACGAATTGACGCTCGCCGCCGATGCTTCCAGCCTCTCGACCCCCATGGCAATGGTGCAGATGCGGCGCCTGCTGCATCCGGCGCAGCGGCGGAAAAAATAGCGGTCGCCGATGCGATAGCTTTTTGCGTTGCAATAGTTGCCATTGGCGGCGGTGCGCTGTAATTCAATGTCATGAGCTTTCCTACCTCCCTTCTGAACGGCTATCGCAACTTCATGAGCGGGCGTTACGTCGATGAACGCGATCGCTATCGCAATTTGGCGGAGGAAGGGCAGAAGCCCGGAACCCTGGTGATTGCCTGTTCCGACAGCCGTTCGGCGCCGGAGACCATTTTCGACGCTGGTCCCGGAGAGCTTTTCGTTATCCGCAACGTCGCCAATATGGTGCCGCCCTATGAGCCGGACGGCCATTTTCACTCGACGTCCGCAGCTCTGGAATTCGCGGTGCAGTCCCTGAAGGTCGCGGATATCGTTGTCATGGGACATGGTCGCTGCGGCGGCATCCGCGCAGCGTTGGATCCGAATGCCGAGCCGCTGTCGCCGGGCGATTTCATCGGCCGGTGGATGGGCCTCGTAAAGCCGGCCGCCGAGCAGATCCAGAGCAATGACGTTATGACGCCGGCCGAGCGGCAGACGGCGCTGGAGCGCATCTCCATCCGCAATTCGCTCGACAATCTACGCAGCTTTCCCGATATCAAGGCGCTGGAAGAGGAAGGGAAATTGAACCTGCACGGCGCATGGTTCGATATCTCGACTGGAGAGCTGTGGGTGATGGACCCGACGACGCGCGATTTTATCCGGCCGGAAATCTGAGACTACGATAAGGACAAACGAAAAAGGCGCTCCGGACCATTTGGCCGAGCGCCCTTTGTCGATTTGTTGCCGTGATTATTGGCCGTCGATCTGCTTGCCGATATAGGCGATCGCCTGCTGGTAGACCGCTGCATCGTTCCAGCCGCCGATCGCCGCAAAATTGGGCTCGCCGGGCTGATAGCCAAGACCTGGCTGCCAGCCATGGCCCTTCAGGAAGTTTGCAGTCGAGGCCAACGCGTCGGCGCGGGATCCGACCAGATCGACCCTGCCGTCGCCATCGCCGTCGACGCCGAAATTGACGACGTTCTTCGGCATGAATTGTGTCTGGCCGATTTCGCCATGGGCCGCGCCGCGGGCGGTCGGGCTCAGATAGCCTTCGCCGACGAGCTTGAGGGCGGCATAGAGCTGATCGGTGAAATAGTCGGAGCGGCGGCAGTCATAAGCGAGCGTCGACACGGCCGAGAGCGTATGCTGGTCGCCCATGAAGCCGCCGAAACCGGTTTCCATGCCCCAAATGGCGATGATCGGGCCGGCGGGCACGCCATAACGCTTCTCGATTCTCGCGAACAGAGCGGCATTGGCCTGCTTCATGTTCTTGCCGCGAGTGATAATCGCCTGGCCGCCACGCTTTCTCATGAAGTCTTCGAAGGAGAGCTTGAAGCTCTTCTGGCCGCGATCGGCGCGGATGGTCGGTTGATTGTAATGCACGTTGGCGAAGGCTCGGTCGAGAACAGAGGCACTGACGCCCTGAGCCTGTGCTTCCTGCTTGAATTCCTGCATCCAGTTCTCAAAACCGGCCGACGAGTTGCCGCAAGCTGCCGCATTCGCCGCAAACGGCGTTACCAACAGCAACCCGCCTGCCACGAGAGCTGCCATTCCAGACTTTGTCATGCGCATTCAGAGTCCCCGAATTCTTACCGCGCGAGGCGCGGTAATGGTTTTTGATGGCGCACAAGCCTTCCATTTTTGAGGCCTACGCGCGGTCTTACTGTGACCGGACCATGCCAGTATCCGGCAATTCTGTCATTATCACGGTTAAGCGATCAATATTTTCGCTTCACGTGAAACACTATACCTGACGCAGCTTTGTAAAAGCCTCGCCATTCGATCGGAAATAGCGAGGCTTTTATTTGGTTCCTACTTAGCCAGCAAAGGTTGAAAAACCGTAAATGGTTTATAAACCCTTTATGCCGCCTGCTTGCGCGGCTTGACCAGGCCACGGTTGATCAGGAGTTCGGCAATCTGGATGGCGTTCAGCGCCGCGCCCTTGCGCAGATTGTCGGAGACGACCCAGATGTTGAGGCCGTTTTCAACCGTCGCGTCCTCGCGAATGCGCGAAATGTAGGTCGCGTCCTCGCCGGCGGACTCATAAGGCGTGATGTAGCCACCGTTTTCGCGCTTGTCGATGACGAGGCAGCCCGGGGCTTCGCGCAGGATATCGCGGGCCTGATCGGCAGTGATCTCGTTTTCGAACTCGATATTGACCGATTCCGAATGACCGATGAAGACCGGCACGCGCACGGCGGTGCAGGTAACCTTGATCTTCGGATCGAGCATCTTCTTGGTTTCGGCCAGCACCTTCCATTCTTCCTTGGTGTAGCCGTCTTCCATGAAGACATCGATGTGCGGAATGACGTTGAAGGCGATGCGCTTGGTGAACTTCTTCGACTCGATCGGATCGGCGACGAAGACGGCGCGGGTCTGGTTGAAAAGCTCGTCCATGCCGTCCTTGCCGGCGCCGGAGACGGACTGGTAGGTCGAGATGACGACGCGCTTGATCTTGGCGAAGTCGTGCAGCGGCTTCAGCGCCACAACAAGCTGCGCGGTCGAGCAATTCGGGTTGGCGATAATGTTACGCTTGGTGAACTGCGTGACGGCATCCGGGTTTACTTCCGGCACGATCAACGGCACGTCGGCGTCGTAGCGCCAGGCGGAGGAGTTGTCGATGACGACGCAGCCCTGGGCGCCGATCTTCGGCGAGAACTTTTTGGAGACGTCGCCGCCGGCCGACATCAGGCAGATGTCGGTGTCGGAGAAATCGTAGTTCTCCAGGTTCGAAACCTTCAATGTCCGGTCGCCGAAGGAAACTTCGGTGCCCTGCGAGCGGGCCGATGCGAGGGCCACGACCTCGTCAGCCGGAAAACCGCGTTCGGACAGGATATTGAGCATTTCGCGGCCGACATTCCCGGTCGCGCCCGCAACTGCAACTTTGAAACCCATTTCTCAAGCTCTCTTTCTCTTCTCTCCTCTTGGGCGAGGGGGGAACCGCGGCCATAACGGCCGGTTCCTGTCCCCAGCCGAGCCGGGGAGAGAGCGGCAGGCCAGAGACGTCAGACGGTTTTCGTCGTCGTTTTGGCCTTGGTTTTGGAAGAAACCGGAAAACGGAACTCCTGCCCGGCATAGTCTGCCAGGTGACCGAAGCTATCGATCTGTTCGAAGCGAACCATGGAGGTCTTCCTTTTCCGTCGCCGGTTCTACGGGGTTTTCCACAGGAGTCAAGGATTTCCGCGTTCCGACCGACGCGGGAACGCGGAAATCAACATCAGCCCTCAGCGGTTGGTGTTGCGTGTGGATTCGAACAGGAACCAAGTGCGGCGTTCCGTCTCGTCCAGCCAGCTTTCAAGCAGGCTGGCGGTGGCGATATCGCCATATTCATCGCAGACATCGTGGGCGGCGCGGATTTCGGCGGAAAGCCGGAGATTGTCGTCGGCCAGTTCGGCGAGCATGTCCTGGGCGTCGACATATTCGGCGTCATTGTCGGGGATGCGCTGCAGCTTGGCGATGTGGCCGATCGAACGCAGCGTGGTGCCGCCGATCTTTCTGGCGCGTTCGGCCATCGGGTCTGTCATGGCGAAGATCTGCTCGCCCTGCTCGTCCAGCAACAGGTGGTAATCGCGGAAATGCGGTCCGCTCATATGCCAATGGAAATTCTTGGTCTTGAGATAAAGGGAAAAGACGTCGGCCAGCAGCGCATTCAGTGCTGCGGAAATATCGCGTGTCGCTTCTTCGCTGAGATTGGTGCGCGTGCCCAGTTTCGATTTGGTGTTGGCGGTATTCATGATGACGTGCTCCGTTTCGTTGGTCGCAACAGCGATCCTCAGAGATTTTCGCAGTAATTCATGGCGTTCGCTCGCGAGGGGTCGCATTGCAGACAGGGATCTGTCTTGAAAGTTTCCGCGGTCAAGATGTCGTTTTGCAGCAAAAGCGGCTGCGGAGATCTTCGGAAAAACCCGAACGGCAATGATACTATGAAGACGGAGACGGTTTGGCAATTCTCGCCGGAGGTGGCCGCGCGGATCGGGGCCATGACATGCGGGCAATGCCGCTTCCCTTGCCAAGGAGGGAAGCGGTTCTGCGGATAGGCGGTTACTTCAGGCCGCCGCCGGCATAGAGGGTTTCGCCCGTCAGCCAGCCTGAGTCCTTCGAGGCGAGGAAAACGGCGATCGGGGCAATATCGGTCGGCTGTCCGAGGCGGCCAAGCGGCGTTTGGGAAACCATCTGCTTTTCGAGATCGCTGCCGATGATGCCCGCTGCAATGACGCCTTCGGTTTCGACCCCGCCAGGCGAAATGGTGTTGACGCGGATATTGCGCGGACCGAGCTCCTTGGCGAGGATCTGGGTGATCGAGGTGACGGCGGCCTTGGTCGCCGTGTAGACCGTGGCGGTTGGCAGGTTCATGGTGACGGCGGTCGAGGCGATGTTGATGACATTGCCGCCTTCAGGACCGAAATGCTTCACCGCTTCCTGCGTCGTCAGCAATGTGCCGAGAACGTTGATGTTGAACTGCCGGTGGAATTCCTCTTCGGTGATCTCTTCCAGCGACTGGAATTGATAGACGCCGGCATTGTTGACGAGGATGTCGACGCCGCCGAAGGCTCCCTTCGTTTCAGCAAAAAGCCGCTTCACGTCGGCGGATTTCGAAACATCGCCGTGAGCTGCGATCGCCTTGCCGCCCTTGGCGGTGATCTCGGCCACGACCTTGTCGGCGCCTTCGCGGCTCGACGCATAGTTGACGACGATAGCCGCACCCGCCTCGCCCAATGCCTTGGCGATGCCTGCGCCGATCCCCTTCGATGCTCCGGTCACGATTGCGACCTTACCTGCCAGTTTGCTCATGTCTAGCTCCTGTCGAGATGATTGTTAGATGATTTTATAAATATCGAACTGATGGCGCAGACGAGGCCTTACACCGGCGGTCTTCGCTGCGTCACTTTGATATTTAGATACTCATCTAACTGATACAAGAGCAGCCGGCGCGGCGTGTGGGGAAAATGATTGTCAGATGTTGGCGAGTTCCGCCATGTAGGCATTCAGGACATCGCGCCGAAGCACCAGGTTTGCGAACTTGCCTTCCCGCACGATCTCGATGAGACCGGCGTTTTCGAGTTCCTTGATGTGATGCGATATCGTCGCGGCACTGACGGTGTGGCACTGCGTCAGGACGCTGCAAGGCATAGGCTCGCCGCGACCGCCGATTTCTTTCAGCATCTGCACACGGCGCGGCTCGGCGAGCGCCCGGGCAATCAATCCCATCTGCCTTTCGCTTAGCCTCGTCTGTCCTGCATCGGTCATTGTCTTCGCCACATTCAAACGGGGATTGGTTTCCCGCAAATTCGCCGCTTCAGATATATGAATGCAGGAGATGCTTGGCAACCATTCAGGGTGCAGCGATGGACGGGACCAAGGTAGTTCGCGAATGATTTTTCGAGAGCTGTGGGGGCCGACCCTCGTGGTTCGAGGCTCTGCTGCCTTCGCTGACGCTCTGACATCAAAGCACCTCACCATGAGGGCGGAGCGATGACGCGGGCCAGCTCAAGGAGAGCTCTCACCCTTAAGGAGCGGAACCCGAAGGGTGGAGCCTCGAAGGGCGAGGGCGGATGAGGGAAACGATCCCTACTTTCCCTTCAGCAGCGGCAATTTTGGCACCGGCCAGCCAGTCTCGCCGATGCGAAAGAGCAGGCCGTAGCGGGAATAGACGATCGCCGTCATGAAGGAGAACCAGCCGCCAAGCGCGAGGCCGGCGATGACGTCGCTCGGATAGTGCGCGCCGATCATCACTCGCGTCGTCGCGAGCCAAAGAGCGCAGGCGACGAAGATGTAGCGATAGCGGGGGAAGAGGAAGGCAAGTGCCACGAAGAAGGCGCCAATGGTGGTCGCATGGCCGGATGGGAAGCTTTCGAAGCTGGCATGGCCGTTGAAGGGGGAGAAACCGAAAGGACCCCAATCCTCAAAATGAGTGGGGCGGGCACGACCGATGGCGCGCTTGAGGAGATTGGCGATGATGCCCGAAAGCGCGATGGTCGTCAGCAGATAGCCGCCGATCTGACAGATGCGCAGGGCCTGGCAGCGACAGCGCGGCGACTGCAGCAGCCGGCTGCCGGCCCAGCCTTCGAAGAACAGGAAGGCGCTGACCAAGATGATCCAGCCGGATTCGCCGAAATTGGTGAGCAGCTTGCCGAAGAAATGAATGGGCGGTGCAATGTTCTTGATGGTCGCGCCGACCGGCCAATCGAACAGCAAGGCCGCCAGCAATACGATATTGGCGGTCAGGAACAGGCAGATCTTCCAATGCGAAGGAGCGAAGCCGCTCCTATTGCGCCGCCACCGCCTGTCCAGAGACGTCAAGATCGCCTGCATACCCACCGCCTGTCGTCGATACTCCACCCCAGTCGACGATCACGCGTAGCAGGCTCCTGCTACAGTTTTTTTACAGATTTAAGACGATCGGCAGTTCAGCGAAGCCCATGGTTCAGCCGCGGCCGCGGCCAACCGTCTTGTCCTGTGGAGAAGACCAGGCCGAAACGGGAAAAGAGGATCGCGACGGCGAAGGCGATCCAGGCGCCGAGCGCCAGCCCCGCGGCGACGTCGCTTGGATAATGAACGCCGATGATGATGCGAGAAGCGCCGAGCCAGAGGCCGATGCCGATGAACAGCAGCCGGAATCGCGGGAAAAGCAGAGCCAGCGCGGTAAAGAGAGCACCCACATTGGCCGAATGCGCCGAGGGAAAGCTCTGAAACAGGAAGTCACCATGAAACGGTTCGAAGCCGAGAATGCCATATTGGTCATAAAGCAGGGGCCGCGCCCGTCCGATCGCGTATTTCAGAAGATTGACGATGATGCTGGTGGAAAGAACCGACAGGCCGACATAGGTGACCATCCGGATGAGAAGGACGCTTCGGTAACCGCCATGCGTCGGCGAGCGTCGTACGATAAAAAGACCGACGGCAAACACGACGGCGATGGCGGCGAGGATCCAGGCCAGCCTGCCGATATCGGTGACGGCGCCTGCGACCGCAATCAGTCGCGGCGAGAGGTTTTTCGCAGCCTGCCCAAGCGGTGTGTCGAAGACGAAGAAGGCGAGAACGACGATGTTGATGGCGGTCAGCGTGCAGCCGAGCCAAGGAAGGCGGCCATGACGGCTGCGGCGGACGTCATAGCGCCGCGCCAGCCTCTGCCAAGGTCGTAATTGCCTCTGGATTGTGCTTACTGGTGGCGATGTCGTTTCCGTGCTCATGCGATGGGAAATAGGAGTCCGTCGCGTTGAGTTCAACAAAAAGCCCCCGCTCTGCAAGCAAAGAGCGAGGGCTTTGAATGTTTCACGTGAAATACTAGAGCGAGCTTTGGCCGTTCAGATGAACGCGTGGCGCTCTAGGCGGCGATTATGCCGACAGAGCCTTGAATTCGGCAAGGATGGCATCGCCCATCTCGGCGGTGCCGACCTGGCGGCTGCCGGCGGACATGATGTCGCCGGTGCGGATACCGCTGTCGAGCACGTTGGCGATTGCCTTTTCCAGCGCATCGGCTTCGGAAACCAGGCCGAAGGAGTAGCGCAGGCACATGGCGAAGGAGGCGATCATGGCGATCGGGTTGGCAATGCCCTTGCCGGCGATATCGGGTGCGGAACCGTGTACCGGCTCGTAGAGCGCCTTGCGCTTGCCGGTCTTGGCATCCGGAGCGCCGAGCGAAGCGGATGGCAGCATGCCGAGCGAGCCGGTCAGCATGGCGGCAACGTCGGATAGCATGTCGCCGAAGAGATTGTCGGTGACGATGACGTCGAACTGCTTCGGCTGGCGAACGAGTTGCATGCCGCCGGCATCGGCGAGCATATGCTCGAGCTGCACGTCAGCATATTTTTCCTTGTGTGTCGCGGTGACGACCTGATTCCAGAGCACGCCCGACTTCATGACGTTGCGCTTTTCCATCGAGCAGACGCGGTTGTTGCGAGTGCGCGCCAGTTCGAAGGCGACGCCGGCGATGCGCTCGATTTCATAGGTGTCGTAGACCTGGGTGTCGATGCCGCGCTTCTGGCCGTTGCCGAGGTCGATGATTTCCTTCGGCTCGCCGAAATAAACGCCGCCGGTGAGCTCGCGGATGATGAGGATATCAAGGCCGTCAACCAGCTCCGGCTTCAGCGAGGAGGCCGATGCCAGCGCCGGATAGCAGATGGCCGGGCGCAGATTGGCGAAAAGCTGGAGATCCTTGCGCAGGCGCAGCAGGCCGGCTTCAGGGCGCACTTCATAAGGAACGCTATCCCACTTCGGGCCACCGACGGCGCCGAAGAGCACGGCATCGGCGGCCAGCGCCTTCTGCATGTCTTCTTCGGAGATGGCGGCGCCATGCGCATCATAGGCGCAGCCGCCGACGAGACCTTCGTCGGTGACGAAACCGGCATTCTTCGCCTCGTTCATATAGGCGATGATCTTGCGGACTTCGCCCATGGCTTCGGGGCCAATGCCGTCGCCCGGCAGGAGGAAAAGATTGCGCACTGTCATGGGAAAGCCTCCGCAAAAGAAACAAGTTGCGGGTTCTTAGACCCGCAGATGCGGCTTTTCAAGCGAGGAAGGAGCGGAAACGGTACGGTTTGGGGCTTTTGCGGCCGACCCTCGTGGTTCGAGGCTGCGCCCTTTGGGCTTCGCACCTCACCATGAGGGCGGAGCGAACTATAAGCCAGGCGAGAGCATGAGCCCTCATGGTGAGGAGGCCCAAAGGGCCGTCTCGAACCACGAGGGCGGATGGCTTGCGTTGCTTTATCCTTACTCCGCCAATCCAAGCGAGGCGAGATAGGCGGCCGATGCCGGGATTTTCGACTTGTCCTTGATCTCGATGATCAGGCGCGGATTGCTGTCGAGTTTGGCAAGGGCGGCGAAGACGGCGCGCCAGTGGATATTGCCTTCGCCAAGGCTCCAATGACGATCGGCATAGCCGTCGGCGTCCTGCAGGTGAACATGCTGCAGGCGGTTGCCGGCGGCGTGGACGTAATAGTCGACCGGCGGTGCTCCGGTGTAGCCATGGGCGTAATGGGCATGGCCGGTGTCGATCGAAACGGCGACAGCGGGTGAATTGAAGCTGTCGGCAAGACCGACGCGGATATGGGGATCCTTATCCTCGATATTCTCGATGACCATGGTCAAGCCGATATCCTCGGCGCGCCTGACAGCGTCCTTCAGCGTCAGATGTGTGTATTCGATGATCTTCTCGCGTTCGCCCTTGTTGTTATCGAGGTTGTTGTAGGACCAGGACGTATAGGGGCTATGGATGACCATCTGCGTGGCGCCGATATTGGCGCAGACGTCGAGCGCCTGCGTGAGGCGCTTGGTGACGACGGCGCGGATCTCCGGATCCTGCGAGGCGATGATGAAGCCCCAGAACGGGCCATGGATGCCGAGCCGGCCCTGATGGCCGTCGAGCAATTTCCTGGCGCGCGCGGCGAGCGGCGCCCAGTCGCCATTCAGGATTTCGGCTTCGACGAAGCTCTGCAGTTCCAGATCGCGCGGTTTTTCGAGCAGCCAGTCACGATGGGCTTCGACATCGGCAAGCGTCATGGCTGCGCCAAGAATAGGAAGGGAGGTCATGAAATGCTCCGATTGTGAGGGAGAAAAAATGGAGGAGCGGGAGCAGCCTGAAGGGCTCCGCAAAGGCTATATGATCTCCCTTTTTGTCGGGCATATTACAGCCGGCAACCTCATGAACTTTCCATGGCATGAAAAGAAAAAGCCGGGCTTTTCAGCCCGGCTCTGATACGCAAATGTGATAATGAAATCGATCAGGCCGCCCAGGGGCGGGATGCGGCGTTCGTCTTTTCGAAACTGTCGATCGCCTTGGCCTTTTCCAGCGTCAGGCCGATATCGTCGAGGCCGTTCAGCAGGCAATGGCGCTTGAATTCGTCGAGGTCGAACTTGATCGAGCCGCCGTCCGGGCCGGTGATCTCGAGGTTTTCCAGATCGATCGTCAGGATGGCGTTGGAGCCGCGCGAGGCGTCGTCCATCAGCTTGTCGAGCTCTTCCTGGCTGACCTTGATCGGCAGGATACCGTTCTTGAAGCAGTTATTGTAGAAGATGTCGGCGAAGCTCGTCGAAATGACGCAGCGGATGCCGAAGTCGAGCAGCGCCCACGGGGCATGTTCGCGAGACGAACCGCAGCCGAAATTGTCGCCGGCAACGAGGATCTTGGCATTCTGATAGGCCGGTTTGTTCAGCACGAAATCCGGGTTCGGCGAGCCATCCTCATTGTAGCGGGCTTCGGCGAACAACCCTGTGCCAAGACCGGTGCGCTTGATGGTCTTCAGATAGTCCTTCGGGATGATCATGTCGGTATCGACATTGACGACCGGGAGGGGTGCCGCGACACCGGTCAACTTCACGAACTTGTCCATGGGGGTCCTGCCTTCAATTTTCGTCTATGCACGAATTATCCTGCCAATAGAGCAAATCCCTGCAAAAATGAAGGGGAATCTTGGAAATGCTCTGAAACCGGGCGCTTCGGCCGCAGTTCCGCAATTCAGGAATTACGCGTGGATGAGCGTACTGGAGAGCGGCGAGGCGCCGCCCTGCCCTGACCTTGGCCTAGAGATCGATGATCGTGCCGCGACCGTCGTTCCAAATGCGCATTTCGCGCTGACCGTTCGCCTTGGCGCGCACCGGAGCAGGCTTCATCCGCAACGAAATCGCGCGACCCACCATAAGCACGGTGAGGATGCCGCCGACAGCGAGCGTGAGTGAAACGGTAAACAGCGCCAGGGCTGCAAACACGGTGATGCCGGCAAGCGCGATAAACAAGGAACGGATATTCTGCATGGTCGAGACCTCTCTACTCATGGCAATGTGGTCCTCTCTGTTTCTCTCTGCAAGAGGAGCATGGCTTTTTGTTGTCTTGCTTGTTGTTGTCTTGCCTGATGGCCGAAAGCGCGGCAAAACTGTATCATGAGCCGTCCCGCCCCTCCCCGTTCCGTCCGTCTGCGCCGCTCGGTGCTGAGTGTCCCTGCGATCAACCGCCGGGCTCTGGAGAAGATAGCCGATCTCGATTGCGATGCGGTCATCTTCGATCTCGAGGATTCCGTGGCGCCGGAGAAAAAGGCGGAAGCACGGGAGAATTTGCGGGCTTTTTTCGCCGGATCGCCGCCTGATAGCGAAGAAAAGGCCGGCAAGGAGCGCATCATCCGCATCAATACGCTATCGTCGGGCTTCGGTGCCGATGACCTGGAGTTGGTGCTGGCGCTCGAGCCGGATGCGGTGTTACTGCCCAAGATCGACGAGCCGCAGGATGTGACCGTTGTCAGCGATAGGTTTGCCGAGGCGGATGCGCCGGAGAGCCTGCGCATCTGGGCGATGATCGAGACGCCGCGCGGCGTCTTGAACGTCGCGGCAATCGCCGAGGCCGGGCGCACGGCGGGAAGCCGGCTCGATTGTTTGGTCGTCGGCCTCAATGATCTGCGCAAGGAGACCGATGTGTTGCCGCAGCCGGGCCGCGCCTATCTCGTGCCCTGGCTCATGCAGGTGATCCTGGCCGTCAGCGCCTACGGGCTCGACGCCATCGACAGTGTTTTCAACGATTTCAAGGATATGCAGGCAGTGGACGCCGAATGTGCCGAGGGCCGCGCCATGGGCTTTGCCGGTAAGATGTTGATCCATCCGAACCAGATCGAAGCCGCCAACCGGCATTTCGGCCCCGATGAAGCTGCCATTGCGGAGGCGGAAGCCATCATAGCCGCTTTCGCAGATCCGGCGGCGGCCGGCCTCAATGTCGTAAACCTCGGCGGACGCATGGTCGAGCGGCTGCATCTTGTCCAGGCGGAAAGACTGGTCCATAAAGCTCGCCTGATTGCAGAACGCCATCGTCCTTCGACAAGCTCAGGATGAGGGCTGATACGTATGAAAGACGACTTGATGAAACTCTACCGCTTCCTCACCGGCCCTGACGACGCTTCCTTCTGCCATAAGGTGACCGCGGCGCTGAACAAAGGCTGGGAACTCTCGGGCTCGCCGACCTATGCCTTCAATGCAGCGACCGGCCTGATGCAATGCGGCCAGGCGGTCGTCAAGGACGTCGAAGGCAAGGATTACGATCCGGAAATGAAGCTTTCCGAGCAGTAAGCATAGCAGGATCGGTTCCTCACCGGTCCGTCGCTTCTTCAGCGCTCGCCTCGATGCGCTCCATGTCCTCGTCGCTCAGGCCGAAATGGTGGCCTATTTCGTGGATCAGGACGTGGGTGATGATGTCGCCGAGGGTTTCCTCGTTTTCCGCCCAGTAATCGATGATCGGCCGGCGATAGAGGCGGATCTTGTTCGGCATTTCCCCGGTTTGGGCGGTGAAACGCTCCGATATGCCGCGGCCTTCGAACAGGCCGAGCAGGTCGAAGGGCGTTTCCAGCGCCATGTCCTCGAACACGTCGTCGTCGGGGAAATCTTCGATGAGGATGATGAGATTGCCGGTGAGCGAACGGAATTCGTCCGGCAGGTGGCTGTAAGCCTCCGTGGCCAGGGATTCGAATGTGCTGATCGAGGGGGCATGGCGGTCCCGCCAATCCTCGCTCTGGTCAATGCGGGCCATGAATGCTTCCTTCCTTAGCTGGTCATATAGAGCCTTTGTTTCGGTTTTTCGAGAGTGGATTCAGGCAGAGGAATATTTTCTCATAAAATGGTGTTGACTCTTCTTCCGACCTCTGGAATCCATAAGAACATAACAGGAACATAATTGATCTGGAGCTAACGTCATGGCCGAGGCCGCCGTGGCGCGGGAGACGCTTTTTGCCCTGCGTGAAACCATTGCCCGACTGGAAGGCAGGCCGATACCGGCGCTGGCTGCCGTGGCGCATGAGGCACGGGCAGCAGAGCCGGAGGTTGGTTCAGCCGATGCCGTCCAGCCGCTTGCGATAGGGGTTGCCGATCTCGACGAGGCGATGCAGGGCGGCGTGCCGCTCGATGCGCTGACGGAGATCCGCTCACTGGCCTTGCGGGATGCCGGAGCGGCCAGCGGTTTCACGCTTGCTCTCGCTGCACGGCTTAGAGCTCTCGCTGCGCGGCCTGGGGGGCAAGCCGCCGGCAAAACTGCGGCCGTATCGCCGGTTCTGTGGATCGGCGATACGGTCGCGGCGATGGAGGCCGGCCTGCCCTATGCGATCGGGCTTCGGGATTTCGGATTGGAGCCGGCCGGTTTTCTGCAGGCATCGCCGCGCAAGCTGGAAGAGGCGCTATGGCTGGCGGAGGCGGCTCTCGTCAGTGCGGCCTTTGCGGTCGTCATTCTGGAGGTACGCGGCAATCCGGCCCGTTTCGGGCTGACGGAGAGCCGGCGGCTTGCGCTTCGGGCCAAGGCAGCGGGGCGGCCCTTGTTTCTGTTGCGTCAAGCGGGCGAGGAGGAGGCGAGCAGTGCTCTCTTCCGTCTCGCCGTCGAACCCGCGCCGGCCCTGGCGCGGCCCCTGCCGGACGGATCGCTGCTTGGCGGCAGCATCGGTCATCCGGCCTTTCGTCTCACCCTGGAAAAGAGCCGCAACCCGGCACCCTTTTCCATAACCCTGGAGTGGAATGCCCATGACCGCCAGTTTGCCCCTGTCCTCGACACTCAGCGCCCTGCCTTTCCCGGCGAATACGCAGCGCATTCTGGCGCTGACCTTTCCGCATCTGCCGACCGACCGGATCGCCCGCAAGCGATGGGGTCTGTCCTGGCGTTCGACCGGTCGGCTTGAGGCGCCACCACTCGCCTGTGCCGGCAAGCTGAACAATGCCATGCGGCTCACCGCGCTCAATGAAAGGGCCGAGACGATCGGCCTCAAGCTTGCACAGGGCGTCGCCGAGGCGAAGGCGATCTGTCCCGCCCTTGACGTCGTCGAAGAGAATCCGGCCGCGGACCGCAAATTGCTGGAGGCGATCGCCGATTGGTGCGATCGCTATACGCCGCTGGTGGCGATCGACGGCAAGGACGGGCTTTTCCTCGATATTACCGGCTGTGCCCATCTCTTCGGCGGCGAAGAAGCGCTGCTCGAGGATATTCTGATCCGGATTTCCCGGCTTGGTCTCGATGTCCGTGGCGCCATCTCCTCTGCGCCGGGTCTGTCCTGGGCGGTGGCCCGCTTCGACGAGAGCCGTGTCGTTCCTCCGGAAGCCATGGAAGAGGCGCTGGCGCCACTGCCGGTCGCCTCGCTCAGGCTTGGCGAGGAAACAGTCGCCGCATTGCAGAAGCTGGGATTGAAGCAGGTGGGCGATCTCCTGGCCGCACCGCGGGCGCCGCTGACCCGCCGTTTCGGCGCGCAACTCCTGTTGCGGCTCGATCAGGCCGTCGGCCTGAACGAGGAGCCGATCTCGCCGCGCCGGCCGGTCGCGCAGTTGTCAGCCGAGCGGCGGCTTGCCGAACCGGTGCAGGCGGAGGCCGATATCTTGCAACTGGCCCGCCAGCTTGCCGAAACCTTGAAGCCGGGGCTGGAGGCCCGCGGTGTCGGCGGCCGTTCGTTCGAGCTTTTACTGTTCCGGGTCGACGGCATGGTGTTCCGCATCGCCGCCGGGGCGTCGCAACCGCTGCGGGAGCCGAGCCGGATCGCCAACCTGTTCACGGAGCGCTTCACTGCCATTCATGACGATCTCGATGTGGGATATGGCTTCGAAATCGTCCGCCTCAATGTCCTGGAACATGCGTCTTTCGACGCGGCGCAAGACGATTTCATCGAAGAGGGCCGGCAGGATGGCTCGCTCGCCGCCTTCGCCGACCGGGTCGCGGCACGGCTGGGGCCGGACTGCCTGCAGGGCTTCGAGCTGCAGGAAAGCCATATTCCCGAACGGGCCGTTCGATCGATACCTGCCGTAGAAATCCTTGCGGCCCACAGACGGACAGGAAGCGAGCATGCCGGTCATGGCTTCTTCCGCGGGGAACGCCCGCTCCGGCTATTTCGCATGCCCGAGCCGATCGAAACCTTTGCCACCGAAGTGCCTGACGGTCCGCCCCGGCAATTCCGTTGGCGGCGGATCACGCATAAAGTCCTGCGGGCCGAAGGACCGGAGCGGCTTGCGGCGGAGTGGTGGGTCGACGAGGAGGAAACCCCGGCCCGCGATTATTTCCGCATCGAGGATGAGGCCGGTCATCGTTTCTGGCTGTTTCGCAAGGGTCTCTATGGTCAGGGTGCAACAAGGCCGAGCTGGTACATGCATGGAATCTTCCCATGAGTGCCCCTGCCCCAACTCTCGAAACCGTGCCCTTTTTCGAGATCGGGGCACGATCGAATTTCTCCTTTCTCGAAGGAGCTTCGCATCCGGAAGAAATGGTTCTGGCCGCAAAGATCGCCGGCCTCAGCGGCCTCGGCATCGCTGACCGGAACAGCGTCGCCGGCGTGGTCAGGGCGCATGTCATCGCCAAGCAGCATCGCTATCGCTTCCAGCCCGGCGCCCGCCTGATCTTTTCGGACGAGACGCCCGACATCCTCGCCTTCCCGCAGAATCGCAAGGGTTGGGCGCATCTCTGTCGGCTGTTGAGCGCCGGCAATCTCAGGGCCGAGAAAGGGGAATGCGAGCTTCACGAGGCCGACCTCCTGGAATGGGGCGACGAGATGATGCTGGCGCTCGTGCCGGATGCTGCGAGCGTGGAGACGCAGGAGGGACAGGCGAAACTGGAAGGGTGCCTGGCGCGGCTGTGGATGCGCTTCGGCAGGAAGCTCCATATGGCGCTGTCGCCCGCCTATGACGGGCGCGATCACCTGTTCTTCGCGACACTCTCCATCCTCGCGCTCAGAAACGGGGTGCGCTTGATCGCCACCAATCAGCCGCTTTATCACGCGAGCGAGCGCAAACCGCTTGCCGATATCGTCGTTTCGATCCGTGAGCATGTGTCGATCGCCGAGGCCGGCTTCAGGCTCGCGGCCAATGCCGAACGCTGTTTGAAGGGCGGGGCGGAAATGGCACGGCTTTTTAAAAACTACCCGAAAGCCATCGCCAATACGCAAAAGTTTTTTAGCCGGCTGTCTTTCTCGCTGGATGAGCTGAAGCACAATTATCCCGACGAAAGTGTTCCGGGCGAGACTGTCTCGGAAACGCTGGAGCGACTGACGCGGGCGGGCGCCAAATGGCGCTATCCTAATGGTATTCCACCCAAGGTCGCCAAGCAGATCGACTACGAGCTCGATCTGATCAAGCAGAGGCAGTACGAGCCCTATTTCCTGACGGTGCATCGCATCATGGAACATGCTCGCAGCGAAAATATCCTGTGCCAGGGCCGCGGCTCCGCTGCCAATTCCACGGTCTGCTATTGCCTTCGAATTACCGAGGTCAATCCGGAGATCACGACGCTTTTGTTCGAGCGCTTCATTTCGACGGAACGGGAAGAGCCGCCGGATATCGATGTCGATTTCGAGCACGAGAAGCGCGAAGACGTTATTCAGTATATCTACAAACATTACAAAAAGGAGCATGCCGGGCTGACGGCGGCAGTCACCAGCTATCGGGCGCGCTCGGCTGGCCGCGAGGTGGCGAAGGCCTTCGGCCTGTCGGAGGATGTGCAATCGGCTCTGGCGAGCGGTGTCTGGGGCTGGTCGACAGAAGAATTATCCGAACGCGAGGCAAGGATTGCCGGCCTCGACCTCAGGGATCGGACGACGCAGCGCGTTCTGTCCTATGCTTCGACGCTGATGGGATTTCCCCGGCATCTGACCCAACATGTCGGCGGCTTCGTCATCACCAGGGACCGGTTGGATGAAGTCGTGCCGATCATGCATACGGCGATGGACGACCGCTATATGATCGAGTGGAACAAGGACGATCTCGATTCCCTCGATATTCTCAAGATAGACGTCCTGGCGCTGGGGATGTTGACCTGCCTTGCCAAGGCCTTCGATCTGCTGCGCCTCCACTATGATGTGAAGAAGACGCTCGCCGATCTCGGCAATGCCAATCATCCGGACGGCGAGCCGGTCTATGACATGATCTGCCGCGCCGATACGATTGGGGTTTTCCAGATTGAGAGCCGGGCGCAGATGAGCATGCTGCCACGGCTGAGGCCTCGTAGATTCTACGATCTGGTCATCGAAGTGGCGATCGTCCGGCCTGGACCGATCCAGGGCAACATGGTGCATCCCTACCTCAAGCGGCGAGAGGCAGACCGGGCAGGAAAGGAACTCGACTATCCGAGCCCGGAGCTGAAGGAGGTTCTGAAACGAACGCTGGGAGTCCCCCTCTTTCAGGAACAGGCAATGCAAATCGCCATTACGGCAGCGGGGTTTACATCTGCGGAGGCTGACAAGTTGCGCCGGGCGATGGCGACCTTCAAACGAACGGGGACCATCCACACTTTCGAGAAGAAGATGATCGAAGGCATGGCTGAAAGGGGGTACGAGCGGGAATTCGCCAAAAACTGTTTCGAGCAGATCAAGGGCTTCGGCGAATACGGTTTTCCCGAAAGCCACGCGGCGTCCTTCGCCCTCCTCGTCTATGCCTCTTCCTGGCTCAAGGCCTATTATCCCGATGTCTTTTGTGCGGCGATCCTGAATGCCCAGCCCATGGGTTTCTATGCGCCGGCGCAGCTCGTGCGCGATGCGCGTGAGCATGGCGTCGAGATGCGACCGGTGGATGTCAATCATTCCAGTTGGGATTGCCTGCTGGAGAGGGCGCGCTTCGATCAGGACGCCGTCGAGCCGCGTCATGCGTCGATGCGCGCACTGATCAAGACGCAATGCGCCGTCCGCCTCGGTTTCCGGCAGGTCAAGGGCCTGTCGGATAAGGAGATGGAACAGCTCGTCGAGCGTCGTGGCGCTGGTTACAGTTCCGTGCGCGATCTCTGGCTGCGCTCCGGTCTTGCCAAAGCGCAGATCGAACGCCTCGCGGATGCGGATGCCTTCCGCTCCATCGGTTTGAGCCGTCGCGAGGCGCTTTGGGCCGTGCGGGCGCTCGATGTCGGCAGCGCTGCGGAAAAGCTACCTCTCTTCGATCTTGCCGACCGCACCGACCTGCAAATCGAGCCGGCGGTGTCCCTGCCGGAAATGCTGCCTGGCGAGCAGGTGATCGAGGATTATCGCTATCTTTCGCTGTCGCTGAAGGCGCATCCGGTGTCTTTCCTGCGGGCGGATTTCGCCCAACTGGGCATCGTGCAGAACAGGGATTTGCCCAATGTTCCTAATGGCAGGATGGTGACGATTGCCGGGTTGGTGCTGGTGCGACAGCGGCCGGGCTCGGCGAAGGGCGTGATCTTCATGACGTTGGAGGACGAGACCGGCGTTTCCAATGCGATCGTCTGGCCGAAGATGTTCGAGAAATACCGCGCCATCGTCATGGGCGCCCGGCTGGTCAAGATCCGCGGCCGTCTGCAGAGCGAAAGCGGCGTCATCCATGTGGTGGTCGACTATATCGAGGATATGACTTCGGCGCTGGGGATCCTGCAACGCGAAGCTAGTCGGTTCGGCGTCAGCGATCGGGCGGATGAGGCCCTGCGTCCGACCATGGATCACCGGCAGAAGAAGCGGCTTACCGAAACAAGTGCGTCCGTGCGAGAGGCTGCCGAGATAGCGGCAGATGGCCGCAGCAATGCGGCCGAGACGGCAAGCGTCATGCCGCGAGGCCGTAACTTCCATTGATGCGCAGGGCATCATGCGTCACGCCAAAGTGACCCTGTCCGGCTCGCCCGATGAAAAATGAATCGAATTTTTCTTGACAAAGATCGTCTTCTTTCGCAGATAACAAGACAGCAGATGTCATGTTTGACGGGCTGAGCGAAGAATGCTGGTTTGCAGTTGTAATTACATCACCGACAAGGAAATCCGGGAGGTCATCATCGAGCTCCTCGATCAGGATTGTTGGCAGCTCATCGTCCCCGCCAAGGTCTATCACGCCATGTCGAAGCGCGGCCGTTGCTGCGGCTGCTTCCCGAATGTCGTCGACATCATTATACAGACGACCGAGGACTATCATGCCCGCCGCCACTCGACGGAGGCGGAAATATTTGATTTCATGTCCCGCTTGAAAAAGTTCCATGAAGACAACAGGAGAGCGGACATTGAAAGGCGACAAAAAAGTCATCGAGCGGCTTAACGAGGCCCTATTTCTCGAACTCGGTGCAGTCAATCAATATTGGGTTCATTACCGGCTTCTGGAAGATTGGGGCTATACCAAGCTTGCCAAGAAGGAGCGTGCGGAATCCATCGAAGAGATGCACCACGCCGATCGTCTCGTTGCTCGCATCATCTTCCTCGAAGGGCATCCGAACCTGCAGACGCTGGCGCCGCTGCGCATCGGCCAGAATGTCAAGGAAGTGCTGGAGGCCGATCTCGCCGGCGAATATGACGCCCGCACCGCCTACAAGAAGTCGCGCGATATCTGTCACGACGCCGGCGACTATGTTTCGATGAAGCTGTTCGAAGAGCTGCTGGCGGATGAGGAAGGTCATATCGACTTCCTCGAAACCCAGATCGACCTGCTCGAAAAGATCGGCGAAGCCAAATACGGCCAGCTTAACGCCGATTCCGCTGATTCTGCTGAATAGTTAGTATCGATTTCCCGGCCGCCCTTTCAGGCGGCCGGAATGCGCTCAGTCTTCCGCCTTCAACCCAGCCAAATTTTGGAATTCGGCGACGACCTGCTCGTAGACGGACCGTTTGAAGGCGACGATCAGACTGGGTAGCTCCGCCATCGGCTTCCAATCCCAGGCCTCGAATTCCGGTTCATGGCCGCCCGGCGGCGGATTGATGGCGATTTCGCTTTCGTCGCCGTCGAAGCGGAAGGCGAACCAGCGCTGGGTCTGGCCGCGGAATTTTCCCTTGAGGCCGATGCCGATCAATTGCGGCGGCAGATCGTAGTTGATCCAGTCCTTCGCTTCGGCGAGCAGCGTCACGGTCTTTATGCCGGTCTCTTCGTAAAGCTCGCGATAGGCGGCCACTAGCGGGTCCTCGCCTTCGTCGATGCCGCCCTGCGGCATCTGCCAGAGATGCGGCGAGCCGTCATATTCGGAATTGCCGTCCGGAATGCGCTTGCCGGCCCAGACCAGCCCTTCGCGATTGAGCACCATGATGCCGACGCAGGGGCGATAAGGCAGGTCTTCAGCTCTGATGGGGACGCGGCTCTTGCTCATGGTAATCCTCTAAGCCTTCAGGGATGTTTGGGGTCGTCGGCAAGCGCCGAGACGGCGACGATCTCGATGCCGCGCATGGCGGCCTCCTCGCTCCATTTGCTGATGGCGTCGACGCTCTCGTCGAAAGCGGACGCAACGCCGATAGCCGAGCCATTACGGCGGGCGATGCGCTCCAGCTCGTCGAGCTTCTTCAGGATGGCATCCTGCTTCAATTCTCCGTCGAGCTGCACATCCGCAAATGCATGCGGCACCTCAAGCGCCTTGGCAACCGTACCGGATTTGGACTGTGCCGAGGAGCCGTCGTCGAGGAACAACAGACCGCGCTTGCCGATATCACGCATGACCGGTTCCATGGCATCGGCATTCGACAGGAATCGTCCGCCGAGATAGTTCATCACGCCAGTATAGTTGGTGATTTCGGCCAAAGCCTTGTGCAGGTCTTCGATGTTTTTGGCCGCGGGCTGCGAGGTCAAAAGGGTATCGGGTCCGGGGTTGTTGCCTGGGTAATCGAATGGCTCGAAAGGCACCTGGATCAGGATTTCATGGCCGCCACGCCGCGCCTCCTGCATCCAGCGCTGCAGGCTGTTGCCGCTGGCGGCAAAGGCGAGCGTGATTTCCTCCGGCAGTTTCTCGATGGCGCGCTGCGTACCGGTCTGGCTGAGGCCGAGGCCGCTGACGACGATGGCGACGCGCGTGCCGCGGGCACCGGACCAGGGCCGCGCATATTGGTCCATCGGTCTCAATCCGCTCGGCGCGATAATCGGCAGCTTGCCGAAAGGCGAATCCTCCAGCAGGCTGTCGTTCGGCGTCGCCGCCATGCGCGGATCCTGGCCGACCTGATTGGCATTGATCAGCACAGGGCCGTCGCCGTCGCGCGTATTCGGGCTGAACATGGTCACGACCGAACCGTCGCTGGTGACGATGCGATGCGTATCGGCGCCGGATTGCGGATCGACCTGCTTCAGGCCTGTCGTTTGATCGCCCGTGGCCGGCTTGTTACTGGCCTGCGGTGATGGCGACGCCTTTTCGGCAGTCTCGACCGGGGGAGTCTTCTGCAGATGGTCGCGCAACAGTGCTGAATAGAGGGAAAAACTGGCGATCGCGATCAGACAGAAGCCGGCGAGGATGCGCCCGAAGGGCGGACGCCGCCGCTTGCGGCCAGAGCCGCGGTTCTGGCCCAGCGGTGCATGCAAATCCGTTCCCAAAGTCCGTATCCACCCCAAAATGGGAAAATGTCCGCCCCCGTGCATTCCAGTTTCATGCAGCCATCAAAGCAGGGAGACGCTGCAGATTCAAAACACTCAAGCAGATCCAAAATGGATTTCGAATAAGACATGCTTATTCAAATAGTTAGAGCGAGATGAGATCAATCACCTCGCCCTGGATATGAAAGCGCCGGGTCTGTTTCCAGCCCGGCGCTATTTCCTTATTTGGAGGAAACCGCCTTTTCCGGGTTCGGCGGGAAGGACGGGTCGGTCTTTGCGCCGCGCAACAGGTCAAGCGCGTAGTTGAGCTGAACGTCGTCCTTCGGATCCGGCGGCACGTAAGCGGCCGAGCCGGAGCCCTGGTCGGTTTCGCTCTGGCCCTTGATGTGGCCCGGCAGGCTGGATTCGCCTTCCGTCACCAGCTTGCCCTTCAGATCGTCCGGCAGCGGCTCGTCGACCTTGACGTCGGGCGTAATACCGGTGCCCTGGATCGAACGGCCCGACGGCGTGTAATAAAGCGCCGTCGTCAGACGCAGCGCGCCGTTGCCATCGCCAAGCGGGATGATCGTCTGCACGGAGCCCTTGCCGAAGGACTGGGTGCCGAGGACGGTGGCGCGGCGTAGATCCTGCAGAGCGCCGGCAACGATTTCCGATGCCGAAGCAGAACCGCCATTGATGAGCACGATGATCGGCTTGCCGTCGGTCAGGTCGCCCGGGCCCGCGTTGAAGCGGCGGGTTTCGTCCGGATTGCGGCCGCGGGTCGAGACGACTTCGCCACGCTCCAGCACATCGTCGGCAACGTTGATCGCCTGGTCGAGCAGACCGCCCGGATTGAGGCGCAGGTCGAGGACATAGCCCTTCAGCTTGTCGGCCGGGATATCCTTCTTGATCTTGGCGATCGCGGCTTCCAGGTCCGGCGTGGTCTTTTCGGTGAAGGAGATGATGCGGAGATAACCGACATCGCCGCCTTCTTCGCGCGACTTGACGGCGGCAACGGCGATCACGTCACGGATGATGGTGAGTTCGATCGGCTTGTCGGCGCCCTTGCGCATCAGCGTCAGCTTGATCGGCGTCTTGACGGCGCCGCGCATCTTCTCAACAGCGTCTTCCAGCTTGAGGCCGCGGACCGACTGGCCGTCGATGGCGGTGATATAGTCGCCGGCGAGAACACCGGCCTTGGCGGCGGGCGTGTCGTCGATCGGGGTGATGACCTTGACGAGGTCGTTGTCCATGGTCACTTCGATGCCGAGACCGCCGAATTCACCCTTGGTCTGGGTGCGCATGTCGTCGGCGTCCTTGGCATTCATGTAGCTCGAATGCGGGTCCAGCGAGGACAGCATGCCGTTGATGGCGGCTTCGATCAGCTTGTCTTCCTGGGGCGGCGTTACGTATTGCGCGCGCACACGTTCAAAGACGTCGCCGAAAATCGACAGTTCCTTGTACGTGGAAGCGCCCGCGGCTTCCGCCGGCGCTACCGCCGTGTAGATGACGCTCATCGCGGTCGCACCCATCAATGCGCCAACGAGAACAAGAGAAGCCCTACGTATCATTGCGTGCCTTTCCAGTGTCTTTGGAGGTCCACCAAGGCCGAGAATCGACCGGCTTCCCATCTTTTCGAAATTCAATGTAAAGCGTTGGTCGATCCGTTTCCAGCGCCAATGCAGTCGCGCTCGCGACTCTTTTTTGGCCCATTACAGCGAGCGGCTCGCCAGCGAAGACAAATTTGCCGAGACGCGTCTTGATCGCGTCCATTCCCGACAGCACCATATGATAACCGTCGCCGGTATCCAGAATAACCATCTGGCCATAGCTGCGAAATGCGCCGGCGTAAACGACAGTCCCATCGGCAGGAGCGGTGACGAGCGCGTCGGCGCCGGTTGCGAGGGTCAGGCCCATCGCGGTATGTCCCGTACCGTCATCGTCGCCGAACTGGCGGAGAATATCACCCGCCACAGGCAGCTCCAATTTCCGTTTAAGGTCGGAAAACGGATATGCGGGCGCAATGCGGTTTTTATCGGGCACGCCGCTTTCGACCAGTGCCCTCGCCTGTTCGCGCTGCTGATCGGTCATCTGCTCCCGGCGGGCCTCTTCCGCCCGGGCCGCGGCGGCGGCATCGCGCACCGAGCCGATCTGGCTTTCCAGCGATGCGACGAGGCCCTCGAGACTGGTCGCCTGACCCGCCAATTCTTCGGAACGCTTGCGTTCGGCGTCCAGTTCGGCGGCATTCTCATGGCTGTGCTTGTCGTTTTCGGCGACCAGCATGTCCATGCGTCGTTCCTCCTCCAGACTGTTGGTCATGGTGGCGGTGAGATCGGCCTTTTCTGCCGCGGTGGCAGCATGCAGTTTGGTGAGATCGGTAAGGTCGGCGATGAGCTTGTCCGTCTCCTTGCGCATGCCGGGAACGACGGCGCCGAGCAGGATGGCGCTGCGCACGGAAGCCAGCGCATCGTCGGGCGTTACCAGCAGCGCCGGCGGCGGGTTGCGGCCCATGCGTTCCAGCGCGCCCAGAACTTCGGCCAACAGCGCACGGCGCTCATGCAATGATTTGCGGATCTTGTCTTCCTTGACCGCGAGATCGGTCAGCTTCTTTTCGCTCTGCTCTATCTTGCGGTCCATATCCCTTCGGCGGGCCGCGCTGTCGATCAGCGCCTGGCGCAGGCTGGCCGTGCTCTTGTCGAGCGAGGCGATGCTGTCTTCCAGGGCTTTCGTCTTGTCGGAGGAAAGGCTGATCGTCTTTGACAATTCCTCCAGCTCGGCGCGGGTTTGATCGCGCTTCTTGGCAAGATCGGCGGCAGGGTCCGGCGCCTGTTCGGCCGGCTGCGTCGAGGGTGCGGTCGAGGTGACGCCGGGCTGGTCGTCCTTGGTTTGCGTGGGGGTCTGCGCGGGCGAGGCGCCGTCATCTTCCTGCGCCAGGGCCATATCCCGGAACTGAAACGGGCTTTCCACATAGACACCGACGCCAAGACACACCGCCAGTGAGGGCAGCAGCAAGCGGGAAAGCGTGGGTGGGGTTTTTCTCATCCAGTCGTTTGGGCTCGGCCCCTTCAGATCGCGCGAAATTAAACCGGTTTGCCGCGATTATCCAGGAAGCATCATCAATTTTGCGGCGGGAATCAAAACACGCCTGTGTGAGCGTTCCGTTAACGCAAAATAGCCGAAAGCCAAACTGTTTTCGAGCAATTCGATCCGGGGCAGCGGAATCTCAAACCCGATGGTAGGGGTGACCGGAGAGGATCGTGACCGCACGATAGAGCTGTTCGGCGATGAGAATGCGTACAAGCTGATGCGGCCAGGTCATCTTGCCCAGGCAGATGGTCGCGTCGGCTCTCTCGTAAAGGGAGGGGTCGAGACCGTCGGCGCCGCCGATGGCGATCGTGAGATCGCGCTTGCCCTGGTCGCGGAACGTACCAAGCAAAGCAGCGAAGGCTTCGCTGTCCAGCGCCTTGCCGCGCTCGTCGAGCAGAATAAGAATGCCGCCGTCCGGATGCGCTTTCTGCAACAGGACCGCTTCTTCACGCTTGCGCGTCTCGCCGTTGGATGCGCGGCTTTCGGCGACTTCCGTCATGCGCGCCAATTCGAGGCCGATTGCTGGACCAGCCTTGGCGAAACGGTCGAGATAACGGGCCGCAAGATCCTTTTCAGGGCCGGTTTTCAACCGTCCCACGGCAAAAAGGCCTATCCGCATTCCCGCTCCCAAGCATATCCGCCATCATGACGGCACAAAATATAGACCGCTGCCGGACAATCATGTCCGGCTATTCAAACCTACCAACCCGGACCGGGAATAATGCCCGGAATAGGTCAGTGCAGCGTGCCCTCGTCGAGATCGGGTGCGGCCCACATCTTTTCGATGTTATAGAACTCGCGAATCTCGGGACGGAACACGTGAATGATGATGTCACCCGTGTCGATCAGCACCCAGTCGCCGCCTTCCAGGCCTTCGACGCGGGCATTGCCCAGGCCTTCTTCCTTGAGGTCGGTGATCAGATGGTCGGCGATCGCCAGGACATGCCGGTTCGAGCGTCCGGAGACGACGACCATGTAGTCTCCAAGCGCGGACTTGCCAGCAATGTTGATGGTGACGATATTTTCGGCCTTGGAGTCCTCGAGGCTTACGAGGACGGCTTGCAGGGCGCGGGCAGCGGCATCGACGCCACGTTCCGGGCTCTTCGGGACAACGACAGGCGTTCTTCCCTTGGCGTGTACTGTTGTCAGTGCTCTTCCTTCCTTGAGTAACAGAACAGGCACATGATCTGAGTCGATCACACCTTAAAGATAGGCACCAAAGCATTAAGGTTTCAAGACGCTGGTTGTCATCTATTGGACGTAAAGACAAGCTTTTGTGGTATTTCCCGCCTCTTTCGCACCATATGTGGGCAATTCGGCCGGGGTAACGCAAGGTGAGGTGAGCCCCGTCCTCGATCTCAGCCGCCCGCTTCCCATGTACAGGTGCGCGAAGGACGCGTATACACAAGATCAGATCGAAACGCTTAGACGCCATGACCAAAGCTCCGCAACAATCCCTGAAACCCATTCTCCGCATCAGTTTTTCGGGGCAGGGCCGGCTTGGGCGCGGCAAGATGGAACTCCTTGAACATATTCGCGAAACCGGTTCGATCTCGGCCGCCGGTCGGGCCATGGACATGTCCTATCGCCGTGCCTGGCTGCTGATCAGCGAATTGAACCATATGTTCCAGGAGCCGGCCGTCGAATCCCAGCGCGGCGGCCCGAACGGCGGCGGCGCGGCATTGACGCCCTTCGGCGAGGAATTGCTGCGGCGGTTCCGCGGCATGGAGAGTTCGGTGCGGGCCGCCATTGCCGGTGATCTCGAATGGCTGGAGGCCAATCGCAACCCTGACGACGCCGTCGCAGAGCCGCAGGTGGAGTCCTGATCGCCCTTAGGATTCGAGCGCCACGGTCTTGATGACTGCGTGGATGGGCAGTCCGATGCGCAGACCCAGCCGTTCGGAGGAAAACTGCGTAATGCGGGCAAGGACCGTGTCGCCACCGCAATCCACTTTTACTTCCACGGTGCCATCGGCCGCCGTGCCGAGGGCAAGCACCCGCCCTTCGAGGATATTGAGGGCGCTGAGACCTTCGGGTCGTGCCGTTGCCAGTATGACGTCGCGGGCGGGAATGTGGACGCGGACGATCTTGCCAATTCCAGCCGCCTCCCCGGGCACGAAGAGCCTCGCTGCCTTTAGCGCCACGATGGTCAAGCGATGCTCGCGGTCGATATGCTCCACACGACCCTCGAGCAGAACGCCGGCTTCGCGGCGGTCGATCGCCTGCGGGCCGGAAAGCTGGCTAAAGATCTCGACCGCCGGTCCCGTCGCTTCCACCTTGCCGTCGCGCATGACGACGACACGGTTGGCCAGTCGCGCTACCTCGGCGATCGAGTGGCTGACATAGATGATCGGCACCTTCGTCTCGTCGCGAAGCCGTTCGAGATAAGGCAGGATCTCGGCTTTGCGGGCCTCGTCGAGTGCGGCCAACGGTTCGTCCATCAAGAGCAGCCGTGGTGACGACAGCAGGGCGCGGCCGATGGCGACGCGCTGTTTCTCGCCGCCGGAGAGTTTGGCCGGTCGTCGATCGAGAAGGGCTGCGATGCCGAGGAGATCAACGACGCCATCGAAGCTTTCGCTATGGCCGCTTTTCGGCGCGAACCAGCGGCCGTAATTCAGGTTCTGCCGCACGGAAAGATGCGGAAACAGCCGCGCCTCCTGGAAGACGTAGCCGAAACGGCGGCGGTGGCGCGGAACGAAGAACTGGGCGTCGGTGTCTGCAAGCACAGTCCCATCGAGGCTGACGCGGCCATGATCGGGTTGGATCAGCCCGGCGATGATGCGGATGATCGAGGTCTTGCCCGAGCCCGAGCGGCCGAACAGGGCCGTGACGCCGCCGTCGGAGGTGAAGGCGGCTTCAAGCGAGAATGCGCCCAATCGATGGCGGATATCGACGGTCAGCGTCATTCCCAATCCACCCTCTTGCCGGCGAGATAGGCGAGGAATTCAGAGGCGAGCAGTGCCACCATGGAAATGACGATCGCGACGATCGTCAACCGCAGCGCGCCGGCATCACCACCTGGCACCTGCGTAAAGGTGTAGATCGCCGACGACAGCGTCTGCGTTTCGCCGGGAATGTTGGAGACGAAGGTGATGGTGGCGCCGAACTCGCCCATGGCCTTGGCGAAGGAAAGGATCATGCCGGCGATGATGCCGGGCAGGATCAGCGGCAAGGTCACCGTGAGGAATATCCAGAGCGGGCTGGCGCCAAGTGTTCCGGCGGCCTCTTCCAATTTGCGATCGACCGCTTCGATCGACAGGCGGATGCTTCTGACCATCAGCGGAAAGCCCATCACGCCGCAGGCAAGCGCCGCACCGGTCCAGCGGAAGGAGAAGACGATACCGAGATATTGATCGAGCAAAGCGCCGATGGGGCCTTTGCGGCCGAAGAGGATGAGGAGGATGAAGCCGGTAACGACGGGCGGCAGGATCAGCGGCAGGTGGATGATGCCGTTGAGGATCGATTTGCCCCAGAATTTACCACGCGCCAACAACATCGCGGCGGCAATGCCGAAGGGCAGGCTCACCAGCATGGCGACGGTCGAGACGCGCAGGCTCAGCTCGATCGCCGTCCATTCGTCGCTGCTCAAACCCAATGCGTCCAAGTTCGGCCTCGCAAAGACATGTCAGGCCCGCCATCAGCCGGCGAGCCTGTAAAGACGAGCTTTTTTGCCTACGGTCGAGCGATGACGCTCACTTCTTGAGAACCGTGAAGCCTTCGTGCTCGAAGAACGGAACAGCCTTAGCCGATTTCAGATAATCGACATAGGCCTGTGTATCGGGGTTGGTGCTGCTGGCCGTGATCGCGATCGGATAGATGATCGGCGGATGGCTGTCTTCCGGAAAGGTGCCGACCACGGCAACGCCCGGATCGGCGGAAACGTCGGTCTTGTAGACGATGCCATAGGGCGCTTCGCCGCGTGAAACGAGCGCAAGCGCGGCGCGCACGCTTTCAGCGCCGGCGACCTTCTTCTCGACGGAAGACCAGATGCCGAGCTTTTCCAGCGCTGCTTTGCCGTATTTGCCCGCTGGCACCGATTCCGGCTGGCCGATCGCTAGGCGTCCGTCGCCGAGAAGGCCGGCAAGGTCCATGCCCTGCTTGGCGTCGACGGGTTTGGCCTTGTCCTTGGCGGAGACGAGAACGATCTGATTGCCCAGCAGGTTGACGCGGCTGTCGTCCTTGATCAACTTTTTCTTGGCGGCATAGTCCATCCAGTCGGTATCGGCGGAAATGAAGACATCGGCCGGCGCCCCGTTTTCGAGCTGCTTGGCCAGCGGTCCGCTTGCCGCATAGGAGACGGTGACTTGCTTGCCGGTTTCCTTGGTAAAGGCAGCGTCGATATTATCCAGGGCGTTTTTCATGCTGGCGGCGGCAAAGACGGTGATCTTGTCGGCGGCGAATGCCGGCGCCGGAATGACCGACAGGCCAAGCCAGGCGGCGGAAAGGGCGGCGGTTGCAAGCTTGATCCATTGGCGGCGGCGCGTGGCCATTCTATTTCTCCTGGAAAGTATCGACATATCTGGACAGATATAACGGCCGACGATGCTTGGCTAGGGGATATGTTCCGGAAAATATAGCGTTACGGTGGAGCGTAACTCTACGAATTTTATAGGGATTTGCCTCCGGGACGCATACAAGAACGCCTTGCCATTGCATAAATGCATGGCTGAATTCGCCCAAAAGGATGGCGAACGCTCACGGGATGAGACGTAACGTTACGAATCGTGCGATTTTGGGGAGATTTTGGAGAAGGTCGCGCCGGAAGCCGCGACGCAATCTGCTCAGATCATGTAAAAGAAGCGTTTTTTGGGCAGATTATTTTCGGAGCCACGATGAAAATGCATTGCTGCATTGCGCTATCAGCGTTTTATCATTTGGTCAAATCTGCTAAAACATAATCATCGAAACGGCGATCTCCTCCTCCCAAAGCCTTTCGATATCGATCAGCAACACTCCTCCTCCCAGTTGCTGATCAGGTTTGAAAGCCCGACGGATCTCCTCCCCCGTCGGGCTTTTTCATTTTGGAGGTTTTCCTGAAAATCAGACTCGTTATCGCGCCGAGACCGTCATTGTGCTGCGCGCAAGGCGGTTGAGCTCAATGTCGAGCGCCGACCGTGAATGAAGGTCCAGGCCGGAGCCGGTTTTTTCCACAATACCCGGGCGTCATCCTCGTCGACACGGGCATAGTGAAACGTCTTGGCCATCTTCGCGGAGAGGTAGGATAGGGTCGATCCCGGCCGGTCGATGACGGCGATCGGAAAGGTGCGGGCTATCTCCTGCCATTTCTGCCAGCGGTGAAACGTGTTGAGGCTATCCGCACCCATGACCCAGATGAAATGAACATGGGTATTGCGCGCCTTGACGTAGGCGAGCGTATTGGCCGTGTAGCTCATGCCGAGCGTCTGCTCGAAAGCTGTCACCTTGACGCGCGGGTCATGCGTGACCGCCTCGCTGAGCGCGATGCGCTCGGCAAGCGGCGCCAGATGATTGCGGTTCTTCAACGGATTGCCAGGCGTCACCATCCACCAGAGTTGGTCGAGGCCAAGCCGCCGGATGGCGATTTCAGCCACCAGCGCATGGCCCTGATGCGGCGGATTGAAGGAACCGCCGAAAAGACCGACTACCATGCCGCGTTCGGCATGCGGCATGCGCAGATAGCGGTAATCGATCTCTTCTTTCAGCACGTCAGGGCCGTATCTGTCCGGTGCCGCGCACACGATATTTGAAAGAGGTAAGCTGCTCGACGCCAACGGGCCCACGCGCATGCATCTTGCCCGTGGCGATGCCGATCTCCGCGCCCATGCCGAACTCGCCGCCATCGGCAAACTGCGTCGAAGCATTGTGCAGCAGGATCGCCGAATCGATTTCGGTGAAGAAGCGCTCGACCACGGCGGGATCCTCGGCGATGACGGCTTCGGTATGGTTGGACGAATATTTGCCGATATGGCCAATCGCGCCGGAAATACCGTCGACAATGGCGACGGAAATAATGGCGGCCAGATATTCGGTCGACCAATCCTCTTCCGTCGCGGCTTTCAATCCCGGCACAAGCTTGAGCACCTCGGCAGAACCGCGGATTTCGCAGCCTGCCGCGGCAAGCCCGTCGAGCAGCGGCTTCAGATGGGTGGACGCCACCTTCGAATCGACCAGCAGCGTTTCAGCCGCGCCGCAGATGCCCGTGCGGCGCATCTTGGCGTTGACGACGATGGATTTCGCCATCTCCAGATCGGCCGAGGCATCGATATAGATGTGGCAGAGGCCTTCGAGATGGGCGAAGACCGGCACGCGCGCTTCGGTCTGCACCCGGGCGACGAGGCTCTTGCCGCCGCGCGGCACGATGACGTCGATATTGCCTTCGAGGCCACGCAACATGGCGCCGACGGCGGCACGGTCGCTCACGGGCACGAGCTGAATGGCGTGCTCGGGCAGGCCGGCTGCCTTCAGCCCCTCGACCAGGCATTCATTGATCGCCTGAGAGGACCGGCGCGAATCGCTGCCGCAGCGCAAGATTACGGCATTGCCGGCCTTCAGGCACAGCGCGCCGGCATCGGCGGTGACGTTCGGCCGGCTTTCGAAGATGACGCCGATGACGCCGAGCGGCGTGCGCACGCGTTCGATCTTCAGCCCGTTCGGACGATCCCAGGCGGCAATGACTTCGCCTACCGGATCGGCCAAGGCGGCGATGGCGCGAATGCCTTCGGCCATCTCGGCGACGCGCTTGTCGTTCAGCGTCAGGCGATCGACGAAGGAGGCCAGCATATCCGTGCCTTCGACGTCTTTCAGGTCCTTGGCGTTCTCGGCAAGGATATGATCCTTGCGGGCAAGAATGGCATCGGCCATGGCGCTCAATGCCTTGTTCTTGCTCTCGGTCGAAGCGAATGCCAGAGGTCGCGACGCAGCCCGGGCCTTGCGGCCGATATCGTTCATCAGCGCATCGATGTCGGGACTTTGTGCGACAGTATCAAGCATGAGCTTCATCCTTCTTCAATTTCTCGGCCTTCGTCTTGACGGACGCGGTCATGACGAGGTCGTCACGATGCACCATGGCGGCGCGGCCGGGATAGCCGAGGATCGCCTCGATCTCCGCCGACTTGCGGCCGGTGATCTGGCGGGCTTCCTCGGCATCGTAACCGACAAGGCCACGGGCGATTTCCCGGCCCGAGGGGCCGATAACGGCCACGGTGTCGCCGCGGCCGAAATTACCGACAATGCTGCGCACGCCGGCAGGCAGAAGGCTCTTGCCGGCGCCGAGCGCGGTGACGGCGCCCTCGTCGACATGCAGCTCACCGGCGGGCTGCAATTGCCCGGCAATCCAGGTCTTGCGGGCGGTGACGGGCGTGCCCGAAGGCGCGAACCAGGAGGAGCGCGCACCGTTTTCGATGGCGTTCAGCGGCCGGTCGGTCTTGCCCGAGGCGATGATCATGGCGCAGCCGGCGCCCGTGGCGATTTTGCCGGCATCGATCTTGGTGCGCATGCCGCCGCGCGACAGTTCGGAGGCCGCGCCGCCGGCCATGGCTTCGATTTCCGGCGTGATCTCGGCGATCGTTTCCAGGAATTTCGCTTGCGGATCGAGATGCGGTGGGGCGGTGTAGAGCCCATCGATGTCAGACAGCAGGATCAGCAGGTCGGCGCCGGTCATGGTGGCGACGCGGGCGGCCAGCCGGTCATTGTCGCCATAGCGGATTTCGCTGGTGGCGACCGTGTCGTTTTCGTTGATGATCGGTACGGCGCCGATCTTCAGGAGCTGATTGATGGTGGCGCGGGCGTTGAGATAGCGGCGGCGCTCTTCGGTATCGCCGAGTGTCAGCAGGATCTGGCCGGCGACGATATCGTCATGCGACAGGCTTTCTGACCAGGCGCGCGCCAGCGAAATCTGGCCGACGGCCGCGGCCGCCTGGCTTTCCTCCAGCTTCAATGCACCGGAGGGCAGGTCGAGCACCGAACGGCCGAGCGCGATAGCGCCGGAGGAGACGACGAGGACATCGGCCCCCTTGGCCTTCAGCCCGGCAATATCGGCGCACATGCCGTCAAGCCAGGTTTTCTTCAGGCCGGCCTTGCGATCGACCAGAAGGGCGGAGCCGATCTTGATGACGATGCGGCGGTAGCGGTCGAGCGGCTTGCGGGCAGTCATCCCTGCTGCTCCTCGTCGTCGCTTTCCTTATCGACAACGGCCATGTCACGATGGCGCAGTTTCGGCGCTTTCGCCGGCTTCTCTTCCTGGGTGCCAGCGTTCGCCTCGACAATCACGTCGCGCAAAGCGCGCAACACCTCGGTCATGCCGCTGCCGGTGATGGCGGAAATGCGGAACGGCGTCTTGCCGCAGGCCCGTGCCAGTTCCCGCGTCTTTTTCTTCAGCGTCTCCTCGTCCAGCACGTCGATTTGCGACAGTGCGACGATCTCCGGCTTGTCCGTGATATCGTTGCCATAGGCTTCGAGCTCGTGCTTCACCGTCTTGTAGGCCTTGCCGACCTTTTCTTCCTGGGCGGAGACCAGATGCAGCAGCACGCGGGTGCGCTCGACATGGCCAAGGAAACGGTCACCGATGCCCACACCTTCATGCGCGCCCTCGATCAGGCCGGGAATGTCGGCCAGAATGAATTCCTGGCTATCGATGGTGGCGACGCCGAGATTGGGGTGCAGCGTCGTGAATGGATAGTTGGCGATCTTCGGCCGGGCGCGGCTGACGGCGGCAAGGAAGGTCGACTTGCCCGCATTCGGCAGGCCGACGAGGCCGGCATCGGCGATCAGCTTCAGCCGCAACCAGATGGTCTTTTCTTCACCGGGCAGGCCGGGATTGGCCCAATCGGGCGCCTGATTGACCGAGGATTTGAAATAGGCGTTGCCGAAGCCGCCATTGCCGCCGGCGGCGAGACGAAAGCGCTGGCCCTCCTGTGTCAGGTCGCAGATCAGGGTTTCCTCGTCTTCTTCGAAAATCTGCGTGCCGACCGGGACCTTCAGCGTCACGTCGTCGCCCTTGGCGCCGGCGCGGTTCTTGCCCATGCCATGCATGCCGATCTTCGCCTTGAAATGCTGCTGATAGCGGAAATCGATCAGCGTATTCAGCCCGTTGACGGCCTCGACCCACACATCGCCGCCGCGGCCGCCATCGCCACCGTCCGGACCGCCGAACTCGATGAATTTCTCACGCCGGAAGGACACGCTGCCCGCGCCGCCATCACCAGACCGAATATAGACCTTTGCTTCGTCGAGAAATTTCATTTTACTTCCGTCACTCGGTATTGGCGCATAACCCCTTACAACGAATGGAGTCAGGAAAGCCTATGCGCTCTTTTCAATTGTTACCGCGTCCTCTGCATGTCCGCCAGGACAGGCGGCGCGGTCATTTGCCCGTCATGTCGCCTTCGATATAGGCGGTTCAGCCGGAGGTCAAAGATTATCGTGAAGTTGGCAAGCTATAACATCCAGTGCGGCTTCGGCCTCGACGAAAGATATGATCTTGAACGCATCGTCGCAAACCTTGCGGGCGCCGATATCATCGCTTTGCAGGAAGTAACCCGCGGCTTTGTCCGCAATGGCCGTATCGACATGGTCGCCGCGATCGAAGCGTTGCTGCCGGACTATTACTCCATCTATGGGGCGGGGCTGGATCTGCTGCCGCCGGGAGCCGGCCCACGCGATCTGCGCTTCCAGTTCGGCAATATGGTGCTGTCGCGTTGGCCGATCCTTGCGACGCGGACGCTGCTTCTGCCGCGCAGCCGCACGCTTTCCAAACTCAATCTGCAGCGCGTCGCCGTCGAAGCGGTGATCGATGCGCCGGGCGGCGCGGTCCGGGTCTATTCCGTGCATCTCGATCACGTCTCGCCCGACGAGCGCATCCGCCAGATCCACTATCTCAAAGATCATGCGATCAATTTTGTGCGCGATGGCGGTTCGCTGACGGGAGCCATGGAGATCGACTACGCCGATCCGCCGCTGCCGGAGGATTTTATCCTGATGGGCGATTTCAACATGGTGCCGGAATCGCCGGAATATTGCGCGCTTGCCGGCCTGAAGGACGCCTTCTACGGCCGCATGCCGCGTTTCGATGTGCCGACCGACGCGCTCGATACTGCCGGCGCGTTGACGCCCGAAGCCTATAGCTGGATGGATCCGAAGGATCGTAACAAGCGCATGCATCTCGACTACTGCTTCATCAGTTGCGGGTTGAGTGATCGTCTGCGCTCGGCCTATGTGGATATCGATGCGGAAGGTTCCGATCATTTTCCGGTCTGGGTCGAAATCGACGGATAGGGCGCCATCGCCGGTGGAGCCGGCGATGACTGGTTTTTAAAGCGCATTGCAATCTTTCAGATTCGCTCCTTGCGCTTTAGATCTTTGATTTTGCGGATGTCATTATCGCAAAACCGCTGCGCACTTTTGCGCGGCATGCTTGGCCTCACGCCGCCTGCGAGAGCCGCAGCGCGCCCGGCTTCAGCACGGTTTCGATATGCGGAACCATGGTGTTGCGGGCGAAGCTGTAGACCTCGGCGCAGCCGATGATGTCGAAGCCGAGCTTCTGTTGCAGCTTCAACGACGCCGGATTGTCGGCGAAGACGCCGGAGAAAATGGCGACTTCGGGCATGCGGCGGGCGAAGCGCTCGAGGACGGCCGGGACAGCCTCGCTCATGATGCCGCGCCGCCAGTAGTAGCGGTTCAGCCAGTAGCCGAGATGCCAGCGGCCATGCCGGAGGTCGATGCCGACGCAGCCGATATGGACGTCGTCCCCCTCGGTGACAGCCAGCATCCAGTCGCTATCGAGGCCGGCGGTGCGCGGGACAAGCCAGTCCAGCGCATCCTGCCGGTCGTACGGCACCGGCACGCGGGCGAGCATGCGGGTGACGGCGAAATCCGACAGGGATTCCGTCATCGCGTCGGCATCGCCGAGCCGGTGCGGGCGCAGCGTCAGCCGCTCCGTCCGGATAACCGGCGTCGGACCGGGCGTCAGGCTCCTGACGTCGCGGCGGGGCAGGATAGCGGCGTTCATCGCATGCCTCCCCAGCTTCTGAGTGACATCCAGGTCTTGCGGTCGAGCCGGTACCATTCGACCGATACCGTGCTGCCGAGCGCCAGCGACGCGGCAAGGCCGGATCCCTGGAACTGGAAGCCGCACTTCTGCACCACCCGCCTGGAGGCGACGTTCATCACCCGGCAACGGGCGTCGATCTGGGCGACATTTTCGCGCGTGCGGAAGACCATGTCGATCAGGGCATGGGCGGCTTCTGTCGTATAACCCTGGTTCCAATAAGGCTCGCCCAGCCAATAGCCGATCTCGACGGTGTGCGGATCGGCCGTGGGTTCGACCCCGCAGCAACCGAGAAAGGCGCCGTTGTCGGCTTTGGTAATCGCATAGACGCACTTGCCAATCTCGCCAAGCTTCGTGCGTCGCACGAAATCGGCGGCATCATTGGTCGTATACGGGTGCGGCATACGCGATACCATTGTGGCGACGTTGGCGTTGTTGGCGAGATGGGCAAGGGCGTCGATGTCTTCTTCGTGGGGCGCGCGCAGAACGAGCCTTTCCGACAATAAGACAGGGCAATCGGTCCTTAACCGCTCCGGCCTCAGCCGTTCTTCGGGAGACCTCGATTGGCCTTCCCTTAACAATTCGCCTTGCATGGTTCAGTCCTCCTTGGTTGAGGGTAAAGAAAAAGGGGAGATGGCGCCCCATCTCCCCTTTTTTCTTGACTGAACCTGATGCTTCAGCCGGGTCGATGAGACGCCGGCTGTTTTAGAGCGCTACCGGCTTATTCCGCTGCTTCCGCTTTCGGCATTACAGAGACGTATACGCGGCCATTGGCCTTCGTACGGTAGTCCACGTTGCCCGCCGTAAGCGCAAAAATCGTGTGATCCTTGCCGAGGCCGACATTGGCGCCCGGATGCCACTGCGTACCGCGCTGACGCACGATAATGTTGCCTGCGAGGACGGCTTCGCCGCCGAACTTCTTCACGCCAAGGCGCTTGGATTCGGAATCGCGACCGTTGCGCGAGGAACCGCCAGCTTTTTTGTGTGCCATTGGAGTTCTCCTTTAAACCTTGATCCCGTTACTTACTTGGCAGCCACGATGTCCGTGATGCGGACGACCGTGTGATGCTGGCGATGGCCGCGCGAACGCTTCGAGTTCTGACGACGGCGCTTCTTGAAGGCGATGACCTTCTTGCCGCGGTTGTGCTCGACCACTTCGGCCTTGACGGAAGCGCCCTTGACGAAGGGAGCACCAATCGCAGCGTCGGCGCCTTCGCCGATAACGAGGACTTCGGTGAATTCTACGGTGTCGCCGGCGGTGACTTCAAGCTTCTCGATGGTCAGCACGTCGTTTGCTGCCACACGGTACTGCTTACCGCCGGTCTTGATGACTGCGAACATTTTTTATCCTTTCATGTTCGTTCCGGCTCTCTCGCCCGAAAGGACAAGCGGCCGTCTTTTTATCAGTCTAAATTTAGCAGGAATTCCAAAGGCTTGCGGCCTCGAAAAAGATCTGCCGGTGAAACCTCGCACAGAGCGAGGCGGCCAAGGCACGGACTTATCCACACCTATTGCGTCGCACGGGATATATAAGGGCCTGTGATCTGTCAAGGCAAAAGGATGAAAAGCTTGAATATTCACCCTTGCCATCCCATCCTTCTCTCGCTATGAGAACGCCCGCGCCGAGAAACGCGCCGACCAGCATAACCGGAGAGGTGGCAGAGTGGTCGAATGCACCGCACTCGAAATGCGGCATACCTGCAAGGGTATCGTGGGTTCAAATCCCACCCTCTCCGCCATTGTCTTGTGCAGAATGCTGATTTTCCGGTTTCCCAAGCTGGAAGCCTTCCGCCAAAAGCCGAGCCCAGCCTGCCGATTGAATACGCCCAGCCTCATCGAAAATGCAAAAGAAACATCGTCGGCCCGACCAAAGTCATGGCGAAGATGAATAGTGATATGCCGAGCTTCAGTATCTTCATGCGGCGTGTTTTCACGCCATCCCAGTCGTAGTCCATGGCTATATCCCCCTTCCTTATTTGCACCGAGTTTGACGGCGCATTAGGAGTATCTTGTATGAGGGATGTGCGAGGCTTGCCGCGCTGCGGGTGAGTCTTTCTTTGACCGCCAGAGCGGCGTGCGTTCATTTGAACGCACGAGGTCGCTCCGGTCTTTTGAATGGGTGTACTTTTCGTTTTCGGTCGATTTCACCTGAAAGCGGGATGCTCTAGGTGCGATGGAAGACTTCGTCCGTCAGCAGCAAAAGGAAATTCTCGTCGTCCAGTTTGTTGGCGATCTGGCCGTCTTCCGTCATGTAGTCGAAAACGGGGCCTCCCGGTCGGTCCGAGAAGGCGAATTTGGGCCATTTCAATTGTTCGATAATGACGATGCGGCGCCCGGCGTCATTTTCGCATGCTATTCTTTTGGTCTCCTCGAAGTAGGTCATGGCGACACCTCAGTAGTAGTTCCAAACTGAAGCTTAGGTCGCGCTAACAGCGAGTCAACCTTAACATCGTGGCTAACACGTAAGTATTATCGCGCCCCGCGCCCTTCATTCGATCTATCGCCTTGGGCGGCATCACGAAAATCGCCGTTCGATGAACTCTCCAAGTGCGCGGCCTCATCCGTTTTAGCTACTTTAAGAGTGCTAAATTGACTAATAACAACTTAAGGTTTATTGTTGTCTTTCTAACATAATGGAGAGGGGCATGAGAACGTTCGTGTGTTTTCTCGTCGTATTTTGGGGTGCTACGGCCGCAGGCGCAGCGCAAAACATTATACGTGTGTCGTCGATAATACCCGCAGCCGAGATCGCTGAAAGTGCCTTGTTGCTACCGGGCCGCACGGACACGACCGGTTGCGTCTATACTAAAAAATACGGTCCTGACGGGGTTCGACTATGCTGCCGGCGGGCTGCCGGCTTACCGTCGAGCGAATCTGCGCCGGCAAAAGCGCGGGTGGTCGTTCACCCGTAGCCTTGCTCGCATTGCCCGGATTTCGAAAACCGGGTGCATTTGCTGTTTGAATGAGGAGGCCGGGGCGACGACGGCGGCCTCTCAACGTGTATGCCTGTGTAGAGCCGATGCGCTAGCGGACGGCCGGACCCTACTCCTGTGAATCATCAGACTCTTCGGGCTTGGGCTTGGCGCCGAAGAGGCTCTTCAAGGCATTGGTCTTCACTTTCGATGCCTTGCTGACTTTCAGGGCGCGCGTGGCCGCCTTGGCTTGTTCCAGCATCATCTCGATCTGGATCTGCTGGATTTCGGTCAGCCGCTCCCATTGGCGATTGAGCAGATGGTCGACTTTTTCGTGCAGGTGGCGGATTTCCAGTTCGGCTTTCAGGTTGACCTTATAGTCGTTGAGGGCACGCAACCGGTCCTTTGCTTCCTGCCGGCGCTGGCTCATCATGATGATCGGCGCCTGCAGGGCGGCGATGGTCGAAAGGATCAGGTTCAGCAGGATGAAGGGATAGGCGTCGAAGGCTTTGCTTTCGCCCATGGCGAGGTTGATGCCCATCCACACCGTCAGGAACAAGCAGAATGAGATGATGAAGGTCCAACTGCCGCCGAAGGCTGCGACCATATCGGCCATTCGGTCGCCGATGGAGCGATGATCCTCGTAATCCTCTTCGATGTTCTCGGCCAGGGTGTCGTGCGTCTTCAGGCTTTCGACGACTTCGTCCTCCAGGTTCGAAAGCTCGCCGCGCTCGTCCGTCAGCAGCTCGGCGATATATTGGGCGCGATAGTCGTCCATCGCCTTGCGGCTGATATAGTCGTCGGAGCGGATGCCCGGATGTTTCTGGCGCACGAATTCCGCAAGCGATGGGCGCAGGTCATCGAAATGGACCGCATCCTTCTTCTTGAGGGTTGCGCCGGTAATGGCGTCGACGAGCTTGACCGACTTGGCCTTCGCCTGCGCGAGGCTTTTCGTATAGTCGTCCATCTCCACGGTCGCTGCTTCGCCTTCGCCCGCGTCAAAATCGACTATACCTTCCGCCGGATCTGTCTCTGTCATGTCGCCCTCTTTCGCAGTTGCTGGTCGTCTAGCCGATGATCGGAACAGGATTGTGACTGTAGATTGGCGGCGCGATTGGCTTTGACAAAACTGTCCCGGTTCTGCCTCAGTCTCGGCCGGCCACTCCTTCACTGTAAATGCTCCTAGCGGTCTTATCCTAAGCAATGGCAAATGAATTATGCTGCAAGTGCGTTGGCCCAGCGAATGATGCTCCATTCGCCCATCGCCAGAAATATATTAGCAACATTTAACAACTGATCCGTGAGTCATTGAAATCGCTTGTAAAATCGCAAGGCGATTGCCTCGCAAATTTTCGTCAAACAAGCAGAAATGTGCGTTTTGAGCCCCTTGACCATGGTGAGCGGGTTTCTATTTGCCGCAGTGCAGCAGGCGTCTTGCAACGCCTTACAGTGGCCAACTTCCAACGAATTTCTCAATAGGCCTCGGCCTGTTGCATGGATTTATGCGCGTGCGGAAAGGATACTTATGCACAATCCCCCGGCAGATGACTTGGAGTCCATCGCCCGGCAGGGCGGTCGTCTCAAGCGAATGGCTGTTCGCATACCCACCTATTTGACGGATGTGCGGGAAAATCCGGCTTGGTTGCCGATGTTTCTGCTGGCGCGAACGATGCCGTTCCGGCGCATGCATTGGTTCGCGACCAGGCGGCCGGTGGCGCGTCCAGGGGCCGGCACATCGATGTTCACGGGGGTCGAGTGCGATGCTGTCGTCAATGCGCTGCGAACCGACGGGCTTTTTCCCGGCCTGATACTGCCCGACAATATTCATCGGGAAATTGCCGAGTTTGCCGGGAGCACCGGCTGCTTCGGCAATTTCGACAGGAAGCTGGAATTCGTGGCGCCCGAACACACGGATGCGGAGGCGCGATTCGGGCGCTCGCTCCTCAGCGGGCATTTTTTCGAACGTTCGCTCGATTGCGACGCGGTGCTGGCGGTTCAGCGCGATCCGCTGCTCGGGGACGTCGCCCGACATTATCTCGGCGGGCAGGCCCAGGTGATAACCACCCGCATCTGGTGGAGTTTTCCGACAAAATCGGCCTCCGAGGCCGAGTTAAGCCGTGCCTCGTTCAAATATCATTTCGACCTCGATGACTGGCGAATGCTGAAGTTCTTCTTCAATCTGGTCGATGTGGATGAAGGCACCGGGCCGCATGTCTTCGTCAAGGGCAGCCACAGACGGCGGCGGATGAAGCATCAATTGACGCTCCTCGTCGGCCATCCGGCGGAGGAGGTGCTTCGATTTTACGGAGAGGAAAGCGCCGTCACGTTGACAGGTAAGGCCGGTTTCGGCTTCGTCGAAGATCCCTTCGGTTTCCACATGGGCACCATACCGACGCAAAAGCCGCGGCTGATGATGGAAGTCGGCTTCGGCGTTTCGAAACCGTCTCGCCGCCGATTCCATGGGGAGCCGGTTCTGCGATAGATGATGGTCCATGGGCTCTGCCCGGACGCTGTTCATTCGGGCGGTTTTTTCAGATAGGCGCCGGTCCCTCTGCCAAGGTGCCATGGCCGTTCGGCGTCTGGATCGTTTCGCAGGTTCCGGCAGGAACCAGTTTCCAGGCATTCTGCTGGTAGTCGATTGTCGAGGTGCCGGCACAGGTGGTGCCCGCGCCGGTGGCGCAATCGTTCTGACCCTTGAGCGCAACGCCGTAGCACTTTTCCTTGGCCTTGCTGTCGGCTGCTGTAGCGGGAGCAGCGACAAGGGATGCGACCGCGGAGGCCAGCATGCCGGCAATAGCCACCGTGACGACGCTGTCTTTCATCATCCTGGCTCCCTCAAGCGTACAAAGCGTCGTTGCATTGCACTGACGTCGATAGAAACGCTCGGCGTATATTACAGCATTAGTGGTGATTTTTGATTGCTGTCCAAATTCCTGCGAGAGCAGTCTATTACTCGATTCCTTGTATGTATACCGGGAGCAGGGATGAGCTTTGGTTCTGTAAGCGGGGAAGATACCATGGCCGAGGGGGCATTATTAGACTGATCGTCAGATAGCGGCCTTTCCAAGCTGCACTCTTTCATGTCTCATAACGGTCGAATCACTGGCTGAAATCCGCTTCAGGCAAGGTTTTACAAAAGAATGACCATTGCCAGTAACAAAATCGTGGAGTCGCGCGTAGGAGATGTCGAATGAATTATTCGGCGCGCGAAGAGGAATGGGCAGTCTGGATGCGGGCAGCCATAGACGGCGATGCGCAGGCCTATCATCGCTTCCTGTCCACTGTCACTCCGCATTTGCGCGCCATGGCGCGCCGACGTTGCGATCAGTTCGGCGCGCCGGCAAGCGAGGCCGAGGACGTGGTCCAGGAAGTGCTACTGACGATCCATCTCAAACGCGGAACGTGGGACATCTCCCGTCCCATCGGACCGTGGCTATCGACCATCGTGCGCAACAAGCTGATCGACAGCTTGAGGCGGCGCGGGCGGCATATGAGTGTGCCGATCGATGATGTCATCGATATTTTGGAGGCGGAAGAGCAGACGGATGCCTTGGATCGCCTTGATGTCGATCACATGCTGGAGCAATTGAAGGATCCGCAGCGAACCATCGTACGCTCGATTTCCGTCGAGGGAACAAGCGTGCGCGAGACGGCCGATCGGCTGAAGATGACGGAGGGTGCGGTGCGCGTCGCCCTGCATCGCGCATTGAAGGCGCTTGCCGCCTTATATCGGAGCGAGACCAGTGAAAACCGATGACCTCATCAATCTTCTTGCGCAGGATGCACCGGTCCGCGCGCGGATCGGGCAGGCGCTGACGCTGGCGGTCGTCGGTGGCATCCTCATCAGCGGCGCGATCTTTTTCATGGCGATCGGGTTTCGTCCCGATATCGGCAATGCCATGGAAACGATCCGCTTCCTGTTCAAATTCGTCGTCACCATTGCGCTGGCCGTCACCGCCGGTGCTGTCGTCTTCCGCATCGGCCGGCCCGGCGTATCGTTGCGCCCCTGGGGCTGGATGCTTTTTGCCGCCCCGCTATTGTTGGCTGCTGCCGCGCTGGCCGAAATGATGGTCATGCCGGCCGATAGCTGGGGCGCGCGGATGATCGGGCACAATGCCCGCTTTTGCCTGACCTTCATTCCGCTACTGTCGATCGGCCCGCTTGCCTGCTTCCTTTTCGCACTGCGCCAAGGCGCGCCGGAAAAGCCGGGTCTCGCCGGCGCGGTCGCCGGGCTCGCAGCAAGCGGCATCGCCGCCACCTTCTATGCCTCCAATTGCACGGACGACAGCCCGCTCTTTGTTTTGCTCTGGTATCCGATCGCCATCGCCGCAGTTACAGCGGTAGGATATGTAATCGGCAAGCGCATGCTGCGCTGGTGATGTAGCTGCTGTTGTCGGTGGCCAGCCGATTTTAGATATAGGCTGGAAACGCCGCTATTCAGGGACTATCTTGTCTCTTGCCCAAAAAATCGCATTCGCTGGCGTTAAAGTGTTTGCATCCGCGGCGAATTCCATTATAGAGGCGCTGCTTTCCCCGCGGGGGCGTCCATCGTCCGGCGGCTGTTGGGAAATAGTTCAATGGTAGAACAGCGGACTCTGACTCCGTTAATCTTGGTTCGAATCCAGGTTTCCCAGCCAATCTAAGCTTCCAATCAACAGGCCCTCGTTCGCAGACATAAACTGTCCGCGTTCATACGCATGTCGCAAGCGGGCTGCCCGCAAGGCGTCGATACGACTTTTTGATCGCCGGCCTCGATCGCCTCTTTCCGCGAGCGAAATCGCAACACACCGAGACAATCTGTGAGCGAATTCGCAGTGGGAGCTTCCAAAAACGTTTGTGGACGTTGTACAAGTCGGGCATCCATCGCCAATATTTCTTGGCAATATAGGTCTGGTGACCGCGGCGTACATTAGAAGTTGTATTTAAAAGTTTTAGGTGAGACTAAAAGCGAAATGACGATACTGGTTTCTGGTGGCGCCGGGTTTATCGGCGGGAATTTCGTTCTCGATTGGCTCGATCAGTTCGATGAAACGGTGATCAATCTCGACAAGCTGACCTATGCCGGCAATTTGGGCACGCTCAAAGAATTGAGCGGCGACGATCGCCATGTGTTCGTTCACGGCGACATTGGTGATCGCGAGTTGGTGAGCGATCTGCTCGCCACGCATAGGCCGCGCGCCATGATCAACTTTGCCGCCGAAAGTCATGTCGATCGCTCCATTCATGGACGTGGCGAGTTCATTCAGACGAATGTCGTCGGGACGTTCAATTTGCTCGAGGCGGTTCGTGGTTATTGGGACGGCTTGCCGAATGACGAGAAGCAGGCATTTCGCTTCCTGCATGTCTCGACCGACGAGGTCTATGGCACGCTTTCGAAGGACGATGCGCCGTTCAACGAGCTCAATCGATACGAGCCGAACAGCCCATATTCCGCGAGCAAGGCAGCGTCCGACCATCTGGTGCGGGCCTGGCATCATACTTACGGCCTGCCGGTTCTGACGACGAATTGCAGCAATAATTACGGTCCCTATCATTTTCCGGAGAAGCTGATTCCCCTGGTGATCTTGAATGCCTTGGCGGGAAAGAGCCTTCCGATCTATGGCGATGGCCAGCAGATTCGCGATTGGCTCTATGTCAGGGATCACTGCAGCGCTATTCGTCGGGTGCTTCAATACGGCAAGGTCGGGGAGACCTATAATGTCGGCGGCTGGAACGAGAAGCCCAATCTCGACGTCGTGCATACGATCTGCAGTATTCTCGACGAGTTGCGGCCCAAGTCTGGCGGCGGTCGCTATAAGGACCAGATTGCTTTCGTGAAGGACCGGCCCGGTCACGATCGCCGCTATGCGATCGATGCCCGCAAGCTCGAACGCGAATTGGGCTGGAAGCCCGAAGAGACCTTCGAGACCGGCATTCGCAAGACGATCGAATGGTATCTCGCTAATCAGGATTGGGTGGGGAACGTCACCAGCGGCGCTTACCGCGAATGGGTCGGCAAGCAGTATGAGGTTCAGGCGTGAGCGCGCTTCTGATCACCGGCGCCAATGGTCAGGTCGGCTTCGAATTGCAGCGTTCTCTGGCGTCGTTGGGCCAAATAATTGCCGCGACGCGTGCCGAGATGGATTTGGCCGATGAAGCGAGCATCCTCTCCGTGCTCAAGAAATATAAGCCGGCTATCATCGTCAATCCCGCCGCCTATACGGCCGTCGATCGCGCCGAGAGCGAAAGGGAGCAGGCGATGGCGGTCAATGCCGCAGCGCCCGGCGTGCTGGCGCGCTGGGCTGCCGATAACGGCGCCTATCTCCTGCACTATTCGACGGACTACGTCTTCGACGGGATGAAAGCCGATCCCTATGCGGAGAGCGACCCGGTCAATCCGCAGTCGGTCTATGGTGAAAGCAAGTGGCTGGGCGAAGAGGCGGTGCGCTCCGCCGGCGCAAATCATGTCATCCTGCGGACAAGCTGGGTTTACGGGCATCACGGCAACAACTTCCTCAAGACCATCCTGCGGCTGGCGCAGGAGCGCAGCGCTCTGAATGTCGTTGCCGACCAAGTCGGTGCACCGACTTCGGCGGCGCTGATTGCGGATGTCACGCGCAGGATCATCGAAGTCGTCAGTGGCCCGAATGCACCTGATGTGTCAGGCACCTATCACCTGAGCGCCGGGGGCAATACGTCATGGCATGGCTATGCCACGCATATCGTCCGCGAAGCTTCGGCGAAAAACGTCAATCTTGCTCTGACGCTCGATGCTCTCAAGCCGATTTCGACCGCCGAATATCCGACGCCGGCGAAGCGGCCACAAAATTCCAGACTGGACTGCGCGAAATTGACGGATTGTTTCGACTTGCGTCTTCCCGCGTGGCAGGAAGGTGTGAATGACGTGATTGAAAGGCTTGCGCGGGCCATCAATTGAAGGCGAAAATTTCCATAATTATAATTTGTAATCAATGAGTTGATTGGCTGTAAGACGAATTCGATACGAGACGTTTTTCCAATGAATAAAGCACGTAAAGGCATCATACTCGCCGGCGGATCCGGAACTCGCCTGTACCCCGCCACCCTTGCCGTCAGCAAGCAGCTCCTGCCGATCTACGACAAGCCGATGATCTACTATCCGCTGACGACTTTAATGTTGGCCGGCATTCGCGAAATCCTGATCATTTCGACCCCACAGGATACGCCTCGTTTCGAACAGTTGCTGAGAGACGGAAGCCAGTGGGGCATCAAGCTCGACTATGCGGTTCAGCCGAGCCCGGATGGTCTTGCCCAGGCGTTTCTCATCGGGGAGGCGTTTCTCGATGGTGCTCCGTCCGCCCTGGTGCTGGGAGACAACATCTTCTACGGGCACGATTTCACCAAGCTTCTTCATCAAGCAAACGACAAGCAGGGCGGCGCCACCGTTTTTGCCTACCACGTGCAGGATCCGCAGCGTTACGGCGTGGTCGAGTTCGATTCGCAGGGGCGTGCGATCAGCCTCGAAGAAAAGCCAAAAGTCCCCAAGAGCCACTATGCCGTCACCGGGCTCTATTTCTACGACGCCGATGTCGTCAATGTGGCGAAGTCCATACGTCCCTCGCCGCGCGGCGAATTGGAAATAACCGATGTCAACGCGCATTACCTCAGGGCAGGGCAGCTCGACGTCCAGACGATGGGCCGTGGCTATGCCTGGCTCGACACCGGCACGCATGAATCGATGCTGGAGGCGAGCCATTACATCGCCACCATCGAAAGCCGGCAGGGCCTGAAGGTAGCCTGCCCCGAGGAAATCGCCTATCGGAGCCGCTGGATCGACGCTTCCCAGGTCGAGGCCCTGGCCGATCCGCTGAAGAAAAATGCTTATGGGCAGTATCTTCTCGGGATGCTGCGGGAACGGGTATTTTAACAACGCGCTTGGTGATGCCGCGCGCTGCCGGCCGCGCCAATGCGGGCTGAGTGAAGCAGGAAAGACAGATGAAAGCCATCGATACCGCCATACCGGACGTCAAGATCATCGAACCCACGGTGTTTGCCGACGATCGCGGTTTTTTCTTTGAGAGCTTCAGCCAGGTAAAATTCGAAGCAGCGACCGGACTAAGCCCGACATTCGTGCAGGACAATCACAGCCGGTCCGGGAAAGGTGTCCTGCGCGGCCTGCATTATCAGTTGCCGCCACGCGCTCAGGCCAAGCTCGTCCGGGTGGTCATCGGAGAGGTGTACGATGTCGCCGTCGACATCAGACGGTCTTCCCCGACCTTCGGCCAGTGGGTCGGTGTGCTTCTGTCGGAGGAGAACAAGCGCCAGCTTTGGATTCCGGAAGGGTTTGCGCACGGGTTCCTGACCTTGAGCGACCGCGTCGAATTCCTTTACAAGACCACTGATTATTATGCTCCGGAGAGCGATCGCGGGATTCGTTGGGACGATCCAACGCTTGCGATCGATTGGAAAACCGCCATCGACGATCTGACGCTTTCCGGTAAGGATCAGCGGCAGCCTCTGTTGGCGGATGCCGAGATATTCGATTGATCTCGCCGTCCCGCGCGGTTCGCGAGGCTGCCGAAGATGATGGATTGGCTGCGGTATGAAGGAATGATCTGACATCCGGATCTTCGCGCGATACCGGTTATGGACCTGCGCAGCTTCTCTCGCTACAGGAGGGACATGCGCGTTCTACATTTTTTCAAAACATATTGGCCGGATACGTTCGGCGGGGTCGAGCGGACAATCCATGCGATCGTCAAGGGCGTCGCAGGACACGATATACAGTCCGAAGTCCTCTCGCTCAGCAAAACGCCGGAGAAAAACGCCGTCGAATTCGATGGCCATATGGCTCACAAGGCGAAGCTTGATCTTGAATTCGCCTCCACCGGCTTTTCGCGCGAGGCATTTGGGCGTTTTCGAGAGCTGAGCCGGAAGGCCGACATTGTCCACTATCATTTTCCGTGGCCGATGATGGACATCGTCCATCTTGCCATCCCGCCCGGCAAGCCGACGGTCGTAACCTACCATTCCGACATCGTGAAGCAGAAGTTCCTGCTGAAACTCTATGGGCCTGTCATGCATCGCTTTCTCGCGAGCGTTGACAGTATCGTTGCGACATCCCCGAACTATCTGGCGACGAGCGAAGTCCTGCAGCGCTACAAGGATAAGACCGCCGTCATCCCGCTCGGTCTGGATGAGGCGGATTATCCCAAGGCGAGTGAAGAGGATAAAGCGCGTTGGCGCACGCGGTTTCCCAAGCCGTTTTTCCTCTTCGTCGGCGTGCTACGCTACTACAAGGGCGTTCACATCCTTCTTGAGGCGGCGCGACAGACAGCCAGCGATATCGTCATCGTCGGCGAAGGTCCGATGGAGGCGTCCTTGAAGGCCTATGCGCAGCAGAACAATCTCAAAAACGTCTTCTTTTTGGGTGCGCTGCCGGATGCCGATAAGACCGCTCTTCTCGAACTATGCACCGGGGTCGCATTCCCTTCCAACCTCCGCTCGGAAGCATTCGGCCTTTCGCTCGTCGAAGCCGCGATGTTCGGCAAGCCGATGATTTCCTGTGAAATCGGCACGGGCACCAGTTTCGTCAACCAAAACGGCAAAACGGGCTATGTCGTGCGCCCCGACGATCCGCCGGCGCTTGCGGAGGCGATGAAGCGTCTTGTGAACGATGCTGAAGCGGCGGCGTCCCTGGGCGCAGGGGCTCGCCTGCGATATGAAGAATGCTTTACCGCAGAGCGGATGGGGAATGCCTATGCAGCGCTCTACAAAAGACTGCACGGTCAAACGTCTTCCGGCTCAATGGAAAGAAAGCGCTGAAGGGGCTCGGCGACCGAGGGTTGCCGCGCCGACCCGCTCATGATCAAGCGCTGACAGCCTCTGCCTGTTGTTTTTTCGCCGGTATCAGCAGGCGTCCCCCGCTCAAGCGGATGCTGCACCAACAGGCGAAGGCGGAGCTGGTCAACGCAAAGCTTTCGCCGATCGCGAGGCGGTTGTTGGAGTTGCTGAGCAGCGTCAATGAAAAGAAGAATAGGCTGACGGCATAGGCATGCCAGGCGGTGCGCGGTATGAGGCCCGCCTTACGGGCACGCCAGACATTGACGATGAGCCCAGTGAGAATGACCGTCATGACAAGGCCGCCGAACAAGCCGTGCCGCACCAGCATCTCGAGATAGCCGTTGTGCAGCAGCGTGTATTGGACGTTGGCATAGCGCGTGTGCTTCCAGCGTTCCACCCATTGGCCGCCCCAGCCGAAGATTGGCGCGGAGGAGAACAGCTCCCAGCCGTTCGACCAGAGCTGCAGCCGTGCGTCCATGGCAAAGGGCGTGGTATCGGAGGTGATCGTGCTCGACACGGCGTCACCGAGATTTTGGCTCTTGGTGATGTTGTCGATCATCTCGATGGTGGAAGACACCGTCGGGCCGGCGGTCTTTTCGATATTGTGCCGCACCGCATAGGCGCCGGCCAGCAGAAGCACCGCGGTGCAGGCGACGACGATAAGGCCGGTTTTCAAGCGTAGATAGGTCAAGGTCACCAATCCCAGCACCGGCAGTGTGGCGGCAAGCGCCAGCCAGACGCCCTTCGACTTGGCGCCGTAGATGGCGATCAGACAGAGAATGGCAATCAACGGCGAGACGATGTAGGCGAAGCGGGCGATCAAACGACTGCTGGATTTGTCCGTCAGATAATGCAGCAGCCAGAAAGCGGTGAGGATCAGGATCAGGCCGCAGGCGACCGCGCCGTGAATCTGATTGTTCATGATCAGCGGGCGCACCGTTTCGCCGGCAAAGACGTCGCGGAAGTGCTGCGTCGCGATCAACATGATCAGCACGACGGCAAAAACTGCGGCGATGATTTTTTCCAGCACCGGTTCGTAGAGCAAGAAGGCGACGCCAAGGATCGGAAAAAAGAACGGATAGGCATAGAGCCAGTCGGACGCGCCGATCGAATGCTCAGGGGTCATGAGGAAGATGGCGACAAAGCGGATGAGCACGTAGGCGCCCCAACCCATGCACAGCCAACCAAGCCAGTTGGTGCTTGGGCGCACCAGCGCCTTCCGGTAGTAGTGGAGGGCGATGAGCGCGAGGAACGGAGCGACATACCGATAGGCGGCGCTTTCGATGAATAGCGGCGAAATGATCACCAGCCACAGCAAGCTGCCCAGGATGATCAGGCGCTGCGGCAGGACGACGGGCACCAGTTCGCCGGCATTGTTTCCGGACGCGAGATCGACGGGTGGTTTATTCGTCTGCAACTGTGCCAATAGTGCGTCCGCCTTTGTTCCTATTTCAGCTAGCAGCCGGTGTCCGTTGCCAGTAAGGTCGCAAGCGGGCAGGAATACGGCATTTTGGTGACCGGCATTTTGCGTGCTCTGTTTATGATATCAAAACCTTTGATATCGCCGTCCCGTTAATGCGTCACTCCATCACTGCGCAGAACTTTCAGCACCGTCAGGACGATGATCTTCAGATCGAAAAGAAACGAGCGCCGGCGCAGATAGTCTTCGTCCAAAGCCACTTTCTGCGGGATCGGCAGTTCGTCGCGGCCGTTGACCTGCGCCCAGCCGGTTAGGCCCGGCGGTAGGGCGTCGACGCCGCGCTCGGTACGCAGCGCAATCAGGTCATGCTGGTTGAAGAGGGCCGGGCGAGGGCCGACGATGCTCATCTCGCCCTTCAGGATGCACCAGAGCTGCGGCAGTTCATCCAGGCTGGATTTGCGCAGGAAGGAACCGATCGGCGTCAGATAGGCGTTGGCGTCCTTCAGCAGATGGGTGGCAACCGCCGGGGTGTCGGTCCGCATGCTGCGAAATTTCGGCATGCGAAAAATCCTGTTTTCACGGCCGACACGGTCCGACCAGTAGAGTACGGGGCCGCGGGAGGTCAGCCGGACGGCGATGGCGACGATCAGGATCGGGATGGAAAAGACCACGGCTGCGCCGAGGGCGGCCAGGAAATCGAAAAGGCGCTTGGCAATGGTATAGGGCATCGTTTCCGTTGGTTCTGCCGGTGCTCGTGTCTCAATTGCGCCGATAAGGGCTTTCTGCGGAGTGCATCTCATATCACGGACTTGTTCACAATCGCCCTCATCACGAATTTTGCCGGGCTTGTTCCCTGCAAAGGGAATGTGCAAAGCATGGCGGGAGTGAAAACCGGGCAGAACGAGGGGTAGCAGAGGCATGATCCTGGTGACGGGCGCGACGGGTTTTGTCGGGCAGGCGCTTTGCGCCGAGCTTTCGCGGCGACAGATGGCCTATCGACCGGTCAGCCGTACCCCGAGGCCGGGATTTCTGGCGCTGGGAACGATCGATGGCGGGACGGATTGGACCAATGCGCTCGTCGACGTCGAAACGGTCGTGCATCTGGCGGCGCGGGTCCATGTCATGAACGACACCGCCGCCGACCCGCTTGCCGCCTTTCGCACAGCCAATGTCGACGCTACGGTCAATTTGGCGCGGCAGGCGGCGCAGGCCGGCGTAAAGCGCTTCATCTTCCTGAGTTCGATCAAGGTCAATGGTGAGGCGACCGCGCCCGGCAAGCCGTTTACCGCGTCCGATACGCCGCATCCGGAAGACCCCTACGGGCAGTCGAAGTGGGAGGCGGAGGAGGCGCTCCTTGCCATCGGCAAGGAGACGAACATGGATGTCGTCATCATCCGCCCGCCGCTCGTCTATGGGCCTGGGGTGAAGGCGAATTTCGCGAGCTTGATGAAATGGGCCAAGCGGCCGTTGCCTTGGCCTTTCGGCCTGGTCGCAAACCGGAGATCCCTAGTGTTCGTCGGCAATCTCGTTGAGTTCATCCTGCTTTGCATCAGCCATGCCGATGTGGGAAATCGCGTGTTCCTGATTAGCGATGGCGCGGATCTTTCCATCGGCGAGCTGATAGGCAAACTCGCCTTGGCAATGGGGCGCAGAGCTTTCCTGCTGCCCGTACCGCCGCGCCTGTTGGAAGGGCTTGCGGCGCTGCTCGGGCGGCGTGCGTCGGCGCAACGCCTTCTCGGTTCGTTGCAGGTCGATATCGGCGAGACGATCGCGATTACTGGATGGTCGCCCCCCTATTCGGTCGATGACGGCCTGCGGCAGACAGTCGCCGCAGCCGAGAGGGATCACTGACTGTCGTTCACAGGCTCCAGACGGCGTGGCCGTTGAGCAGAGGGTTGTTCTGCTCAAGGGCAGCCTTCACGTCGACGACCACGCCGTTCTCGCCCAACAGATTCAGGATCTGCGCCGCACCGTCGCTCAGGTAGGATTTGTGCGGCACGGCAAGCACGAGGGCGTCGAGCTTGCCGAAATCATCGAGCGCCGCCAGCCGCACACCATATTCCTCTTCCGCCTCGTGATGGCTGGCCATGGGGTCGTGCACCAGCGGCTCAAGGCCGAATTGGTGCAGTTCGCGGATGATGTCGGGCACGCGGCTGTTGCGCAGATCAGGCACGTTTTCCTTGAAGGTCAGGCCGAAGATGCCGATCCGGGCACCGTTGATCGGCTTTTGCGCCGCTACCAGCATCTTGATGAGTTTCTGAGCGATGAAGGCGCCCATGCCATCATTGATACGGCGGCCGGAGAGGATGACTTCTGGATGATAGCCGAGTTCCTCGGCCTTGGCGGTGAGGTAATAGGGATCGACACCGATGCAGTGGCCGCCGACCAGGCCGGGCGTGAAGGGCAGGAAATTCCATTTGGTCCTGGCCGCCTTCAGCACGTCGGCGGTGCGGATATCCATCTTCTCGAAGATGATCGACAGCTCGTTCATCAAGGCGATGTTGAGGTCGCGCTGGGTGTTTTCGATCACCTTGGCGGCCTCCGCCACCCTGATGCTAGGCGCGCGGTGAATGCCGGCCTCGACCACGGCGCCATAGACGGCGGCGATCCTTTCCAGCGTTTCCTCATTGTCGCCGGCGACCACCTTCACGATGCGTTCGAACGTGTGTTCCTTGTCGCCGGGGTTGATCCGCTCCGGTGAATAGCCGACGTGAAAATCCTCGCCCTGGCGCAAGCCCGAGACCTCGGCAAGCACGGGGCCGCAGACCTCTTCCGTCACGCCGGGATAGACCGTCGATTCATAGACGACGATGCCGCCCTTCTTCAAAGCCAGGCCGACGGTGCGCGAGGCGGCAATCATTGGCCGCAGGTCCGGCTGCCGATTGCGGTCGATCGGCGTCGGAACGGCTACGATGAAGATGTCGCGGTCCTGCAGGTCATGAATGTCGCTGCTGATGCGAAGGCCACTTTCCTTCAGGCGGGCCGGCGAAACCTCGCGCGTGTCGTCTTCCCCGGCTTTCAGGGCGGCAATTCGGGATGGCTTGATATCGAAGCCGACCACGTCGGAAAATTTTCCGGCGAGCGCGATCGCAACAGGCAATCCGACGTAACCCAGGCCAATGACGGCAATTTTTTCGCTCAACACAATCCACCTCGAATAATCGACCTGAATTAGCCCAAACCCAAGCGGCGTGTCAGCGCAAATCTTTGTTGGGAGACGTCAATTCAGGCGCAAGTCAGATCAATGTGACGATCGGGCGGAGGCTTTGCAAGAGAGGCATCGGCGGGCGCCGTTGCAAGCCGCCTGTCTTCTTAAGGCAGCCGAATAAAAAGGAAACCTCACGTGTTTGCTGCTTGTTCCTCCCAAGGAGATCGCAAATCATGAGTAATTTCAATATGGCTGCCGCGGATGCGCGGGCAGCTCGCTACGACCATGTCACCATCACGTTCCACTGGCTGACGGCTCTTCTGGTGCTGACCATGTTCACATTGGCCGAGGCGCGAAGCTTCGTTGCCCGTGGGACGCCGCTTCGCGGGGATCTGATCTTCGTGCATATCTCGCTCGGCATTCTGCTTGCGGCCGTCCTAATCCTGCGCATCGTCTGGCGCATTGCGACCCACCGGCGCACGGCCCCGGCGGTCTCCGGGCTTCAGCATGCGGTGGCGACGCTTGCCCACCTTGCTCTCTATGCACTGATGATTTCGCAGGTGTCCTATGGCTTCCTGATGATCTGGGCCTCGGGCAACGAACCGAGCTTCTTCGGCCTGTTCTCGGTGCCGCCCTTGATCGTCCTCGATCAGCCGACACGGCATGTGATGGGTGAACTGCATGACTACACCGCCTGGGCAATCATCGCCGTTGCGGGAATTCACGCCGCCGCCGCCCTTGGGCACCATTACGTGCTTCGGGATCGCGTGCTTGTCCGGATGATCCCCGTGCGCAAATAAGCGCCGGCGGTTCATTCTCAAATCGCCGCGGCAGGCCAAAAGGTCGCGGCGCTCCCTATCGAAACCCTTCGCAGCGTACCTATTTTAGTATTCAGAGACATATTTCTCGGAATGCGTGGTTCGCAATGCGTAACACATATCTTGCCCATTTATACGCCAGGCGCTCGGAGCTGGAGTCCAAGCTCGAGCTACATATAGCACGCTATTGTTTCGGCGAGGGAGAGGTTGACGACGGCACCGAGGCGGAGCTCCGGCAACGCATCACGGAAATCTCCGACGAAATCGCCGATCTTGAGGCCGAACGTGGCGTATAGTCCTTTGGCTCCCGGACGCAGCCGCTACTTTGTTGTGTCTGGCTGTTCGGTGTTGCAAAGGATGGAAGGAAATCCTGCACGGGGCTAAGTTGCCAATCCGCAAAGGGCGGATTGGCAAGAAGAGCCGTTGAATCCGTGGATATGGGCGCGACGCAGGCCGAAAATGGCTGACCGACTGCGCAAGCGCCAGCCTTGACTAAGTCGTCGGCGGAAACCTTATCGGTCAGTAGGCCGATTTTCATTGCTTCATCCGGCGTAATGAGCCGTATCGAACTTGGCGCGGCACTCATCGCCATATCGAGGATCGACCGATCGACGCCCATTTCCTTGAAATAGGTGAGAATCTTCGATCGCAGCGATTTCGACAGCTTCGTGCTATCGTACAGTCCGACAAATTTGCGACTGACCTCCTGGCGACTGATGATGTGCTTCTTGCCGTTAACGACCTGATATTTCTCCCGATAGATTATCCGCTCCTGATCAAAGGTTGTCCTGACCTGATGGACACCCACGATGCTGAAGGGACTGGTGACGCGTCTAACCCCGGCTGCCAGCACGAAAGGGCAGGCCGAAAGACATTCGGCGCCGGCGGAATAAACCACGCCCTTCGCGCCGGCCCGCCAGCCATCGCCACAGAGCGGCTGGCCGCTTGGACATGACTGGAGCCTTGTACCGCCCACGGCCACAGACAGGCCGCGCTTCCGGATGATCTCACCCATTTCCATGGCAGCCGCTACATTTCCGCCGGGCGAATTGACGACGATGGGCAGTTTCCGGTCACCGATGCTAGTGAGGAGCTTGCGCAGATCGCCAGGAGATCTCGCATCGATCATGCCTTCCGCCGCGATCCAGTCCACGCAGCCCTCGGGCCGACAGTTGCCGGAGCTGGGATCGGCATGAACGAGCATGAATTGCATGGGTGCGCCGGGCACCTGGGCCGCAGCAACAGTCGCCAGCCCCAAGAGTGCCGATCCCGCTATGGCTCCAAGCCGACAAGCGTTAGCGGCGCCACGTACAAGATGCCATAAAACTGCAAAAATCATGAACCGATGCCCCACCCTCTGAACCGAAAGCTAGCAAAGCACAACCCAACTAGGCAAGGGCACACAACCTCGGTCTGCAACGTGTTACGGGCCTGCCGATTGGCAAGAAATACGGTGCTTTGATCGGCAGACGCGCAAACGTCTCGACATCGGCGGCTATATGGCGCGATAAGGTCGGAGCCGATCGAAATGAGCGAGGAGCCGATGAAGCCGAGCCTGCCGACCCTTCTCAGCATCAACGGCGGCTATGTCGACACTGCCGGGTTCCTTGCCCTGCACGGTCTGTTCACCGCCCACGTCACCGGCAATTTCGTTACCTTCGGCGCTTCCATGGTACTGGGAACTTCGGGTGCGATTGCCAAGCTGCTGGCGCTGCCGGTCTTCTGCATCGTCGTCATTCTCGCCCATCTGTTGGGCGGTGATCTATCGCGGCGCAAATTGCCGGTGTTGCGGATAATCCTGACGTTGAAATTCCTGCTGCTCGTGCTTGCGGCCATCTTTGCCATCAGCTTCGGCCCCTTCGCCAGCGGCGATGGGTGGCAGGCGATCCTCACCGGAATGACGCTAGTTTCAGCCATGGCTATCCAGAATGCCTTGCACCGCATTCATCTTGCCTCCGCGCCGCCGACGACTTTGATGAGGGGCACGACGACGCAGATCATGATCGATATCGCCGATCTTCTGCTAGGAACCGCCCCAGAGGCGAAAGCCACCATCAAGGCAAGACTCGGCCGAATGGGTGCTGCGGTCGGCGGTTTTGCCTGCGGCTGCGCCGCGGCGGCCCTGCTTTTCATGTTCGCCGGCGTGGAATGCTTCCTCGTGCCGCCGGTTATGGCGCTGGTCGGAATCCTATTTCATGCAAGCAAGCCGCAGGCAAAGCCGGCATAGGCCATTCTGATGCTCTTCGTTAGAGCTGGCAGAGCTCCCGTCTTTTTCTGGTCTTGCAACTGATCTACAGGTCTCTAACTCTACGCGGGGATTCGAGCACGACGCTGCGTGCTTGAGCAGTCAGTCTTTGAGAAGGGATGGTCATGGCAGGAGAAACGGTTCTGGTGGTCGGGGGAGCCGGCTATATCGGCTCGCATACGTGTCTGGATCTGGCGAATAAGGGGTTTCAGCCCGTCGTCTACGACAATTTTTCCAACGGTCATCGCGAATTCGTCAAATGGGGTCCGGCGGAAGAGGGCGATATCCGGGACCGGGCGCGGCTCGATGAAGTTCTGGCGAAATACAAGCCGGCCGCCATCCTGCATTTCGCGGCGCTGATCGAGGTCGGCGAGTCGGTCAAGGATCCTGTCTCGTTCTATGAGAACAATGTCATTGGCACGCTGACGCTGCTGTCGGCGGCGCAGGCGGCCGGCATCGGGGCTTTCGTATTTTCATCCACCTGCGCGACCTATGGCCTGCCGCAGAGCGTCCCGCTGGATGAGAGCCACCGGCAGGTGCCGATTAATCCCTATGGCCGTACCAAATATATCGTCGAGCAGGCGCTTGCCGATTATGACCAATACAAGGGTCTGCGCTCCGTGGTGCTGCGCTATTTCAATGCGGCCGGCGCCGATTTCGAAGGGCGCATCGGCGAGTGGCATACGCCGGAGACCCATGCCATCCCGTTGGCGATCGATGCGGCGCTTGGGCGCCGTCAGGGCTTCAAGGTGTTCGGCAGCGACTATGATACGCGCGACGGCACCTGCGTGCGCGACTATATCCACGTCCTAGACCTGGCGGATGCGCATGTCCGGGCGGTGGAATATCTGCTGCGGGGCGGCGAATCGGTCGCGCTCAATCTCGGCACCGGTACGGGCACGACGGTCAAGGAGTTGCTGTCGACGATCGAGACAGTATCGAACCGGCCTTTCCCCGTCGAATATGTCGGCCGCCGCGAGGGCGATTCGACCACGCTGGTAGCCAATAACGACAAGGCCCGCGACGTTCTCGGCTGGTCGCCGAAATATGATCTGTCGCGGATCATCGAATCCGCCTGGAATTGGCATGCCAAATCCAATCAGCATTAAGCGTCGGGCTTCGAGCGAGCGCCCGAATGTATTGCTGATATCGGCTGATCAATGGCGGGGCGATTGTCTCTCCGCCGTCGGTCACCCCTGCGTGAAGACGCCCAATATCGACGCTCTGGCGCGCGACGGTGTGTTGTTCCGCCGGCATTTCGCCGGAGCAGCACCCTGCTCGCCGGCGCGGGCGACGCTTTATACCGGCCTTTATCAGATGAACCATCGCGTCTGCCGCAATGGTTCGCCGCTGGATGTGCGTTTCGACAACCTGGCGCTTGCCGCCCGCCGCGCCGGCTATGATCCGACCTTGTTCGGCTATACCGATACGGCGCCGGATCCGCGTGGCATGGACCCCAACGATCCGCATCTGACGACCTATGAGGGCGTACTTCCCGGTTTCAGCGTGCGCCAGCTTCTGCCGGAGCATGAAAAGCAATGGCTTTCATGGCTGCGCTCGAAGGGGCATGAGGGGGCGACGAGCCGTGATATCCACATCCCCGTCGGCGTGAAGCCAGGTGACATCTCCAATGCCGCGCCGGCTTACTCCAAGGATGAGACGCAGACGGCTTTTCTCGCCGGCGAATTCATTCGCTGGCTCGGCGAACAGGACGAGCCCTGGTTCGCGCATGTCTCGTTCCTCAGGCCGCATCCGCCGTTTTCGGTGCCTGAACCCTATAACCGCATGTTTGCCGCAAGCGACGGACCGGCTTTTGCGCGCGCTGCCGACCGCCAGGCAGAGTTGGCGGCACATCCCTTTCTCGCCTTCGCCATCCCGCTGATCGGCAAGGGCGGCTTCATCCATGGCGGCGAGGGGCCTGCGAGCGACTGGACGGCTGAGGATCTCTCAGCGATCCGCGCCACCTACTACGGCATGATCGCCGAAGTGGATGCGCAGCTCGGGCGGATCTGGCAGGCGCTGAGGGATGCGGATGCCTGGGACGATACGCTGATCGTCTTCACGTCAGACCACGCGGAAATGATGGGTGATCACTGGATGCTGGGTAAGGGCGGCTTTTTCGATGGCAGCTATCATATCCCGCTGGTCATCCGCGATCCCGGGCAGCCTGGCGGTACCGGCCGGCAGGTGGAGCGTTTCACCAGCGCCGCCGATATTTTCCCGACGCTTTGCGATCGCCTGGGTCTCGTGCCCGACAATCATCTCGACGGTGAGACGCTTCTGCCCTTTATGGAGGGCGCGGAGCCGGAGCGGTGGCGCGATGCGGCCTTCTGGGAGTTCGATTTCCGCGATATCGCTAACGGCGAGGCGGAACGGCATCTCGGCCTCAGGTCGAATGCCTGCAATCTCGCCGTCATCAGGGACGAGCGTTTCAAATACGTCCACTTCACCGGCCTGCCGCCCTTGCTGTTCGACCTAGCGAATGATCCGATGGAGCTCTCCAATCTCGCCGATGACCCGGATTATGCGGCAACTCGGCTTGCCTGTGCCGAAAAGCTGCTGTCGCTGAGGGCCGAGCATCTCGATCAGACACTCGCCTATACCGAACTGACGGAAAAAGGGCCGGTATCGCGCCGGCCCTGATCCAGCTTAAATAGCAGGCTATCGGGCAAACGGGCCGAGATAGGTCATCTTGCCGACCGGCAGCCCGCGGCTGCGCAGAATGTCGTGCACCGTGGTGACGTGGAAGAAGAAGTTCGGCAGAGCGAAGCTTGCGAGATAATCCTCGCCGCTGAACACGATCTTGTTTCCGCCGGGCGCGATCGTCACTTCGCGGCTCTCGGTGCCTTGCATCGTCTCCGGCGTGATCGTCGCCAGGAAATCCTCCGTCTTCTTCACGCGTTCGCGCAGCTCTGCAACGGTGGTTTCGTTGTCTTCGAAGCGCGGCGCGTCAATGCCCGTCAGCCGGGCGATAGCGAGTTTGGCGCTGTCGGTGGCGCGTTGAAATTGGCCGGAGAGCGGCAGCATGTCGTCAATGAGGCGTGCGCCGACAAGTTCGTTCGGATCGGTGCCGTTTTCCGCCGCATAGGCCTCGATCGCGTCGAGATAGGTCGCAAGATTCGCGAGGCCGCGTTGAAAGACGGGGACTGAGAAGCGGTACATCGAGGGCATGCTGGTTCTCCATTGTCAGTCGGTGGCTTCGGCCTGAGGTCGACGGTATTTTACGTCATTCGAGTGTCGATGGAATGTCCGTTCCATCAGGGTGAGCGGCCCACATGTAAGCTCGATCGTCAGCTTTTACAGCCTTTTTGGGCCAAAAATTCCCTATCGCGCGTCGATCGCCGGTTCCGTCGGCGCGGCTACAAAATAGTGTTGACGTTTTTACGGAAAAATGGAATAAATATTCCGAAGATGGGATTTTACGGTTTGTTTGTTCCGTTTTTTGAGGTGCCGTTATGGGAGATGGCAGCTCGGGATTGTTGGCCCTGCGGTCGAAACCGAGGGCTCCGGCGTTCAGGAGGGGTGTGGCCGGACACCGCAATTGGGAGGAAAAATCATGAGAAAACTCATTCTGGGCTCCGCGATGGCGCTTCTGCTGTCGACTGCGGCCCATGCCGAAAACATCGGCGTGTCGATGGCGCTGTTCGACGACAACTTCCTGACCGTTCTGCGCAACGGCATGCAGGACTATGCCAAGACGATGAAGGGTGTGACGCTGCAGGTCGAAGACGCCCAGAACGACGTCGCCAAGCAGCAGAGCCAGATCCAGAATTTCATCGCCAGTAAGGTCGATGCCATCATCGTAAACCCGGTCGACACGGATGCCACGGCTGCCATGTCGAAGCTCGCTGCTGATGCGAAAATTCCGCTGATCTACGTCAACCGCGAACCGGCAAACGTCGACAGCCTGCCGGATAAACAGGCTTTCGTCGCTTCCAACGAGCAGGAATCCGGCACGCTGGAAGCCAAGGAAGTTTGCCGCCTGCTGAAGGGCAAGGGCAAGGCCGTCGTCATGATGGGCGAACTGTCGAACCAGGCAGCCCGCATGCGTACCAAGGACGTGCATGACGTTCTCGCCACCGACGAATGCAAGGGCATCCAGATCGTTCAGGAACAGACTGCCAACTGGCAGCGTACCCAGGGCTCCGACCTGATGACCAACTGGCTCTCCAGCGGTTTGGAATTCGATGCCGTCATTTCCAACAATGACGAAATGGCGATCGGTGCCATTCAGGCGCTGAAGGCAGCCGGAAAGTCGATGGATAAGGTTGTCATCGGCGGTGTCGACGCCACGCAGGACGCCTTGGCGGCCATGCAGGCCGGCGACCTCGACGTCACCGTTTTCCAGGACGCAGCCGGTCAGGGCAAGGGTGCGGTCGATGCCGCGCTGAAGCTTGCCAAGGGTGATAAGGTCGACAAGAAGGTCTATATTCCCTTCCAGCTCGTGACGCCCCAGAACGTCAAGGACTTCGTCAAGAAGAACTAACAGAGCGCTGTTAGCGACGGATGCGGGCGCAACAGCCCGCATCCCCAAATTCCGACAGCTCCCGGGAGGGAAAAGATGGTTGTGAGCCCATCCACCATGGCTGCGGTGCGCGCCAGCGGCGCGGTCCCCAATGCCGCCTATCTGCTGAGTGCCGAAGGTATCCGCAAGGAATTTCCGGGCGTGCTGGCCCTCGATGATGTTTCCTTCCGTCTGAAGCGCGGCACCGTGCATGCGCTGATGGGCGAAAACGGCGCCGGCAAGTCGACGCTGATGAAAATTCTAGCCGGCATCTATATTCCGGATCAGGGCGAAGTGCGCCTGAAGGGCGTCGAGATTCGTCTGAAGTCTCCGCTGGATGCGCTGGAAAACGGCATTGCGATGATCCATCAGGAGCTCAACCTGATGCCGTTCATGACCGTTGCCGAGAATATCTGGATCCGTCGCGAGCCGAAGAACCGCTTGGGCTTCGTCGACCATGCCGAGATGAACAGGAAGACCGACGAGCTCTTTCGCCGCCTGAACATCACCATCGATCCGGAAATTCAGGTGCGCGAGCTTTCGGTCGCCAACCGCCAGATGGTCGAGATCGCCAAGGCGGTATCCTATAATTCCGACGTGCTGATCATGGATGAGCCGACGTCGGCGCTGACCGAACGCGAAGTGGCGCATCTCTTCGAGATCATACGCGATCTGCGCGCGCAGGGCATCGGCATCGTCTACATCACCCACAAAATGAACGAGCTGTTCGAGATCGCCGATGAATTCTCGGTGTTCCGTGACGGAAAATATATCGGCACGCATACGTCCACCGACGTCACCCGCGACGACATCATCCGCATGATGGTCGGCCGCGAGATCACCCAGATGTTCCCGAAAGAAGAGGTGCCGATCGGCGATACCGTCCTTTCCGTCAAGGGGCTCACTCTGAACGGCGTCTTTTCCGATGTCTCCTTCGATGTGAAGGCCGGCGAAATCTTGGGGGTCGCGGGTCTCGTCGGCTCCGGCCGTTCGAATGTCGCCGAAGCGCTGTTCGGCGTGACGCCGGCTTCGTCCGGCACGATCGAGCTTTTCGGCAAGAAGGTCGATATCTCCTCGCCGGCGACGGCAATCCGGCACGGCATGGCGTTCCTGACGGAAGACCGGAAGGATACCGGCTGTCTGCTGATCCTCAGTGTGCTCGAGAACATGCAGGTCGCCGTGCTGCACGACAAGTTCGTGCGGGCCGGCTTCGTGCAGGAGGGCGCGATGGAGGCGACTTGCGAGGAGATGGCGCGCAAGCTGCGCATCAAGACGCCGAACCTTGACGAGCGCATCGAAAATCTTTCCGGCGGCAATCAGCAGAAAGCGCTGATCGGCCGTTGGCTGCTCACCAATCCGCGCATCCTGATCCTGGACGAGCCGACCCGCGGCATCGATGTCGGCGCGAAGGCGGAAATCCACCGCCTGGTCACCGAAATGGCGCGTAACGGCGTCGCTGTCATCATGATTTCGTCTGAGATGCCGGAGGTTCTCGGCATGAGCGATCGCATCATGGTGATGCATGAGGGACGGGTGACCGGTTTTCTCGATCGTGCGGAAGCAACTCAAGTGAAGGTGATGGAACTGGCCGCGCAGTGACGCCGCCAATCATCGCAAGGGAGGACTGAACCATGGTTAGCAAAGTTGCAGAGGCGACCGCACCGTCAGTGACGCGTCCCAGGCGGCGCCGCGTCCCGCCGGAACTCGGCATCTTCCTGGTGCTGATCGGCATTGCGCTCCTGTGCGAAATCCTCGGCTGGATCTTCGTCGGTCAGAGCTTTCTGCTCAATGTGCAGCGCCTGAAGATCATGATCCTGCAGGTTTCCGTGATCGGCATCATCTCGGTCGGGGTCACGCAGGTCATCATCACCGGCGGCATCGATCTTTCCTCGGGCTCCGTCGTCGGGTTGACGGCCATGGTGGCGGCGAGCTTCGCACAGTCCTCGACCTGGGCGCGGGCGCTTTATCCAGCGCTGACCGATATGCCGTTTTTTGTTCCGATCGGCATCGGCCTGCTGATCGGCCTTGCCGCCGGTTACGTCAACGGCCAACTCATCACGAAAACCAAGATTCCGCCGTTCATCGCGACGCTTGGCATGATGGTGTCCGCCCGCGGCCTGTCGAAATTGTACACGAAGGGGCAACCGGTCTCCGGCCTCACCGATCAGTTCAATTTTATCGGTACCGGCATCTGGCCCGTCGTCGTCTTCCTGCTTGTCGCGCTGATCTTCCATATCGTGCTGCGCTACACGCGCTACGGCAAGTTCACCTATGCGATCGGCGCCAATGTGCAGGCTGCAAGGGTCTCGGGTATCAATGTCGAGGCGCATCTGGTCAAAGTCTATGCGATTGCCGGACTTCTGGCCGGGCTTGCCGGCATCATCACCGCCGCCCGCGTCCAGACGGCTCAGGCTGGCATGGGCGTAACATATGAATTGGATGCGATCGCCGCGGCCGTCATCGGCGGCACTTCGCTCACCGGCGGTGTCGGCCGCATCACCGGCACGATCATCGGCACGGTTATCCTTGGCGTGATGATCTCGGGTTTCACCTTCCTGAACGTCGACGCTTATTACCAGGAAATCGCCAAGGGCATCATCATTGTCGCCGCCGTCGCAATCGACGTCTACCGCCAGAAGAAGCGTGTCAAACACTGAAGCGGCCGAGGTTGCGTCTGATATCTCGAGGCGGGGGTTTTGCCCCCGCCTTTTTCGTTTGCTGCGACATTCTATGCTAATGCAGATTTTTTTCATTTAGGTATGGCGAATCCTGCCATCTTTTCTATTCTGGCCGCTTCCCGCCGCTCGTCCGAGCGCATTATCCAGGATAGACAATGCAATCCGTATTTGATGGCCATAACGACGTTCTACTGAGACTCTGGAATCATGCCCGCGAAGGAACTGATCCGGTCGCCGAGTTCAGGGATGGAATATCGACTGGCCATATCGATGCGCCCCGCGCCAAGGCCGGTGGGCTGGGCGGCGGCCTCTGCGCCATCTATATCCCCTCCGGCAATCTCGTCTTCGCCGATCCCGATCGCAACGGCCATTATGCAACACCGCTCTCGCCGCCATTGGAGCGGGCGCCGTCGCTCGATATCGCGCTCGAAATGGCAGCGATCGCCCTCAAGCTCGATCGCGCCGGCGTCTGGAAGCTTTGCCGCTCGACCGCCGAAATCCGCGACTGCATGGAAAAGGGCATCTTCGCCGCGGTGATGCACATGGAGGGCTGCGAGGCCATCGATGCCGATCTCGTCGCGCTCGAAACCTTCTATGCGGCCGGCCTGCGCTCGCTCGGCCCCGTCTGGAGCCGCAATAACGTCTTTGCCCATGGCGTACCCTTCGCCTATCCGAGCTCGCCCGATACCGGGCCGGGCCTCACCGATGCTGGTTTTGCGCTGGTGCGCGAGTGCAATCGGCTCGGCATCGTCATCGACCTTGCCCATATCACCGAGAAAGGCTTCTGGGATGTGGCGAAGACATCGGATCAGCCGCTGGTCGCCAGCCATTCCAACGCGCATGCGCTCACCCCCGTCGCCCGCAATCTCACCGACAAGCAGCTCGACGCCATCAGGGAGAGCCGCGGCATCGTCGGTTTGAACTATGCGACGGCCATGCTGCGCGAGGACGGCCGCTCGGATGCCAACACCCGGATCGAGGTGTTGGTTCGCCATGTCGACCACCTTGTCAGCCGTGTCGGCATCGATTGCGTCGGCCTCGGATCGGACTTCGACGGAGCGACGATTCCGGAAGAAATCGGCGACGCTGCAGGCAACCAAAAGCTGATTGCTGCGCTCAGGAACGTTGGCTATGCTGAAGTCGATCTTGTGAAGCTATGCAGGGAGAACTGGCTTCGTATCCTGGCTTCTGCTTGGGGAGAGAGCAGCAAGTCGCGTGCGTGATTGATAGTAATAAAAGCTAAAATAAGGGAACGAAAACATGATGATGATCAAGATGAACCGCAACTTTCGCGCCCTTTCGGCCGGTGCGGCTCTCACGCTTTTGACGATGGCTGTGCCGAGCGCTTTCGCGACAACGCCGAAGGATACGCTGGTTGAAGGTTTCGCCTTCGACGACATTCTCAGCATGGACCCGGCCGAAGCCTACGAACTCTCCGCCGCCGAGGTTACCGGCAACAGCTACAGCCTGCTCGTTCGCCTCGATATCAACGATACCTCCAAGATCCAGGGCGATCTTGCCGAGAGCTGGTCGGTCTCCGACGATCACCTGACCTATACGTTCAAGCTGAAGCCCGGCCTCAAATTCGCATCGGGCAATCCGATCACCGCCGATGACGTCGCCTGGTCCTTCGAGCGCGTCGTCAAGCTCAACAAGAGCCCCGCTTTCATCCTCACCCAGTTCGGCCTGACCGGCGACAACGTCACGGAAAAGGCTAAGGCTACGGATCCGAGCACCTTCACCTTCACCGTCGACAAGCCCTATGCGCCGAGCTTCGTGCTGAACTGCCTGACAGCGACGGTTGCGGAAGTGGTCGACAAGAAGCTGGTTATGGAGCACGTCAAACCGGTGACGCCGTCGGCCGACAACAAATACGACAACGATTTCGGCAATGGCTGGCTGAAGACCGGCTATGCCGGCTCCGGTCCGTTCAAGCTGCGCGAATGGCGCGCCAACCAGGCCGTCGTTCTGGAGCGCAACGACAATTATTACGGTGAAAAGCCGAAGCTTGCGCGCGTCATCTACCGCTTCATGAAGGAAAGCTCGGCGCAGCGACTGGCGCTGGAGAATGGCGACATCGACGTTGCCCGCAACCTGTCGCCGACCGACCTCGCGGCCATCGAGAAGAACGCTGAACTTACCTCCACCAATGCGCCGAAGGGCACGATCTATTACGTCAGCCTCAACCAGAAGAACCCGAACCTCGCCAAGCCGGAAGTGCAGCAGGCGTTCAAATACCTGGTGGACTATGACGCCATCAGCAAGACGCTTATCAAGGGCATAGGCGAAATCCATCAGACCTTCGAGCCGAAGGGCATGCTTGGCTCCTTGGATGAAAATCCGTTCAAGCTTGATGTTGCCAAGGCCAAGGACCTGCTTGCCAAGGCCGGCCTGCCGAACGGTTTCTCCGTGACGATGGACGTGCGCAGCATCGAGCCGGATACGGGCGTTGCCACCTCGATCCAGCAGACGCTCGGCCAGGCCGGGATCAAGGTCGAGATCATCCCCGGCGATGGCAAGCAGAAGCTGACCAAGTATCGCGCCCGTAACCACGACATCTATTTCGGCAACTGGGGCAATGACTATTGGGATCCCCATTCCAATGCCGATACGTTCACGAACAATCCCGACAACTCCGACGCCGGCACCAACAAGACGCTCGCCTGGCGCAACGACTGGACGACACCTGAACTCGACAAGGAGACAAAGGCTGCCCTGTTCGAGGTCGACGCTGCCAAGCGCGGCGCCATGTATCAGGAGATCCAGAAGAAGTATCTGGATGCCAGCCCCTTCGTCTTCCTCTTCCAGCAGACGGAAGTCGCCGGCTATCGCAAGGATGTGAAGGACTTCAAGCTCGGCCCGAGCTTCGACACCAATTTTGTCTGGCCCGTGTCGAAGTGATGGTCCGATAGGACTGGTTCTTTGAGCACTGTCGAACGGAAAATGGAGGTGCGGCCCAAAAAGGGCCGTGCCGCGCCCATTCTGATGGGCGTTCTGCGCTTCCTGGTCGTGGCGGTCACGACCTATCTCGGCCTTCTCGCCGTCACTTTCTTCATCGGGCGCGTCATCCCGATCGATCCGGCATTGGCGATTGCCGGTGACCATGCACCTACGCAGGTGCTGGAGCGCCTGCGCCGTGAAATGCATCTCGATCAGCCGCTCTATCTGCAGTTCTATTATTATCTACTGAGTGCCCTGACCGGCGATTTCGGCACATCCGTGCTGACGACCAATCCGGTGATGGACGATATCCGGCGCGTTTTTCCGGCGACGATGGAGCTTGCGACCGTTGGTACGATCATCGGCGCGATCTTCGGAATTCCCTTCGGCGTGCTTGCCGCCGTGCGCCGCAACAGCTTCATCGACCAGATCGTCCGCGTCATCGGCCTCGTCGGCTATTCGGTGCCGGTATTCTGGCTGGCCATGGTGTCGCTCGTCATCTTTTATGCCAAGCTGGGCTGGGTGGCCTATCCCGGGCGCATCGACATCGCCTTCGAATATACCTTCACGCCGATCACCGGCTTTTATCTGATCGACAGCGCCATGCAGGGGCAATGGGATGTGTTCTGGGATGCATTCCGCCACATCATTCTGCCGGCCTCGCTGCTCGGCTACTTCTCGCTTGCCTATATCAGCCGGATGACGCGCAGTTTCATGCTGAACGAACTCGGCCAGGAATATATCGTCGCGGCCCGCGCCAAGGGGCTTTCGGAAACGCGGGTGATCTGGGGACATGCGCTGCGCAGCGCCGCCGTGCCGCTGATCACGGTGATCGCACTCTCCTATGCCGGGTTGCTGGAAGGTTCGGTGCTGACGGAGATCGTGTTCTCCTGGCCGGGCATCGGTTTCTACATCACCAGCTCGCTGCAGAACGCCGATATGAACGCCATGCTCGGCGGAACTGTCGTCGTCGGTACGGCCTTCATCGGGATCAACCTGCTCTCCGACCTGCTCTACCGCACTCTCGATCCAAGGACGCGACGCAAATGACGGCGACCGCCGAGACCACGCAACCTGGCTGGCGTGACTGGCTGCTGTCGGATCGGCCGCAGTCGCGCCGGCAAGCGAGCCTCGGGCGCGCCTATGTCACATGGCGGCAATTTTCCGCCAATCGGCTGGCGGTTCTCGGCTTGCTGATCATCGTCGCCCTCATTCTCGTGGCGGCATTTGCCGATGTTATCGCCCCCTATCCGCCGAGTATCGGGGATCTTACCAATGCCTATCTGAAACCGCCCGGGACCGGCGGCTATCTTCTCGGTACCGACAATCTCGGGCGCGATATCCTGTCCCGTTTGATCTATGGGTCGCGGTGGACCCTCTATATCGTTGTTCTCGTCGCGATCATCTCGGCGCCGCTCGGGCTGTTTATCGGTATGATAGCTGGCTATGCAGGCGGCTGGATCGACACCGTGCTGATGCGGATCACCGATATCTTCCTCGCCTTTCCGAAGTTGGTGCTGGCGCTCGCTTTTGCCGGCGCGCTCGGCCCCGGCATCGAGAATGCCATCATTGCGATCGCCATCACCTCCTGGCCGCCCTATGCGCGCCTGGCGCGGGCTGAGACGATGACGGTGCGGCGCTCCGATTATATCGCTGCCGTGCAACTCATGGGCGCCTCGCCGATCCGTATCGTCTTCCGCCATATCATGCCGCTCTGCATCTCCTCGGTGATCGTGCGTGTCACGCTCGATATGGCTGGTGTCATTCTGACGGCGGCGGGTCTCGGTTTCCTGGGCCTGGGCGCACAGCCCCCTCTGCCGGAATGGGGCGCGATGATTGCCACCGGGTTCAAATACTATCTCGATCAATGGTGGGTGGCGGCAATGCCGGGTATCGCCATCCTGATCGTCAGCCTGGGCTTCAACCTGCTCGGCGACGGTTTGCGGGATGCGCTCGATCCGAAGGAGAGCGGCCAATGACGGCGCTGTTGACCGTCGAGAACCTCAGGGTTCGCTATCCCACCCGCACCGGCATCATCGAAGCCGTGCGCGGCGTCTCCTTCACGCTCGGCCGCGAGCGACTCGGCATTGTCGGCGAGAGCGGTTCCGGCAAGTCGCAAACCGGCCGCGCGATCATGGGCCTCACTTCGTCGCATGGCATCGTCACGGCCGACAAGCTGAACTTCAGCGGCATCGACCTGCTGTCGGTCTCGGCCAGGGAGCGCCGGTCGCTGCGCGGCAAGCGCATCGCCATGGTGCTGCAGGACCCAAAATATTCACTCGATCCGGTGATGACCATCGGCAAGCAAATTACCGAGACGTTGCGCACGCATGAGAAGGTGAGCAGGGCGGAAGCGCGCGAGCGTGCGCTCGCCATGCTGGAAGCGGTGCAGATCCGCGATCCCAAGCGCGTCTACGACCTGCATCCGCATGAAGTCTCCGGCGGCATGGGCCAGCGCGCGATGATCGCGATGATGCTGATCGCAGGCCCGGAGCTGCTGATCGCCGACGAGCCGACCTCGGCGTTGGACGTCACTGTGCAGCTCGATGTGCTGAGGATCATGGACAGGCTGGTATCGGAACGCGGCATGGGGCTGATTTTCGTGTCCCACGATCTGAGGCTGGTGTCCTCCTTCTGCGACCGGGTGATCGTCATGTATGCCGGCAAGATCGTCGAGGAATTAAAAGCTTCCGAGCTCAACAATGCGCAGCATCCCTATACGCGCGGTCTGTTGAACTGCATGCCCGTCATCGGCGAGGACCGTCACCCGCTGCCGGTCCTTGATCGCAAGCCGGAGTGGGCGGCATGACGGCGGCGCTTGCAGTCGACGGCCTCAGTGTCGTCTATGACGGTTATTACGCCCTCGATGCGGTCAACATCGATGTGAACAAGGGCGAATCCTTCGGTCTCGTCGGCGAATCCGGTTCCGGCAAATCGACCTTACTGCGCGCTGTCGCCGGTCTTGCGCCTGTCAGCGACGGCGTGATCCGCGTTAATGGCGAGGCGCTGAAGGGTGCAAAACGCACCAAAGCGTTCTACCGCCAGGTCCAGATGGTGTTTCAAGACCCTTATGGATCGCTGCATCCGCGTCAAACCATCGACCGGCTGCTTCTGGAACCGCTGGCAATCCACGGCATCGGCGACAGCGAGACGCGCATTACCCGGGCGCTTGACGAAGTCGGCCTCGGTTCAGGCTTCCGTTTCCGCTATCCGCACCAATTATCGGGCGGCCAGCGCCAGCGCGTGGCGATTGCCCGCGCTTTGATCGTCGAGCCGTCTATCCTGTTGCTCGACGAACCGACCTCGGCGCTGGATGCTTCCGTGCAGGCGGAAGTGCTCAATTTGCTGGAGCAGGTGCGCAGGGATCGTCATCTGACGTTCGTTATGGTCAGTCACGATCTCGGTGTCGTCACCCATATGTGCGAACGCCTCGTGGTGATGCAGAATGGCGCTGTCGTCGAGCGGCTGAGCGCAAAAGAATTGGCGGCCGGCGATGTCAAGCAGGACTACACGCGCAACCTGATGATTGCGAGCAAAGGCTTTGTCCGCGCCTAATTGATTGTAATCATTAGTCCTTCATCGCCCTTTTAGTTAAGCTTCGCTTAAAAGACGACTAATCGTATAGACTATTGACTCGTGCCGCAATTCTGTCATGATCCCATTAATGGCGGTTAACTTTCGTGATCTCCTACATGGGGTCATGCGCGAGTGGAGGCAGGCATGTTTTTCATGGGTGGCATGACCATGGGGTATCTTCATCCGCCAGCACCGGCAAAAGAAGAGGACGCGTTGACCGTCACTCTGCCGGAAGAACAGAGCCGCCGTCAGATCGGTCCGACCGAAACTCCGGCTGCTGAAGCAAGCGCTGTAGAGCGCACTTTGATCTGGGCTCGCCGCATTCTCTGCTGATGTCAGCCTTGCTGATCTTTCGAGCCAGACCGCCGTCCAATGGTTTATTTTTTCTTGCGTTGGCCTCTGGACAAAAATTCATCTCTACCTAATTGATAGGGATTGTATAAATGTCGGACGTGGGCTCGCCCACATGACAACGACAAAAACGAACGGAGGCAACACATGGCGAATTTGGGTATGTCGAATACGCATGTGAATCAGTTCGACGGCTCGAAGCGCGTTGCGACGACGCGCAGCAAGATCCAGACTGCAATCCACGTTGCGCTGTTTTCTGCCGCATTCCTCTTCGTCGTCGCCATCGTCTTCGGCATCGTGATCTGAACGCGCTGCAAGGATGATATGACCGGCATTGATCGGTCATATCATGGGCGCGCGCCGCTGCGGTGCCGCGTTTATAGAGCGATGGTTGGCGTCATCTCTTTTTTGTTTTCTAACGGCCACGGCCGATCGGGCTAATCTTCAGGTCAGCCAGACGTTACCGTCGCATTCCTGTTTCTTCCCAAGTTGAAACGCTTCCCTAACGGCAATTCTTCTTTCCCGGCCTTGTCAAAACTTCGCCGGGCAAAGAAAATTTCCCATGACCGATAGAATGCGCTTCATGAAAACAGTAAGCTTCGCCAAAACACAAAATAGAGTGGGGCGGAGCATGACCAAAGCGGAGGCTGGGCGCAGCGGCAGACGGAATGGTGGTCAAGACGGGCGAGCGGTCCTGGACCAGGATTCGCATGCCATACGCGACGTAAAAGAGAATAATCTCGAATTGGCGATCGGCCACGAGGTCCGCGCCTTTCGCAAGAAGCTCGGCATCACCGGCGCCGACCTTGCTTCGGCCACCGGCATATCGCTCGGCATGCTCTCAAAGATCGAAAACGGCAACACGTCGCCGTCTCTCACCACATTGCAGGCGTTGGCGCGGGCGCTTGGAGTGCCCGTCACCTCGTTTTTCCGGCGGTTCGAAGAAAAGCGCAACGCCGTCTTCGTCAAGGCCGGCGAGGGTGTGGAGATGGAGCGGCGGGGTACGCGCTCCGGTCATCAGTACAATCTGCTCGGTCACATAGCCAATGGATCTAGCGGGCTGCAGGTCGAGCCCTATCTCATCACGCTGACGGCCGATTCCGATGTTTTTCCGGCATTTCAGCATGAAGGGCTGGAATTGATCTATATGTTGGAAGGGGAAGTCGAATACCGTCATGCCGACAAGCTCTATGCGATGCGGCCGGGTGACAGCCTGTTCTTCGACGCCGATGCGCCGCATGGTCCGGAAGTGCTCGTTAGTCTGCCGATCCGCTTTCTGTCGATCATTTCCTACCCTGAGAAACATAGCTCTTGAGAGGAATTTGCGAATCTTTTGAGGGAGTTCAGTTTAAGTTCATCTTCCGCGGGATATGGAGGGCAACCTACCAAACCCTACTGAATTTCCGATTGCAAGAAATCAGCCTAAGGAGAATACCTCATGACCTTGATCGATTGTCTTTGACACGTGCAGACTGCTGCCGGAACCATCCGGTCGCGTCTCAAGTTTCACGGAAGCCTGTTTCGAATGATGGCGCAAAATTGCCATGATCCTGACGAAGAGGCCGTGAAAATCTTCGCCTGAATACGTTTGTTCTAAGCCGCCACTTCGAATTCATCCCCTTCGCGCGCCGGGAAGCGAAGCAAAGGGTCCAAATGCATGAATAGTCGTGTGGGGCAGGACAAAAACGGTAAAGGCGACAATGCCTGTCACTCTGTTTGGACCCAGAACCCGAATCCATGACGTCTCAAAACCTCTCCACTGTTCCGCCGCGCGATTCTGAAGCCAAGCAGATCGATCATAACGATTCGATCCGTGCCACCTATTTCTCCAACGATCAGATCCGGGAATGCGGTTCGATCTTCGCCCGCAACGGCGCTGCGACGAAGCTGCCGGGCTTTGCGCCCTTCGATTTCTTCGACCGGCACAAGGAGAACGAAAAAGAGATCCTGCGCGTCTATCGTTCGGCCAATGCCGACGTCGATGCCGGCGAATCGATCACGCCTGCGGCCGAATGGCTGCTCGACAACCACTACATCATCGAAGAGGCGATCCAGGAAGTCCGCCGCGATTTCCCGAAGAAGTACTACGATCAACTGCAGAAGATCACCATAGACGGCATGGTGATGCCGCGCACGCTGGCGCTTGCCTGGCTCTATGTCGCTCACACGCACAGCACCGTATCCAACCAGGGTCTGCTGGCGCTTGTCGAAGGCTTCCAGTCGCACGACATGCTGAAGATCGGTGAGCTCTGGGCGGTTCCGTCGCTGGTGCGCTATGTGCTCGTTGACAATCTGCGTCGCATCTCCAGCCGCGTCGAGCAGAGCCGCCTGACGCGCAAGAAGGCCAATGCCGCGGTCGATGAGCTGATTCGCCTCAATGACGACGCCAAGGTCACCGAGTTCCTGAGGACGCTCGAACCCTATACGTCCGACAATACCTTCGCCACGCAGTTCCTCTATCGTCTGCGTGATGGCTCGCACACTTCGGGCCTCGCTGTCACGTGGCTGGAACGGCGTCTGACGGAGGCCGGCACCGATGCCGAAACCGTCATGATGGCCGAGCACAACCGCCTGTCGTCCGGCAATGTGACGATGGGCAACATCATCAAAAGCCTGCGGCTGATCGACGATACCGACTGGTCGGGCTGGGTCGAGGAGGTCAGCGCAGTCGACAAGCTGCTCTGGGACGAGACCGATTACGCAAAGCTCGATCCTGGCTCGCGCAACAGCTATCGCCGCGCCATTGAGAAGCTAGCACGCCGCTCCGACAAGACGGAAATGGAGATAGCCCAGGTCGCCATGGCCATGACCGAAGCGGCCAAGGCCTCGGGCGAGCCGCAGCCGCATGAGCCCAATATCGGCGATTTCATCGTCGGCCAGCAGATCGAGAAGCTGGAAAAGGCGATCGGCTTCCGCCCGAAGCTGTCGCAGCGTTTCGTCCGCCAGTGGCGCAAGTTCAACTGGCTGGCGATCGCCGCCCCCGTTCTCCTGATCACCGTCATCGCTCTCTGGATCGTCGGTTATTTCATGATCCAGGCTGGCATGGGCTGGGCTGAAACCATCATCCTGCTGTTGATGTTCTCGCTGCCGGCATCCGAAGGCGCCACCGGCCTGTTCAACTTCGTGGTCACCATGTACCTCACGCCGGCGCGTCTCGTCGGCTATGAGTTCAAGGAGGGCATTCCGGAAGAGGCTCGTACACTGGTCGTCGTGCCGACTTTGATCGGTAATCGCGACAGCGTCGACGAACTGGTGCGCAACATCGAGGTCCATTATCTCGCCAATCCGCTTGGCGAAGTCTATTACGCGCTTCTGAGCGACTGGCCGGACAGCAAGGAAGAAGAGAGCGAACGCGATCTGGAGATTCTGGATTACGCCCGCCGCGAAGTCGCCAATCTCTCGGCCCGCTATGCCGAGGACGGCAAGCAGCGCTTCTATCTGCTGCATCGCCGCCGTCTTTACAATCCGGCCGAAGGCGCCTGGATGGGCTGGGAGCGCAAGCGCGGCAAGCTGCACGAGCTGAACCTGCTGCTGCGCGGCGACCGCGACACGACCTTCCTGCCCGGCGCCAATACCGTGCCGAAGAACGTGCAATACGTCATGACGCTCGATTCCGACACGCGCCTGGTGCGCGACACGGTCACGAAGCTTGTCGGAAAGCTGCATCATCCGACCAATCGCCCGGTCTTCGATCCCGAGACCAAGCGGGTCGTGCGCGGCTATGGCGTGCTGCAGCCGCGCGTCACCCCGTCGCTGACGACGGGCAAGGACGCCTCGGTGTTCCAGCGCGTCTTCTCCGTCAATCGCGGTCTCGACCCCTATGTCTTCGCCGTCTCCGACGTCTATCAGGACTTGGTCGAGGAAGGCACGTTCACTGGCAAGGGCCTCTATCATGTCGACGCCTTCGAGGCTTCGTTGAAGGGCAAGATCGAGGAGAACGCGGTTCTCAGCCACGATCTGCTCGAAGGCTCGATGGCGCGCTGCGCCCTCGTCACCGACTGCGAACTCGTCGAAGATTTCCCGATCCGCTACGAAGTCGAAGTCTCGCGCCAGCATCGCTGGGCTCGCGGCGACTGGCAGTTGCTTCCCTATCTCTTCAATCCGAAGCGCGGCGTCACCGGCCTCGGCCGCTGGAAGATGATGGACAATCTGCGCCGCTCGCTGACGCCGATCGCCTGGTTCTTCGCCTCCGTTCTCGGCTGGTATTTCATGGGGCCGTTCGCCGCCCTGATCTGGCAGATCCTCTTGATCTTCTGCCTGTTCGTGGCGCCGACACTGTCGCTGATCAACGGCATCATTCCGCGCACCAGCGATATCGTTGCCCGGGCCCATCTCTATACGGTCTGGTCGGATATCCGCGCCGCCAATGCGCAGGTCGCGCTGCGTATCGTCTTCATCGCTGACGGCGCCTGCATCATGGCCGACGCCATCGGCCGCTCGCTCTACCGTGCCTTCGTCAGCCGTAAGCTGATGCTGCAGTGGCGCACGGCGGCCAGCGCCCAGGCCGCGGCGCAGACGACGATCCTCGGCCACTACCGCGTCATGTGGCATGCACCGGTGCTGGCGCTGCTGGCATTGGCTTTCGCATCTCTTTCCGGCGACAATGCCTTCTTCGTCGGCATCCCCTTCGCGCTGCTGTGGATTCTGTCGCCGGCGATCGCCTGGTATGTCAGCCAGACGGCGGAAACCGAAGACAAGCTCGAAGTGCCGGAAGGCGTCTCCGCCGAGCTGCGCAAGATCGCGCGGCGCACCTGGCGTTATTTCGACACCTTCGTGGTCGAGCAGCAAAACCACCTGCCGCCGGACAATGTGCAGCAGACGCCGCATGCGGTGGTCGCTTCGCGGACTTCGCCGACCAATATCGGCGTCTACCTGCTCTCCGTGATCTCGGCCCGCAATTTCGGTTGGATTTCCTTCGAAGAAACCATCGATCGCATGGAAAAGACCATGGCGACCGTCGAGAAGCTCGAGAAATTCCGCGGGCATCTCTGCAACTGGTATCATACGGACACGCTGAAGCCGATGGGCGCGCGCTATGTCTCGGCGGTCGACAGCGGTAACTTCGCCGGTCACCTGATCGCCGTGTCTTCGGCCTGCCGCATCTGGGCGGAAGCACCTTCCGCACATATGCAGGGCAATCTCGACGGTATCGGCGATGTCGCCGGCATTCTCGGCGAAATGCTCGCCGAACTGCCGGATGACCGCAAGACCGTTCGTCCGCTGCGTCATCGTCTGGAAGAGCGCATCATCGGCTTCCGGAACGCGCTGGCCGCCGTCAAGCGCGAGCACGAGTTCGCCTCGATCCGCATCATCAACCTGTCGGTCCTGGCGCATGATATTCAGAAGCTCGCCGCCAACCTCGACCATGAGGTCAAGTCGCAGCAGAGCGGCGAGGTGCTCACCTGGTCGGAATCGCTGGTGAAGGTCTGCGAAGGCCATATTGCCGACAGCGTCTTCGATCTCGCCAATGTCGATGCGCTGCGCCAGCGTCTGGCAAAGCTGCGCGACCGCATGCGCGATACTGCTTTCGGTATGGAATTCGCCTTCCTCTACCGTCCGGAACGGCGCCTGCTTTCTATCGGCTTCCGTGTTGAAACCAACGAACTCGATGCCGCCTGCTACGACCTGCTGGCGTCCGAAGCGCGTCTTACCAGCCTCTTCGCCATCGCCAAGGGCGATCTGCCGACGGAGCATTGGTATCGCCTCGGCCGCCAGGTTGTGCCGATCGGCTCGCGGGGTGCGCTGGTTTCCTGGTCCGGCTCGATGTTCGAATATCTGATGCCGCCGCTCGTCATGCAGGAGCGTCAGGGTGGTATCCTCAACCAGACCAATAATCTGATCGTTCAGGAGCAGATGAATTATGCCAAGCGCCTCGGCGCCGGCATCCCCTGGGGCATTTCGGAAGCGGCCTTCAACGCCCGCGACCACTACATGCACTACCAGTACACCAACTTCGGCGTGCCTTCGCTCGGCCTGAAGCGCGGTCTCGGCCAGAATGCGGTCATCGCGCCCTATGCCTCGATTCTGGCCAGCCAGTATCGTCCGGAAGCGGCGCTCGAAAACCTGCAGAAGCTGCGCAAGGTCGGCGCGCTCGGCACCTATGGCTTCCACGACGCCGTCGATTTCACGCCGACCCGCGTTCCCGAGGGCAAGAAGTGCGCGGTGGTCTACAACTACTATGCCCACCATCACGGCATGTCGATTGCGGCTATTGCCAACGTCGCCTTCAACGGACGCCTGCGTGAGCTGTTCCATGCCGATCCGGTGATCGAAGCGGCCGAACTGCTGCTGCAGGAAAAGGCGCCGCGCGATATCCCTGTCATGGCCGCAAAGCACGAGAGCGACCAGCCGGCCAATATCCAGGAAGACATGCTGCGTCCGGAAATCCGCAAAATTGCCGATCCGGCGACGCACGATCGCGAACTCGCCTTCCTGTCCAACGGCCATTACGCCGTCATGCTGACGGCGACCGGCGCCGGCTACTCACGCTGGAACGGCTTGTCGGTCTCGCGCTGGCGGCCCGATCCGACGGAAGATCGCTGGGGCACCTTCATCTTCCTGCGCGATACCGCATCCGGCCAATGGTGGTCGGCCACATCGGAGCCGCGCAGCGTCGAAGGCGAAAAGGTCAAAGTCACCTTCAGCGATGAAAAGGCGGAATACAGCAAGACCATTGGTGATCTCACCAGCGACGTCGAATGCATCGTCGCAACCGAAAACGATGCCGAGGGCCGCCGTGTGACGCTGCTCAACATGGGCGCGGAGGATCGCTTCATTGAAGTGACCTCCTATCTCGAGCCGGCAATCGCCAGCGACGATGTCGATTCGGGCCATCCGGTCTTTGCGCGCATGTTCGTGCGCACCGAGATCGGCAGCACGGGCGACGTGATCCGCGCCGAGCGCAACAAGCGCGATTACAACGAGCCTGACATGTCGATCGCCCATCTGGTCGTCGACAATGCCGGCACCGAGCGCCCGACGGAATTCGAGACAGACCGCCGCAAGTTCCTCGGCCGTGGCCGGACGCTCGCGGAAGCCGCCGCTTTCGATCCGGGCACAACTCTGTCCGGCACGGACGGCTTCACCATGGACGCCTGCTTGTCGCTGCGTCGCGTCGTGCGCGTGCCGGCCGGCAAGAAGGTCAGCGTGATCTTCTGGACGATCGCCGCACCGAGCCGCGAGGATGTCGACAAGGCGGTCGATCGCTACCGCAATCCCGATACCTTCGGCATCGAGCTCACGCAGGCCTGGACGCGCACGCAGATGCAGATGCGCCATGTCGGCGTCACCTCGCAGCAGGCCGCAGCCTTCCAGAAGCTTGCCCGCTATCTCGTCTATCCGGACATGCATCTGCGCGCCGACAGCGCCACCGTTCAGGCCGGCCTGCATTCGCAGTCCGCACTTTGGCCGGTGACGATCTCGGGTGATTTCCCGATCTTCACCCTGCGCATCAACGACGATATCGACCTCGAAATCGCGCGGGAAGCGCTGAGTGCCGCGGAATATCTGCGTTCACGCGGCATCAATGCCGATCTGGTGATCGTCAATGAGCGGGCCGTGGACCAAGCCCAGGACATGCAACGGGAGCTCGACAAGCTCGTCGAGCATATTCGCCACAATCAGGGCGAGGGCCTGCGCCAGAATATCTTCTCGGTTCGCAAGGATCTGATCGAGCAGGAGACCTATCAGCAGATTCTTGCTGCCTCGCGCGTGATCTTCCATGCACGTAACGGCAAGCTTGTTGATCAAATCGCCCGTGCGGCGACGCTGTTCGGTTCGGCGCAGTCCGATGGGCCGGCGCCGGTCAATCGCCTTGCCGTACCGATGGTGCCGCAGAAATCCGTCTTTGCAGCCGGTGAACTGGAAGCACAGGACGACCTCGACTTCTGGAACGGCTATGGCGGCTTTGCCGACAATGGCCGCGAATATGTCGTCCGGCTCGCCGGCGGCCAGTCGACGCCGCATCCGTGGATCAACGTCATCTCCAACGAGCGTTTCGGCTTCCATGTGCCTGCTGAAGGCGGCGGTTTCACCTGGAGCCACAATTCGCGCGACTATCAGTTGACCCCATGGACCAACGACATGGTCATCAACCGTCCGGGCGAGGCGCTTTATGTGACCGATCTCGACAGCAATACGGTGATGACCCCCTATGCGGCCCTGTCGCGCAATCCGAAGGTCCAGTATGAGGCCCGCCACGGTCTCGGCTATTCGGTGTTCTCGAGCGAACAGAACGGCATAGCGCTGGAGCTGACGCAAACGATCGATCGCGAACGCCCGGTCAAGCTTTTCCGCCTGCGCATCCGCAATACGGGCGAGGGTAGCCGCCGGCTGCGGCTCTACAATTATGCGGAATGGGTGCTCGGCATCAATCCGCACAAGACACGGCCGTTCATCCTGTCGTCGGTGGATGAGGAAACCGGCGCGCTGTTTGCCAACAATCCCTACAGCATCGATTATTCCAAGCGTATCGCCTTCATGGCGGCGAGCGAGGCGCATTCGAGCTTCTCGGCCAGCCGCCGCGAATTCATCGGCCGTTACGGCACGGTGCAGATGCCGGAAGCCGTCGTTTCCGGCGCTGCTCTTTCCAATTCCACCGATCTCGACGGCGATCCCTGCGCGGCGCTCGCCTTCGATCTGACGGTCGGAGCCGGCGAACAGAAGGATATCTGCTTCTATATGGGCGATACCGCTTCGATCGAAGAGGCGCGCGCATTGGTGGCCGACATCCGCAATGCCGATTTCGAGGCTGTGCTTTCGGCCAGCCGCGGCTTCTGGGATAACTTCACCGGCCGTCTGCAGATCTCGACGCCGGACAAGGCGATGAACAACCTGATCAATGCCTGGCTGCCCTATCAGAGCCTCGGCTGCCGGATCATGGCCCGCACTGCCTTCTATCAGGCTTCCGGCGCCTTCGGTTTCCGCGACCAGTTGCAGGATACGCTGGCCTTCCTGATGCATGCGCCGGAGCTTGCCCGCAAGCAGATCCTGAATGCGGCGCAACGCCAGTTCCGCGAAGGCGATGTGCAGCATTGGTGGCTGCCGGGCAGCGGGGCCGGCGTGCGCACGAGTATCTCGGACGATGTCGTCTGGCTCGCCTATGCCATCAACCAGTATTGCACGGTGACCGGCGACAAGTCGCTTCTCGATGAAGAACTCGCCTTCGTCGAAGGTGCGGCTCTCATGCCTGGTACGCACGATGCCTTCTACCAGCCGACCGTGTCGCAGGATAAGGTCAGCGTCTATCAGCATGCGGCCTTGGCGCTCGATCTGGCGATCAAGCGCAAGGGCGGCAACGGCCTGCCGCTGATCCTCGGCGGCGACTGGAACGACGGCATGAACCGGGTCGGCATTCAGGGCCGTGGCGAAAGCGTCTGGCTTGGCTGGTTCCTGGCCGGCACGCTCACCTCTTTCCTGCCCTATGCGGAAGCGCGGGGCGACCGGGAGCGTGTCGAACGCTGGACCAAGCATCTGCCGGAACTGCGCAAGGCGCTGGAAACGGCGGGCTGGGATGGCGGCCACTATCGCCGCGGCTATTTCGACGATGGCAGCCCGCTCGGCTCGGACGAGAATTTCGAATGCCAGATCGATTCGATCGCGCAGTCCTGGAACATCTTGTCCGGCGAAGGCGACCGCGAGCGCGGCGAGAAGGCGATGAATGCCGTTCTCGAAAAGCTGGTCGACGATGATAACCGCATCATCCGGCTGTTCACGCCGCCCTTCTCCAAGTCGGCGCGCGATCCGGGCTACATCAAGTCCTATCCGCCGGGCGTGCGCGAAAACGGCGGCCAGTATACCCATGCCGCGACCTGGGTGGTCATGGCACTGGCAGAGATGAATCGCGGCGACGATGCCTGGCATTGCTTCGAACTGCTCAATCCCGTGAACCATGCACGAAATCGTGATGAGGCCGATACCTACCGCGTGGAGCCCTATGTCATTGCCGCCGACGTCTATGGCGAGGGGCAATTGACCGGCCGAGGCGGTTGGACCTGGTATACGGGCTCGGCCGGATGGCTTTATCGCGTGGCAATTGAGGGAATTCTCGGCATTCGCGTCAAAAATGGCCATCTCTACGTCAAGCCGGCGCTGCCGTCGAAGTGGGATGGCTTTGCGGCGGACCTCGATCTGCCGAGCGGAAAATACCGCATTTCCGTCTCAAAAGCGCCCGATGCTAAGGGATACTTGGTGTCTGTGAATGACAGGGCGATCGCCCATCCCGAAGAGGGCTATCCGATCGGACAGTAGCGCTTTCCTGCACTGTTTCGCTTCAACGATCGGGGCCAAAGGGGGAACTCTTTGGCCCCGATCGCATTTGGTTGTCGGAACAGGAGAGGTCCATGAATTCCAGGGCAAATATCGACGTGGCTTCGGCAACGCGAATCACCTTGCCGAAGGCGACGACGCAGCGGGATACGAGACTGGATGTTCTGAGGGCTTTGGCCCTGATCACGATCTTCATCAATCATGTGCCCGGTCAGTTCCTCGAGCGGCTGACCACCAAGAATTTCGGTTTCTCCGACGGGGCGGAAGCCTTTGTGCTGATCTCCGGCATCTCCGTCGGTCTTGCCTATGGCACGCGGTTCAAGCCGGGCAACCGGCTTTCAATTGCCTTGAAGGCAGTCAAGCGCGCTTTCACGCTTTACACCGCGCATATGATCACCACTTTCATCACGCTGGTGCTGTTCATTTCCGGCGCATGGGTCTTCCGCCAGGCTGGCCTTCTCTGCGAGGTGAACATCCTTGCCGTGCTTATGGATCCGGCTCGCGGCGTTCCGGCCCTGCTGCTGCTCGGGCACCAGATCGGCTACAACAACATCCTGCCAATGTATGGCGCCCTGTTCCTGATGCTGCCGCTGATGTTGGTGCTGGAGGCGCGAAGCCCGCTGCTTTTGCTTTTGGTTTCCGGCAGCGTCTGGCTGGTCGCTGGCATCTATCAGATGGCGCCGCACACGACGCTGCTGGAGGGTTTCTGGTTCCTCAATCCGCTGTCCTGGCAGTTCCTGTTCGTCATCGGCTTCGTTGCCGTCATGCATGTGAAGCGCGGCGGCCGGATATCCTATAATCCGGTCCTGTTTGCGCTGTCGCTTGCCTATGTCGTGCTGTCCTTCATCTGGGTCACCGACAAGCTCTGGGTGCTGGGCGATCACCTTGCAGCCTTCGGCCTGCCGACGGTCGTCACTGGTTTCGACAAGACATTTCTGTCGCTGCCGCGATTGCTACATGTGCTGGCGCTTGCCTATCTTATCATCACTGTGCCGTCGGTTTCGCGGTTACTGCGTCGGTCCGCCGATCATCCGTTGACGATCCTTGGACGGCATTCCCTCAGCATTTTCGTTGCGGGCACGATCCTCGCCATGGCCGGCCAGGTCATCCTCTACGTTACCGACAAGGATCCGGCCGTTGGCGGCGCCTATGTGCTCGTCGGGATCGCCGCACAGTTCGCCTATGCCTATTATCTCGAGCATAAGCGGCAGGATGCAGTCAGCCGCCCGTCCCTTGCGACGTCCATAGCGACGATTCCGCTGCCGGTGCGAACCGAAAAGCGCCGATAGTCGGCTCTGCGGCCATCGGCTACCACAACACGTAATCCATTGAATTATATTCCCAATTCGTTTTGCGACGCTTGTGTGAACGAAGTGTGACGTGATTTTTCTGCAACGCAATGACAATCCAGTGCGTTGCAGCAAAGATTCCATTGCTCGAAATCTTGTTGTGCAAAATTGAATTGCCTACATCGGGACCGTGACGGCGCTCGGGGAGTGCCGCCACCCCGGCGCTATACGCGTCCGAACGGGCGCGACGCATTCGTGGGGATTGTCAAAACGGGAATGGGGTAGGAAACGTCGAATTTTCGGCGCGATAGCTCATGCCCAATCGATACTGGATTGGAGTAATCTATGAATATCAGAAGTCTTCTTCTCGGTTCGGCCGCTGCTCTGGCTGCCGTTTCGGGAGCACAGGCGGCTGACGCCATCGTGGCCGCCGAGCCGGAGCCGCTTGAATATGTTCGCATCTGCGACGCCTTTGGCGCCGGTTACTTCTTCATTCCCGGCACGGAAACCTGCCTGAAGATCGGCGGCCGCGTCCGCACCGAGGGCGAATGGTACGATGCCTACAACGCCAACAGCAAGAACGGTACGCTTTGGCATACCCGCGCCGAGCTCAGCATCGACACGGCGAGCGATACCGAATACGGCCCGCTGAAGACCAACACCGTCTACCGTTGGGATTGGCAGGAAGGCAACTCCACGAGCACGAAGCTGCTTTGGGCCAATATCAGCCTCGCCGGCTTCACCGTCGGTAAGCTCGACTCGCAGTACAACCTCTTCATGGGCTATGCCGGCAACGTCATCAACGACGACGTCGTCTATGACGGCCCGAAGGAACTCAACCAGTTCACCTACAAATATGATGCCGGCAACGGCTTCACGGCGGTGATCTCGCTGGAAGATTCCAACTCGTCGGCCGACACTTCGTCCTACGGCGGCGCATGGCGCACCGGCAAGGCCGATCATTATGCTCCTGACGTTGTTGCCGGCGCCGGCTACAAGGCCGGTGCATGGACCCTCCGGGTCATCGGCGGCTATGACTCGATCGTCGAAGAAGGCGCCATCAAGGCCCGCATCGACGCCGATTTCGGCGACTTCAAGGCCTTCCTGATGGGCGGCTGGAACACGGATGGCGACAAGCTGAACAAGTATGCCGGTTCCTACCTCAACAGCAACCGCTCAGCCTGCCCGACCAATGGCGCGGATTGCGGCTGGGGCGACTGGGCCTTCTGGACGGGCGCCAGCTACCAGTTGACGCCGAAGCTGCAAGCCAATGCTCAAGTCGCTTACACCGACTCGAAGATCTTCGCCGCCACCGCCAATGTTGCCTGGCGTCCGGTCAAGGACCTGCTGATCGAGCCGGAAGTGTCCTACACGGATTGGGACGCTGCCGACAAGGATCAGTGGGCCGGCGTGCTCCGCTTCGAACGCAAGTTCTGATCTGATCCCGGTTTGACGCCAGTCGCAACCGGTTTGACGTTGGCCGTGACTCCAGCTTGACGCCAAAACCGATTTGACCTCCGATCAGAGAAGGAGAAAGGTCCGGGTTCCCTGCCGGGCCTTTCTTGTTTTTGGCTTACTTGCCGTATTCGAAGGGGAGGTTTCTTGCGAGGGGCCAGGCACAGGGCTGCGGCGTCATCGTGCTTGCCTGATAAACTCCGCGCTGTCGGCAACAAAAAAGCCGGAAGAGCATCGCTCTCCCGGCCTCGATCTTTAAGCCCTTTGCAAATATCAGGCGGCTTCGTTTTCCGTGGTATGTGCCTTGCGGACTTCGTCGTCCGTCAGGATGCCGCTGGCGCGGAGCAGGGCGGCGAAGCGGCCGTTGCTCTGGCTGAGTTCGTTGAAGCTGCCGTTTTCGATCACGCGGCCATTGTCGAGGAAGAGGACGATATCGGCCTCGCGTACCGTCGACAGGCGGTGGGCGATGATGAAGGTCGTGCGGTTCTGGCGCAGATTGTCGATCGCCGCCTTGACCCGGTTCTCGGTCTCCACGTCGAGCGCGCTGGTCGCCTCGTCGAGCACGAGGATCGGCGCGTCCTTCAGGATGGCGCGGGCGATAGCGATACGCTGGCGCTCGCCGCCGGAGAGCTTGTTGCCGCGTTCGCCAACCCGGGTCTCGTAACCGCTCTCGCGATTCTCGATGAAGTCGTTGGCGGCAGCCGCTTGGGCGGCGCGGACCATCTCCTCTTCGGTCGCGCCTTCGCGGCCGAGACGGATGTTGTCGCTGATCGAGCGGTTCAGCAGGCCGGCATCCTGGAAGACGGTGGCGATGTAGCGGCGCAGCGACTTGCGTGTCACCTTGGTGATGTCGTTGCCGTCGACGAGGATCTGGCCGTCCTGCGGGTCGAAAACGCGCTGCAGCAGGTTGACCAGCGTCGTCTTGCCGGCGCCGGTCGGGCCGACGATGGCGACCGTCTGGCCGGCCTTCACCGTGAAGTTGATGTTGTGAAGGCCCTGCGACGTATTGCCGAAGCCGAAGGATACGTTGCGGAACTCGACTTCGCCCTTGACGTCCTTAATTTCGGCAAGCCCGGCCGGCTCTTCACGGTCGCGGACGGAATCTTCCAGCGTGTAGAAGTCTTCCAGCTTGGCACGTGCTTCGAAGATCTGGTTGGCAAAGTTGCGAAGCTGCTCCAGGCGGCCGATCAGCACGTTGGCGAAGGCGATAAAGGTGATGAGCGCGCCGAGGCTCAGGCTGCCGTCTTGGACGAGCACCGTACCGATCATCAGGATCGCCATCATCGCGACGGTCGAGGCCGTGCGGTTCAGCGCGCCGGCAAGCGCCCACCAGTCGAGAACCGGATACTGCGCGGCGAGCAGTCGTTCGGTGAAGGACTTCAGCGCCCTGGTTTCGGCTTCGATGCGGTTGTAGCTGTGCAGCACGGAAACGTTGCTGATGCTGTCGCTCACATGCGAGAACACCGTGTTGTAATGGCTTTCCACCGAGGTCTGGCCATCCTTCGTGCGGTTCATGACCAGACGGCCGATGATCCAGTAGAAGACGCCGAGCAGGATGAGAACGGCCGACAGGCGCAGGTCCATGGCAATGGCCGTGGGAACCATCACGACCAGTGCGACCGCCGTCGTCAGATGGTTGCGCATGAATTCGAGCCAGAGGCCGAACAGGGCTTCGCAGGCGCGCAGCAGCGTGTTCAACGCACTCGCCGTGCCGCGCTGGCTATGCCAGGAGAGCGGCATGGAGATGATGCGGCTAAACGCTTCGGTCAGCAGCGAGGCGCGGCGTCCATGGGCGAGACGATCCGCCTCGCGGGAAACGACGATGAAGGCGACTGCGCTGAAGACGGCGAAACCGGCCCACAGCATCATCGTCGGCGCCGCGGCCTCTTTCTTGGCAATGGCGTCGAAGATACGGCCGAACAGAACCGGCTCGTAAATAGTGGTCATCGCCAGTGCAATGTTTGCGATGACAACCATCCAGACGCGGTATCGATACGCGCCAAGATACTTCAGGGCTCTTGCATAGACTTTGAACAACGACACGTCGGGCACCCTCTGTGCATCTGCGAAAATTCGGAATGATCGGATGCTACAGATTGGTTCCTGAACCGGCGATTAACGGAATCCGACGCTGTTTTTTCAAGGTAATTTTTACCCCTTATGCCGGGTGCCGCGAGGGTACGAAATCGGCTGCCAGAGAAATGTGACAATTAAAGAATACTTCATATCATGGCATTGTCGCGCAGCGATGCGATTGCTATTCAGGGTTGATCACTAAATTTTTCGCCAATGACGTTCAATTTATTTTCGATCCGATTATGTTTGCCCGCCATCAGCCGACTCGGGAGGCAAGGCGGAACATGAAGGCGGCATCTGCTGACGAACAACCAGGCTTTCAAGCCAGGGGGTAGCTGTGAATATTCATTCCTTAATACAATTGCTTGTGGTCATTGAAGAATGCAAGCTTGCCAAGAATGTCGTGGCGGAGCTGGAACTGGTGCTGCGGTCCTACAAGTTCGATTTCTACGGTCTGCTGAAGCAACCGCGGCCGAATGTAGACCCCACGACCCTGATGCTGGCCGGACGCTGGCCCGACAAATGGCCGCTCACTTACGTCGCCAAGAAATACCTGCTTATCGACCCCACCATCCGTTATCTCGGCCGGGCGCAGCGGCCCTTCCGCTGGCGCGATGCCATGGCGGCGCTGAAGGGCGATCCGCTGCGCCGGCGCATGGAGCAGATGATGGCCGATGCCCGCGCCCACGGGCTGATCGATGGCTATATCTTCCCCATTCACGGGCGCAGCGGCCTGCTCGGCAGCATGACGGTCGGCGGCAATGTGGTCGATCTGTCGCCCGCCGAGCTCTCGCTGTTCGATGCGGTGGCGAAAAAAGCCTTCTGGCGGCTTCTGGAATTGCGCGGCGAAGCGCAATCGCTGGAACAGCCATCCACAATCGACGTCAAGCTGACCAGGCGCGAGACCGAGGTGTTGAACCATCTGGCTGAAGGTATGACCTCCATGGAAATCAGCCGGACGCTCAAAATCTCAAATCACACCGTCGATTGGTATATGAATAGTATCCAGGACAAGCTGAACGCCAAGAACCGCCAGCATATCGTTGCCATCGCCTTCAGAAACGGGCTTATTCCGTAGTGGCAACTATTTTGATGTCGGATGTCGCAGGAGAAATTGAACTTCTTGTGACAAGAAGTTAAGAATTCTCTTCGCGGGTGCAGCATTGCCCGTTTCGATGCCGTGAGGAGACAGCATTGCCCATTTCCAAGATCCTGGTTGCCAACCGTTCCGAAATCGCCATCCGCGTATTCCGCGCCGCCAACGAGCTTGGCATAAAAACGGTGGCCATTTGGGCCGAGGAAGACAAACTCGCGCTGCACCGCTTCAAGGCGGATGAGAGTTATCAGGTCGGCCGCGGCCCGCATCTTTCGCGCGATCTCGGGCCGATCGAAAGCTATCTGTCGATCGACGAGATCATCCGCGTCGCCAAGCTGTCCGGCGCCGACGCCATCCATCCCGGCTACGGCCTTTTGTCGGAAAGCCCGGAATTCGTTGATGCGTGCGATGCCGCCGGCATCATCTTCATCGGCCCGCGCGCCGACACGATGCGCCAGCTCGGCAACAAGGTGGCAGCGCGCAATCTCGCGATTTCGGTCGGCGTGCCCGTCGTGCCGGCTACGGAGCCGTTGCCAGACGATATGAAGGAGGTCGCCAAGATGGCCGAGGAGATCGGCTATCCGGTCATGCTCAAGGCCTCCTGGGGCGGCGGCGGTCGCGGCATGCGCGTCATCCGCGCTGAGGCCGATCTTGCCAAGGAAGTGACGGAAGCCAAGCGCGAGGCGATGGCCGCCTTCGGCAAGGACGAGGTCTATCTCGAAAAGCTCGTCGAGCGTGCCCGCCACGTCGAAAGCCAGATCCTCGGCGACACGCACGGCAATGTCGTGCACCTCTTCGAGCGCGACTGTTCAGTTCAGCGCCGTAACCAGAAGGTCGTCGAGCGCGCGCCGGCGCCTTATCTGACCGATGCGCAGCGTCAGGAACTGGCCGCCTATTCGCTGAAGATCGCCGAAGCGACGAACTATGTCGGCGCCGGCACCGTCGAATATCTGATGGACGCCGACACCGGCAAATTCTACTTCATCGAAGTCAATCCGCGTATCCAGGTCGAGCATACCGTGACCGAAGTCGTCACCGGCATCGATATCGTCAAGGCGCAGATCCACATTCTCGACGGCTTCGCCATCGGCACGCCGGAATCGGGCGTTCCGAAACAGGAGGACATCCGTCTCAACGGTCATGCGCTGCAATGCCGCGTGACGACCGAGGATCCGGAACATAATTTCATCCCGGATTACGGCCGGATTACCGCCTATCGCTCGGCCTCCGGCTTCGGCATCCGTCTCGACGGCGGCACGTCCTATTCCGGCGCCATCATCACCCGCTACTACGATCCGCTGCTGGTCAAGGTGACGGCCTGGGCGCCGAACCCGCTGGAGGCGATCGCCCGCATGGACCGCGCGTTGCGCGAATTCCGTATCCGTGGCGTCGCGACCAACCTCACCTTCCTCGAAGCGATCATCACCCATCCGAAATTCCGCGACAACAGCTATACGACGCGCTTCATCGACACGACGCCGGAGCTGTTCCAGCAGGTCAAGCGTCAGGACCGCGCCACCAAGCTCTTGACCTATCTCGCCGACGTCACCGTCAACGGCCATCCGGAAGCCCGCGGCCGACCGGCGCCGTCGCCGAAGGCGGCCGAACCGGTCTTGCCCTATAGCGACGGCAAGGTTCCGGACGGCAGCAAGCAGCGCCTGGATCAGCTTGGCCCGCAGAAGTTCGCCGAATGGATGCGCAACGAAAAGCGCGTGTTGATGACCGACACGACGATGCGCGATGGCCATCAGTCGCTGCTCGCCACTCGTATGCGCACCTTCGACATCGCCCGGGTTGCCGGCACCTATGCGCGCGCTCTGCCGCAATTGCTGTCGCTGGAATGCTGGGGCGGCGCCACCTTCGACGTTTCCATGCGCTTCCTCACCGAAGACCCGTGGGAACGCCTGTCGCTGATCCGCGAGGGCGCGCCGAACCTGCTCTTGCAGATGCTGCTGCGCGGTGCCAACGGCGTCGGCTACACCAACTATCCCGACAATGTCGTCAAATATTTTGTTCGCCAGGCGGCCAAGGGCGGCATCGATCTCTTCCGCGTCTTCGACTGCCTGAACTGGGTCGAGAACATGCGGGTGTCGATGGATGCGATTGCCGAGGAGAACAAGCTCTGCGAGGCGGCGATCTGCTATACGGGCGACATCCTCAATTCCGCCCGTCCGAAATACGATCTGAAATATTATACCGATCTCGCCGTCGAGCTGGAAAAGGCCGGCGCGCATATCATCGCGCTGAAGGACATGGCCGGGCTCTTGAAGCCGGGTGCGGCCAAGGTCCTGTTCAAGGCGCTGCGCGAGGCGACTGGCCTGCCGATCCATTTCCATACGCATGATACCTCGGGCATTGCAGCCGCAACCGTGCTGGCTGCCGTGGACGCCGGCGTCGATGCCGTCGATGCCGCGATGGATGCGCTCTCCGGCAATACCTCGCAGCCTTGCCTCGGCTCGATCGTCGAAGCGCTGAAGGGAACGGAGCGCGATCCGGGCCTCGATCCCGAATGGATCCGCCGCATCTCCTTCTATTGGGAAGCGGTGCGCCATCAGTACGCCGCTTTCGAAAGCGATCTCAAGGGACCGGCCTCGGAAGTCTACCTCCACGAGATGCCGGGCGGCCAGTTCACCAATCTCAAGGAACAGGCCCGCTCGCTTGGCCTCGAGACCCGTTGGCATCAGGTGGCGCAGGCTTATGCCGACGCCAACCAGATGTTCGGCGACATCGTCAAGGTGACGCCGTCCTCGAAGGTGGTCGGCGACATGGCGCTGATGATGGTGTCCCAGGACCTGACGGTCGCCGATGTCGAAAACCCGGCCAAGGATATCGCCTTCCCGGATTCGGTCGTTTCCATGCTGAAGGGCGATCTCGGCCAACCGCCGTCCGGATGGCCGCAAGCACTGCAGAAGAAGGCACTGAAGGGCGACAAGCCCTATACCGTCCGTCCAGGTTCGCTGCTCACTGAGGCCGATCTCGATGCCGATCGTAAGGCGATCGAAACCAAGCTGGAACGCAAGGTCGACGACTTCGAATTCGCCTCCTACCTGATGTATCCGAAGGTCTTCACCGACTATGCGTTGGCGGCCGACACCTATGGCCCGGTCTCGGTGCTGCCGACGCCGGCTTACTTCTACGGTCTGAAGGAAGGCGACGAGCTGTTTGCCGAAATCGAGAAAGGCAAGACGCTCGTCATCGTCAACCAGGCGATGACGGCGACCGACGAGAAGGGCATGGTGACGGTGTTCTTCGAGCTCAATGGCCAGCCGCGGCGCATCAAGGTGCCGGATCGTGCCCATGGTGCGTCGGGCAGCGCCATCCGCCGCAAGGCCGAGACCGGCAATGCCGCCCATGTCGGCGCGCCGATGCCGGGTGTCATCTCCACGGTCTTCGTCTCGCCCGGCCAGGCGATCAAGGCCGGGGATGTACTCGTCTCCATCGAAGCGATGAAGATGGAAACCGCGCTGCACGCGGAGAAGGATGGCACGATTTCCGAGGTGCTGGTGAAAGCCGGCGATCAGATCGATGCCAAGGATTTGCTCGTCGTATATGGCGCCTGAGCGTCCATAAAACACGGAAAGGGGGCGGCTCGTCATCCGGCCCCTTTCTGCAGCCCGCGAGCGGAGTCGCATCCATGACCGATCATTCCCTGCATGTCGGGCAATACGACGTTACTCTTCTGCACGACGGGTTATTCGAAGCGCCGGTGGATGTGTTGATCCACACGGATGGCGATGCTGCCCGGCAACATGCGATCGAAAGCTGGGGTAAGCCGACGCTTCAGGTGGATGTGAACTGCTTTCTCCTGCGCGGGCCTGCCGGTGTTCTTCTCGTCGATGCCGGGACGGGCACTGCCTGGGGGCCGAAATACGGCCATGCGCGATCGGCGTTGCATGAAGCGGGGATCGCGCCGGATGAAATCCAGAGCGTTTTACTCACCCATATTCATGGCGACCATGCGCTTGGCTTGTTCGATGGAGACAAGCCGTATTTCCCTCATGCAGACGTGTTCGTGTCGGACAGTGATATCGCCTTCTTCACCGATCCCGTCGCGCGCGAGGCTATGCCGGAGGCGCGGCGCGGCGGCTTCAAAGTGGCCGAGCAACTGCAGCGCGTCTATGGCTCCCGCATAAAACGGATCGGGGCTGGCGAAGTGCTGCCCGATATAGAGGCGCATCCGCTGCCGGGCCACACGCCGGGCCACACCGGCTATCTGCTGCGCGGTGGCGACAATTCTCTTCTGATCTGGGGCGATGCCCTGCATTTGGGGGATCTGCAGCCCGGCGATCCGAAGATCGGCCTGGCCTATGATCTCGATCCCGAGCTGGCCGTCAGAACCCGCCGGGCTGTTCTGGAAGATGCCGCCCGCGAAGGCTGGATCGTCGCCGGCGGCCACATCACCGGCTTCGGGCGCGTGGAGCTGGCCTCCAACGGCTACAGGATTTCGCCGGTGTGAAGCATCCGCCGGCCTCTCCTCGCTCACAATCTCTGCTTCTCGATCAAGGCAGCCCAGACTGCCGCCAGCAGCGCGAGCACCGCGGATATCAGCATCAGAGCAAACAGGGTATGGATCGTCGCCGATTGCGCGATGAACAACCCGCCAATCGAGCCGATGAGGGCTCCGCCCGCGATCCTCATGGCGGCGGCGAGCCCCGCAGCCGTGCCGACCATATCCGCCCGGACCGACATTGCACCACTGTTGGCAGCCGGCATGGTGAGACCGTTGCCGATGCCGATGAACATGCAGGGGCCGAAGAGCGCCCAGATGTGCGTCATTCCCGACAGCGACAGGGCCAAGCCGATCGACAGGCCGATGCAGGTCAGAAGCCGCGCGATGACAAGGATCCTGCCGAGCGGGATTTTCGCGGCGTAGCGGCCGGCGAGATAGCTGCCGAGAATGAAGCCGGCGGGAACCAGGCCCATGTAGAAGCCGAGCTTGGCGCTCGATCCGCCGAGGGAATCGCCTATCGTGAGCGGGGCTCCTCCGAGGAAGATATAGAGCACGCCCATGGAGCAGGCCATGCAGAGCGTATAGGCCCAGAATCGCGCCGAACGCAAAAGCACTCCATAGGAGTCAAGGTAGTTCCTCCGTGCATCCGATAAGGGCGCTCTCGATCCCGTCAATTCACGCAGGGAGAGGAGGAAGGCGGCGATGCCGAGGATCGCGAGGACGACGAAGCTTGCGCGCCAGCCGAAAAACTCGTCCAGCGAGCCGCCGAACAGCGGCCCGAGCATGGGCGCCAGCGCCCATCCCATGGCGAGATAGCCGAATTTGCTGGCGGCCTCGCCCTCGTCGGATGTTTCCTTGATGACGACGAGAGCGACGGAATAGCACGGCCCGATGCATGCCTGCATCGAGCGAAAAACGAGAAAGGTGCCGATATCGGGCGCGAGAATGCAGCCGATCGAGGCGATGATGAAGATCGCGAGCGCCGTCAGGACCACAGGCCGGCGGCCGAACCGATCCGATATCGCTCCCCCGATGGCCTCAAGGGACGCGGTGACTATGGAAAAGCCGGCGACCGAAAGGTTCACGAGGGCGAAATCGGCGTGGAATGCTGCTGATATCTTCGGCAGCGACGGCAGGATCATGTTGACCGGCAGCACGGCAAGGGCCGAGAGCAGGATGAGGGTCGTTAGCCGCGGCTGTGCGGCGGCTTGCCCGATGGTCGTGTCTTCGATTGCTTGCGTGGCTGAATGGTCTATGCGGCTTTTGGTGCGCGTCATGGCCTTGTCCGTCGCGTGAGTGGGGAAGTCGAGGGAGATCTGACGGGGTGCTGCCCGGATTGAGGGCAATAAAAAAGGCCCCGTCAGGAGCCTGCTTACCGCGCATGGGTGCTTTCGCCGGATGGTTACACCATCCTGCCCATGCGCCTTCCTACCACTGCGAGAACGAGTGCCGTGTTCATGATACCAGAGCTAGACGGAAAGCTGTGCGCGGTCAATGCGCCTTTTCCGGCGCAATGGATGCCCGGCAGCGCTGTCGCTCAAATATCGTAGCTGTGCCCGGCATTCAGCGTCGAGATGAACCGCTTCGTGCGCTCCTGCGTCGGGGCGGTGAAGATGGCGCGGGAGGGGCCGGTTTCGACGATGTTGCCGGCCTCGAGGAAGACCACGCTGGTGGCAATTTTCGAGGCAAGGCGCAGGTCGTGCGTTGCCATCACCATGGTGGTGCCTTCATTGGCGAGCTGGCCGAGAACGTCGACAACTTCGGCGGCGAGTTCGGGGTCGAGCGCCGAGGTCGGTTCGTCGCAGAGCAGAACGCGGGGCGAGGGGGCAAGCGCGCGGGCGATCGCCACGCGCTGCTGCTGTCCGCCCGATAGCGTCGAGGGCCAGGCATCCATCTTGTGCGACATGCCGACCTTGGTCAAAAGCTCGACGGCGCGGGCGCGCGCCCTTTCGGCCGGCCAGCGCAGCACGGTGACCAAGCCTTCCATGACGTTTTCGATTGCCGTCTGATGCGGGAAGAGCTGGAAATTCTGGAAGACCATGCCGGTCTGGCGGCGGATTTTCTGAATATCCTGCCAGCCGGTTTTCTTGCCGGGCTGAAAGGTGGCCGTCTCCTCGCCGATACGGATCATGCCGGCGGTCGGGATTTCCAGAAGGTTGATGCAGCGCAGCAGCGTACTTTTGCCGCCGCCGGAAGGGCCGACCAGCGCTGTCACCGTGCCTTCCGGAATGAGCAGGCTGATGTCGCTCAAAATGACATGCTCGCCGAAGCGTTTTTCGATGTGCGACAGCTCGATCATGTCCGTGCCTCCAGCGTGCCGCCATAGCGGGCGAAACGGCGTTCGAGAGAGACCTGTAGCGTCGACAGGAAAGAACTCATCACAAGATAGATCAGGGCTGCTTCGATATAGAGGATCAGCGGCTCATAGGTCGTTGCCACAATGCGCTGCGCGGCCTGGAACAGCTCCGGCACGGTGATCGCCGCGGCAAGCGAGGTATCCTTGACGAGCGAGATGAAGGTGTTCGACAGCGGCGGCACGGCGACGCGCGCGGCCTGCGGCAGGATGGTGCGGTTCATCGCCTGCCGCCAGCTCATGCCGATCGAATAGGCTGCTTCCCACTGGCCCTTGGGCACCGAGGAGATGACGGCGCGGATGATCTCGGACGTATAGGCGCCGACGCTCAGCGTGAAGCCGATGACGGCGGCGGGGAAGGCATCGAGCAGGATGCCGAGGCTCGGCAGGCCGTAAAAGATGACGAAAAGCTGCACAAGCAGCGGCGTGCCACGGATCACCCAGACGTAGAAGCGTGCGACAGCGACGAGCGGGCGTGGGCCGAAAAGCCGCGTAACCGCAGTGAGCAGCCCGAGCAGCAGGCCGAGAACGAAGGTAATCAGGGTGAGCGGGATGGTGAAGACCAGCCCCGCCCAAAGCAGCGAGCCCAGTGATTCCCACATCAATTGCAACCAGTGCTGCACGAAGAAGCGGCCTCTCAATAGAAGAATGCGTCCGGAAAGGGTTCCGGACGCATCTTTTTCACAATTTGGCGTCGATGCCTATTACTTCGAAACGTCCTGGCCGAAGTATTTCTGCGAAATCTTGGCATAGGTGCCGTCAGCCTTGATATCGGCCAACGCCTTGTTGATGGCAGCCTGCAGCTCCGGTTCGCCCTTGCGGATGATGGCGGCGGAATAATCGGCATTGGCCTGCTGGGCGACGATCTTCACCGGCGCATCCGGCTTGTGCTTCTTGAAATCGAAGAAGGAGAGGCTGTCGTTGATGGTGGCGTCGGCGCGGCCGGTCAGCACGAGCTGGATCGACTGGTCGAAGCCATCCGTGCCGACGAGTTCGGCGCCGGACGTTTGGGCGAGCTTGCCGAAATTGCTGGTCAGCGACTGCGCGGCCTTCTTTCCCTTGAGATCGGGGAAGTCTTTGATGTCGCTGTTGCTTTCCTTGACGATTAGCACCGCCTTGGAGGCGATATAGGGATCGGAGAAATCATATTTCTGCTTGCGGGCATCGGTGATGCCGACTTCGTTGATGACGGTGTCGTAGCGGTTGGCATCGAGACCGGCGATCAGGCCGTCCCACTTGCCTTCCAGAAACTGCGCTTTCACGCCGAGCTTGCCGGCGATCGCCTCGGCGATCTCGACATCGAAGCCGACGAGCTTGCCGCTTTCGTCATGATAGGTGAAAGGAGCATAGGTGCCCTCCGTGCCGACCTTCAGAACGCCGGCGGACTGAATCGCCTTGAGGTTATCGCCTGCATGGGCAGGAAGGAGAAATGCGGCCTGCACGAGGGCGGCAGCGGCGACGGTCTTCAACCAGTTCATTGTTTTCTTCCGTTTCTTGAGCGGTTCAATCGATGAGGAATACATTGCAGAAAATCTAGGGCAGTGAAGCGTAGAAAACTGCAAAAGAATTCGGCAATTGCGAATATTTTTCTCAAAGGAGCTGAAGGCGCAAATCGAGTTCGTCTCTGATGGGGATTCTGTTGTCGGCGATCCTTGGAATGCTTGGTTTCAGCCGCCGCGCTTCATCGACCGCCCCAGGTCGAACCCGCCGAAGTTCGAAACCTCGACGTTGGTAGAAACGGAGGGCATCGAGATTGTCGTTCGTCGTCATGACCCAGAGTTCCGACAGGCCTTGCCGACGCAATTGATCGGCCAGAGCTTCTATCAAAGCCGTTCCCACGCCCTGGCCGGAGTGAACCGCATCCAGCGACATCAGTTCCGCCTCATTGCCTTGTATTCGGTAGGTTGCCAATCCCCGCTCGGGATCAACGACGAGAGCCGGCAGATCCAGCAGATCAAAAATCTCGCCATGGGCGACGACTTTCGTGCCGCCCCATCGCTCTGTGAGGAGCCTGACGATCCAATCCTTGTCTTGCGGTCCAGGTTCGCGAGTCATCATAAGCCCGATTAACAGCATTGGTTTCGCGCCGGATGGAATGAGGCATCCGCCGGTGCGAAATGGCGGCAAAAGTCAGCCCCGCCGACGCCATGGCCAGCTCGGAAATTAAGTGCCACGCCGTCCTTTCCGCGTTATAATAATCGGCTGCAATGTAGACGGAAAGGTGAAGCTAATGAAGAGGCTAGCAATCGTTGCCTTGTCGCTAGCGACGGCGCTGACAAGCGTCCCGCCGGCTGAGGCGTTTCCCACCATTGTTGTCCCGAAAGTCGAGGCACCGAAGGCGCAGCCGATAGACTGGCATGGCGGTTATCATGGCGGATACTACCATCATGGCGGATACTATCACCACCACGGCGACAACTGGGGTTGGGCGCTCGGCGGCCTTGCTGCAGGCGCGTTAATCGGCGGGCTACTGGCGCAGCCGAATTATTACGGCGGCTATTACGGGTCGGGCTATTACGGCGGCGGCTATTATGGGCCTGGCTACTACGGCGGCTATTATGGTCCGCGGTATTACGGCGGCTATTATGGTCCGCGCTATTACCGACGAGCCTACTATGGCGGCAGTGCGCATGTGCGCTGGTGCTATGCGCGTTATCGGTCCTACAGGGCTTACGATGATACGTTCCAGCCCTCCTATGGTCCGAGACGGCCGTGCGTCGCGCCATACTAGTGATGGCGCAAAAAGCATCTTTTAGGATTGGTTACTGGTGGCGGATAGCTGCCGGTCAGTTAGGCCATGGTTGCTGTCGAACCGCGCGTATGGCCGACTGCGCATAACGAGTCCAGCCGCCGCTATCTGCTCCTCGTCAAACCGTTGCCACTTTCCCCTTCATTCGCTCGCTGACGATGATGATCAAGCCGGCGCTGAGGATGAAGGCTGCGCCGAGGAAGGTGTTGGCCTTGGGGATGTCGCCCCAGATCAGGAAGCCAAGCAGGAAAGCCCAGATGAGGGACGTATATTCGAACGGCGCCAGAACGGAGACCGGCGCCTGCCGCATACCTTCGAACAAGGCAAGCTGTCCTGCGCCGGCAATGACGCCTGTGCCGAAAAGCAGCAACATCTGATAGGCGGTTGGCGTCTGCCAATGCAGGATGGCCATGGTGGCAGTCAGGAGGATGAAGATGATGTTCGAGACGGCCATCTGAATATGGCTTTTCTCGTGCAGCGCGGTCTTGCGCAGGAGCACCATGCCGGTCGCCCAGAGCACGGCGGCCTGCAGCGCCAGATAGACGGGCCAGGAAATGGACAGGCCGACCGGATTGGAGGCGATCACGACGCCGCAGAAGCCGAGGCCGACCGCCGTCCAGCGGACCAGGGTGACCTTCTCGCGCAGGACGATGGTCGCCAGGATCGTGCCGACGACCGGGGCGGCGTAATAAAGTGTCGTCACTTCGGCAAGCTGCAGGTAGCGGGCGGCGGAATAGTAGGAGGTCCAGGCGATAACCAGCAACATGCTGCGCACGATCATCGGCTTGATGATCGGCGAGCGGCGGACCTTGCGCGCCAGCGACGGCCCTTCGAAGAGGAAGCAGCCGGCGAGGATGGTGCAACTGCGCCAGAAGAGGATCTGCCAGACGGGGATGTCGGCGACGAGCAATTTCACCACCGAATCGTGGGCAGTGAACAGCATATAGGCAAACACCGTAAGCAGGATGCCGTAGCTGATGGGGTTTTTCACGGAAGCACCAGGGGAATGGCTTGAGGCAGGCCGGCGGAAAATTTCTTTTAAGGCTCAACGGATAGGCGGCTACTTTTTCGCCGTCAATAGGCCATATGGGCTGGATAAACCGCATGAGAAACATTGTTTGCGGTTGTGACTTCCTTGCCTCCGTTTTAACAGACGGAGACGAAACGTGACCGATCGGCGTCTTTTCGGATGTTGAGATTTCAATCGATTTAAATATCCTGCGGCCACCGATTTGGGGATTTCTTATGGATGATATGACTCGATCCGGGAGCTTTCAGGCTCGTAGAAGCGGATTTTTCACAAAATCGCGCGCAGCCGTTTCCCTGCTGTTTTTGATGAACGGCTTCACCGTCGGCTGCTGGGCGCCAAAGATTCCGGAGTTCGCCGAACGGCTGCAACTGACCAAATTCGAGCTCGGCCTGATGATCCTTGTCTTCGGTCTGGGGTCGCTGGTGATGATGCCGATGGCTGGCGCGCAGATTGCCGGGCGCGGCTCGAAGATCGTCGTCAAGGCCTTTGCCGTGTTGCTGGTGCCGATGTTGCTCGCCTTGACCGTCACCCAGAATGTCTGGACTGCCGCGATCGCCATCTTCCTGTTTGGCGGCTTCATCGGCGCCATGGATGTGGCGATGAATGCCAATGCCGTGTCGGTGGAGAAATCCATGCGTCGGGCGATCATGTCGTCCTGTCACGCGTTCTGGAGTCTTGGCGGCCTCATCGGCTCGGCGATCGGCGGTTTTCTGATCTCGCGCTGGGGCGTGCTCGGCCATGCCGAGGCGGCCACGGCCCTTGCTGTTCTCTTCCTCGCTGTCGCCTGGCCGATGATCCTCGGCGACCAGCCGCATCCGGACGAGGCAAAGCCGAAGGCGCGCTTGCCGATGATCCCCCTGCCCTGGCTGCTCGGCATGATGGCGCTGTTCTGCATGATTCCGGAAGGTGCGGTGCTTGATTGGAGCGCCCTCTATCTCGGCCAGGAAAAGGCCGCTTCGGTGACATTGTCCGGATTTGGCTTCGCCGCCTTCTCCCTCACCATGGCAACGATGCGCTTTGCCGGCGATTTCGTTCGCGACCGGCTGGGCGCCGTCAAGACGCTGCGGGTCTGCACCGTCTTTGCGATTGTCGGCATGCTGCTTGCGGCGCTGGCGCCGAATGCGGAACTTGCCATTGTCGGCTTCGCGCTCTGCGGCATCGGTATTTCCAACATGGTGCCGATCGCCTTTTCGGCCGCCGGCAATATTCCGGGGCTGCAGCCGGGCATCGGCATCTCCGTCGTCACCACCATGGGCTATTCCGGCATGCTGGTCGCTCCTTCCGCCATCGGTTTCGCCGCCGAGCACGTCGGCTTTTCGCCGGTTCTGATGGCGCTGCCGGTGCTGCTGCTCATCGTGCTGGCGCTGTCGTCTCTGGCCCATTACGCCGACGGCATTGGCAGCGGCTCGCATTAATTTGGTCGCTTTCGCCTGCTATCGCCTGAGCAAAAGTGAAGCCCGGAGCGGTTGACAACGACCGCTCCGTGATCCACCTGAAAGGCACCCATTTCCCGAGGCTAACGAGAGCTTTCCATGTCGTCCGCCAGTGATTTCGATCCGAAACCGCGCCGTTCCTCCGTTGCCGTCGATGTCGGCGGCGTGATTGTCGGCGGCGGCGCGCCCGTGGTCGTGCAGTCCATGACCAACACCGATACCGCCGATATCGATTCGACGGTGGCGCAGGTCGCAGCGCTCTATAGGTCCGGTTCTGAGCTGGTGCGCATCACCGTCGATCGCGATGAAAGTGCCGCCGCCGTTCCGAAGATCCGCGAGCGGCTGCTGCGCCTTGGAATGGACGTGCCGCTGATCGGCGATTTCCATTATATCGGCCATAAGCTGCTTGCCGACCATCCGGCCTGCGCCGAGGCGCTGGCGAAATACCGCATCAATCCTGGGAATGTCGGCTTCAAGGACAAGAAGGATAAGCAGTTCGCTGAAATCATCGAGATGGCGATCCGCTACGACAAGCCGGTGCGCATCGGCGTCAACTGGGGTTCGCTCGACCAGGACCTGTTGACGGCGCTGATGGACAAGAACGCCGCCGAGGGCTCGCCGCTCTCGGCCCGCGAGGTGACGCGCGAGACGATCGTGCAGTCGGCGCTGATTTCGGCCGACCTTGCCGAGGAAATCGGCCTGCCGCGTAATCGCATCATTCTCTCGGCCAAGGTCAGCCAGGTGCAGGACCTGATCGCCGTCTATTCCATGCTCGCCGCCCGTTCCGATCATGCGCTGCATCTTGGCCTCACCGAGGCCGGCATGGGCTCGAAGGGCATCGTCGCCTCATCCGCCGCCATGGGCTATGTGCTGCAGCACGGCATCGGCGACACTATCCGCGTCTCATTGACGCCGGAGCCGAATGGCGACCGCACCCGCGAAGTGCAGGTGGCGCAGGAATTGCTGCAGGTGATGGGTTTCCGCCAGTTCGTGCCGGTTGTCGCGGCTTGTCCCGGCTGCGGCCGCACGACCTCGACCGTGTTCCAGGAGCTGGCGCAGAACATTCAGAACGACCTCCGCAAGAATATGCCGGTCTGGCGCGAGAAATATCCGGGTGTCGAGGCGCTCAACGTCGCCGTCATGGGCTGTATCGTCAATGGTCCCGGCGAGAGCAAGCATGCCGATATCGGCATCTCGCTGCCCGGCACTGGCGAAACGCCCGCCGCCCCAGTCTTCATCGACGGCAAGAAGGCGATGACACTGCGCGGTCCGAATATCGCTTCGGACTTCGAGGCGCTGGTTACGGATTATATCGAGAAGCGCTTCGGCCAGAAGAGCGCCGCGGCGGAGTGATCCGCCGCCGGACTTGGCGTCAGACGTTGCTGGTCAGCAGCTTGATGCCGGCAAAGCAATAGAAGCCGGCCATGGCGCCTTCGATCCACCGGCGCGCGTTCCTGTAAATCTTCAGAGCATGCGGCGTCGAGAAGAGCGTCGCATAGCCCATGAACGCGACGAAACCGGTCGCCCCGCACACGGTTATGATCAGCACGGCAACGGAAGCCGGCGCACCCGGCGGCATGCCGAGCGCGATGATGGCGAGCCAGGCGAAGATCGCTTTCGGATTGGTAACGTGGATGCCGTAGCCGCGCAGGATCAGCGACTTGAAGCTTGGCGTCTTCTGCTCCGCCGTGGCGGCCGGCAGGTCGCCACTGGCGCGCACAGCGCGAAACGCCTTGTAGGCGAGATAGAGCAGATAGAACCCGCCAAAAATCTTCAGGATCTCCAGCGCCATCGCGTAGGTTTGCAACAGGGTGGCAAGCCCGGCGGCGGCAGCGATCGCCCAGGTCAGCGAGCCGCCGAAGATGCCGAGCGAAATCGTCATGCCCGCCTTGCGGCCGTGGGTCATTGATGTTCCGATGATGGCCATGATCGCCGGTCCAGGACTGACGACGGCGATGATATAGGCAATATAGGCCGGCAGGATCTGCGGCAGATAGGCAAGCGCCTCATGCATGGGATAGCTCCGCAGGATGTCAGACAGCGCGGCCAATTCCGCATGCTTGACACTGCAGGCGCCAGAATTGCCACGGAATCGCCAGGACGTCACTCTTGTCCCGGAGATTTTTTGTCACGGTGACATTTTGCGCCGAGAGCTTCTCAGCTCCGGCGGCTTGCCACGAAGCGCGCCGTCTCGATCAGCAAAGCCGCCTTCTCTCCATAGGGAGAGAGCAGCTCCGCGGCTTCCACCACGAGGCGGGCGAGGGTGGTTTCGGCCCAGGCCTGGCCGTGCAGCGCGACCAGCGTGCCTTTGCCGCGGGCCGCATCCTTGCCGGTGGCCTTGCCCATGGTTGCAGCATCGGCGGTCAAATCGAGGAGATCGTCGGCGAGCTGGAAGGCGAGGCCGATCTTTTCGCCGAAGACACGCAGCCGCTGACGGTCCTCAGCCGGGGCGCCGGCAATGATGGCGCCGGCTTCGCAGGCAAAGCGGATCAGCGCACCGGTCTTCATGGCCTGCAGCGTGGTGATGCCGCGTTCGTCCGGCGCTTCCTTTTCGGCAGCAAGATCAAGGGCCTGGCCGCCGGCCATCCCGCCGATCCCCGCCGCGCGCGATAGCGCCAGCACGAGCTCGATCTTCCGGTCGGCCGGCAGGCCGGTTTCCGGCGCGGCGATGATATCGAAGGCATAGGTCAGCAGGCTGTCGCCGGCGAGGATCGCCGTTGGATAGTCGAAGGCGACATGCACGGTCGGCTGCCCGCGGCGCAGATCGTCGTCGTCCATCGCCGGCAGGTCGTCGTGGACCAGCGAATAACAGTGCACGCATTCGAGCGCCGCGCCGATGCGGAGAGCCGCGTCGCCGTTGCCGCCGAGAAGTGCGGCCGTCTCCATCACGAGAAACGGTCGCAGTCGCTTGCCGCCGTTCAGCACGCCATGACGCATCGCTTCGAGCAGGCGGGTGGGACGGATGATCTCGCCGTTCAGGCAGGCGTCCGCGAGAAGCTCGTTCAGGACAGCCTCGACCTTGCCGGCATTGTCCCTGAGGCGATGTTCGAAGGAGGAATTGGTGCTGTCCATGGCCGCTGTTTGGCATGAGCGCGAGTTGCTGGCAACGAGAATTGTCAACAGCCAGGGTGGGAATCTCGTCGCACTCTGGTCATCGCTCTGTGTAGACGGTATGACAATTGCAGCATTCCTGCGCGTTCCTCGGACGCAGGGGTGCTCCGGGGTGGAGCAACGGGTGGACCTTCAGCAATTGGACATACCGACGGACAGCGATGAGGAAGCCGAGATGCCGCAACGCTCGGGCCGGCTTGCACGGTTCAAGGCCCGTCCGCTCTGGCAGCGTATCGTTCTCCTCCTCGTCGGTTCGATGCTGCTGCCCTATCTGTTCATCCTGCTTTACGTTCTGCCATTCACCCACCCGATTTCGACTTTGATGCTGCGCGATGCCCTCACGTTTCAGGGATATGATCGCCGGTGGGTTTCCTTCGATGAGATAGCGCCGGTGCTGGTGCAGTCGGTCATGGCTTCCGAGGACGGACAATTCTGCTTTCATGGTGGGGTCGACTGGGGCGAGATGCGCATGCTGGTACAGGATACGCTGCGGGGCCAGTCCACGCGGGGCGGCAGCACCATCCCCATGCAGACCTCAAAGAATCTTTTCCTCTGGAACAGCCGCTCCTTCGTGCGCAAGGCGCTGGAGTTGCCGCTGGCCGTCTCCTCCTCGTTCGTCTGGTCGAAGCGGCGGATGATGGAAATCTATCTGAATATCGCCGAATGGGGGCCGGGCATCTACGGCATAGAGGCGGCGGCACGCTATCATTTCAAGGTGCCCGCCTCGAAGCTGAACGCCCGTCAGGCCGCTCTTCTCGCCGTCTCTCTGCCCAATCCGATCGACCGGGTGGCAAGCAAGCCGGGGCGCGGACTGCGCCAACTCGCCTCGCTGATCCAGCGCCGCGCGAGGAGTTCCGGCGAGTACATCAAATGCCTTTATAACTGATATCAGAACTTGTCGTTCGATTGGCTGACCGTCATCTGACATTCTTGCTTGTGACGTAAGGGCGGGTATCTGCCAACCAAACCGGACATTTGCCCAATGAACATTGATGCCTTCTCGCCCGAACTGCTGAACTATTCCAAGAGCCGCCATCCCGAACCGTCCATTCATCTCGGCACGCGCTTTGATCTCTCGGGCAATTTCCAATACGAGCCTGGCAATACGATCGTCTGCCATGTGGTGGAAGGCTCCGAAACGCAGCAGGCCCTCGTTGCGGCGCGCGAGAAATTTCTGGCGATGCCGGAAGCCGCGCAATTCACCTTTACGCCGATTTCCAGCCTGCATATGACGCTGTTTCAGGGTATTATCGAATATCGCCGCAAGCAGCTTTATTGGCCGGCGGATATCGCGCTCGATACGCCGATCGATGAGATGACCGAGATCATGGGCGAGCGCTTAAAAGCTTTTTCCATGCGCGATCCTTTCAACGTGGCGGTGACGGGCGCGCGGCCGAGCGGCCTTTTGATGGATGGCGCGACCGAGACGGATCGGCAGGTGATACGGGAGTGGCGCAACGCTTTTGCGGATCTACTCGGCTATCGCCATCCCGATCATGACGTCTATCCGTTCCACATCACCTTCTCCTATGTCATCGAGCGGCTGGATGACGAGGCGCTGCCACGCTGGCAGGCGATGCTGGACAAGGTTGCCGCCGATGTTCGCGCCGAGGTGCCGGTTCTCGAGCTGCGACCACCGGCTTTCTGCGCATTCGACGACATGAAGCATTTCGAGGAACTTCTGGTATTCGAGTTCCAAAAATAAGAAGGACAAATCATGGACAAGCTGACCCTCTATATCGGAAACAAGAACTATTCCTCCTGGTCGTTTCGGCCGTGGATCGCCTTGGAGGGTTGCGGCATCGCATTCGAAGAGGTGCTGATCCCCTTCGACTTTCCGGCCGGCAATCCGCGCATCCGCGAGGTTTCGCCGACCGGCAGGGTGCCGATGCTCGTTCATGATGGCTTCAAGGTCTGGGAATCGCTCGCCATCATCGAATATGTGGCCGAGCTTTTCCCGGATGCAGGCCTCTGGCCTAGTGATCGCCAGGCACGGGCCACGGCGCGCTCGATTTCCATGGAAATGCTGGCGGGCTTCCGGGCGTTGCGCAACGCCTGCCCGATGAACATCCGTCGCCCCGTCAGCCGGCTCGATCTGCCGGAGGGCGTCATGGAGGACGTGGCGCGCATCGAGACGATCTGGCGCGACATGCGCGCCCGATCCCGCGGCCCGTTCCTGTTCGGCGCTTTCTCCGGCGCCGATGCCATGTTCGCGCCGATCGTCAACCGCTTTGAAGTTTATGATCTCGTCAGTGCCGCCGACACGCTGGACTATATGGCCGCGATGAAAGCGCTGCCCGCCTGGCAGAAATGGGAAAAAGCGGCGCGTGAGGAGCCGTGGATCGTGCCGGAGGACGAAGCCTGATCATCGATTCGGCTTCCATCCGGCCGAATCAGATGGTGCGGGCAAAAAATGCGGGAAGGGACTGGTCAAAGTCCCTTTAGCCATGTATAAGCCCGCCCAATTTCCGAAATTGATCCATGTCTGTTTCGGCCGCCTGGCTGGCCGCTGATATGTTTCGTCCGCAAAGTGGAGTAACGAGAATGGCTGTACCGAAGAGAAAAACGAGCCCGTCCAAGCGCGGTATGCGCCGCTCGGCCGATGCGCTGAAGGCTCCGACCTATGTCGAAGACAAGAACTCCGGCGAACTGCGTCGCCCGCATCATATCGACCTGAAGACCGGCATGTATCGCGGCCGTCAGGTTCTGACGCCGAAGGAAAGCGCATAATTCAAGCGCTGCCTTAAGGGCTGAGATTCAAAGGCTGGCGTCTCGCCGGCCTTTTTCTGTTTGCGCATTTGGTTCAGCAGGATCACGCCGGAAAACGCTTCGCACTTTTCCTGGATTTGCTTTAAGACTCGCGGCGACTTCAATTCCGAAGGGATTTTCCTGGCTATGATTGTTGCCTTCCCGCTGATGATCGTTCCGCTCGTGCTCTACAATCTGGCGATGCTGGGTCTGATGGGCGCCGGCGGCATCGCTTCGCTCAACAATGTCATCCTTGCTCTTCCCATGCTCTCGGGCGCGACATGGACGCTGCAGCTCGGCGATCTTTTCATCGTCATCGCGTTGATTACGCTGTTCTTCGAGATCTTGAAGGCGACGCGCAACGGTTCCGGCTCGCTGCTTAATCACATTCTGTCTATGCTGGTGTTCATCGCCTATCTCGTCGAATTCTTGCTGGTCAAGGATGCGGCGACGCAGACTTTCTTCATCCTGATGGTCATCACCTTCATCGACGTCATCGGCGGATTCACGATCTCGATCCGCTCGGCGGGACGGGATGTTTCGATCGGCTTGTGAGGGTTTTTGACTTCTCCCCGACGGGGAGAAGCTCGTACAGAGCACGGATTAAAGCGGCGCTGCACTGTGGGCGGGCATCGGCAAGATGCTCACAAACTATCCAGCTTGTTCTGCATCGCGCGGAGCTGCTCTTTCAACTCGTCGATGTCCTTTGCCTCCGCCTTGCGGCTTTCCTTTGCCGGCGGCTTCATGAAGGGGGAGAACATCTGCATGGCCTGCTGGAACATTTCGGTATTGCGGCGGACCTGTTCTTCGACCATCTGAATCGGCAATTGCAGGTTCTTGCCGAGCGGCGTTTCGCCGAAGGCGCGGTTGATCTGATCGCGCATCTGCGTCTGCTGTTCGGTGAAGGCGCGCATGGAATGTTCGAGAAAGCTCGGGACGACCATCTGCATCTGATCGCCGTAATAGGTGATCAACTGCCGGAGGAATGAAATCGGCAACAGCGTATTTCCGGTCTTCGATTCCTGTTCGAAAATAATCTGCGTCAGCACCGAATGCGTGATTTCTTCGCCGCTTTTTGCATCTTGGACGATAAATTCCTCTCCCTTCTTCACCATCTCCGCCAGGTCATCCAGCGTCACGTATGTGCTGGTGCCGGTATTGTATAGGCGGCGATTGGCGTATTTCTTGATTACGATCTGGCCCTCATTCTTTGCCATTATCAGTCTCCTGGACCCGTCTGATTGTATGGAAACTCCTCCACCCCCAAGTGTAGACGCAAAAGAAGCTTGGTGACAATCGGTTTGTGCGATGCGGCAAGCCCTTTCCATTAATCAGATTTTTGCCGGCGATGACGGCTTCATGAAATCTGGAAGATCAAAATTCTTGGCGTTTGACTCCGGCGCAAAGCTTTGACAGTTTCGCCTTATATATGTTCAACCTGTGAGGAGGCTTCCATGAGCAATCCATCCATCGTCGTCGCCAGTGCAGCTCGCACTGCTGTCGGTTCCTTCAACGGCGCCTTTGCGACCATTCCGGCTCATGAGCTCGGCGCTGCTGCCATCAAGGGCGCATTGGAACGCGCCGGTGTCGAGGGCAGGGAAGTCGATGAGGTGATTCTCGGTCAGGTGCTGCAGGCCGGCGAAGGGCAGAACCCTGCCCGTCAGGCCGCCATGAAGGCCGGCATCCCGCAGGAGGCAACCGCCTGGGGTGTCAATCAGCTCTGCGGTTCCGGCTTGCGCGCTGTTGCGCTCGGCATGCAGCAGATCGCTTCTGGCGACGCCAAGATCATCGTTGCCGGCGGCCAGGAATCCATGTCGATGGCCCCCCATGCCGCCCATCTTCGCGGCGGCACCAAGATGGGCGACATGAAGATGATCGACACGATGATCAAGGACGGCCTGACGGACGCCTTCTACGGCTATCACATGGGCATCACGGCGGAAAACATCGCCCGCCAGTGGCAGCTCTCGCGCGATGACCAGGATCAGTTCGCCGTTTCCTCGCAGAACAAGGCTGAGGCTGCCCAGCTCGCAGGCCGTTTCAAGGATGAGATCGTGCCCTTCATCGTCAAGGGCCGCAAGGGCGACGTCAGCGTCGACGCCGACGAATTTATCCGTCACGGTGCGACGCTGGACGGCATGACCAAGCTGCGCCCGGCCTTCGACAAGGAAGGCACGGTGACGGCCGGCAATGCCTCGGGCCTCAATGACGGCGCGGCCGCCGCCGTGCTGATGACCGAGGCGGAGGCCTCGCGCCGCGGCATCCAGCCGCTTGCACGCATCGTCTCCTGGGCAACTGCCGGCGTCGATCCGCAGATCATGGGCAGCGGCCCGATCCCGGCCTCGCGCAAGGCCTTGGAAAAGGCGGGCTGGTCGGTCGGCGATCTCGACCTCGTCGAGGCAAACGAGGCCTTCGCTGCACAGGCCTGCGCCGTCAACAAGGATCTCGGCTGGGATACGTCGATCGTCAACGTCAATGGCGGTGCCATCGCCATCGGTCATCCGATCGGCGCCTCCGGCGCGCGCATCCTCAACACGCTGCTGTTCGAAATGAAGCGCCGCGGCGCCAAGAAGGGTCTCGCAACGCTCTGCATCGGCGGCGGCATGGGTGTCGCCATGTGCTTCGAGGCGCTTTGAGCCGCGTCGCGCCAAACGATGCGGGAATGGTTGTAAACAAGGTCATGCTAAAATAAATAGCGAGAGACGGATGAGCGATTCGGGTTCGCTCATCCTGCTCTAGCGGTAACAGAGGGGAGTGGACATGAGCAGAGTGGCGTTGGTGACAGGCGGGACACGCGGCATCGGGGCGGCCATTTCGATAGCGCTGCGCAATGCAGGCTACCGGGTTGCGGCAACCTATGCCGGCAACGACGAGAAGGCACAGGCTTTCCGCGAGGAGACGGGCATTTCCGTCCATAAATGGGATGTGTCCGACTATGAAGCTTGCGGCGTCGGCATTGCCAAGGTGCAGGAGGAGCTTGGCCCCATCGAGATCCTCGTCAACAATGCCGGGATCACCCGTGACGCCATGTTCCACAAGATGACGCCGCAGCAGTGGCACGAGGTCGTCAATACCAACCTTACCGGCCTGTTCAACATGACGCATCATGTCTGGCAGGGCATGCGTGACCGCAGCTTCGGCCGCGTCATCAACATCTCTTCGATCAATGGTCAGAAGGGCCAGATGGGCCAGGCGAACTATTCCGCCGCCAAGGCCGGCGATCTCGGCTTCACCAAGGCGCTGGCCCAGGAGGGTGCTGCCAAGAACATCACCGTCAATGCCATCTGCCCCGGTTATATCGGCACCGAGATGGTGCTGGCGGTGCCGGAAAAGGTGCTGAACGAGCGCATCATTCCGCAGATCCCTGTGGGACGCCTCGGCGAGCCCGAGGAAGTCGCCCGCGTCGCGGTCTTCCTTGCTAGCGACGATTCCGGCTTCATCACGGGATCGACGATCAGCGCCAATGGCGGCCAGTTCTTCGTTTGAGCTGATGGGCTGAAGTGGCGGATGATTGCCGGGAAATTGCCCGGCAGTCATCGCTGGCGTGAATTCACAGACGGCCGTGGCCGGGGTTTGAATTCCAAAACGACAGGCTTAAGGGCCACACGGCGCATTTCCTTGTCCCGCATCCGTACGGCATGGCCGAGTACATAAAATGTGGTGCCGACAAGAGCGAATGCTGCGATACTTGCAATGAATTCGGCCATGGTGCCGTTCCTTTCCAAAAACGTTGACGCGATCCCCCCGAAACCTGCGTGGGTGTGAGTGTTCGTCTCAAGAAATGTCGGCCCAAATTTTCGGCGCGAAAGATTTGGCTTTCATGACCGATCGTCAACGAAGCGCTGACGATCGGTCGGAAGAAATCGATCTTTGTCTATACCGGCTTACCGGCAGCGAGCCTCATAGCGGCGGCCATAGCGGTCGCGGTAGATGCAATAGCCCTGGTGCTCGTGGGACCGGCCGATGAGGTAGCCAACGGCGCCACCGGCGACGGCACCGATTGCGGCGCCACCCCAGCTATTGCTGGCGACACCGCCTATGATCGCGCCGGTGCCGGCGCCTATGGCTGTGCCCTTCTCGGTTGCTGTGCATGAGGCGAGTGCGCCGACAAGAGCGATCGCGACAATGATTTTCTTCATGGTATTGCTCCCTAGTGTGAGATCTTCAACAAACTCAGCCGGATCAGATCCGGCCCATCAATAGCAGAATAAGAACGATGACGAGAACTAGTCCGAGACCACCTGATGGACCATATCCCCAACCTCGGCTGTAACCCCAGTTCGGGAGCGCTCCGATCAGCAGCAGAATCAAAATCACGAGCAATATTGTACCAAGCATAGCGTATTCCTCCGCGTCCAGCGCCTAGAGCATCCCGCCAGAGCGACCTCACGCAAGCGGATAAGATGCGCCTAGATACAAGTGCCGATGCGTCCTTATCCACTCCTCGAGAATGAGGGCGCACCAATGCCGCTGTCGATAGAAACTTATTTCACGAGAAATTGTTCCGGCTCAGAAATAACAAGACATGAAGATGAGCCGGCATGCCCCGGCAAAGGTTAATGTCCGGCTGCGGGCTGCGCAAGAAAATACCCACCGACGACCGCGGCATATGGTTAAAAACTGCTTAAAATACAATATGTTGCGGTGAACGAAACGGGAAAGCGAGCTTGTCCGTGATTCGTCAGCGATTCGTTCTGTATTTGGGCTTTGGTTAACGGCGGCAGGGATTGTGGCCTCGGAGAACCTACCCCTTTCGGCGAGGAAGGTTTAGGCCTTATCGCCGGAAAGTGGTAATTCCTCGGTCGAAATGGTTAATGCCGGCGAATTTTTTCGCTACCCGTATCGTCACATCATCCTCCATTTGGATGAGCTTCCCCTCCGAACGCTATATCTAGCCGTGAACAAATACAGTACACGAGATAATCAGCGATTCGTCGCCGATTCGTTCCGGCTTTGGTCGGAAAGTTAACGATTGCAATCAATGCGAGAGATTATGGACTTTTCATATTACGTTTCGCTCAAAAGTTAATTGCAATCCACCATTCGACGTGATTTGGCGCTTCAACCCTGCAGAGTCCTGCGCATTTCGCCGGAGAAGGCACTAGATGTTGTGGAGAACAAATGCGGAATTGAGGAAAGTCAGCGATTCGTCGCCGATTCGTTCCGGCTTTGGCCCGAATCTTAACCCAGAGCCGTTCTCGATACTTATCCTCGGAAAATTGCGGAATTTACAGATGGTTAACCATGTTTCCAAACGGGAAGGCTGGTTCGCTGGATTCGCGTGATGGCTCCTGATTCACGCGAAAAAGGAGTCCTAATGCGATTCACTATCTGGTGGCGGTTTGTAAATCGAAATCCATATGTAGTGGTGAACACAAAGGGAACAGGGCAGAGTCAGCGATTCGTCGCCGATTCGTTCTCAAGCTGTTCTCGACTCACCAGGACTCGTTTTGGATGCAGAGAGAATGTAGCTTTCGGTTGAAGCCGCCAAAGATAAAATCGCATAATCCGGCCGTTGTTTTTGCATTTCAGGTCTTGCCTTTGTCACATATGGTCGTCATCTCTTCTTCTCTTCCCTGGGGACCTTGCTGATCGGAAGACAGTGGTTTCTCGCCCATGCATGGACCTATGACTCAGACTTCGCAGCCAATGATCCTGAGCGGACGCGGCGTGACCGCGGTGCTCGGACCCACCAATACCGGCAAGACCCATTATGCCATCGAGCGCATGGTGGCGCACGGCAATGGCGTCATCGGCCTGCCGCTGCGGCTCTTGGCGCGCGAGGTCTATACGCGTGTCGTCGAGAAGGTCGGGGCTCAGTATGTCGCGCTGGTCACCGGCGAAGAAAAGATCTCGCCGCCCAATGCGCGCTATTCCGTCTGCACCGTCGAAGCGATGCCGCGTGAGACGCGGGCCTCTTTCGTCGCGATCGATGAAGTGCAGCTCGCCGGCGATCTGGAGCGCGGCCATATCTTCACCGACCGTATCCTGCATTTGCGCGGGCGGGACGAGACCCTGCTGCTCGGCGCCGGCACGATGCGGCCGATCCTTGAGCAGCTCCTGCCGGGGATCACCGTCGTTGAGCGGCCGCGGCTGTCGCATCTCTTCTATGCCGGACAGAAGAAGATCACCCGCCTGCCGCAGCGCACAGCGATCGTCGCCTTCTCCGCCGACGAAGTCTATGCCATCGCCGAGCTCATCCGTCGCCAGCGCGGCGGTGCCGCCGTTGTCCTCGGCGCGCTCAGCCCGCGTACCCGCAATGCACAGGTCGCGCTCTATCAGGCCGGCGATGTCGAATATCTCGTGGCGACCGATGCGATCGGCATGGGGCTCAATCTGGATGTCGATCACGTTGCCTTTGCCCAGGATCGCAAGTTTGACGGCTATCAGTTCCGCAATCTCAATCCGGGCGAACTCGGCCAGGTCGCCGGCCGCGCCGGTCGTCATCTGAAGGACGGCACTTTTGGCGTAACGGGCCAGGTGGATCCCTTCGACGACGACTTGGTACGGCGCATTGAGGGTCACGAGTTCGATACGGTTAAAGTGCTACAATGGCGCACCAAGGAATTCGATTTCTCCTCGATCGCTTCGCTGCGCGCGAGCCTCGAGAGCGCGCCGCGCGTGCAGGGCTTGACGCGCGCACTGCCGGCGGTCGATCAGCAGGCGCTGGAATATCTGTCGCGCGATCTGGAGATTTCCGATCTCGCCAATAATCCGGCGCGGGTCGAAAAATTATGGGAAGCCTGCGCGCTTCCGGATTATCGGCGGATTACGCCCGCCCAGCATGCCGATCTTATCGCCACCCTCTTTTCCGACCTTGTGCGCTATGGCACGGTAAAAGAGGACTTCCTTGCCGAGCAGGTGCATCGCGCCGATCGGACGGATGGTGAGATCGACACGCTTTCGGCGCGAATCGCGCAGATAAGGACTTGGACCTATGTGTCGAACCGGCCCGGTTGGCTTGCCGATCCGACACACTGGCAAGAAAAGACGCGGGAAATCGAAGATCGATTGTCTGACGCGTTACATGAGAGGTTGACGAAACGCTTTGTTGATCGCAGGACATCTGTGCTCATGAAGCGCCTGAGAGAGAATGCGATGCTGGAAGCTGAAATCAGTGTGAATGGGGATGTCTTCGTTGAGGGGCATCATGTGGGACAGTTGACCGGATTCCGGTTCACGCCTATCGCGGGAACCGAGGGGCCGGACGCCAAGGCTGTCCAGACGGCCTCGCAGAAGGCGCTGGCGCTGGAATTCGAGGCGCGCGCCGCCCGTATCCATGCGGCAGGCAACAGCGATTTGGCGATCAGTGCGGATGGCCTCGTCCGTTGGCTCGGCGATCCCGTGGCGCGGCTGTCGGGCAGCGATCACGTCATGCGTCCGCGCGTCATCCTGCTCGCAGACGAGCAGTTGACGGGCAATGCGCGTGATCATGTCGCCGCGCGCATCGAGCGCTTCGTGAATCATCATATCAGCACGGTGCTGAAGCCGCTCGACGATCTGTCGCGCGCCGAAGATTTGCAGGGTCTTGCCAAGGGGCTGGCGTTCCAGCTCGTCGAAAATCTCGGCGTGCTCTTCCGCCGCGACGTCACGGAAGAGGTGAAATCGCTGGACCAGGACGCGCGCGCCTCGATGCGCCGTTATGGTGTCCGCTTCGGCGCCTACCACATTTTCGTGCCCGCTCTGCTGAAGCCGGCTCCGGCCGAGCTCATCACCCTGCTTTGGGCATTGAAGAACGACGGCCTCGACAAGCCGGGCTATGGCGACCTGATCCCGGTTCTGGCGGCGGGCCGTACGTCCGTGGTCACCGATCCGACTTTCGAGCGCATGTTCTATAAGCTCGCCGGCTTCCGCTTCCTCGGCAAGCGGGCGGTGCGCATCGATATTCTTGAGCGGCTGGCGGATATTATCCGTCCGCTGCTGCAGTGGAAGCCCGGCCAGGCGTCGCGTCCGGAAGGCGCCTATGACGGCCGCCGCTTCACGACGACGACGGCGATGCTCTCCATCCTCGGCGCAACGCTGGAAGATATGGAAGAGATCCTGAAGGGTCTCGGCTATCGTGCCGACGCCGTGAAGGCCGAAGACGCGGCAGCCTTCCTTTCGCAGCAGGATACCTCCTCGGCACCTGCTCCGGCGCAGGCTGCGGAAACCGTCGCAGAGAAGGCCGATCACGACGATGCCGATGGCGCAGGCGATGAGCCGGCTACCGAAGGCGAAACCGCCGCACAGGATGCGGTTCCCGCAGCGCAAGCTCCTGCTGAGCCTGCCGCCGCCGAGCCGGTGGACGCCACAGAGGCAGCAACCGAGTTGCAGGTTGCCGATGCCGTCGCCGAGGTGGTCGAACCGAAGCCGGTTCTGCTTTGGCGTCTTGGCGGACGCAGCGATAACCAGCAGCGCCAGGGTGGACGCGGCCATGGCGATCGTCGCGGCCATCAGGGCGAGGGGCGCGGTCACCAGGGTAATCGCCGCAACGGCGGTGGCGAGCAGCAGGCGAACGGCGAAGGCAACCGCGAGGGCCGGGATAATCGCGAAGGGCGCGAGGCCCGTGGCGACAACCGAGGACCGCGCGGCAATCGCGACGGCGGCCGTCCGCAGCATCAGGGCAATCGTTCCGAACGCAACGACCGCCAGGATCGCGGCGACCGGGGTGACCGGAAAGAGCGTAACGATCGCAATGATCGGAACGACCGCAACAATCGCGGCGCATCGCAGCCGCTGCGCTTCGAGGCCAAGCCGCCGCGTAAGGAAAAGCCGATCGATCCGGATTCTCCTTTCGCCAAGCTCGCTGCCCTCAAGGAGCAGATGAAGAAATAGGCCATGACGGACGAAAAGCAGCCATCTTCCGGTTCGCGCCAGCGCATCGACAAGTGGCTGTTCTTTGCCCGCATGGTAAAATCCCGCTCGCTGGCGCAGGTCTATGTCCAGAACGGCAGCGTGCGGGTGAATGGCGAGCGGGTCGTTCAGCCGAGCTACGGCGTCAAGGCAGGCGACCGGATCGAGCTCTCGCTCGAGCGGCGCGACGTCGTCCTGATCGTGCGTCAGCCGGGAGCGCGCAGAGGTCCCTTTGAAGAAGCGAAGCTGCTTTATGAGGATCTGACGCCGCCACCAGATGAGACAAAACGTCTCACTCCCTTCGAGCAGGCGCTCCGCGCGCCGGGCAGCGGACGGCCGACGAAACGCGACCGGCGAGCTATAGACCGGCTGACCTCCGAGGATGATTAGAAAACTCTGCTCGAACTCCATGATTTTGGGACTGTTTATCCCTTGAAATTGGCCGGCAAAGTCGATACCTCACGGTCAACCCGCTGGTAACCGGCCGGTCGGCATGCCTGCGCATAGCGCATACGCCTGTCCGCCGGCTTCCGAGGGAAAAGCGTGACGTTCCAGGTTGCGCATCCGCGGAAAACGAGAGACATCCCTGGAGTGCTTCATGACATACGTCGTGACCGACAATTGCGTTCGCTGCAAATACACCGATTGCGTGGAAGTCTGCCCCGTCGACTGCTTCTACGAGGGTGAGAATTTTCTCGTCATTCATCCCGACGAATGCATCGATTGCGGCGTTTGCGAGCCGGAATGTCCCGCCGAGGCGATCAAGCCCGATACCGAGCCGGGCCTCGACAAGTGGCTGAAAATCAACGCGGATTATGCCTTGATCTGGCCGAATATTACGGTCAAGCGCGATCCTCTCCCGGAAGCCAAGGAAATGGACGGCGAACAGGGCAAGTTCGAGAAATATTTCTCGACCAACCCTGGTTCGGGTGACTGATTGAGGGCCGTGACAGGCCGTCGATAAAGGTGTAGTCGATAACGCTTAAAGACGAATCATTGCCGTTGGCCGCCGGAGCGGTCGACGTGGCCGTTTTGGTGTGCGTAAAGCAAATTATTGATTTAGTCAGATTTTTGTGATAGCTTCCTCACACTGATCCACTGCGGCATTTCGCGTGCCCCAAACCATCACGAAAGCAAGTAACAAATCCGTACGCGGTTTCCTTGACATATCAACGTTTTGAGTTGTCGGGTCTGGGATCGCGATGAACGGATTTCTTTTTGCACGCGTCTGGCTGGACCAGGATGAAGTCACCCCGACGGTGCTTCCGTCTCAACCGGGCCTGACTGACCCGGCCCCGGCTCATGCTGGGTGCGTAACAGGGAGTTTTTGAAAAGAATGACGATCCAGCAGAAAAAACCTTCAGCAGCACGCCATGGCTTCAAGACCGGCGAATCGATCGTATACCCCGCTCACGGTGTTGGTACGATTACCGCGATTGAAGAGCAAGAAGTCGCAGGCATGAAGCTTGAGCTTTTTGTAATCGACTTCGAAAAAGACAAGATGCGTCTGAAGGTGCCCGTGGCCAAGGCCATGAGCATCGGAATGCGTAAGCTTTCCGAGACTGATTTCGTCGATCGGGCGCTTAAGGTTGTTCAGGGCAAGGCTCGCGTCAAGCGTACCATGTGGTCGCGCCGCGCCCAGGAATATGATGCCAAGATCAATTCCGGCGATCTGATCTCAATTGCCGAAGTGGTTCGCGATCTCTATCGCGCCGAGAACCAGCCGGAGCAGTCCTACTCCGAACGTCAGCTCTATGAAGCTGCGCTCGATCGCATGGCGCGCGAAATCGCCGCCGTCAACAAGATGTCCGAGACCGAGGCCGTTCGCCTCGTCGAAGTCAATCTGAACAAGGGCCCGAAGCGCGGCAAGGTCGTCGAAGAAGACGATTCCCAGGACGAAGCCGCATAAGGCCGGAAGCTCACATACCACGTCAAAAACCCGGCCTTCGAGCCGGGTTTTTTCTTTGGAACCTTTTTTGGTCTGATGCGTTTAGGTTTCGTATTTGCGGCTGGTGCGCGCTTTCTCGTTATCAGAGTTTCTCGCCCAGCCGTTTCCCTTAACGTTCACGAGGACCGGACCCCATGCGTTTTGATTGGAAATTTCCCGGCGATCGGAAGTCATTTCCTTCGCCAGGTCATTTCGGAGAAGCCGAATTAGACCCGTAACACCGATCGTCGGATATCCGGAGATCGGCCTCCAATTGCATTCCATTCATAGATTTTCACCCGCGCAGCGATGTCGGGAAGCGATGTTTGCTGTCTTTTCCGTTGACCGTAGCACAGAGACGATTTTGGGGCAGGATTAGGGGATATGCATATGAAGAATATGTCTGCAGATCGGCGTATGATTAAGATCGCGATGGCCGCTCCCTATCTCGGCCGGGACGAAGAGCACGACCTCGCCATCCGCTGGAAGGATCACGACGACCGCGGCGCTCGCAACAAGATCGCCACAGCCCACATGCGCCTCGTTATTTCGATGGCGGGCAAATTCCGCAATTTCGGCTTGCCGATGAGCGACCTTGTACAGGAAGGCTATGTAGGTCTCCTAGAGGCGGCGGCAAGGTTCGAACCGGAACGGGAAGTACGATTCTCGACCTACGCAAGCTGGTGGATCCGCGCTTCGATTCAGGATTATATCCTGCGCAACTGGTCGATCGTGCGCGGAGGCACGAGCTCGGCGCAGAAGGCGCTGTTCTTCAATCTTCGCCGCTTGCGGGCCAAGCTCGCCCGGGGCAATACCGGCGTTACGGTGCAGTCGATCCATGAAGAAATCGCCGTCGCCCTCGGCGTCAGCCTTGCCGATGTGCAGACCATGGATGCGCGCCTCTCCAGCAATGATGCATCCTTGCAGGCGCCGTCGATTTCCGGTGACGCCGAAAGCGCCGAGCGCATGGATTTCCTGATCAGCGACGAGCCTCTGCCCGACGAACAGGTCTCCAACATGATCGATGGTGAGCGCCGCCGAGTCTGGCTGGCTTCCGCCTTGAAGCACCTCAACGAGCGTGAAATGAAGATCATCCGCGCCCGTCGCCTGGTGGAGGATGGTGCGACGCTGGAGGAGCTGGGCGCTGATCTCGGCATTTCCAAGGAACGCGTACGTCAGATCGAAAGCCGCGCCATGGAAAAACTCCGCAGCGCTCTGGTCGACGCCGATCCGCGTATGGCGAGTTACGCTTGATAAAAACCTTCTCCCCATGGGGGAAGGATCAGGTGCCAGCAAAAAGGCAGCTTTTCTCGATAACGCCCTCAAGCCGCGCTGTGCGCGGCCTTTTCGTGCTGGGGCGAAGATGCGCGATCCAATTATTCGGAAATAATCTTGACCCTGTCGCCGGGCGCGACGTTTGCGCCCGTTGGCAGGGCGTTGATCAGTTTGAAGAGATCGAGTTTGCGGTCGGTGCCCATCATGCGGGCGGCGAGCGTGGTGATATTATCGCCTGCCTTGACCGTCACGACGCGCACGCGCAGCGGCTTCAGTGATGAGGCTTCCTCCGGCGTCATGTGCCGGAAGCTTGAGCGAAGCACGTCGGCCGTCTGCTGCAAGGCGGTCGTGTTGCCTTTTGGCACGGCCGTCAGGAAGCGGAAGATTTGCGAGCGGTCGCGGATGACGGTGACGTCGAAATCCCAGCGATCGGCCGAGGCGCGCGCGGTGGCCGCCTCCATGCCGTTGACGGTGATGGCCCGGATGGTCGAGGGATCGAGACCGGTGACCCAGCCGCTGGAAATATAATTCGTCAGGTTCTGATTCTGATTGTCCGCTACGCCGTCGAAGCGGACGGCGATATCGCCGGGGCCGGTCGCCATGACCGCCTCGACCTTGTTGTCGATGTGGAAATCGGGCGGGACATCGAAGCGAATGCCGAGACCGCCGTGCAGGAAGGTCTGGCCACGCACATAGCCTTCTTCCGGGCTGTCGCCATAAAGCAGGCCGTCGATGCCGTTGAGGTAATAATCGCGGCCGGCATCGCCGACCTTACCTTCCTCGCCGAATTCACGGGCATGCATCTTGGCAAGATCGATGCGCTGCGGCGTGCTCGGATGGCTCGATAAGAAGTCGAGGCTCTGGTCTGCGTCGGAATTAGCCGTCATGAAATGGCTGTAGTCTTCCATCGCATTGAGGAAGCGGGCTGCCGCATAGGGATCGTAGCCGGCCTGGCCAAGCGTGCGGATGCCGATCTCGTCGGCCTGAAGCTCCTGCTGGCGAGAGAAGGCGGCAAGGCGCAGCTTGCCGCGGGCGAGGGCTTGCTTGCCGGCAAGATCGCTCGACAGAACTTCGGAGACAACGCGGCTGGCGATGACTTCAGCCTCTTCTCGCTTCTGGCGCTCGATACCGTGATTGGCGGTGACGTGCGCCATTTCATGCGACAGCACGGCGGCGACTTCCGAGGCATCGTTGGCAAGCGCCAACAGGCCGCGCGTGACGTAGAGATAGCCGCCGGGCAGCGCGAAGGCATTGATCGACGGCGAATTCAGAATGGTGATGCGATAGGATTGCTGCGGATTTTCCGACACGCTGGTCAGTGCGCCGGCGATGCGGGCGACCAGGCGCTCGGTCCTGGCATCCTTATACTCGCCGCCATAGCTCGCCAGAATGCGCGGATGCTCGCGGGCGCCCATCTGCGCGCGCGGATCGTTCTTCTGTACTTCGGAAACGATCTGCGGGCTGGACGATGGCGAAACATTCGGCTGGTAGGATTGATCCAGCACCGACTGACAGCCGTTGAGCACCGCCGCGGCAATGAGGACGGGGGCCAAGCGGCGCGCGTGGGCCGCGACAGTCCTGCTGATCCTTCGTCCTGCGTAGTCGCTCTGCTTCAGTGCCTGTGTCCCACTCATCTTACTGCCATGCCGGCCGGACGCCGAACCCGGTTGATCATGACTAGGCAGATCATCGCCGCGTTTCGTCAAAGGTTGCATCCACTCCGATCGGACCTGAGTTCGTCCGGGTGGTCTCTGCCCTTTGCTGTAGCCGATTTCGGCAGCAGTTGCATAGCGAGACTCCGTTTAAATGTGGCAGCGTTGTATTTTGGCAAGCATATGCCAGGACTTTCAGCCGTCCGCCGCGACGAAATTAAGGCAAAACCGGCAGCAAAATGCTGCGTCGCATTCAATGTTGCAAAAATGTGGTCAGTGCCGGAATGCCGTCTTGCGTCAAAAAACGCTCGATGGGAGCTGAAAGCGGAACGGTTCCGCCATCGATGAAGACGGCATGATCGGCAAGACGGCGAACTTCAGCCGGGTCGTGCGAGACGATCAGCACCGTATTGCCAGTTTCGCGGTGAAGCTCGGACAAAAGCTCCGCCATGCCGGAGCGCAGGCCGGGATCGAGCGCGGCGAAGGGCTCGTCGAGCAGCAGGATCGGCTTGTCGCGCACCAGCGCCCGTGCGAAGGCCGCACGTTGGCGCTCGCCGCCGGAAAGGGTGCCGGGCTTGCGTCTGTCGAAGCCGGCAAGCCCAACGCGTGTCAGGGCTCCCGAAATCCTTTGCCGGTCGTCCACCGAGAGTTTCAGCGACGGGCTGATGCCAAGCCCGACATTGGTGAAGAGATCGAGATGGGCGAAGAGGTTGTTATCCTGGAAAACTAGCGATACCGGCCGCTCGAAGGGATGCAGCCTAGTGACATCCTGCCCGGCAAGCATGATGCGGCCACGGTCGGGCGTCTCGAAGCCGGCGAGCAGATTGAGGAAGGTGGATTTGCCCGATCCGGACGGGCCGGTAATAGCGATGATCCGGCCTTGCGGCAGTTCGCAATCGAAGCGGAAATCATGGGTGCCGAGCCGCAATTCGACCCCGGTCATTGTGATGCCCCGTTGTCCCGTGCGCTGATTATCGGTCATTCCGCCTGCCTTCGTCCTCATGCCTGCCTTGACCGGCCGTGCCGGCGACAGTCAGGAGTAGACATATCAGCCCCAGAATGAAAGCAAGTCCGTCCGCATCGTTGGTGCGATAGCTGCCGAGCTTGCTGTAGACCAGCCAAGGCAGTGTCACCAGGCTATCGGAGCCGAAGAGAGCGACGGCGCCGAGATCGCCGAGCGACAGCGCCATGGCGAAGGAGAGCGCCGTAAAAAGCGGCTTGCGCAGGCCGGGCCAGTCCACTAGCCGCAACCGCGCGAGGCCCTGAAGACCGAGGCTTGCGGCCAAACGTTCCGTGCGGCGACGATGGACAGCATGGGCCGGTTCGATGACGCGGATGACAAAGGGAAGCGCCATCAGGGCGTTGATGGCGACGATCAGAAGCGCCGCAAATCGGGCGGGATCGCCAAACAGCCTCAGCGCCAGGAACCATCCGGTCGCCAGCACGATCGGCGGCACCAGCAAGACGAGGGAGGACGTGCCGCTCAAGGCGAAGGCGAGGGCGCCCAGGCCCGGCGCTTTCCGGCGTTCGGCCGCTATCGCCGCGCGGGCGCGGATGATGGCGAAGGAGATGAGGACCGCCAAAATGCCGGCGGCAAGCGCGATTGTGAGGCTGGTCAAGGCCGCCTGCAGGAAGATCGCCTGGCTGACGAGCCTCAGAAGATCTGCCTTGAGGCCGGTGACGACCACCGAGGCGAGCGGCAGGCCGATGAATAGGGTGGCGAGCAGGAGCAGCGTGCTGTCGGCCAGTTTGGCGGCGGGCACTGTTCCATCGATGCGCCGCACGGCGCGGCCTGCCGTCAGCCCGTGATCGTCCGGCGCTGGAAGCAAGGCCATGGCGCCGAGAATGGCGGCGGTCACCACGATTTGCAGAAGGGACAGGGCTACGGCGCGGCCGGGATCGAAATCAAAGCGCAATGCTTGATAGATCGCCACCTCGAGCGTGGTCGCGGCCGGGCCGCCACCGAGGATCAGCACCAGCGTGAAGCTGGTGGCACAGAGCATGAAGATCAGGCCGGCGATGCCGGGAATGAGGCCGCGCAGCACCGGCCATTCGATGAAACGAAAGACGGAGGCGGGGCGCATGCCGAGGCCACCGGCCATTAGCCAATATTCCGCCGGCACGCGTTCCAGCCCGGCGAGCATCAGGCGGGCGGCGAGCGGCAGGTTGAAGAAGACGTGCGCCAGCAGGATGCCCGTCAGCCCGTAGATGCTGACCGGCTGCGCCAGGCCGAGCCCCGTCAATAGCTGGTTGAGAACGCCCTGACGCCCCCATATGCCGAGCAGGCCCAGCGCGCCGATCAGCACCGGCAGGCCCATGGGAACGGCCATCAGGCGGATGAGCCAGAGCCGGCCGGGAAAGCGAGGCTGCCGCGCCAGCGCGCGGGCGACCGGAATGGCGAGGGCGACAGAAAGTAGGGTGGACAGCGTTGCCTGCAGCAGGGTGAAGCGCAGCACGCGCAGAAGATAGGGATCGGTGAGCGGATTGCCGTCGGCGGATTCGATGCCGGCGGCAAGCAGGGTGACGATGGCAAGGCCGATGAAAAACACGATACCGGCGAGGCTGAAGGCCCCGCCGGCGATGGCATGTCTTTTCTCCGGCGCCGTCAGCAGCATCTCGGCATCAATTGGTGCTGGTGGCGGCCAGCCATTCGTCGATCCAGGCCTTGCGGTTCTTTTCGACCACATCGGGGCTCATCAGGAAGGTCTTTGACGGGACGACCAGCTTGCTGAAGGCATCTGGCAGCGGCTCGGACGTCGCCGAGACCGGCATCATCCAGTTATTGGTCGGGATGGTGTCCTGAAAGCCGGGCGAAACCATGAACTTCAGGAAGTCGCGGGCAAGCTCCTTGTTCGCCGACGACTTGATCGGGCCGGCAACTTCGATCTGGATGTAGTGGCCCTCGGAGAAGGCGGCCGCCTGATAGCGGTCGGTCTTGTCTACGACCATATGATAGGCCGGCGACGTCGTATAGGAGAGCACCATCGGTGCCTCGCCCTTGGTGAAGAGGTCATAGGCTTCCGACCAGCCGGGGGTGACGGTCAGGATGCGGCCCTTGAGCTTCGTCCAGGCATCGGCCGCCTTGTCGCCATAGACCGACTTGACCCAGAGCAGCAGGCCGAGGCCCGGCGTCGAGGTGCGGGGGTCCTCGATGACGATCTTCTGCGACGGATCGCCCTCGACCAGATCCTTCAGGCTCTTTGGCGGATTCTTGACCACCTGCGTATCGTAGACGACGGCGAAATGGCCGTAGTCATAGGGGACGAAGACGTCGTCTTTGAAATCGCCCGGAACCTTCAGGCCTGATGTGTCGATGCCACTGGCGTCGAACAGGCCAGTGTCCTTGGCCTCGTCGACGAGGTTGGTGTCGAGGCCGAGAACGACGTCCGCTTTCGTGCCCGTGCCTTCCAGCTTCAGCCTAGAAAGCAGCGCCACGCCGTCGGTGACGCTGACGTAATTGACCGTGCAGCCGCAGGTCTTCTCGAAGGCGGCCTTGACCTTGGCGCCCGGACCCCAGTCGGCGGTGAAGCTTTCATAGGTGTAGATGGTGAGCGTCTTGTCGGCGGCTTCGGCGCCCGGGGCGGCGAAAAGCGTTGCGCCGGCGGCGAGAGCCAAGCCGGTAAACAGTGACAATAGCGATCGGTTGGGCATGACAGCGCCTCCTCGTTGGTTTCGTTTTGAACGGGAAAAGGGCGCCATGATTTTGTCACGCGTCTAATCCCTCCGCCGGTGTTAGCCGGATCAGGTTCCGCGGGTTGGCCGGTGAAAGCCTCTCAGCCAGATGTCTTCGAAAGACATAAGGCACCCCGTTAGAGCGTTGGCAGGTTTATTCCTGTGACGAAGCGATGACAAGGGGAATGATTCCCCTGTCGATTGCAGTACGTTCGTTTTACTCGGCCGCGTGCGCAGCCGCCTGGCTGTCGAGCTTCTTGGCGGCGCCGGGCAATTGCACGTTCTTCAATGAGATCGCCGTCAGCAGGCCGAGGAAACAGATGGCGGCGGCCGTCATGAACAGTGGGCTGAAGGCGCTCGCATAGGTATTGGCAACGCTTTCGCGCGTGGCGTCCGGCAGGGCCGCCATCATCTTCGGCGTCAGTTCCTCGATATTGGCGACACCGGGGATGGAAACGCCGATATTGCCGAGCTTGGCGGCGATGATGGCGCCGTAGATGGAAATGGCGATCGAGGCGCCGCCCATGCGCGAGAGCGTCACGGCGCCGGTGGCGGCACCGACGTCGCGGCTGGCTGCGGCATTCTGCACGCCAATGACCGGGACTTGTTGTGCCAGGCCGATGCCGATGCCATGCAGCAGCATCAGGGCGCCGATGAAGACGATCGGCGTGCCGGCGTGAACATGCGCCAGCGTGGCGAAGGCGATGGTGCTGCAGGCGGCGCTGGCGATGGCGAAGGGCTTGTAGCGGCCCTTCATCGAGATCAGCCGGCCGGCCGAAAGCGAACCGCAGACGATGCCGCCGGTCAACAGGATGAACAGCAGGCCCGCCATGGATGGCGACAGGCCGGTCGTCGTCTGCAGGAAGAGCGCGAAATAATTGACCATGCCGATTGCCACCGCGCCGCTGGTGACCGAGCTGATCAGCAGCAGGCCGAAGGTCGGGTTGCGGAACAGTGTCATCGGCACGATCGGCTCCGGCGCGCGACGTTCGACGAAAACCCAGGCCAGCGCACAGAGCGCGCCGAAGGCGGTGATCCCGAGGCATTGCGGCGAAAGCAATGAGCCGAAGAGCTCCGTGCCGTCAGCGGCAAGCACGATGCTGGTGGTCGTCAGCGCAAGGAGGAGCGCGCCGGCATAGTCGATCTTCGGCTTGCGGGCGGGTTTGCGGTACGGCAGCATGAAGGCGAGGCCGGCCAGAACGATAAAGCCGATCGGCAGGTTGACGAGGAAGATCGAGCGCCAGCCGAAGAGGTCGCTCATCGTGCCGCCGAGAACGGGGCCGATGGCGCCGGAAGCCATCAGCACCAGGCTGGAATAGCTCTGATAACGGGCGCGTTCCCGCGGTTCGAAGAGATCGGCGTTGACGGAGAAGATCGAGACCAGAATGCCGCCGCCGCCAAGGCCCTGCAGCACGCGGGCGGCGATCAGCGTATTCATCGATATTGCAAGGCCGCAGACCGCCGAACCGACGGTGAAGATCGCGATCGCGGTCATCATCACATATTTGCGGCCGAAAAGGTCACCGAGCTTGCCGTAAACGGGCATCGAGGCGGAAAGGGCCAGCAGATAGGCCGAGCCGATCCAGCCGAAGCGTTCCAAGTGCCCGAATTCTCCGACGATGGTCGGCAACGCCGTCGATACGATCTGGTTGTCGAGGGTTGCCATGAACATGGCGGTCATCAGGAAAAAGAAGAGAATCAGCCGGCGGCGATGATCCGCCACGAGTGGCGCGGGCGTGGTCTGCATATCCATGGAACGAGAAATCCGAGCTTGCCCGAAACGCTATGCGCTCGACCGAACGCATGGGAACGCCCCGGTTCCTGAATGCGGAACATGGCGTTTTCGGACAGGTCTTCGAAAGCGAATGTTCCGGAACAATATATGTGCTATCAGCATATAACTGTCAATGGCAAGTGAATGCTGTTTGCATATTTTAATTCCTATCCGTCTCTGATATGTTGGAATGATGACATCAGCGACGAACACACGAGAAGTTGAAGCCTCACCGCTGCCCGAAGATGAAAACCGGTTGCGCATCGGGCAGGTGATGACCCGCATGCGCCTGATGACCGGCCGCCGCATGATCGGTCGGCTTGCCATCCAGAACGTTGCGCCGGGCCTGGAGCTTTCGCATCTCGACGTTATCGATGCCGTAAGGCGCGCGGAAGAGGCCGGCGAAGTCACGGTCGGGACCATCGCCGACATCCTGCGCATCGATCCATCGCGGGCAAGCCGCATCGTCGCTGATATGGTCGCCCGCGGCGTTCTGCGCCGCAAAGCCTCGCAGGCGGATGCGCGCCGCATCGTGGTCGTGCTGACCGCGCTGGGCCAAAGGCTGCTCGCCGAAATCCAGGCGCAGAAATTTTCGGTCATCGAGAGCATCATTGCCGACTGGTCGACCGAGGACATCGAGACTTTCTCGCTGCTGTTCGATCGGTTCGTCAGCGGTTACGAGCAGGTTTTCCAGGCGCGCATCAAGGAAACAGACGGCTGAACGGCTGACACCGCCGTTCTTGCCAACAGCGCTCTTCCCTTAGGACGCGTCTTTGCGCTATGGGCTTGGCACATGAGCCAATCCACCACCTTCACTATCCTTCTTGGCGGCGAGCTTCGCCTGACGGACCGGCTGCGCGCGGCGGTCGCGGGCAGCCGTTTCATTGCGGCAGATGGCGGCATGCGCCATGCCGTGGCGCTCAATGCGACGCCCGAGCTCTGGGTCGGCGATTTCGACTCGACGCCGGCGGATCTGCACGGTGCATTTCCGGATGTGCCCAAGCAGCCCTATCCGGAGGCAAAGGCAGCGACGGATGGCGAGATTGCCGTATCGGAAGCGATCAATCGCGGTGCGAAGCGGTTGATCCTCGCCGGCGCCATGGGTGGGGAACGTTCGGATCATGCGATCCAGCATCTGCTCAATGGCGTTCAGCTCGCCGAAAAAGGTTTCGACGTGCTGCTGACCTCGGGCGATGAAGAGGCCGTGCCGCTGCTGCCGGGCGACTTGGAACTGGCGCTGCCGGCCGGCTCGCTGTTTTCCATTCTGGGCTTCAGCGACTTGAAGGGTCTCTTCATTCACAACGCCCGCTATCCCCTGCGCGATTTCCATCTGCCCTTCGGCGCGTCGCGCACCATTTCCAATGTGGCTGAAGGTACTGTGCGCCTTTCGCTCGGCAGCGGCAGGGCGATCGTCCTTGCCCGCCCCTATGATCTCAGCGGAGTCTGATCTTGGCCCCTCCCATTCTGAAACTCGACGACATCTTTCTGAGCTTCGGCGGCGCGCCACTCTTGGCCGGCGCCGGGCTGCAGGTCGAGCCGGGCGATAAGATCTGCCTTGTCGGCCGTAATGGCTCCGGCAAGTCGACCCTACTCAAGATCGCCGCCGGCCTCGTCGAGGCGCAGTCCGGCGAAGTGTTCCGTCATCCGTCGTCGACAGTGCGCTATCTCGAACAGGCGCCGGACTTTGCCGATTACAAGACGGTGGCCGCCTATGCCGAAGCCGGGCTCGGACCGGGCGACGACCCTTATCGCGTCACCTACCTGCTCTCCCATCTTGGCCTGACCGGCGAGGAGGATCCGAAAAACCTCTCGGGCGGCGAGGCGCGCCGTGCCGCTCTGGCCCGCGTTCTTGCGCCGGAACCGGATATCCTGCTGCTCGACGAGCCGACCAACCATTTGGATCTGCCGACCATCGAATGGCTGGAAGGCGAGCTACAGAAGAGCCGCAGCGCCCTGGTGCTGATCTCGCACGACCGGCGTTTCCTGGAAAAGGTTTCGACTGCGACCGTCTGGCTTGATCGCGGCACGTCGCGGCGGCTCGATCGCGGCTTTGCGTTTTTCGAAGCCTGGCGCGACCAGGTGCTGGAAGCCGAGGAGCTGGAACAGCACAAGCTCGGCAAGGCGATCGAGCGCGAGGAGCATTGGCTGCGCTACGGCGTGACCGCGCGGCGCAAGCGCAATATGCGCCGCCTCGGCGAGCTGCAGGACATGCGCGCCCGCCATCGCGGCCACAAGGGGCCGCAGGGCACGGTGCAGGCAGCGGCTGCCGACGCGCAGGAAAGCGGCAAGCTGGTGATCGAGGCGGACAAGATCACCAAGACCTATGACGAGCGCGTTATCGTCGCGCCGTTTTCGATTCGGGTGCATCGAGGCGACTGTATCGGTCTCGTCGGTCCGAACGGTGCCGGCAAGACGACGCTCCTGAAGATGCTGACCGGCCAATTGGCGCCGGACAGCGGGACCGTCAAGCTCGGCACCAATCTGGAGATCGCCACCCTCGACCAGAAGCGCGAAGACCTCAATCCGGAGGATACGCTCGCCAACTACCTGACGGACGGCCGCGGTGAAAACCTGCTGGTCAATGGCGAGCAGCGGCATGTCACCGGCTATATGAAGGAGTTCCTGTTCCAGCCGGAACAGGCGCGTACGCCAATCAAGAATCTTTCCGGCGGCGAGCGTGCCCGGCTGATACTGGCGCGTATCCTGTCGCAGCCGACCAATCTCCTGATCCTCGACGAACCGACCAACGATCTCGACATCGAGACGCTGGACCTCTTGCAGGAGATCGTCGCCGGCTTCAACGGCACCGTTATCCTCGTCAGCCACGACCGTGATTTCCTCGATCGGACCGTGACCTCAACCATCGCACCTGCCAATCCCGAAGAGCCGGACGGCCGCTGGATCGAATATGCCGGCGGCTATTCCGATATGCTCGCCCAGCGCAAGGGCGCAATCGAGGAGCGCAAGCGAGCCGAAAAGGCAGCCGAGAAGCCGAAAGCAGCAGAGACGCAGGCAGCCACCGCTGAAGCTTCGAAGGGTAAGGGCAAGCTCTCCTACAAGCAGAAATTCGCCCTGGAAAATCTGCCGAAGGAAATGGCGAAGGCCGAGGCTGACATCGCTGCCCGCGAAAAGAAAATGGCCGATCCCAACCTCTTCGCCAAGGATCCGGCAAGCTTCAACCGCCTTGCGGCCGAGATGGAAAAGCTGCGCGACAGCCTGACGAAAATGGAAGAGGAATGGCTGGAGCTCGAGATGCTGCGGGAAGAGCTGGAGGGCTGAGGCGCGGTTCAAACCGTGTCATCAACCTTTCATAGCCATCGGTATATTAAAGAAAACAGATGGTTGCAGCCGGTGCTATTCCCTGTTGTCGAATTCGATAAACTGTTTATACATTGTGTTGAAAGTACCAGACTAGAGCATCCTGCTTTCAGGTAAATATCCCCTCCAAGCGAACAGATGCTCCAGATTCAAACGTCCAGAGCGCCCCTTCTGCGTTTAAACCAACGCACGGCGTTCCAGAGCTGGAGGACGCCGCGGATCGTCAGTCATCCGCGACGCATTGAGAAGTCCGAAGAGATCTGACGAGATTCCGCCGCTGGCGGTGTAGGTCCTTCGCGGAAGGCTGCAGGCAGACATCATGAACGCTTGACGCGGCAGTTTTTGCCGTGGGTGATTTATTGGTCAGGGGGTTCCTTCATGCCGATGACGCTGGCGCGTGTCGCTTTCTTAAGCTGTGCAATTGCTGTTCTCACGGGATCTCAGGCGCTAGCGCAAAATGCGCCGCCCGCGGCACCGGTGACGGTCGCCAAGCCCGTGGTCCGCGATGTCATCGACAGCGATGAATTCATCGGCCGCTTCCAGCCGGTCGATGAGGTCTCCGTGCGCTCGCGCATCGGCGGCTATCTGCAGGAGGTGCATTTTCAGGACGGTACCATAGTCAAGCAGGGAGACCTGCTTTTCGTCATCGACCAACGGCCCTACGTCAACGCGCTGAATGAAGCCACGGCTTCCCTCGAAGTCGCGAAGTCGACACTGACGAATGCCGATGCGCAATTTCAGCGCACGCAGGCATTGGCGGGTACCGGCAGTTTGTCCGCATCCAATCTCGACGATCGCCGCCGTGATCTGATCTCGGCGCAGGCAAATGTCCGCGGCGCGCAGGCGGCTGTCGATCGTGCCTCGCTCGACATGGAATATACCAGGATCACTGCGCCGCTCAGCGGCCGCATCGACCGGCGCCTGATTTCGGTCGGCAATCTCGTCCAGGCGGACCAGACCGTTTTGACGACCATCGTTTCGCTCGATCCGATCGACTTCTATTTCGACGTCGATGAACGGCGGCTGCTTTCCTATGCTGATGAGGCGCGCAAGAACGGCAGTGTTCTGCAGCAGGGCGGCGGCGGCCTCGATGTCACCGTGATGATCGCCGACAATCGCCAGCAGCCGTTCAAGGGCAAGCTCGATTTCGCGGAAAACCGCGTCGACAACCAAACCGGCACGATCCGTGTGCGCGCCCGCTTCCCCAATCCGAATCTCGTCTTGCAGCCCGGCCTTTTCGGGCGCATCCAGGTCGCGGGTTCCAATAGTTACAAGGCGGTCCTTGTTCCCGACGAGGCCATCGGCGCCGATCAGGATCAGCGCGTCGTCTACGTCGTCGGTGCCGATGGCAGCGTTACGCCGAAATCCGTGCGGCTTGGGCCGAAGCTTTACGGCTACCGCGTCATCCGCAGCGGCATGACTGGCGACGAAACCATCGTCGTCAACGGGCTGATGCGCATCAGGCCCGGCGTCAAGGTTGCACCGCAATTGGTCCAACTGCCGCCGGATGCGACCAACGAGGAGGCGCCGACACAGGCATCGGTCCAGGGGTCGGACCAATGAGATTTTCCCATTTCTTCGTCGACCGGCCGATTTTCGCGTCGGTCCTTTCCATCGTGCTGCTGATCGTCGGCGGCATCGCCTATTTCCAGCTTCCGGTCGCGCAATATCCGGAAGTGGCACCCCCGACGATCGTGGTGCGAACCTCCTATCCGGGTGCGGATTCGCAGACCATTGCCGATACGGTGGCGACGCCGATCGAGCAGGAGGTCAACGGCGTCGAGGACATGCTCTATATGTCCTCCTATTCCAGCGCCGACGGTTCGATGTCGCTGACCATTACCTTCAAGCTCGGCACCGATCTCGATAAGGCGCAGGTTCTGGTCCAGAACCGCGTCTCCATCGCCGAGCCCCGCCTGCCGGATGAGGTTCGCCGCATCGGCATCACCACGGTCAAAAGCTCGCCTGACCTGATGATGGTCGTGCATCTGCTTTCTCCGAGCAATCGCTATGATCAACTCTATATCTCCAACTACGCCCGCACGCGCATCCGCGACCTTCTCGTCCGGCTCGACGGCGTCGGCGACGTGCAGCTCTTCGGCGAGCGGCAATATTCGCTGCGCATCTGGCTCGACCCCGAAAAGCTTGCCGCCTACGGCATGACGGCCGGCGATATAGTCCAGGCCTTGAGGGATCAGAACGTGCAGGTATCGGGCGGCTCGATCGGCGGGCCGCCGGTTTCGGGCACCAATGCCTTTCAATATACGGTGACGACCCAGGGGCGCTTTTCCGATGCGCGGCAATTCCGCTATGTCATCGTCAAGGCGACGGATAGCGGTCGGCTCGTGCAGTTGCAGGATGTGGCGCGCATCGAACTCGGCGCGCAGGATTACGTCACCAACAGCTACCTGAACGGCGCTCCCGCCGTTGCGCTCGGCATCTTTTCGCGGCCCGGCACCAATGCGCTCGACGCGGCTGCAGATATTCAGAAGACGATGAAGGATCTGGCACAGGATTTCCCCCAGGGCCTCGAATATCGCATCGTCTATAATCCGACGGAGTTCATCTCCGAATCGATCAACGAGGTCTATAAGACGATCTTCGAGGCAGCGATCCTCGTCGCCATCGTCGTGCTGGTCTTCCTGCAATCCTGGCGAACGGCGATTATTCCGATCGTCGCCATCCCGGTATCGTTGATCGGCACCTTCGCCTTTTTGCTGGCCTTCGGCTTCTCGCTCAATATGCTGACGCTGTTCGGCCTAGTGCTCGCCATCGGCATCGTCGTTGACGATGCGATCGTCGTCGTCGAAAACGTCGAACGCAATCTTGCGCTCGGAATGACGCCGAAAGAGGCGTCGCACGTGACCATGAACGAGGTCGGCACCGCCGTGCTGGCGATTTCACTGGTCCTCATCGCCGTCTTCCTGCCGACGGCTTTCATTCCCGGCATATCGGGGCAGTTCTACCGGCAGTTCGCGGTGACGATTTCCGTTGCGACAGCGATTTCCTGCCTGAATTCACTGACGCTGTCGCCGGCGATCGCGTCGATCGTGCTGCGCCCGCATGACCATAAGAAATCGAATAACATCTTCTCGCGCTTCGGCCGCGCTCTTGGCAACGGTTTCAACCGCGGCTTCGACCGGATGAGCAGCGGCTATTCCTGGGTCATCAGCCATCTCGTCACGACCTGGGTCGCGCTCGGCTGCGCTCTTGTCGTTTTCGTCGGGCTGCTGGGTGCGACGTGGTACATGGGCAAGATCGTGCCGCAAGGCTTCATCCCGACCATGGACCAGGGCTATGCCATCGTTGTCGTGCAGCTTCCGGATGGAGCGTCGCTCGCGCGCACCAACGCCGTCATTCAGAAGGCGACCGAGATCATCAGGAAAACGCCGGGCGTCGAAAACGCTGTTGCCTTCGCCGGTTTCAACGGCGCGACCTTCACGAATGCCTCGAATTCCGGTGTCATCTTCACGCCCTTCAAACCGTTCGAGGAGAGATTGAAGAACGGGGAGAGCGCCAGCAAAATCATTGGTCAGCTCTACGGCAGCCTGCAGGGCATCCAGGAAGCCTTCATCATCGCGATTCCGCCGCCTTCCATCCGCGGCGTCGGCAATTCTGGCGGCTTCAAGATGCAGCTTATGGACCGGGAAAATGCCGATATGCGCCGGATTCTCCCGCTGGCCTATCAGCTCATGGGCGTGGCCGCGCAGAACAAGGGGGTCAGCGGCGTCTTCACCACCTTCTCGGCCAATAGCCCGCAATATTTCCTCGCGGTCGATCGTGACAAGGCGCGGGCGCTGAACGTGCCGATCCCGAATATCTTCGAGACCTTGTCGATCAATCTCGGCACGTCCTATGTCAACGACTTCAACGCCTTCGGCCGCGTCTATCAGGTACGGGCGCAGGCGGACCAGCAATATCGCATGGACCGGGAGGATATTCTCGCTCTGAAAGTTCGCTCGGCAACCGGTGCGCTCGTGCCGCTCGGGACGCTGGTCGACATTCGGGATACGACCGGGCCGACGCTTGTCCAACGCTACAACATGTATGTCTCGGTCCCCCTCCAGGGCAATCCGGGGCCGGGGATTTCGACCGGCACCGCGCTCGATACGATGGAAGGATTGGCGAAGAACCTCCTGCCGGCGGGTACGACCTTCGAATGGACGGAGCTCGCTTATCAGGAAAGGAACACCGGCAATACAGCCGTTTATATCTTCGCGCTGTCGGTCATCTTCGTCTTTCTGGCGCTCTCGGCGCAGTATGAAAGCTGGATCCTGCCGCTGGCCATCATCCTGATCGTGCCGCTGGCGGTGCTGGCTGCCCTCATCGGCGTGCATCTGAGGGGTATGGACAACAATATCCTGACGCAGATCGGCCTCATCGTGCTGATCGGCCTTGCGGCGAAGAACGCGATCCTGATCGTGGAATTCGCCCGCCAGGCGCAGGAGGAGGGCAAGAGTGCCGTCGAAGCGGCAATCGAGGCCAGCCATCTGCGCCTGCGGCCGATCCTGATGACCGCCTTCGCCTTCATCTTCGGCGTCGTGCCGCTGATGATTGCCACCGGCCCCGGCGCGGAAATGCGCCAGTCGCTGGGTACGGCGGTCTTCTCGGGCATGCTCGGTGTGACGTTGTTCGGCCTGTTCCTGACGCCCGTCTTCTACGTCGTGCTGCGCAGGCGGCGCCGGCCGGCGGCGGAGGCTGCGGCGGAAGCGCCTTCAGCTCATGATGCCGCGGCGCAGTGACGCCGATCAGAGATGTGGATTGCGCGGCCGGTATTTTTTCACCAGCCGCTGATTGATTTCCTTGGCGCGCGGCATGTTGGCGCTGAGATAGACCGGCGGGTCGCCGTCCTTGCAAAGCTCGGCGGCGACTTCGGCAAAAACGGCATTCAGCACCGTGGCGCCGATCGCAGTTGATGCCGGCCCGACTTTCAAATCGCTGCCCGGCAGATCGATGACGGCGTCGCCAGGCGGCAGGCCGTTGTCGAAGACGATATCGGCGATATCGGCCAACCGCCGGCGGCCATTGGCGATAGCGGTGGAGTAGGCGAGGGAAGTAATGGCGATGACGGTCGCGCCGATCTCGCGGCCGTAATCGGCAGCCTCGATCGGGGCGGCGTTGACGCCGGAATTGGAGGCGATGATCAGGACATCGCCGGACTGCATGCCGTAGCGCTCGAAAATCGGCCGTATCAGGCCCTCGGTGCGCTCATAGACCGAGCTGATGACGGCGCCTTCATGCAGCATGGCCGAGCCGACCAGCACGGGGATGGTGAAGGCCAGGCCTCCGGCGCGGTAATGCACCTCCTCCGCCAGCATGTGCGAATGGCCGGTGCCGAAGACATAGACGCGTCGATCGGCGCGCGCCGCCGCGCTGATGACAGCGGCTGCCTTTGCCATCGGCTCGGCAAGCGTCTCGCGCAGGGTTTCCAGCCGGCCGATGAGGGCGGAGAAATAGCTGTCCGTGACTGCAGTCATTCCGTGCCTCTCTCGTTTGCGGTTTCAGGCCGATGGCTGGCCGGAGATCCATGTTCCGGTGACTTCGATGCCGTCATTGATGTGGACGAGATCGGCGCGTGCGCCGGGCGTCAGATATCCACGGTCGGTAAGCCGCAGGAAGCGCGCGGGATAGGACGTCGCCATGCGCAAGGCTTCTGCCAGCGGCAATTCAAGGATATTGACGCCGTAACGGATCGTCGAGGCCATATCGACATCGGAGCCGGCCAGCGTGCCGTCATCCAGCGTCAGCTTCGAGCAATAACCGCCCTTGGTGCGATAGACGGTGCGGCCGTTCAGGGTGAAGCTCGGAAGGTCGGTGCCAACCAACGACATGGCATCGGTGACGAAGAACAGTCGGCCCTCGCCGCGCTTGGCGCGAAGCGCGATGCGCAGGGCTCGTGGATCGACATGGTGACCATCGGCGATGATGCCGCACCAGGGCGCGGGATGGTCGATCGCTGCGCCCACGAGGCCCGGCGCGCGATGACCCATCTGGCTCATGGCGTTGAAAAGATGGGTGACGCCACGGGCGCCGGCGTCGAAGCGGGCATCGGCCGCTTCCGCGGTGCAGTCGCTATGGCCGATGCTGACGATGACGCCGCCTTCGTTCAGCGCCTGTACCTGGCGTGCGGTGACCTGCTCGGCCGCCATGGTGACCAGCAGGATGCCGATCGCCTCGCGGGCGCGGATGAGGGTCTTGACGTCGCTGTCTTCGACCGGGCGCATCAGTTCGGCAAGATGCGCGCCCTTGCGGGCCGGCGCCAGATGCGGGCCTTCGAGATGCAGGCCGACGACGCCGCGATTGGCCTTGACGGCCTCGGTCGCCGCCTCGATCGCCGCCGTCGTCGTCGCAGCGATATCGGTGATCAGCGTCGGCAGCAGCGCCGTCGTACCATAGGGGCGATGCCCCTCGGCGATCGTATACATGGCTTCCGGCGAAGGGCCGTCGTTCAGCATGCGGCCGCCACCGCCGTTCACCTGTGCGTCGATGAAGCCGGGGGACAGGACGCCGCCGTCAAGGCGGATCACTTCGGCATTATCCGGCACATTGTTGGCGGCGGTGATCGCCTGCACCCGGCCATTGCCGGTCACCAAGGCGCTGTCCTCGTGAAACCGTTCCCCGTCGAAGACGCGGGCGCCGGTAAAGACCTTGTAATCCATCACATGGTCTCCGTTACCTTAAGAAGATTAGCCGGCTTATCCGGATCGAATCCCTTGCGACGCGTCACGGATTCGATGAGGCGATAATAGCAGAGCAGCGACACCAGCGGGTCGAGCAAACCGTTGCCGGTGGTCGGCATGCGAAGGTTGATGCCGGGTAGCGGAGCGGTAGAGAAGGAGACGGCGGTGGCGCCGAGCTTCTGCAGGCGCTCCAGCGCCTGGGCATTGTTGGCAAAGGCGGCATCGTCGGGCGAAAAGGCAACAATCGGGAAGCCCGGCTGCACTAGCCGCATCGGTCCGTGCATCAGCTCGGCAAGCGAAAAAGCTTCGGCATGCAGGCCAGAGGTTTCCTTGGCCTTCAGGGCTGCCTCCAGCGCAATGGCGAAGGCTGGACCGCGACCGCCGGTATAAAGCGATGTGGCGTTGAAAAGCACGTCCTCGGCGGCTTTGCCGTCGATCCCCGATGTTGCTGCAAGCGCTTCCGGCAATTTGGCGAGGCCGGCGGCAAGCGCCTGGTTTCCCGAGATCGCGGCGGTGACGCCGGCGAGCGCAGCGACGGAGGCAATGAAGGATTTCGTGGCGGCGACGCTCTTTTCCGGGCCGGCGTTGAGACCGAGCACGATATCGGCTTCCTTGGCGAGCGGGCTGTCGGTGACGTTGACGACGGCGATCGTGGTGGCACCACCTTGCTTGGCGGCGGCCTGTAGCGCGATGATGTCGGGGCTGCCGCCAGATTGCGATACGGTGAAGTGGATGCCGCCCTTCAGGTGCAAGGGGGCGCCGTAGACCGAGGCGATCGACGGACCCACCGAGGCGACGGGTACGCCATGGGAGATTTCGAAGAGATATTTGAAGAAGGTGGCGGCATGGTCGGAAGACCCGCGTGCGGCCGTGGTGATCACGGAGGGGCGGGTAGAGGCGAAGAGCTTTGCGATCTCAGCAAAGACGGGCTTTTCTTTCTCAAGCAGCGCCGCGACAACATCCGGCGACTGGCCGGCTTCCGTCAGCATCAGGGATTGGGTCTCGCTCATAGGTCATCTCCAATTCTCAATTCGGCAACGAAATCATAGGCATCGCCGCGATAATGCGAGCGGGTGTATTCAACGACGCGCTGGTCTTCCAGGCGTGAAATACGTTCGATCAAAAGCGCGGGCGCGCCGGCTTTGACGTTGAGGATCGACGCGGAGGTCGGATCGAGCGTCACGGCTGTCAGCCGCTGCAAAGCGCGAACCGGCCTGAAGCCGTTTCCAGCCAGCGCATCATAGAGCGAACCCTCGGAAACCGCATCCTCGCCGACGAATTTGATCGGCACGACGGCGCGCTCGATGGCGAGCGGCTGGCCATCGGCCAGGCGCAGGCGATCGAGCCGCAGCACGGGCTCGTCCTGGCCGAGACCGAGCAGAAAGGATTCTTCGGGGGCCGGCGTGCTGACGCTGCGCGACAGGATCCTTGCCGCCGGCTCGCGGCCGCGCGAGCGCATATCGGCGGAGAAGGAGGAGAGGCGCCAGAGTGATTGTTCGATACGCTCGACGCGCTGCGACACGAAAGTACCGCTGCCATGGCGTGACTCGATCGCGCCGGAGGCCAGCAGATCGCGATAGGCGGTGCGGACCGTGACGCGGCCGACCTGCAATGCCTCGGCCAGATCGCGCTCGCCCGGCAGCGCTGCTCCCGATTTCAGCAGGCCTTCCTGGATGAGCCCGGTCAGCGCCTGCGCCAAGCGCTTGTACAACGGGCCGCTCATGGCCGCGTCGCGCAGGCCACGACTGTTCAATTCAGCGACTAAACTGGTTCTATCCATGGGTCCCTTATAGAACCTATTTAGAACCAATCTGCAAGGTGAATCTGATCTGCGGGCTAAAATTCAATCGGCTGGGCGCAGTGCGCCCGGCCGACAATTCCGTGATTGGGTACCTTCAGCTCAGTTCTTGGTGAAGATGTAATCCGTTTCCTGCCGCAGCACTTCGCCGGGACGAAGAACGGCGTTCGGGAAGCCCTCGTGGTTGATGGCATCCGGCCAGACCTGGGTTTCCAGGCAGAACCCTGCGAAGGGGCCGATCTTGCGGCCATCGTGGCCGGGAACGGGAACATCCAGCTTGAAGCCCGCATAGAACTGCACCCCGGGCTCGGTCGTGCGCACTTCCAGCGAGACGCCGGAATTGACGCTGCGCGCCAGCACCACCGAGCGCTTTGCGGTGCGTTCGGACGACAGGCAGAAATTATGGTCGTAGAGCGCCTGTTCGGCCCCATCGAAGCGCATCATCGGCGCCATTTCGCGGAAATCGAAGACAGTGTCGGCGACGGGACGCACTTCGCCCGTCGGCACCTGCTTTTCATCCGTCGGGGTATAGTGGTCGGCGGCGATCATGATGTCGTGGCCGAGCGCGTCGTCGTGGCCATCGAGGTTGAAATAGGCGTGCTGGCAGACATTGGCGAGCGTCGGCTGATCGGCCGTCGATTCATAGGTGACCGAGAATTCACCGTTGCCATGCACCCAATAGGTCGCCTGGATCGTGCAATTGCCAGGATAGCCGGCGCGGCCATCGGGATCGACGATCTTCAGCACGACGCGGTCGATGGCGTGTTCGACGATCGTCCAGTTGCGCTTGGCGGTGTTATCCTTGCCGCCATGCAGATGGGTGACGCCTTTTTCGTTGAGGTCGAGCTGATATTCCTTGCCGTCCAGCGTGAAATGGCCGGCGCCGATGCGGTTGGCGCAGCGGCCGGGCGTGGCGCCGAAATAGGAGGAATGGGCCGGATAATCGGCGAAGTCATCGAAGCCGAGCAGCAGGGACGGGCTATGGCCGTCCAGCCGCAGGTCCTGAATGACGGCGCCCCAGGTCATGATGTGAGCCGTCAGGCCGCCGCCGACGATCTTGACGCGATAGACCGTTTCTCCATCGGCCGTCGTCCCGAAAACTTCCCGCTCCAAATTGTCTTTCGTCATATCAGCTCATCCATTCCCATTGAAAATTCGAGGCCTGACCCTGCCCCCATTTGCGCCGGTCCGCAATCGGTCGATTGCGAAATTTAGGGGCGGCGGGTGGCCGATCAAGTGCCGCTCGGGTTTCTCCCAACGGCTTCGGAACAGGGAGACTGCGCCGGAAATGTGCAATGCGTACGACAGGCCGGCGAGGTGTTTTGTTCGGGTTTGCCGCGGTCTTGTGCCTAGCCATCGCCATCAAGCATGCATGATGAAGACAAGCAGGCAATCAATGTAGATTGTCTCAGCGGGACAGTTCCTTCGTCGCCCTCTCCAAACCACCAAGCGTCAGCGGGTACATCCGCTCCGCAAGCAGACGGCGGATGATTGAGATCGAGGTGGTATGGCTCCAATAGTTTTCGGGCACGGGATTGAGCCAGACGCATTTGCGGAAATGGCCGGTGATACGGCTGAGCCAGGCTTCGCCGGCCTCCCTGTTCCAATGTTCCACGGAGCCGCCCGGATGGGTGACCTCATAGGGGCTCATCGAGGCATCGCCGACGAAGACGACGCGATAGTCGGGACCGAAGGTGCGGATCAGGTCGGCCGTTGCGGTAATATCGGCGCGCCGGCGGCGATTGTCCTTCCATACGCCTTCGTAGAGGCAGTTGTGAAAATAGAAATATTCCATGTGCCGGAATTCGGCGCGGGCGGCGGAGAATAGTTCCTCGACCACACGGATATGATCATCCATCGAACCGCCGACATCGAAGAACATCAACAGTTTGACGGCATTGCGCCGCTCCGGCCGGGTCTGGACGTCGAGATAGCCGTGCTCTGCGGTGGAGCGGATCGTTCCGGAAAGATCGAGCTCTTCGGCAGCTCCTTCGCGCACCCAGCGGCGGAGCCGTTTCAGCGCCACTTTGATGTTGCGGGTGCCGAGTTCGACGCTGTCGTCGAGATTTTGAAACTCGCGCCGGTCCCAGACTTTCGCCGCCTTGCGGTGACGGGACGCGTCCTGGCCGATGCGCACGCCTTCGGGGTTATAGCCATAGGCGCCGAACGGCGACGTGCCCGCCGTACCGATCCATTTCGAGCCGCCCTGGTGCCGGCCCTTCTGTTCGGCAAGACGCTGACGCAGCGTCTCCATCAGCTTTTCGAAGCCGCCTAGCGCCTCGACCAGTTTCTTCTCCTCGTCTGTCAGATGTTTTTCGGCGAGTTTGCGCAGCCATTCCTCGGGGATCGCGACCTGCTCGGCCGGCGGCGCATCGCTGCCGACCGCCTCGACACCGCGGAAGTAATCGGCAAAGACCTGGTCGAAACGGTCGATGAAGCGCTCGTCCTTGATCAGCGCCGCACGGGCCAGATAGTAGAAGGCTTCGACGTCGTAATCGGCGATCCCTTCTTCCATCCCCTCCAGAAGCGACAGGAATTCCCGGAGCGTCACCGGAACCTTCGCTTCCTTCAGTTTCAGGAAGAAGGGAATGAACAAGTTCAGAACCTCTCTTGGCCGATCTCCTCGAGATCATAGGGCGTGGTCTGGTAGATCTCGTTGATCCAGTTGCCGAAGAACAGATGCGCATGGCTGCGCCAGCGGTTCTGCGGCGCGATTTCCGGGTCGTTATGCGGGAAATAATTGTGCGGCATCTTGATCGGCACGCCCGCGTTCACATCCCGAAAATATTCGTCCGCCAGCGAGGTGGAATCATACTCCACGTGATTGAACATGTAGAGCCGGTTGCAGGCCTGCTCGTGGACCAGACAGACGCCCATCTCGCTGGAGTCCATCAGGATCTGTAGCCCCGGCACCTTTTCGATGTCGGCACGGCGCACTTCCGTCCAGCGCGAGACCGGTATGGCGAAATCATCGGAGAAGCCGTTGAGATAGACCGAGGACGGCTTCAGGTTCTGGTGGCGATAGACGCCGAAGGCTTTTTCCTTCAGCGTATATTTCGGCACCCTATGGAAATGATAGGCAGCTGCCATCGCGCCCCAGCAGACGTTCAGCGTCGAGTGGACATTGGTCGCCGTCCAGTCGAAGATCTGCTGCATCTCGTCCCAGTAGGTGACCTCCTCATAATCCAGAAGCTCGATAGGCGCGCCGGTGATGATGAAGCCGTCGTATTTGCGGTGCTTCACCTCCTCCCAAGTCTGGTAGAAGGCGAGCAGATGCTCTTCCGATGTGTTCTTGGCCTTGTGGCCGCCGACGCGGATCAGCGAAAATTCCACCTGCAAGGGCGAGGCGCCGACAAGGCGCGCCATCTGCACTTCGGTCTTGATCTTGTTCGGCATGAGATTGAGAAGCCCGATCTGAAGGGGGCGGATATCCTGCCGGATCGCCACCGTTTCGGTCATCACCCGCACACCCTCGCTCTGGAGGGCTTCGAACGCGGGCAGCGTATCGGGAATCTTGATGGGCATCGTTATCACTCGACAAAAACAAAAAAACCGGCCGCGATAAGAATCGCTACCGGTCCGCACGCGGCCCTTTAGCGACTTTTTTAACGTGGCTGCAAGCCGGCCGGCCAAATCACCACGGGAGAAATTCAATAGACCTGCTGCCCCTGCGGGTCAATGGGCAAGCTTTTCCGGGAAAAGCGGGCGGTTGCGTATGTCGGTTGTCGCCTACAGATGACCAAGGAGCGCCTGCATGCCATAGCCGAGGCGTAGCCTGGCGTCCTCGATCGGCAGCCAGAAGAAACGGAAGCCAATCGGATCGCCGCCGCCGAACGGCGTCATTTCATAGTGAAGCCAGGTGGCGGGCGTCGTCTCGGAGATGCGGCAGCGGAAATAGTGCCGCTGATGATGGTGCTCGCGCCCATCCTTTTCGAACCGATAGTCATGAATGCCGAGCGGATGGAGTTCGTCCGGCGCAAAACCGGTTTCCTCCTCGAATTCGCGCGCCGCCGCCGTTGCGATGCCTTCGCCGGGTTCGACAGTGCCGCCGGGAACCTGGAGTTCGACGGCGGGAAAATCCGGCTCGTCGAATACCAGCAAATGCCGACCGCTCAGCGCGTAGATCAGGACCTTCACGGCATCCGGCTGCATCATTTCCCCTGCCCGCGCGCCATGAAGGCGAGGCGTTCGAAGAGATGGACATCCTGCTCGTTCTTCAGCAAAGCCCCATGCAGCTTTGGCAAGACGCTCTTCGCGTCGCCGCGCAGGGTAGCCGGATCGACGTCGTCGGCGACGAGGAGGCGAATCCAGTCGAGCGCTTCGGAGGTGGAGGGCTTCTTCTTCAGCCCCGGCACATCGCGGATCTCGAAAAATTGGGTGAGGGCCGCCCGCACCAGTGTCTGCTTGATGCCGGGATAGTGCACTTCGACGATGCGCGTCAGCGTTTCGGCGTCGGGGAAGCGGATATAATGGAAGAAGCAGCGGCGCAGGAAAGCATCCGGCAGCTCCTTTTCATTGTTCGAGGTGATGATGACGATCGGCCGGACGGCGGCGCGGATCGTTTCGCCGGTCTCATAGACATGGAACTCCATGCGGTCGAGTTCCTGCAGCAGATCGTTCGGGAATTCGATGTCGGCCTTGTCGATCTCATCGATCAGCAGCACGCATTTCTGCGAGGCCGTAAATGCCTGCCAGAGCTTGCCTTGGCGGATGTAGTTCCTGACGTCATTGACGCGCGCGTCGCCCAACTGGCTGTCGCGCAGGCGCGAGACGGCATCATACTCGTAAAGGCCCTGCTGCGCCTTCGTGGTCGATTTGACATTCCACTCGATGAGGTCGAGACCGAGGGCTGCGGCGACCTGACGAGCCAGTTCCGTCTTGCCCGTCCCAGGCTCGCCCTTCACCAAAAGCGGTCGTTCCAGCCGAATGGCGGCATTGACGGCGACCATCAGATCCTTGTCGGCGATATAGTCCGCGGTGCCCTGAAATTGCATTGGAAGGCTTTCATCAATCTTTCGGGCGCAAGCTATCCCTTGGCCTAATTCGGTTCAAGGCGTGAAACGGTGTATATACCGAACGTGATCGCGCTGATGTATCGCATGGATGGACATGTGAGCAGGTCATGATTAACTGAGGATTAAGTGCGTCGCAGGGAAGTGTTGATGGCAGTTGAAACGCAAGCCAAGCCGAATAACGAGGGAGCGGACCGGGTCGGATACGACTTCAGCGTTCTCTATCGGCTGCGCATGATGTTTTCCGCCTTTTGGAATTCGGCGGTACGCATCAAGATTATTTCTCTTACGATTGCTTTGTTCGCGATTATTCTTGTCACGGCCTATGTCCAGGTTCTGCTCAACAACTGGAATGCGCCGTTTTATGATTCGCTGGCGCGGCGCGATACGGGAGCGTTCTTCCATCAGCTCGGCGTCTTCGGCATTATTGCGGGCCTGCTTTTGGTGCTCAACGTCGTGCAGGCATGGCTCAATCAAATGACCGCGCTTTATATGCGCGAGGGCCTGGCGCGCGATCTCGTCGACCAGTGGCTGCAGGCCAAGCGCGCGCTTCGTCTGGCCTCCTCCGGCCTGATCGGCGTCAATCCGGACCAGCGGCTGCACGAGGATGCGCGTAATCTTGCCGAAAGCACGACGGGTCTTGCGATCGGTCTGGTGCAGGCGACCATCCTGCTCCTGAGCTTCATCGGCGTGCTCTGGGAGCTGTCCAGCGGCATGGTCTTCAATTTCAAGGGCATGAGCTTCTCCATTCCCGGCTATATGGTCTGGGCGGCAATCATCTATGCCGGCTCTGCCTCGTTCCTGAGCCAGCTCGTTGGCCGCCGGCTGGTGCGGCTGAATGCCGACCGCTATTCCAAGGAAGCCGAGCTGCGCTTTGCGCTGATGCATGCCAACGAGCATATGCCGGCGATCACCATTGCGGGCGGCGAGGAGAATGAGCGCCGGCGGATCAATCTCGATATCTCCGCCGTGCTTGCCGTCATCCGTCAGCTTGCCATTGCCAACACCAATCTCACCTGGGTTTCGGCCGGTTATGGCTGGCTGGTGCTGATCATTCCGATCCTGGTGGCTGCGCCCGCCTATTTCTCCGGCGGGCTGACCATCGGTCAATTGATGGTGGCGGTCGGTGCCTTCAACCAGGTCAATACCGCCTTGCGCTGGTATGTCGCCAATTTCGGCCCGATCGCGGAATGGCGCGCCACGCTGATGCGCGTCACCGATTTCCGCCAGGCGCTGACCGAGATGGATGACGGCAAGGTCATGCCGCATACCATTGCTTTCGAGCATGCCGCGCCCGGTGAAATGGTCTGGACGGATATGGAGATTTCCACCAAGACCAGCGAGGATATCATCGAGAACGGTTTCCGTATCCGCGAGGGCACGGTGACGATTGCCGCCGGCGAGCACATCATGGTCAACGGCGATCATGGCGTGAACCGCAGGCTGCTGTTCCAATCGCTGGCGCATCAATGGAATTGCGGCTCCGGAAAGATCAGCCTGCCGCCGATGGAAGACATGCTGTTCATGCCGCACACGCCTTATGTGCCTGGCGGTACGCTACGCGAAGCGATCAGTTTTCCCGAGGATCGGGACACCTATGACGATGCCGCCGTCGAGGCTGCGATGGACAAGGTCGGTCTCGGCCGCCTGAAGAGCCGGCTCGATACGCAGGCGCGCTGGGACCGGCTCCTGGACGATGACGAGCAAAAGGCGCTCGCCTTCGCGCATCTGCTGCTGGCGCAACCGAAATGGATCATCCTCGATGAAGTCATGGAAGGGCTGGAGCCGGATATCCAGGCCAAGTTCTCGGCGCTGCTGACGGAGTTCACTGACGCCACCGTGATTTATATCGGCCGCTCCGAAGCCTATCTTCAGGCAATGTCGCCGCGCGTCCTGCATCTTCAGGCGCTGGTGCAGCATGAGGAGGTCGTTGCCGCAGTCGTGCCGCGGGCGGCGGTGGTACCGGACGTAAGCCCCAAGAGGGCGAATGGGCCGTCGCGGTAGCTTTGTGGCGGAGCCCTATCTCGCCCGGGCGAGATAGTCCCGAATTCGCTCAGCATGCGAGATCATGCACAAAACAAAAACGCCCCGTCCGTGAAGACAGGGCGTTTCCCGTGAAACGATAGGCTGATCCCTCAGTCCTTGGCGCGCTCGACGTAGGAGTTGTCTTCCGTGGCGATGACGACGCGGGTGCCGGCGTTGATGTGCGGCGGAACCATGGTGCGTACGCCGTTCGACAGCATGGCGGGCTTGTAGGACGAGGATGCCGTCTGGCCCTTCACGACCGGTTCGGTCTCGGTGATTTCCAGCGTGACATGGCGCGGCAGTTCGAGTGCCAGTGGAACGCCTTCGTGGATCGACAGGATGCAGGTCATGCCTTCCTGGAGATAGGCCTTCTGGTCGCCCATGGTCTCGACGTCGACGACGACCTGGTCGTAGGTGGCCGGGTTCATGAAGTGGAAGCCTTCACCGTCTTCATAGAGGTACTGGAAGTTTACGTCTTCGACGAAGGCGCGCTCGACCTGCTCGGTGGTGCGCCAGCGTTCGGACACCTTCACGCCGTCAACGATGCGGCGCATGTCGACCTGGGTGACCGGCGTGCCCTTGCCCGGATGAAAGTTCTGAGCGGTGAGAACGACGTAGAGTTTGCCGTCGACATCGAGAACGTTGCCCTTGCGGACTGAAGAGGCGATGACCTTGACCATAAGACTTCCTTGTAACGCTGCCCTTTGCGTCGTAGAGGGACTGTCGAAATGCACCTCGAGACGCAGCTATTGTTTGCTTGGGGGCGCAAGTACCCTAAATCAGCAGAAATAGCCACCCCCATCCCCGGCGATCCCGAGAAGAAAGCGCGCAATGGAGCCAACGAGCAGCAAAGCGTCCCCCTGGTGGACCCGCAGCGTGCACGCGGACCGGCGGCCGTTCCTGATTGGCCGCAATGCCATCCAGGCGGCGCTGCGTGAATTCTTCATCCGCAACGGTTTCATCGAAGTCGACACACCGACGCTGCAGGTGTCGCCGGGCAACGAGGCGCATCTTCATGCCTTCGCCACCGAGGCGCTGACGACGGACGGCCAGAAGGCGTCCTTCTATCTCCACACCTCGCCGGAGTTTGCCTGCAAGAAGCTGCTGGCGGCCGGCGAGGAGCGCATTGCCTGCTTCGCCCACGTCTATCGCAACCGCGAGCGCGGGCCGCTGCACCATCCGGAATTCACCATGCTGGAATGGTATCGGGCGGGCGAGACCTACGAGACGCTGATGACCGATTGTGCCGCGCTGCTGGCGCTGGCGGCGAAGACGGTGGGGGCAAAGAAACTCAGCTATCGCGGCGCCGAAACCGATCCGTTCCTCACACCGGAGCGTATCAGCGTCGCTGCGGCCTTCGAACGTTATGCCGGGATCGATCTGTTGGGCTCGATCGGTCTTGACGGTTCGACGGATCGTGAGCATCTGGCCGCCGAGATGCGGCGTGTCGGCATGCGCGTTGCAAACGACGATCACTGGCCCGATCTTTTCAGCCGCGTGCTGGTCGAGAAGGTCGAGCCCTATCTCGGCTTCGGCCGGGCGACGATCCTCGACGAATATCCGGTCTCGGAGGCGGCTCTTGCTCGGCCTTCGGCTAGGGATCATCGGGTGGCCGAACGCTTTGAGCTCTATGCTTGCGGTGTCGAGCTCGCCAATGCTTTCGGCGAACTCACCAATGCCGTCGAGCAGCGGCGGCGGTTCGAGATCGAGATGGCCGAGAAAGCCCGCATCTACGGCGAGACCTATCCGCTGGACGAGGAATTTCTTGAAGCTCTCGCAGCCATGCCGGAGGCGAGCGGCATAGCGCTCGGCTTCGACCGGCTGGTGATGCTAGCGACCGGGGCCTCGCGGATCGAACAGGTGCTCTGGGCACCTGTTTCGGAGTTCGGTTCATGAATGTGATGCGCCCGATCAGAAATGTCGACGACCTCGAACAGGCCGGTCTGATCGATGCCGGCGAGGCTCTTTCCCTACAGGCGGTGGCGGAGCGTTACGCCATCGCGCTGACGCCCACCATGGCAAAGCTGATCGACCGCAGCGATCCCGCCGACCCCATCGCCCGGCAATTCGTACCCGACACGGCCGAACTCATCGTCACGCCGGAAGAGCGGGCCGATCCGATCGGCGATCATGCCTATAGTCCGGTCGACGGCATCGTCCATCGCTATCCTGACCGTGTGCTGCTGAAGGCCGTTCATGTCTGCCCGGTCTATTGCCGCTTCTGTTTCCGCCGTGAGATGGTCGGGCCGCAGGGACTTGGAACACTTGATGTGGCGGCACTTGATGCTGCCTTCGCCTATATCCGCAATCACCGGGAGATCTGGGAGGTCATCCTGACCGGCGGCGATCCGCTGGTGCTATCGCCGCGCCGGCTGGAGGAGATGCTCAGTGCGCTCGCCGATATCGAGCATGTCAAGATCGTCCGATTCCATACCCGCGTGCCGGTCGTCGATCCGCTGAAGATCGATGGAGCGCTGATTGCGGCCCTGAAGGCGAGCGGCAAGACGGTTTATGTTGCGCTGCATGCCAACCATCCGCGCGAGCTGACCGGCGAGGCGCGTGCGGCTTGTGCGCGGCTTGTCGATGCCGGTATCGTCCTGGTCAGCCAGTCCGTATTACTGAAGGGCGTCAATGACGATCCGGATGTGCTGGCGGCGCTGATGAAGGCTTTCGTCGAGACGCGGATCAAGCCCTATTACCTGCATCACCCCGATCTTGCCCCTGGCACCAGCCATTTCCGCCTGTCGATAGCGGAGGGGCAGAAGATCGTTGCGGCGCTGCGCGGCCGCATTTCCGGCCTATGCCAGCCCACCTACATCCTCGATATTCCAGGCGGCCACGGCAAGGCGGACATCGGCAGAAAAGCCGTCCGCGAACTCGGCGAAGGCTGCTATTCCATCTCGGACTATCGCGACGGCGAGCATATCTATCCGCCGGAGGGATAGTCTGTTCCCGAGCGGTTTCTGCTACTTCAGGATGTCTGAGGCGCCGCGTTTGTAAATGAATTTTGCTGGAAAATTGGCGCATTAACCTTGCGGCCAAGTACCATTTTTCCGCACATCCTTCGCTGCATATTTTAGAATTGTAAGATATCACCCTGCAAACGACAGCTTACATGGCTTAAATACCGTAAATTTCTTTTAGATAAAGCTAAAATATAAGATTTTCTTGCTAAGTATAGCGTGGTTATATTTACCACGTCGCTTAGCGGAATGTTCTATTTTACCTGTTACTTCTCGGCTCAGGATAAGACGGCGTTGCTGCCGTCGTGTTTGCGATTGCCTGGAGGGACTACAGATGAATGAGACGATTCGCGATTTGCTGGCCAAGTTTGGTGCGCTCCCCGTTACGATGGATCAGATTGCCGACGATGCCGATCTCTACGCGGCCGGGCTGTCTTCCTTTGCGTCGGTGCAGCTCATGCTTGGCATCGAAGAAGCTTTCGACATCGAGTTTCCCGACAACCTGCTGAACCGCAAATCCTTTGCCAGCATCGTCGCCATCGAAAAGACGGTCGCCATGATCCTGGATAGCCGAAAGGTTGCCTGATGAACGTGGCGGTCGCTTTGGTCGAAGCCGGAGCCGGAGATACGACGGCGGTGCGAGCCGCGCGCGTTGCGGCAATTGCCGGCAAATATGCTGATGCAGTCGACGCCGAAGGTCGATTCCCGCGCGAGGCCGTGGATGCGATGCGCGCCGAAAGGCTGCTGTCGATCCAGATCCCCACCGATCTTGGCGGCGAGGGTGCTTCGACCACCGAAATAGCCGAGCTCTGCTCCATCCTTGGTCAAGCCTGTGCGGCCAGCGCCATGGTTTTCGCCATGCATCAGATCAAGCTGTCGAGCTTGGTCGAGCACGGTGCCGGCAGCGACTGGCACTGCGATTTCATGCGCCGTATTGCCAAGGAGCAGCTTCTGCTGGCATCGGCGACGACGGAAGGCGGCATCGGCGGCAATCTCCGCAACAGCATCTGCGCCATCAAGGTCGAAGGCGACCGCTGCTTCCTGGAGAAAGACGCAACCGTCATCTCCTACGGCGCCCATGCCGATGCGATCCTGATTACCTCGCGCAGCCATGCCGAGGCGGCCTCTTCCGACCAGGTACTGACGGTTTTCCTCAGGGATCAATACACGCTGGAGCGCACCGTCGAGTGGAACACGCTCGGCATGCGCGGCACCTGCTCCGACGGCTTCCTCTTCAAAGGCGAGGCGCCGGCCATGCAGATCCTGCCGAAACCGTTTGCCGAAATTGCCGCGCAATCGATGCTGGCAAGCTCGCATCTGCTCTGGAGCGGCGTTTGGTACGGTATCGCGGCCGATGCGGTGGCCCGCGCCCAGGCTTTCGTGCGCGCCGCGGCCCGCAAGTCGCCCGGCACGCAGCCGCCCGGCGCGTTGCGGCTGGCGGAGGTCTCCAGCCTGCTGCAGATGGTGAAATCGAATGTCGTGGCCGGTCTGAAAGTCTATGAAGAGGCCAAGGCCGATGCCGACCGGCTCTCCTCGATGGCCTTTGCCGTCGCCATGAACAACGTAAAGATCGCGTCGTCGGAAATGATCCTGCCGATCATCAACCACGCCATGCTGATCTGCGGCATCATGGGCTACAAGAACGGCACGCCCTACAGCCTCGGCCGCCATCTGCGCGACGCCCATTCCGCTCAACTGATGATCTCGAACGACCGCATTCTCGGCAATACGTCGACCATGCTGCTCGTCCATAAGCAAGATACTAGCCTGTTAGGGTAACCGTCATGGATATGCAGACCTCGTTTCTCGACCGCCTTTTTGAATCCGGCCTTCTGATCGACACCGGCATTGATGGCCTTTATGGCCGCAGTGGCCAGTTCGAAGACGTCATTTCCGCTTTCGAACGGCTGATCGACAAGTTCGGCGGCGCCGATGGTGCTGAAGCCATCCGGTTTCCGCCCGGCATGAACCGCGCCTTCTTCGAAAAGAGTGGTTACATGAAGAGCTTCCCGCAGCTTGCCGGCACCGTGCACAGCTTCTGCGGCAACGAACTCGACCATATGAGCCTGCTGAAGTGCATGGAAGTCGGCGACGACTGGACGAAGGACCAGCAGGCGACCGATATCGTGCTGACGCCGGCCGCCTGCTATCCGCTCTATCCGACGGTTGCCAAGCGCGGCGCATTGTCCGACGACGGCGCACTCTTCGACCTGCAGTCCTATTGCTTCCGTCATGAGCCCTCCAAGGATCCGGCTCGCCAGCAACTGTTCCGCATGCGCGAATATGTCTGCATGGGCAGCGAAAAGCATGTGACTGATTTCCGCCAGAGCTGGATGGATCGCGGCGTCGAGATGATGAAGGCTGTCGGCCTTGAGGTAACCATCGACGTCGCCAACGACCCGTTCTTCGGCCGCGCCGGCAAGATGCTCGCCAACAATCAACGCGATCAGAACTTGAAATTCGAGCTGCTGATCCCGATCACCTCCGTCGCCAAACCGACCGCCTGCATGAGCTTCAATTATCACCAGGACGCTTTCGGCGCGAAATGGGGCCTGAACTTTGCCGACGGCAGTGTCGCCCATACGGCCTGTGTCGGCTTCGGTCTGGAGCGCATTGCGCTAGCGCTGTTCCACACCCATGGTCTCGATACCAAGGAATGGCCCGAAAGCGTGCGCAAGGCGCTGTGGGGCTGATCGCTTCCATGGCTGCCGTCTTTCAGGGACTGGATCCCGCCGCCTATAAGCCACATGCGCTGCACGACAGCGAGCGCATGTGGCCGGAAACCAATTGCTATATCGATCTCTGGATCGAGGTGCTTTCGAGCCTGAAGCTGCCGCCGGAAGCCATGCTTGGCTTCACGGTGCGCCAAGATTTCGAGGGGGATCAGTTCACCTTCTTCAAGGTGCCGCTCGAAGATCTGGAAGCGCTCTACGGCATCCGCTGCACCGAACTGGCAATCTACGACAAGGTCCAGCACCATGTCGCCGAGCAGATCGGCCGTGGCCGGCTCTGCCTCGTGGAGATGGACTCCTTCTATATGCCGGACACCCAGGGTGTCGGTTACCGCCGCGAGCACGGCAAGACAACCGTCGCCATCAACAGGCTGGATATGGCGGGCCGCGAGCTCGACTATTTCCACAATGGCGGTTTCTTCCGGCTGTCGGGCGAGGATTTCGACGGGTTGTTCCAACTGCATCTGGGTGACGAGGACCTGCCCTTCCTGCCCTATACGGAATTCGCGAAGTTTCCCGAGAATGCGCCGGGCGAGGCTGCCGTCCGGCAGACGTCCCGGCAACTTCTGGCCTTCCATTTCCGTCGCCGTCCCATGGACAATCCCATCCGTGCCTTCGCGGCAGTTTTCCCGGCGCAGGTGGAAGCCGTGGCCGAGCGGCCCTTCGGCTTTTTCCATAAATATGCCTTCAATACGCTGCGTCAGTTCGGCGCCAATTTCGAGCTGGCGGGCAGCCATCTCGACTGGTTGTCGGGAGAATTTTCAGCGGCTGCCGGCGAGGCGCGGCGAATTTCGGAAGCGGCGAAATCGGTGCAGTTCCAGCTTGCCCGCGCCATAACCCGCAAGAAATTCGAGCCGCTGCGGACGGCCCTTGATCCGGCCGCGGATGCGTGGGATTCCATGATGGGGCTGATTGAACAAAAGCTTTAGTTACACATGATCCTATCCAAAAGCTGCTTTGCATTTTTGGGATCATGTCTTGAGCCGGGAGATCCAATGCACGGGCGTTTGGCAAGCTTTGGCGGCGAGACGCTGCTGAGCGAGGGATGGAATCTGGTTCTGACGGATGCGGGCGCCTGCGCCTCGCCTTCGGATGTGCCGCTTTCGGCCGGTTTCATCCCGGCATCGGTGCCGGGCACCGTGGCCGGGGCGCTGGAAAAGGCCGGGCTTTTCAATCGCGAGCATCCCCACCCGCTGAACGACAAGGACGCCTGGTATTTTTGCCGATTGGTCGACGCCGACCCTGGCAATGCGGTTCTGCGGCTCGATGGGTTGGCAACGCTTTGCGAAGTCTTTCTCAACGGCAGAAAAATTCTCGTCTCCGAAAGCATGTTCGAGGCGCGTGAACTCGCCGTCCATCTGCTGGGCGGCGATGAGCTGGCGCTCTGCTTCCGCGCGCTGGAGCCGCGGCTTGCCGAACCTGGCCCAAGAGCCCGCTGGCGGCCGCAGATGATCACCCCGCAGGGGCTGCGCCTGGTGCGCGCGACGCTGTTCGGCCATATGCCCGGCTGGTGCCCGGAAATTCATGCGGTCGGTCCCTGGCGGCCGATTTCGCTTTTGCGTCCGCATAGCCCCGTCATTCGCGATCTCTCCCTGCGTCCGGACCTGCTGGAGGACGGCGAGGGCCGGCTTTATGCCTCGCTTGTCATCGAAGGACCGGTCGGCGAGATCGTGCTTCGTTGTGGCGACGCCGAACAGGCATTCGTGCAAGACAATAGCGGCCACTGCACTGCATTCCTGAAAATCCCGGGCGTGACGCCATGGTGGCCGCACACCCACGGCACGCCCTGTCTTCATGACGTCGCGCTGATCATCGATGGCGTTGAATATCCGCTCGGGCGCACCGGCTTCCGCCGGCTCGCGGTCGATCGCGGTGCGGACGACCAGGATTTTGCGCTTGTCGTCAATGGCGAGCGTATCTTCTGCCGCGGCGCAGTCTGGACGACGGCGGATATTGCCCATCTGCCCGGCGGCCGCGAAGATTACGAACCCTGGCTGCGGCTGGCGGCGGAGGCGGGGATGAACATGGTCCGCATTGGCGGCACCATGGCCTATGAGACCCCGGAGTTTTTCCGGCTCTGTGACGAACTCGGCCTGCTGGTTTGGCAGGATTTCATGTTCGCCAATTTCGACTATCCGAAGAACGACAAGGCATTCAACGCCCATGTCGAAGCGGAGGCGGCGCAGCTTCTTTCCGGCACGCGCCTGTCACCCTCGCTCGCCGTCCTTTGCGGTGGGAGCGAGATGTATCAGCAGGCGGCGATGCTGGGATTGCCGGAACGGTTTTGGGCAAGCCCGATCGTGGAGGAGATCATTCCGGCCGTCGTCAAGGCCATCCGGCCCGACGTTCCCTATGTCGTCAATTCTCCTGCGGGCGGCGCTATGCCGTTTTCCCCGAATGCGGGCGTGACGCATTATTACGGCGTCGGGGCCTATATGCGGCCGCTTGGCGATGCGCGCCGTGCCGATGTTCGCTTTGCTGCGGAAAGCCTGGCTTTCGCGCATGTGCCGCAGGCCCGGACTTTGGCACGGCATCTGCCGGTTCCGGCGGTCCATAGCCCGCTATGGAAAGAGCGCGTGCCGCGCGATCGTGGTGCTTCCTGGGATTTCGAGGATGTGCGCGACCATTATTTGCGCGAACTTTACGGCTTCGAGCCGGACCGGCTGCGGCGGGAGGATCCGGATCTCTATCTCGATCTGTCGCGGGCCGTTACAGGCGAAGTCGCGGAAGAGACCTATGCCGAATGGCGCCGGCAAGGCTCCGGCTGCAATGGCGCGCTCGTCTGGACGCTGCAGGATCTGCTGCCCGGTCCAGGCTGGGGCGTGATCGATTCCACCGGCGAGCCGAAGCCCATATGGTATGCGCTCCGCCGCGCCTTCCGGCCGGTACAGGTATTGCTCACCGATGAAGGCACGAATGGCCTCGATGTGCATGTCATCAACGAGGGCGATGTCGCCCTTGACCTCGATCTCGATGTGGTCTGCCTGCGGGACGGCCGGCAGACCGTGGTCAGCGGCAAGCGGGAATTATCCATCGAGGCTCGCGGCAAGCAAAAGATAGCCTGCACTGATCTTTTCGGCGCCTTCTTCGACACGACCTATGCCTTCCGCTTCGGCCCGCCGTCGCATGACGTCACGGTGGCGCGTCTTACGGCGCGCGAGACCGGGGCGCTGATCGCAGAAGCCTTCTATTTCCCGCTGGGCAGGACGAAAGCCTTCCATGCGGCTGAAATCACGGCCTCCATCACGCAGCAGGACGGTCATTGGTTCCTCGATCTGCGCAGCGACCGGTTGGTACAATCGGTGCAGATCGATTTCGAAGCCTATCGGGCGGAGCACGATTGGTTCCACCTGTCGCCGGGGGCGACCCGGCGGTTGAGGCTTCATCCGAGGGCCGGGACGTCGGTGGAGACGGTTCCCGTCGGTCAGATCAGGACCTTGGGTAGTCGGCGGATCGTTGAGGTCTGATCAAGGCGCGGCAAATGCGGAGCCTTATCTCGCCCGCCCTTTCGGCAAGCTCAGGACGGCGAGATAGGCGCCACCTGCGTCAGTAGCCCTTCTACAATGTGACGCCATCCGGCCCGAACAGATGGCAGCGTTCGGGATCGATGTGGATGCTAACCGTTTCGCCCGCGCGAATGGCCTGTTGGTCTTCCAGCGCGACCGTCAGCGCCTGACCACCCTGCAACGTGACATAGAGGATCGTCTGGCCACCGAGATGCTCGACGAGATCGACACGGGCGTTGCCAAGCGCCAGGCCGCGATCGCCGACGTTCAGGTGCTCCGGGCGGGCGCCGAGCGTGACCGGCTGTCCGGGCTGGAGGCCGCCCAGCCGCCGCGGCAGGCGTACCGTCTGGCCGTTAAGGTCGATGACGGCGGAGCCGTCGTCGGAGGCGACGATCTTGGCCTCCAGGAAGTTCATCTTCGGCGAGCCGATGAAGCCGGCGACGAACTTGTTCCGCGGCTTGTTGTAGAGATCGAGCGGGGCGCCGACCTGTTCGATGTTGCCGCCATTTAGCACGACGATCTTGTCGGCCATGGTCATGGCTTCCGTCTGGTCGTGGGTGACGTAGATCATGGTATTGCCGAGCCGCTGGTGCAGGCGGGCGATCTCGACGCGCATCTGCACGCGCAGCTCGGCATCGAGATTGGAGAGCGGTTCGTCGAAAAGGAAGATCTTCGGTTCGCGCACGATGGCGCGGCCGATGGCGACGCGCTGGCGCTGGCCGCCGGAGAGCTGCTTCGGCTTGCGCTGCAGGAGCTGCTTGATCTGCAGGATTTCTGCCGCTTTCTCGACGCGCGGCTGGATCTCCTGTTTCTTCATACCCGCCGTTTCCAGGCCGAAGGCGAGGTTCTTATAGACCGACATGTGCGGATAAAGCGCATAGGATTGGAACACCATGGCGATCCCGCGCTTGGAGGCTGGGACATCGTTCATGCGGCTGCCATCGAGGTAGAGCGCACCGCCGGAAATCGGCTCCAGGCCGGCAATCATGCGCAGCAGCGTGGACTTGCCGCAGCCGGAGGGGCCGACGAAAACGGCGAATTCACCGGGCTCGATTTCCAGGTCGATGCCGTGGACGACCTGAAGCTCGCCATAACGCTTGATGACCTTCTGCAGCGAGACGCTTGTCGCCATGGGCGCTTCCTCCTTGTTGGTCCTGATGGCTCGCAGGGCCGTCGTCATGCCGGCCTCCAGCTCTTGTATTTCGTGCTTTCCGGGCCGACTGGAAAGCGGACTTCGGTGCGCGTTTCCGACGATTCGTAGAACGCGGTCACCAGCTCCAGTGCCTGGCGGGCGTCGACCGTGGTCACAGGCAGCGGTTCGCCGGAAACCAGCGCCTCATGGAAGAGCTTCATCTGCGTGTTGAAGCGGACCGGCACCGGTGTCCAATCGGCAAGCAACGCATCGATCTTTGCAGCGACCTCGTCATTGGCCGGCACGATTTTCCAAGGGTCCTGGCCGGGACTGTAGGGCTCGTGATTGCTTTCGATCAGGACGTTTTCGAAAGCGAGGCGTAGGCGGCTGATCTGGTCTTGCGAGCCAAGCGTCGCGCTGATCGTCGCAAGCGCGCCGTTCTCCATCAGCAGGCTGGCGCTGGCGCAATCTTCCACCTCGATATCGTTGACGCGGGTGGCGACGCGGCCGAAGAGGCCGGCGATCGGTCCCATCAGATAGGTCAGCATGTCGTGCAGATGGATCGAATGCGTCATCAGCACGCCGCCGAGTTCCGTTGTCCATTTGCCGCGCCAGGGAACGGCGTAATATTCCGCCGTGCGGACCCAATGGGTTTCAGAGGTGGCGACATAGGGCCTGCCGGCGATGCCGGCCTCGATGATGCGCTTGGCCTTCTGGATGCCGTCGCCATAACGATATTGGAAGATCGGCATCAGCTTGCCCTTTGCCGTCTTTTCCGCCGCGATGATTGCGTCCACGTCGGCGAGGGAGCCGACCAGCGGCTTTTCGCAGACCACATGCTTGCCGGCGGCAAGCGCCTGCAGGATCATTTCGAAATGCGAGCCCGGCGGCGTGCAGATGTCGATAATATCGATGTCCGGCATGTTCAGGACCTCGACGAAATCCTTGATGCGCCTCGTAATGCCGAATTCGTCGCCGGTGGCGTTCAGGCGCTCTTCGTTGAGATCACAGAGCACGGCGACTTCGAAGCGGTCCGGATGCGGCAGATAGCCCTCGACAATATGGGAGCGGCCGATACCGAGACCGATGACCGCAACTTTCTTTACGTCGGACATGTGCAAATTACCTTTGTACGCTGTTGAGCGATGTCGCTTCGGCCAGAGCCTGCGCCTTCAGCGCCAGCTCCATGGCCTTGAAGCAATGGTCCTGTCCCATCGCGGTTTCGGTGCGGTCCCTGATATCGCTAGCCAGTTGCCGGCCATAAGGCAGCTCGACACCGCTGCAATCGATATGCTGCATGCCCTTGCGGTCGGTCAGGAACAGGTGATCGGTGCCGGGGCGGCCGGCGACGTCGATGTATTTGCGCAGCTCGATGGTGCCTTCCGTGCCGACGATGAAGAGGCGGCCGTCGCCCCAGGTGGAAAGGCCGTCGGGCGTGAACCAGTCGACGCGGACATAGCCGGTGACGTCTGGCGTACGCACATGGAAATCGCCGTAATCCTGCAGGCTGGGTGTCTCGGGATTGGCGCGGTTCGAGACCGTCGCCGACAGAACCTCGGCTTCGAGCGAACCGGCGAAGAACAGGAATTGCTCGCATTGATGCGAAGCAATGTCGGTGATGATGCCGCCATAGCGCGCGCGGTCGAAGAACCAATCTGGCCGGGTCGGCTTGCGCAGCCGGTGCGGCCCGAGGCCGGTCGTGTGGATCACCTTGCCGATGGCGCCGGCCTTGACCAATTCGCCCGCCTTGACGGTCGAGGCGGTTTCGAAATGTTCGGAATAGAGGATGGAGACGATGCGCTTGGTTTCGGCCTGTACCCTGCGCACTTCGGCGAGCTGATCCAGCGTCACCATGCCGGGCTTGTCGAGCATCACATCCTTACCATGCCGCATGGCATCGATCGCGACGCCCGAGCGTTCGCTGGAGATCGCTGCGCTGACGATCAGGTCGATCGAGCGGTCCTCCAGGATTTCACGCTTGTCCGCGACGCGTCTTGCCTGCGGGAAGCGCCCGGAGAATGCGGCCGCAAGCTCGTCCTCCGCGGCGTGGAAGGCGACCAGTTCCGCGCCGGCCCGCAGCATGACGTTGACTTGGCCGTAGATGTGATCGTGGTTGAGACCGATGGCAGCAAAGCGCAGGGCGCTCATACGACATTTCCTTTCAAGTATATTCTTTGCAGCATGCCCCCCGGACATCGCTGGGGATCATGTTTTCGCGTCAGCGTTTGAGGCCGGCCGTGGCGATGCCGTCGATCAGCAGCCTCTGGAAGAACAGGAAGATCAGGAAGACGGGGATCAGCGAAATGCTCGACATGGCAAAGAGGCTGCTCCAGTCGGAGCTTCCGGTCGAATCCACGAAGGAGCGTAGGCCGAGCTGCACCGTGTAGGTGTTGATGTCGGAGAGATAGATCAGCGGACCGAAGAAATCGTCCCAGGTCCAGATGAACGAGAAGATGGCGGCGGTGGCGAGAACCGGCAGTGACAGCGGCATCATGATGCGCCAATAGATGCGCCAGGGGCTGCACCCGTCCATCATCGCCGCTTCGTCGAGCTCGCGGGGGATACCGCGGAAGAACTGCACCATCAGGAAGATGAAGAAGGCGTCGACCGCCAGGAATTTCGGCACGACCAGCGGCAGCATGGTTTTCACCCAGCCGAGCTTCAGGAACAGGATATATTGCGGGATCAGCGTCACATGATAGGGCAGCATCAGCGTGCCGAGCATCAGCGCGAACCAGAAATTCTTGCCCCAGAAATTCAGCCGCGCGAAGGCATAGGCCGCAAGGGAGCAGGAGACGACATTGCCGATGACGGAAAGGACGGCGATGACGACGGAATTCCACACGAACGAGCCGAAATTGACCTGTCCGCCGAACCAGCCGCGGGCATAGGCGCTGAAGTCGAACTGCGACGGGATCAGCGAGGCCGAGCCAAAGATTTCGTTCTGATCCTTGACCGAACCGGACAGCATCCACAGCAGCGGATAGAGCATCACGATCGATGCGCCGACCAGCGCGACATGGATGAGAACGGACAGGAACCAGGGGCGCTCGCGCGGCGGGTTCAGATCGTCGGGAAAATGGGTGAGCTTCGCGTCAGTCATCGTAGTGAACCCAATAACGAGCGGAGAGGAAGGAGAAGGCGGTGAAGACCGCGATGATGATCACCAGGACCCAGGCGAGGGCTGCGGCATATCCCATGCGGAAATAGCCGAAGGCTTCCTGGTAAAGGTAGAGCGTGTAGAACAGCGTCGAGTCGATCGGCCCGCCGGTGCCGGACGAGATGACATAGGCCGGCGTGAAGGCCTTGAAGGCGTCGATGGTCTGCACGACCGCGTTGAAGAAGATGACCGGCGTCAAGAGCGGCAGGGTGATCTTGAAGAAGATCCGTGTCTTTGATGCGCCGTCGAGGCTGGCCGCCTCATAGAGATCGGTCGGGATCTGCCGGAGGCCGGCAAGGAAGATGATCATCGGCGAGCCGAACTGCCAGATGGCCAAGATGATGAGGGTGTAAAGCGAATAGTTGGGATTGGAGATCCAGCTCGGGCCGTTGATGCCGAGCACATACCAGAGCAGGGTATTGACGACGCCGTCGCCATCGAAAATCTGCCGCCAGAGCACGGCGATGGCGACGCTGGAGCCGAGCAGCGACGGCAGATAGAAGATGGCGCGATAGATCGGCAGGCCACGAATGCCGCGGTTGAGCAACAGTGCCACCATCAGCGCGAAGGCAAGCTTCAGCGGAACCGAGCAGACGACATAGAACAGCGTCACCTTCATCGACGAGATGAACTTGTCGTCGCCGGTGGCGATGCGCGCATAATTGTCCAGCCCAACCAGATGCGGCGCCTGCAGCAGGTTATAATCGGTGAAAGACAGATACAGCGACACGATCGCCGGTCCAAGCGTCAGGCCGAAGAAGCCGATGAACCAGGGCAGGAGAAACAAATAGCCCGGCGCGTTTCGCGCAAATGCACTCGGCGCCTTCTGATAAGTTTCGACGCGCAACGGCGCGCGCTCGCCGACGGCCAAGCCGCCGGCAACGCTCTTGCTGTTTGTACCCACGGTATCAGCCTCGCGTAATGTTTGCCGCCGCCTGTTCGGTGAACTTCGCTCCAGCGTCCTGCGCGCTGGCTTTGCCGAAAGCCACTTCCTCGGCGATTTTCTTCAGCAGGAATGCATTTTCCCCGGCGCCGTTCGGCGGAGAGGGCGGCAGTGCTCCGACCTTCGGCGTCAATCGGCCGATGTAGTCGACAACCTGTTTGCTTGTCGCATCGAGATCCGGCGTCAGCAGATCGCGGATCTTCGGGGAGGCGGGAACGCCGCGCTCTACGCCGAGTATCTTTGCGCCTTCTGGATCTTCCACGAGATAATTGACGAAGGCGACGGCGGCGTCCTTGTTTGCGGAGGTTGCCGAAACCGACATTAGCATCGAGGGTTTCAGATACTGGCCGGGCTTGCTGCCGGGGTCGCTGGGATAGGCGATCAGGTCGATCTTTTCCTTGACGAGGCCCTGAATGGCGACGAACTGGTTGGAAAAGGCGTAGCTGACGGCCGCCTTCTTGGTCACCAGCATGTCAGTCTCGAGGGTCTGCTTGTAGAGCGCCTGCACGTCGGCCGGCACGCAGGCGCCGATTTCGCGCAGATGGCCCCAGAAGGAAAACCATTCGGCGGCATCCTTGGCCTCGAAGCCGAGCTTGCCGTCGCTCGTATAGAGCGCCTTGCCGCGCTGGCGCAGCCAGCATTCGAAGTCGGGCTCTCCGCCGCTCTGATCTGCGGTGCCGTAGAAGCCGCGGCGTTTCTTGGCGGCGGTGACCTTGGCGCAGGCCTCGCCGAGCTGCTCCCAGGTCATGCCGTCATGCGGCGGCTCGACGCCGGCTTCCTGCCAGGCTGCCACATTGACGACGACCATGGAGGAATTGACCCCGAGATTGACGCCGTAAATCTTGCCATCGACCTTGCCGGAATTGATATTGGGAGCCCCGAAATCCTCGATCGCCAGGCTCTTGCCGAGATAGGGCGTCATGTCGAGCAACGCGCCGCGGCGGGCGTATTCAAAGATGTAGCGATAATCCATCTGAATGAGATCGGGCGCATTGCCGCCGCCGGTCTGCGTGGCAAGACGCGTCCAGTAGCTGTCCCAGCCGAAGGATTCGCCGGCGATGGTGACGTCCGGGTTCTTGGCCTGATAGGCCTTCACTGCCGCAAACGTGCGATCGCTTCGCTCCTTCGATCCCCACCAAAGAAGGCGCATTGAGGTTGCCGCATTGGCGCGGTTAAGTCCGATACCGCTAAAAGCTAGCGTCGCTGCCATGCCGGCAAGCAACTGCCGGCGATCGATCGTCAAAGTCATCCTGGTCTCCTCCCCAGTTAACCGGTGATTTACGAACTGCTTTTGCATGATATAACTATTTGGTTACAAGTTGGATAGAAACGCGACCGCTGTCAAGCGCCAATCGTGTCACAATCAAACGACCTGCGCTGAGGCTGGAGAGGTCCGTTGCGGAAGAGATAGATCGGGGAGGAGGAATGTCCATGGTGACCAGAGCGACGCAAGGAACTGAAAAACCAGCGAAAGCCGGCGCTTACGGGAATGCGGAAACGAGGCCGGCGAAGGTGCCGCGCAATCCGCAGCGCACCCATGCCATGATCCTGGAAGCGGCGACGGAGGAATTCGCCGCTCACGGTTTCGGTGGCGCGAGGGTGGATGCGATTGCGGCTCGGGCGCAGACCAACAAACGCATGCTCTATCACTATTTCGGCGACAAGGAGGGGCTCTATGTCGCCGTGCTGGAAGCCACCTATGCGGCAATCCGCAATGCCGAGAAAAATCTCGACCTTGCGCGCCGTGATCCCGAGGAAGGGATGCGCGAACTTGCGCTTTTCACCTGGCATCATTTCCTTGAGCATCCGGAATTTTTGAGCCTGCTCGTTACCGAAAACCTGCATGAAGCGCGCTATCTGAAACGTTCCGACAAGATCTTGGCGATGCATTCGCACTTCATCGGCGAACTCGCCGACGTACTGCGACGAGGTGAAGCAGCCGGCATTTTCCGGCCGGCCATCGACCCGGTGTCGGTTTACCTTACCATCGCCGCGCTCGGGTTCTTCTACCTGTCCAATCGCCATACGCTGTCGACGATTTTCGCCCGCAAGCTGACGGCCCCGGCGGCGCTGAAAGCCTGGGGCGAGCATATCGTTTCGGTGACCTTGGCTTCGATCAGGGCTTAGCATGAACTCGCGGCGCTCCGGCGATCACGAGAAATTTTCGAAAGGCGATTGACAAATCCGGACGTATCGCGCGATCGTGTAACTATATAGTTACATTGGCTGATCGACCAAGCCTTTGCTTTTCCTGACTCTGGAGGGAGTCGGCTCAGAAATTCAGGAGGGATCATGAAGCGCGTTGGTATCATCATGCACGGCGTCACGGGACGCATGGGGCTGAACCAGCATCTCATCCGCTCGATCGTGGCGATCCGCGCCGGAGGCGGCGTGTTGCTGTCGAACGGCGAGCGCGTCATGCCCGATCCCGTCCTCGTCGGCCGCAATGCGGCGCGGCTGGAAGAGCTTGCCCGCAAATATGGCATCGAGCGCTGGACCACCGATCTCGACGGTGCGCTTGCCGACCTCAACGACACGATCTTCTTCGATGCGGCGACGACGCAGATGCGCGCCGAGCTGATTTCGAAGGCGCTGGATGCCGGCAAGCATATCTATTGCGAAAAGCCGATCTCCGACGACCTCGACGCTGCGATTGCGCTCGCCCGCAAGGCCAAGGCATCGGGCCTGAAGAATGGCGTCGTGCAGGACAAGCTGTTCCTACCCGGCCTGCGCAAGATCGCCATGCTGCGCGACAGCGGTTTCTTCGGCAAGATCCTCTCCGTGCGCGGCGAATTCGGCTATTGGGTATTCGAAGGCGACTGGCAGACGGCGCAGCGGCCGTCGTGGAACTATCGCAAGAAAGACGGCGGCGGCATCATCCTCGATATGCTCTGCCACTGGCGCTATGTGCTCGACAATCTCTTCGGGCCGGTGAAGGCGATTAGCTGCCTCGGCGCCACCCATATTCCCGAACGCGTGGACGAAGCCGGCCGGCGTTATGTCGCCGATGCCGACGATGCGGCCTATGCCACCTTCGAGTTGGAGGGCGGCATCATCGCCCATATCAATTCCTCCTGGGCGGTGCGTGTGCGCCGCGACGATCTCGTCACGTTCCAGGTAGACGGCACGCATGGCTCGGCCGTGGCGGGACTGACGCGCTGCTGGACGCAGCACCGTGTCAACACGCCGAAGCCGGTCTGGAACCCGGATCAGCCGCAGACCATCGACTTCCACGACACCTGGGACGAAGTGCCGGATAACCAAGTCTACGATAACGGCTTCAAGATCCAGTGGGAAATGTTCCTGCGCCATGTGCTCGAAGACGCTCCCTGGCGCTACACGCTGACGGAAGGCGCCAAGGGCGTGCAGCTCGCCTCTCTCGGCCTGAAGAGCTGGGCGGAGCGCCGCTGGCTGGATGTCGAGCCGCTGGAGATTTGAGGGATGGTGGCTTCCCAAATATCGGGATGGTCAGGATATCTCGTGGGTGCTGCATCTATGTGCATGGCCCCTCACCCTAGCCCTCTCCCCGCCGAAGCGGGGAGAGGGGACGACCGAGCAAAGCGGTGTTTGCCTTAGCGGAACAGCGAAGGGTTGGCACGACAGAACTCCCTCGCCCCGCTTGCGGGGAGAGGGCTGGGGTGAGGGGCCAGGCGCAAATGTGCGGCATAGGCAGACTTGCCTGACGATCACAGGAGCCATCTGAAATATGACCGAACCGTTGAAAATCAGACTTGTCGAGGCCGAGACCTTCGAGCGGCCGGTGACATTGCGGCTTCCTTTCCGCTTCGGCGCGGCGACGCTGCGGGAGGCGCGGCAGATTTTTCTGCGCGTCCGCATCGAAGATGCCCGTGGGGGTTCGGCAAGTGGCATGGCTGCCGAGCTGATGGTGCCGAAATGGTTCGATAAATCGCCGGAACTCTCCAATGCCGACAATGAAAACCAGCTTCGCCGCTCGCTGGCACTGGCTCTCGACGCCCTGAAAAATGCGGGATTGGGTACGGCTTTCGCGCTCCATGCGGCCGTCGAAGCGGTGCACCATACGCGGGCAGCCGCCGAGGGGCTGAACGGACTGGTCGCGTCCTTCGGCCTGGCGCTTGCCAATCGGGCGGTTCTCGATGCGCTCTGCCGGCTGGAAGGGTTGACGGTTGCGCAGGCGATCAGGGCCAACCGCCCCGGCATCGATGCATCGACGGTACCCGATCTGACGGGCTTCGACCTGCCGGCTTTCCTCAAGGGATTGGCGCCGGCCGAAAGCCTCGCCGCGCGGCACACGGTCGGTCTGGTTGATGCCATCCGGGCGGGCGACATCCCGGCTGCCGATCGTTTGAATGACGGCCTGCCGGAAAGTTTTGAAGAGGCGATCGATGCTTACGGCCTGACCTTCTTCAAGGTGAAGGTATCGGGCGTTCCCGATGCTGATATCGACCGTCTCTGCCGCATTGCCGCTGTCATCGATGCCAAGATGCCGGCCTATTCGGTGACGCTCGACGGCAACGAGCAATTCGCGTCCGCCGAGGCGGTCGCCGATCTGCTGACGCGCATCCGGGCCGAACCGCGGCTTGCCCATTTTGCGGCTTCGATCCTGTTTGTCGAGCAGCCGATCGCCCGCGCTTATGCCTTTGAGAAGCCTGTCACGGCGCTTGCGGCCTTCAAGCCTGTCGAGATCGATGAATCCGATGCCGATATCAACGCTTTCGTTACCGCCAGACGGCTTGGCTATACGGGCATCTCCTCTAAATCCTGCAAGGGCTTTTATCGCTCGCTGCTGAACCGGGCGCGCGTCGCCAGGTGGAGCGCCGATGATGGTGTGGCCTATTTCATGTCGGCGGAGGACCTGACGACGCAGGGGGGTCTCGCGGTGCAACAGGATCTGGCGCTCGCCTCGCTGATCGGCATGACGCATATCGAGCGCAACGGCCACCACTATGTCGACGGCATGGCCGGCGCACCCGAGGCTGAGCAGGCGGCTTTCGCACGGGATCATGCCGATCTCTACGCCGTTCGAAACGGGCGGACGCGATTGAGGATCGAGGGTGGAAGGATCGCCATCGGTTCGGTGATCGGCGCGATCGGCCTCGGTTCATCCGTCGAGCCGGATTGGAGCGCGATGGAGATGCCGCCGGCATAAGATTTCAGTTTTGGCCAGGCACGCTCTGTTTTTGACGCGTTGTCGTGCATGGCCCCTCACCCTAGCCCTCTCCCCGCTCGGCGGGGAGAGGGGACTACGGAGCAAGCCAACCGATCCAACCACTCGGATCGAGACAACATCATGCATGATAAACCCCCTCGCCCCGCTTGAGCGGGGAGAGGGCTAGGGTGAGGGCCAGGCAAAAAGGTGCGGCCGAGCCGGACCAACCTGACCATCGTTATTGCAGACTCAGGAGGAGAAACATGTCGTCATCGAAGAAGCGCTATGCGCTGGTCGGCACGGGCAATCGCGGCGCGACCATGTGGGGCAGAGATCTGGTCGAGCGCTGGAGCAATGAGGTCGAACTTGTCGCCGTCTGCGATCTCAACGCGATGCGGGCCAGGCGTGCGCTGGACTATATCGGCTCCTCCGTGGCGGTCTATACCGATTTCGACGAGCTGTTGCGGGTCGAAAAGCCCGATCTCGTCATCGTTTGCACCCGCGATTCCACCCATGACGATCAAATTGTCAAAGCGCTGGAAGCAGGCGCCAATGTCATCAGTGAAAAGCCGATGACGACCACGGTCGGCAAGATCAAGCGTATTCTTAATGCCGAGGCTCGGACGGGCAAGCGGGTCGACGTGTCCTTCAACTATCGTTTCGCGCCGACGGCGGCGAAGATCAAGGAACTCATCAATTCCGGCGTTATCGGCGATGTGACCTCGGTCGATTTTCATTGGTATCTCGACACCAGTCATGGCGCCGACTACTTCCGGCGCTGGCACGCCTTTGTCGAAAATTCCGGCAGCCTCTTCGTTCACAAGGCGACGCACCATTTCGACCTTCTGAACTGGTATCTCGATTCCGATCCGGAAACGGTATCCGCCTTTGCCGATCTCAAGCACTATGGTCGCAAAGGCCCCTTCCGTGGCGAGCGCTGTCGCACCTGTCGGTACAAGGACGAATGCGATTATTATCTCGATATCAGCGCCACGCCGCTGCTCGAAAGCCTCTATGAAGACCCGTCGACGGTCGATGGTTATGTTCGCGATGCCTGCGTCTTCCGCGAGGATATCGACATTCCCGACACCATGGTCGCCTCCATCCGCTATCGCAACGGCGTCAACGTCTCCTATTCGCTGAACACCTATATGCCGATCGAAGGCCACCATATTGCCTTCAACGGCCACAAGGGGCGTATCGAGCTGCGGCAATATGAGAAGCAGCATTGGACGACGCCGCCGGCCGACGAAATCGTCGTCATGAAGAATTTCGGTGATGTCGAGCGCATCTGGGTGCCCTATTCGCCGGGCGGCCACTACGGCGGCGACGACCGGCTGCGCAATATGCTGCTGCGGCCCGGGCCGAACGACGAACTGAGACAGCGCGCCGGTTCACGCGCGGGCGCGCTTTCGGTTCTCTGCGGCATTGCGGCACTAGAAAGCAGCCGGACCGGCCAGCAGGTGTCGATCGCCGACATCTGGGGTCAGGATGACGGGCTCAACCTGCTCGAGGCGCGGCCCTAGAGCGGCTTAACTTTTCATGGAAAAGCAAAACCGCTGAGGCTCAATTGCAATTGCGCAACTGCGAGGCATAGAGCGCGGACATGTTGGCGACCTTCTGCGCCGTGCGCTGCAGGTCGCCATTGCCGCGCCAGCTTCCCTGCTGATAGCCCTTCCAACCGACATAATAAGCCAGATAAAGATTATAGGGATCGTTAAGTGGGATGCCGTTCCGCAGATGGCTCTGGGCGTGATACCAGCCGATGAATTCGATCGCGTCGGAGAAGTCGGAGCGGCGTGCGCCCCAGCGGCCCGTGTCGCGCTGATAGTGATCCCAGGCGCCGTCGAGAGCCTGAGAATAGCCATAGGCGCTGGAAGGTCGCGTCCAGGGAATGAAGCCGAGCAGTTTCCGGCGCGGCGGCCGGGCATGCGGCTGGAAGCCGGATTCGGCGTAAATCGTCGCCATCAGGATCGGCACCGGCACGCCGTATTCCCGTTCCGTACGTTCGGCGGCGCGCTGCCAATTGTTGAACCAGCCGTCGCGCTGATCGAAGATCGCGCAGACATTGCGGGTATGGGACGGTGCGGTGGCGCAGCCTGCTAGCATTCCGAGCAGCAGCACAGCGGCTATGGAGATGATACGGGTACGCATAACTAGAACCTCTTCGCTGAAGAGATTGCTAGCCCAGAATGATTAAAAACGGGTTTTCCGCATGTGCCGAAATGAGGCGGTTTGGTGATGATTCCGAGGCTTTACGCCATGCGCGCTAGGTCCTCGCGGCGGATTTCGTAGAGCAACGGCTCTCCCTCGATGAACCGGCTGACTTCATCGACGGCCATCTCGCCGAGGCGGGTGCGTTCCAGGCCGACGGCGCCGGCAATGTGCGGCGTCAGGAAGACGTTCGGCAGATCGTAGAAGGCTGAGCTTGCCTCCGGAATTTCGGGATCGGTGACGTCGACGATCGCGTCGATGCGGCCAGTCTTCAGTGCTGCGAGCAGGGCGGCCTCGTCGACCAGCGCGCCGCGTGCCGTGTTGATGAAAGTGGCTCCGTCTTTCATCAGCGACAGGCGGTGAGCATCGATCATATGCCGTGTCGCCGGCAGCGATGGGGCGTGCAGCGAGACGATGTCGGCCCGCGCCATCAGGAGGTCGAGTTCGGTCTTCTCGACGCCGATTTGCCGTGCTTCCGCCTCTCCGACCATCGGATCGTAAATCAGGATCTGATAGTCGAACGGCGCCAGCAATTCGATCACCCGCCGGCCGATGCGCGAGGCGCCGATGATGCCGACCGTTCGGCCGTAATTGCCGATCGCTTGGCTCTGCATCGGCTGCGTGCGGTTGCGATGACGGTCAGCGACATAGACGTCCCGGAAGCGGAAGACCTGCTTGCCGGCGAAGATGATGGCGGCGAGGGTGAATTCGGCGACCGGCAGGGCATTGGCCTGTGCCGCATGGCTCACCGATATGCCCCTGGCGAACAGGCTGTCCTCGATCAGCCCCTTCACGGTGCCGGCCGCATGCGCCACCAGTTTCAGATGCGGCGCCTGCGCCAACACAGGGGCATCGATATGCGGCGAGCCCCAAGCGGTGATCAGGATCTCCGTCTCGCTTAGCAGCTTTCGTGCTCTTTCGTCGTCAAAGCGCTCCATTGGCGCGGCGTCCAATACGCGGCCGATCACGTCGAGCCGCTGGATCAGCCCGGGCGTCAGGACATGCTGCGTCCGTGCGGGCTGCATGGCGAATGCGATGGCGGGGCGGTCTGGGGCCGATTGGGTCATGCAGGTCGTCCCGGCACGTCGATGGCGCTGACGGTGATGCCCTTTTCGGCGATCAGTGCGCGCAAGCCATCGAGATCGGGTTTAGTGGGCGGCTTCGTCCAGGCGCCTGAGAGGGCAGCGGGGTCATGCTCTACCAGGATGGCGGAAACGAGAATGGTTTCGCCTGCCGGAATCGCCCCGCGCAATTGCGGCACCAGCGTCTTGGCAACGATCAGATTGGTGTTGGGCGGCGCTTTCTGCGCCAGGCCGTCGCGCGGGATGGTCGAGCCGAGATCGAGAATGCCGCTGAAATCCGCCTCGCCGACAACATAGGCAGCGCCTTTTTGCGAAGACAGTGTATCGGCCTCGAAATCCCGCCGGGCAATGGCGAAACCGCCTTCGGCTGTCTGCAACGGGCGGGGCGTGGTGATCCTGTGCAGGCGGATATGCCAGGGTGCCGCGGGGATCAGCCAGGTTTCGACGGTGACGTCAGGCCATGGCGACCACTTGGCATAAAGCGTATCGCCGGCGAGCTTCGCCTCTTCATTGGTTTCGCGAACACGATAATGGAGGCCATCGTCACTGAAGGCGAGCATGCTGTCGAAGGCGCCGCCGGCAAAGGCACGCTCGTCGCTTTCAACGCTGAAGCCGTAGCGGGCGGAATAGGCGAATTTGGCGTATTTTTCCGACCCGAAGCGCATCTGCAGGTTTTCCTGGCCTGAGGACAGCGCCACGACATCCGCTTTGCCATGCATCATCACCATGCCAGGGTGCTTGAGCGGCACGATCGCCGGCTCGGCGACATGCGGCTTTTCCTCGGCGGTCCAGAAGGGATGCGCCTCGGGGAGCGCCAACGGCAGGAAAGCCTTGAAGGCCCAATAGGGGGAGCCGGCTGAATTGTAGTTTTCCGACATCAGAAGATTGGGATAGCCGTAGCCGATCGGCAGCGTACCGTCGCGATTGGCGATCGGCTTATCAGCCCACCAGCGCAGGTGCCGCAGGCAGAGCCCCTTGATCTCGCCCCAGGGCAGGGCCTCGACATCGGCGAAGGCCAGCGCCGACCAGAAGCCGGCGCAGGCGAAGCGGTAGGTGAGGCTGCGGCCGAAGGGCACGGTGGCGCCATCGGGCGCGAACCAGTGGCGAAAATCCTTGGCAAAGAGGACGGCGCGTTCGCGGTAGCGCCTGGCGCGGTCGTCATCGACGAGCCTGGAATAAATCAGTCCGTAAAAATGCATGGCGAAGGGAATGTAGTGATCGACGCGCCTGACATTGCCGTCGCGATACCAGCCATCGGCGATGTAGAACCCGTCCAATTCTCTGAGATAATCTTCCGTCAGGCTGCGATCGAACGTGGCGCCGAGCCGGTCGAGGGCGATATCGACGAGGACGCGGAAGAATTTCCAGTTGTTCTCGGCATAGTCGAAGGTGCGGGCATGCTTGAGATAGGCAATGAGATTGTCGCGGGCTCTGCCATCGAGCGGTTCCCAGATCTTTTCCGGCACCAGGGCAAGCGAAAAGCCAAGGGCGGCGAGTTCGACCATACGCTGGTCGCGGCCGTTGACGGTGCCCCAATATTCCGGATGGCCGGGATCGACGCCATTGGCAATCCCTTCGGCATAGCGGCCCCAATGCGCAAAATCGCCGCCGCCGGCGCCGAATGGTGCGAGACCCCAGAGCGGGCGGGCGAAGCCTTCGAGATCGGCGGCGGCGCGATCGAAATGCGCGCAGGCGGCATCGATACGGACACGGGCATTGCCCTTGGAGAAGTAAGGAAGCAGCGGATAGAACAGGTCGATCAGCGCTCGGCGCATGTCGGTGCGATTTTCCAGCGGATTGCCGGCGAGCGGGTTGGTGCTGGCGGGGTCGTAGGTCATCGGTCTGGCTCTTTTTCGGTCGTTGCCGCTAAAGAAACGGGCTCAGGTTTCGGGCGGGAGCGTGCCGCCAGGGACTGGGACGACGGCATGACAAACTTGGCGCGCGGGCGCTTCACGGTCGCGGAAACGGGCGGTCATCAGGCCGATCGCTTCGCGTCCGATGGCCGCGCGGTCGACGCGCATGGTGGCGAGGCGCGGATTGGTCATCAGTGCGCAGGGCAGATCGTCAAAGCCGACGATGGCGAAATCATCCGGCACGCGCAGACCCGCTTCCATCACCGCTTCGAGCACGCCGACCGCGACGAAATCGTTCATGCAGAAGGCGGCGGTGAAGCTGCTATCCTCGGCAAGGACGGCGGTGGTGACGGCATGGGCCTCCGTGCTGGCACTGCCCCTAAACGTCAAGGGCACGACGCGGCCTTCACCGCCTTCGACGGAAGCCATCGCCGCCTCGAAGCCACGGATGCGCTCGCGAATGGTCTGGCGATGCGAACCAGTCAGATGCAGGATGCGACGATGGCCGGCATCGATCAGGCGTCGCGTCGCGGCATAGGCGCCAAAAAAATTCGAGGGGGAGACGCCATCGAAGCGCAGTTTTGCATCGGTGCCGTTGACGAGCACGACCGGCGTGCCGCTGTCCTCCAGCCAGATGCGCAGCTCATCGGAGGGATCGATGCCGACGAGGAACAGACCCTCGGCGCCGGCTGCCTGGAGATATTCACCGATATGGTCTGGCGTGGTCCTGGCTTCGCGGACGAGGCGAATGTCGAAAGGCATGCCGCGTTCGGCTGCGCCGGCGCGCAAGCCTTCCAAAATACCCTCATAAAAGACGCTCAGGCCGCCGGTAGCGCTGTCGCTGGCGATCAGCGCGAGCGCGGCCGGCACGGTTTCCGCGGCCGGCTTCAGCGGGTAGCCGAGATCGCTCGCCACCTTGAAGATCTGCTGACGGATAGCTTCGCTGATTCCAGGCTCATTGGTTAGCACCCGCGATACCGTCGAGACGGAGACGCCGGCCCTGCTGGCAATATCGGCTTGCCTGACACGTTTGGATCGAACTTCACTCATGCGGCAATATTTCCGCAAATTATGCAAATTTGCAAGAAAAAGATTGTTTATTGCAATACGCAATCGAATTGCATATCCTGCCCTCGAATTTGTCCGCACAAGGCGTCGGGAGGTCGTCGCGGATAACGCGCCATGGGCATCGCAAGAGAAGGAGGAATCTCATGCGGATGAATCGCCGTTCATTCATGATTGGAACTGCCGGGGCCGCAGCAGGTCTCGCTTTCGGTGCGGGAGGATCCCTGCCTGCTTTTGCCGATACGACACAATTGCGGGCGATGTGGTGGGGCTCGCCCGATCGCGGCAAGCGCACGGTCGCCGTCGCCGAGCTGTTCCACAGCAAAAACCCGGATATTTCCATCGTCGGCGAGAGCATCAGCGGCGACGGTTATTGGGCCAAACTCGCAACGGGAATGGCGAGCCAGACCATCGCGGATGTCTTCCAGCTTGAGCCGAGCACGATTTCGGATTATTCGAAGCGTGGCGCCTGCATGCCGCTCGATCAGTTCGTGCCTTCAACGTTGAATGTCGACAGTTTCGGCAAGGATGTGCTGAAGCTGACGACGGTCGACGGCAAGCTCTATGGCGTCGGCCTCGGGCTTAATTCCTTCGCGATGTTCTATGATGAGGACGTTTTCAAGAAGGCCGGCCTGACGCCGCCCGGCCCCACGACGACCTGGGCGGAATATGCCGACCTTACCGTGGAACTGACCAAGGCTGCCGGCAAGCGCGCCTATTGGGGCGGCCCCTATGGCGCGCGTTACAACTATGTGCTCGACGCCTGGCTGCGCCAGCGCGGCAAGAGCCTCTATTCCGAAGACGGCGGGCTCGGCTTCGGCGTCGATGACGCCAAGGAATGGTATTCCTATTGGGAAGATCTCCGCCAGCGTGGGGGCACCGTATCGCCCGACGTCCAGACGCTCGATCAGAACACCATCGAGAGCAATTGCCTGGCACAGGGCAAATCGGCGATCGGCATGGCCTATTCCAACCAGCTCGTCGGTTATCAGCTCGTGGTCAAGAGCAAGCTCGCCATCACGATGCTGCCGCGCGAAAAGAAGGATGGACCTTCCGGCCATTACTATCGCCCGGCGTTGATCTGGAGCGTGGGCTCCTCCAGCAAGAACGGCGAAGCGGCCGCGAAATTCATCAATTTCTTCGTCAACGATCTCGATGCCGGCAAGGTCCTCGGTGTCGAGCGCGGTGTGCCGATGTCGCCGGCCGTGCGCGCGGCCATCCTGCCAACGCTCAACCCGGTCGAGCAGCAGACGGTGAAATATGTCGAGCTGCTGAAGGATCAGGTCGGCGCCTACCCGGCACCGGCGCCGCTGGGTGCGAACGAATTCGACCAGAATGTCATGCGCCCCGTCGCCGATCAGCTTGCTTTCGGCAAGATCACGGTTGCTGAAGCCGCGCAAAAACTGGTGGAAGAAGGGAAGACGAAATTGAAGAGAGGGTGATGGGGTGAGGTTCGTTCAGAGGCGGTGGCATATGCCGCGCCTCTGACGCCGCTCCGTCCCTTTGGAACATCTCCCCCACTCGGAGGGAGACGTTCGGATTGGCAGGTCTGGATGCATCACCGAATCGCGAAGATCGTCAACGCGATCCGATTCCGATCGATCTTGCCTCGATCCCGATGCGTTATTCGTTGATATCGGGTTCGACGAGCTTTGCCAGATTGCGCAGTGATTCCTGCCAGCCGAGATAGCAGGCTTCAGGCGGAATGACGTCGGGCACGCCTGCCTGGGTTATGTTTACTTCCGTTCCGACCAGGACCTTCTTCAACGTCACGGTCACTGCCATTTCGCCCGGCAGGTTGGGGTCGTCGAACTTGTCGGTGTAGCGCACCAGCTCGCCGGGGATCAGCTCGACATATTCGCCACCAAAGGCGTGGCTTTTGCCGGTCGTAAAGTTGCGGAAGGACATTCTGAACGTGCCGCCGACTGTCGCTTCCAGATGATGCACGGTGCATACAAAGCCGTTGGGCGGAAGCCACTTGGCGAGCGCGTCCGCCTCGATGAATGCGCGATAGACCTTTTCCGGGCTGGTTGCCAGGACGCGATGCAAACGTATGGTGTTCGGCATGGTTATGATCCTTCTGAATTGACGAATTGGACGACCTTAGGACGAACGATACTTCAGCAATCCGACATTGGATCGATATTCTCTTCAAATAAATTATTCATAACAAAAAATGCCGGAGCTCTTTCGAGCCCCGGCATTCCTGCCGCATGAAAGGTCGGGCTTACTTTGCTGCGTCAGCCCAGCTCTTGACCAGTTCGTCGTAGTTGACGGTGACCGGCTTTTCCTTCTCGTTCGCGATCTTCAACTGCGGAGCGAGATGGCCATTCTTGACGGCATCGGCGTTCCAATAGTTCAGATCATGCTCTTCGGCGAGCTTCGGGCCGATGTCGCCCTGCACGCCTGCACGCTCGAGGCGCTGAAGCACCTTTTCCTGATCGGCGCACAGTGCATCCATGGCGCCCTGTGCGTCCTTCGCGCCGGATGCGGCATCGCCGATGGCCTGCCACCAAAGCTGTGCCAGCTTCGGATAGTCCGGAACGTTGGTGCCGGTGGGCGACCACTGAACACGGGCCGGCGAGCGGTAGAACTCGATCAGACCGCCGAGTTCAGGCGCGCGCTTGGTGAAGCTCTTGTCGCGGATGGTGGATTCGCGAATGAAGGTGAGACCGATCTGGCTCTTCTTCACGTCTATGGTCTTCGACGTCACGAACTGCGCGTAGAGCCAGGCAGCCTTGGCGCGATCGACCGGCGTGGACTTCATCAGCGTCCAGGAACCCACGTCCTGATAGCCGAGCTTCATGCCGTCCTTCCAGTATACGCCGTGCGGTGAAGGAGCCATGCGCCATTTCGGCGTGCCGTCCGCGTTCATGACCGGCAAGCCCGGCTTGACCATGTCGGCGGTAAAGGCCGTGTACCAGAAGATCTGCTGGGCGATATTGCCCTGTGCCGGAACCGGGCCGGATTCGGAGAAGGTCATGCCCTGTGCTTCCGGCGGAGCGTAAGCCTTCAGCCAATCGAGATACTTCTGGATCGAATAGACGGCTGCCGGGCCGTTGGTGTCGCCGCCGCGCGCGACGCAGGAGCCGACCGGACGTGAGCCGGCGTCGACCTTGATACCCCATTCGTCGACGGGCAGACCGTTCGGCAGGCCCTTGTCGCCATTGCCGGCCATGGAAAGCCAGGCGTCGGTGAAGCGCCAGCCGAGCGACGGGTCCTTCTTGCCGTAGTCCATATGGCCGAAGACTTTCTTGCCGCCGACGTCACGGCCGGTGAAGAACTGGGCGATATCCTCATAGGCCGACCAGTTGACCGGCACGCCGAGATCATAGCCGTATTTAGCCTTGAAATCGGCCTTGTTCTTCGGGTCGTTGAACCAGTCGTAGCGGAACCAATAGAGGTTGGCGAACTGCTGGTCGGGGAGCTGATAAAGCTTCTTGTCCGGAGCGGTGGTGAAGCTGGTGCCGATGAAGTCGGCGATGTCGAGATTGGGGTTGGTGACGTCCTTGCCTTCGCCCGCCATCCAGTCGGTCAGGTTGCGCACCTGCTTATAGCGCCAATGGGTACCGATCAGGTCCGAATCGTTGACCCAGCCGTCATAGAGGTTCTGGCCGGTCTGCATCTGCGTCTGGATCTTTTCGACGACGTCGCCTTCCTGGATGACGTCGTGCGTAACCTTGATGCCGGTGATGGCGGTGAAGGCCGGTGCCAGGACCTGCGATTCATACTGGTGGGTCGTCAGGGTTTCCGAAACGACCTTGATTTCCATGCCCTGGAAAGGCTTGGCCGCATCGACGAACCATTGCATTTCCTTTTCCTGGTCGGCGCGCGAGAGCGTCGAGAGATCGCCGATCTCCTTGTCCAGAAATGCCTTGGCTTCGTTCATGCCGGCATTAGCCGATCCGGCCAAAGCCAGCATCACGACTGCCGTCGTTGTTAAGAGATGCCGTCGCATATATTCCTCCCTACAGGTTGCGAGTGTATTGTCAGACGGCCAGACCCCCAGCCATCCGTATCGACTTATCTTACTGCGCCATGTGTCCGAGACGGGCAAAGGGCGCGGTAACTCCTTGAAACCGCGCTAGACCAGACGGAAAACGCCGATCGCGTAGACGACAGAAATGGCGACCGCCCACCACAGGTTCGGCCCTCCCAGGCCCAACCACGCAATATGAATGAAGGCAGCGCCGAGCAGCGAGACGAACAGCCGGTCGCCGCGCGTTGTTTCAAAATGCAGGATGCCGACGCGCGGATTGCCGCCGGGCGAAAAATATTCCCAAATGGCCATGCCGAGCAGAAGCAGCAGGATGGTCACGAAAAACAGGACCGTCGGCAGCGTCCAGGCCATCCAGGAGAAATCGGTATTCATGGCGGTTTCCTCTTAGACGCGACCGAGCGCGAAGCCCTTGGCGATGTAATTGCGGACGAAATAGATGACGAGCGCGCCGGGGATCAGCGTCAGCACGCCGGCGGCGGCAAGCAGGCCCCAGTCCATGCCGGCGGCCGAGACCGTGCGCGTCATGATGGCGGCAATCGGCTTGGCGTCGGTCGTGGTCAGCGTGCGGGCGATCAGCAGTTCCACCCAGGAGAACATGAAGCAGAAGAAGGCGGCGACACCGATGCCGCTTGCGATCAAGGGAATGAAGATCTTGATGAAGAAGCGCGGGAACGAATAGCCGTCGATATAGGCCGTCTCGTCGATCTCCTTCGGCACGCCGGACATGAAACCTTCAAGGATCCAGACCGCCAGCGGCACGTTGAACAGGCAGTGCGCCAGGGCTACCGCGATATGAGTGTCGATCAGGCCGAAGGCCGAATAGAGCTGGAAGAAGGGCAGCGCGAAGACCGCCGGCGGCGCCATGCGGTTGGTCAGCAGCCAGAAGAAGACGTGCTTGTCGCCGAGGAAGCGGTAGCGCGAGAAGGCGTAAGCTGCGGGCAGCGCGCAGGCAACCGAGATCACCATGTTCATGACGACATAGGTGATGGAGTTGATATAGCCCTTATACCAGGACGGATCGGTGAAGATGATCGTGTAATTGCGCAGCGTCGGCTGATGCGGATAGAGCGTCAACCCGCTGACGATCTCCTCATTGGTCTTGAAGCTCATGTTGACGAGCCAGTAGATCGGCAGCAGCAGGAAGATGATGTAGAGCGTCGGCACCACCCAGGACCAGCGACCCTCCTCCTTATGTCGGCTCACCGGCTGCGTGCCGGTCGTCGCGGTAACACCGGCGACGGGGCTGGAAGCCGCTATCTTGTTCATCGTGTTATCGCCTGCGGAGGTCGTAAGAGGTTTGCCGCTCATCGCGTCTCTCCCGCATCATAATTGGTCATGACGGTGTAGAAGACCCAGGACAGCAGAAGCACGATCAGGAAGTAGATCAGCGACATTGCCGCTGCCGGGCCGAGATCGAACTGGCCAAGGGCCATCTTGACGAGATCGATCGACAGGAAGGTCGTCGAATTGCCGGGGCCGCCGCCGGTGACGACGAAAGGTTCGGTATAGATCATGAAACTGTCCATGAAGCGCAGGAGCACGGCGATCAAAAGCACGCGGTTCATCTTCGGGAGCTGGATGTAGCGGAAGACGGACCAGCGCGAGGCGCCGTCGATCTTGGCGGCCTGGTAGAAGGCATCGGGAATGGAGGCGAGGCCGGCATAGCAGAGCAGCACGACGAGGCTGGTCCAGTGCCAGACATCCATGATGATAATCGTTGCCCAGGCATCGGCCGGATCGGAGACGTAGTTGTAGTCGATGCCGAGGCCGACGAGGACGTAGCCCATCAGGCCGATATCGCTGCGGCCGAACACCTGCCAAATCGTCCCGACGACATTCCACGGGATCAGCAGCGGCAGTGCCATCAAGACCAGGCAAACCGGAACGCCGATACCCTTCTTCGGCATGTTGAGAGCGATGAAGATGCCGAGCGGCACCTCGATCGCCAGGATGACGAAGGAGAAGATCAGGTTGCGGAGCATCGAATCCCAGAAGCGGCTGGAATGAAGGATCTCCTCAAACCACTGTGTTCCCGCCCAGAAGAAGACGTTGTTGCCGAAGGTGTCCTGCACCGAATAGTTCACCACCGTCATCAGCGGGATGACGGCCGAGAAGCCGACCAGCAGCAGTACGGGAATGAGCATGAACCAGGCTTTGTTGTTCCAGGTCTTGTCCATGATCAGGCTCCTATCTCGACGCGCCAGGAGTTGGCGTAGATATTGATGCCGGCGGGATCGAAGGCGATGTGCGGTTCGGCCGGCACGGTCTGGTCCTCACCGATGATTGCGGTGATCTCCTGGCCTTCCAGTCTGGCGCGCACCACCTTGCGGCGGCCGAGGTCCTCGACCTTGGTCACGGTCGCCGGCATGCCCTCGCGGCCGAGGCGGACGAATTCCGGGCGGATGCCGAGTTCGGTCTTGCCGCCCTGTCCATTGATGGGGGCGCCCGGCAGCGCGACGGTGCTGCCGGCGAGACGGGCGTTGCGGCCCTCGATCTGCACGGGCATGACGTTCATGCCCGGTGAGCCGATGAAATAGCCGACGAAGGTGTGGCGCGGCCGCTCGAAGAGATCGTTCGGCGTGCCGATCTGCACCACCTCGCCGTTATACATCACCACGACCTTGTCGGCGAAAGTCAGCGCCTCCGTCTGATCGTGGGTGACATAGACCATGGTGAAGCCGAAGCGGCGGTGGAGCTGCTTCAACTGCGAGCGTAGCACCCATTTCATATGTGGGTCGATGACCGTCAGCGGTTCGTCAAACAGGATGGCGCTGACATCGGAGCGCACCAGGCCGCGGCCGAGAGAGATTTTCTGCTTGGCATCGGCCGTCAATCCCCGCGCCTTGCGATGGGCGCTATCGGAGAGACCGATCATCTCGATGATCTCATCGACCTTGCGCTTCACTTCGGCTTCCGGAACGTGTCGGTTGCGCAAGGGGAAAGCGAGGTTTTCATAAACCGTCATCGTGTCGTAGACGACCGGAAACTGGAAGACCTGGGCAATGTTGCGCTCCTGCGTCGACAGTTTGGTCACGTCCTTGCCGTCGAAGAGGATGCGGCCTTCCGAGGCGCGCACAAGGCCGGAAACGATGTTGAGAAGGGTGGTCTTGCCGCAGCCGGACGGTCCGAGCAAAGCATAGGCGCTGCCGTCCTCCCAGCTATGATGAACTTCCTTCAGCGCATAATCCGCATCGGATTTGGGGTGGTCGTTATAGGCGTGTCTTATATGGTCCAGGTCGATGCGTGCCATTGGCCCTGTCTCTCCTCAGGCAGCCCGTTGCAGGGCGGGTGTGACGGCGGCGCCGTTGGTGTCGAACACCATGATGTGGCGCGGGTCGATGTAGACATCGATTGAGTCGTCGACATCGATGTCCTCGACGCCCTGGATCAGCATAACCCAGCGCCGATCGGCGAAATCGATGTGGATGAAGCTTTCCGAACCGGTGATCTCGGTCACCATCACCCTTGCCGGCGCTGCGACCGCTTCGGAGGTCTGCGGCTTCAGCGCCAGATGGTGCGGCTGGAAGGCGATGGTGTAGGGGCCGTCCGGCTGGCTTTCTAGGCCCGGCGGTACGGGCAGGCTCATATCGCCGTTCAGCACGAAGAGATTGCCGCGCTTGTCGAGCGAGATGGTGTTCAGCGGCGGATCGGCGAAGGTGACGGCGGTGATCAAGTCCTTCGGCCTGCGGAAGACATCGATGGTCGGTCCGAACTGGGTGATCTTGCCTTCCGACAGGGTCGCCGTATTGCCGCCCAAAAGCAGCGCTTCCGAGGGTTCGGTCGTGGCGTAAACAAAGATGGCGCCGGATTCGGCGAAGATTTTCGGCAGTTCTGCACGCAGCTCTTCGCGCAGTTTATAGTCGAGATTGGCGAGCGGCTCGTCGAGCAGCACAAGGCCTGCATTCTTGACGATGGCGCGGGCAAGCGCGGTGCGCTGCTGCTGGCCGCCGGAGAGGCTGAGCGGCAGGCGATCGAGGAAGGGGCCGAGCCGCAGAAGATCAGCGGCTTTCTTCACTTCGCGGTCGATCGTCGCCGCATCGATGCCGCCGAGGCGCATCGGCGATGCGATATTGTCGTAAACGGTCATGGCGGGATAGTTGATGAATTGCTGGTAGACCATGGCGACGTTGCGGCGCTGCACGGGCACGCCCGTGACATCGGCGCCGTCGACGTGGATCGTGCCCGAAGTCGGCTTGTCCAGCCCGGCCATCAGCCGCATCAGCGACGTCTTGCCTGAAAGCGTCGGTCCGAGGAGGACATTCAGCGTGCCGCGCTGCAGCGTCAGGTTCGTTTCGGCAATGTGCGTTTCGCCGCCGACCGCCTTCGACACGTTTCTGAGTTCAAGCACCATATGCTCCTTCCATGCATCGTATGGGGACGCTGCGACGGATTGCTGGCCGTAAGGCCTGTTTTGTTGCCCATTGGGTAGCGATCTGGAGGATATAAACCCGCCGCGATCGTTTATGCCTTTACTGTCCGAATGCCCCGTTCCTTCGACAGATTCGGGAGCGGCGGCGGGATGGTTGTGGAGAAGTAAATTGCGTCGATCCGGATGCGAGGGATTCGCGATGACGCAAACCGAGGCGAGCACGGTTCGGAACGCGGCAGACGCGCTCGACCGGACTGCGGCTCACGCAGCGACCAATGACATCCGTGACGTCGATTTGAGCTCTGGACAATTACCTCTCCCCTCGTTTCGATTTCTACCCCTCATGCGAAAACCGAAACTAGAATGACGATAAATGAAGATAAAGGAATGTCAAACGAAAATTGGGCGGGTCGCAATTTCCGGCCGAAACCGACATCAGGGGATGCGCCTTCATCCGCAGCATAACTGTTTAGGCGACACTGAAAATGGCTGAAAGTCACCCCGAATACAGAAAGCCGAGGCGGCGATTTTGTACCGCAGACCTGGCTTTACCGCACGAATAGGGCCGAAGAATCTGGCGAAAAAGTCGCGATCGTCCTCGGCAAGATAGCGCCTGGCCTTTTCCGGATTAAGATCGACGACCATGCCGGGGCGATCGATGACATCGATGAAACCGTTCTTGACGATCACCTCCGACAGGCCTTCGGCAATGTCATGCCACCAGTCGGGATCGCCTGTCGCGTATTCGAAAGCAATAAAGTTTGCCGGAAGCGTGGCCGAAACCTGGATCACGCGGCCTACTCGAGCAGGCCGTTGGCTGTGCCGTGCGGGGCGAATAAAATGCAGATCGGCCTCGAAACCCGCAAGCCTGTCCGAAACATCCTCCGATCAATCGCCTTGGCGGAATGGATACCTCAAGCGGCGGCGACCTGGATTTCCGTCTTGACGGAATTGGCAATGAAGCACTGTTCATGCGCCAGGTGGTGCAGTTCTGCTTGCATTGCGGCGGTTGGCGGTTCCCCGGCATAGACGATGGTCGGATTGAGCTCAACGCGGCTGACGATCAATTTTCCGTCGACCTTTTCCATCACGCCGATCGCCTTGTCGGTATAGCTCTCGACGACGATCCGCTTGAGCGCCGCGAGCGAGAGAAAGGTCAGCATGTGGCAACTGGAAATCGCCGCGATATAGGCCTCCTCTGGATCGACATTGGCTTCCACGGAATAAGGAAGCGGAACGATATGCGGCGAAGCCGACGCTGGCACGACTTGGCCGCCGTCAAAGCGCCAGATGTGCGCGCGGCTGTAACGCTTGTCGGTGAAGACTGCTCCTTCGCGCTCCCAGTGTACCTCGACGGTCATCTTCATATCAGATCATCCTTTGTCGGCATGGAAAGAAGTCTTGCAGTCGTTTGAGTGAGATGGTGGCGAAGATGCTGCGCGGCAGCGTCGACATCTCCCCTGGCACAAGCGGCAACGATCGCGGCGTGTTCCTCGAAAAAATCAATGCGCTCCTGGGCGCCACGCTTTTGATGAAGGCATGCCCGCAGAGATTCTCGTCGAAGCGTTGCTATGGTTCTCAGCAATCGCGTATTTTCGCACTCGCTATACAGGGTCAGGTGAAACTGCTGGTCGAGCTCTTCAATCCGCACCGGATCGTACTCTGCGAATAGCTCATCGTTGAGCCTTTCGGCCTTCCGCAAGGCGGAAGGCAAAAGCAACGGCACCGACTGCTTCAAGGCGGCGACCTCCAGAATAGCCCGAAGCTCGGTAAGTTCACTTGCCTCACGTTCCGAGAGGATCGCTACCGCCAGACTTCGATCCGGACGCCGCACGACCAAGCCACTCCCGAGTAAGCGGTCCAAGGCCTGCCTGACGGGCTGGCGGCTGACCCCGAAACGCTCGGCGATCGATTCCTGCTTGAGAACGGAGCCTGGTGCCAATTCACCTGACTCAATCTCGTCCCGCAGCTCGCTGAAAATAGACTTTGGATCCATGGATCCAAAGTAATGCTCTTTCCCGAAATTGGTCAAGCCTTAATCAGGAGGCGATCCCAGCCGCGTTCGTCGCAGGGCGGGGGCGAGGCGCGGCGTGTCGATGACCGGCGGTGATCCCGGGGATCGTGCATATGCTGTGCTGGTGCGGGTGCTGGAAGGATTGTCCTGTCGTCGACGGCGGCTCGGCGCGCTGACCGGCAGGACCAGAGTGGCCTAAAGCCAGTTGATACGCTTCAGCACCCAGAGGGTCGCGATCGAGGTGATCGTTACGAAGACGACGATGATAACGAAGGCCCAGGTGTCGTTGACGCCGGGGATGCCACCGACATTCATGCCGAAGAGGCCGGCCACAACGCTCGGCGGCAAAAGCAGGGCTGCGAGGGCGGCAAGGCGGTTGGAATTGCGGGCGATGCGCTCGCTGATGACGGTCGACAAGTCGTCGTGCAGGATGCTGGTGCGGTCGCGGATGGCGTCGAGATATTCGATGTAGCGCATCAGCTTGTCGATCACTTCGCGCATGCGCAGCTTGTCGCGCTCGGCAAGCCAGGGCGCATCGTCATGCTCGATGCGGTTTAGGGCATCACGTTGCGGCGCCAGATAACGGCGAAGCTGCACGGCTCGCCGGCGCAGCAGTTTCAGGCGCTCGCGCACTTGGCCGGCTTCGCCGTGAAAGATCAGTTCGTCGAGTTCGTCCACCTCTTCATCCATGGCGTCGAGCACGGGTTCGAGGTCGCGCACCAGCTTGTCGCCGATCAAGGCGAGCAGGTCGCCGGTGCGCTGCGGCCCTTTTTTCTTTTCCAACGACAGACGGATATCGCGCAGCGCCGTAATGTAGTGGCCGCTGTCGCGGAGCGAAACGATGCGCTCGCCATCGACCCAGAGATGCAGGGGCACAAGGTCGATATCGGCGGGTTTCTGCGTCGCGCCGTCCGGCGATGTCGCGCAGACGCCGCGCAGGATGATCAACAGCCCGTCGCCCACCGGTTCGACGCGAGGGCGCGAATCCTCCTCCAGCAGGGCTTCGATGACGAAGGGGTCGAAGCCGCTTTTATGCATGACCCAGTCGGCTGCGGCAGGATGGTCGCGCTCGAGATGTAGCCAAGTCACACCCTGCCCATGCTTCCACTCGCTGAGCTCTTCCATGCAGAGCTGCTTGCAGCCGCCACGTCCGTCGAGCTGGGAAGCGAAACGCAAACCCGGTTCGGTGCCGTAGCTGACCGTCGACGTGTTGGGTGCATCCGTGGCGCCTTGGTCCATCCGTCCTCCCCCGACAGCAAAAAAAGCGCAAGCAGCACAAGCGTTTGTGGCGTGCCGGCGATATTTTATCAGTTCGGGTCAAGGTGGCAAGGTGGAGGTACGGAGAAGCCCCTCATCCGGCTCGTGAGCTTGTCGAAGGGCGGCCGCCCTGTCCCGCGTGCCGGGAGAGGGTTGTGTGAGGGGCAATTCTTGCTTGGAAATCAGATAGAGGCAGGTGCTCTCAACGCGCGGCCCAGTTGGCGCCGCGGCGGAAGATGGTTTTCATCTGCGGCACGTTGAATTCCTTGGCCTGGTGGCCGAGTGAGGAATAGAAGACGCGGCCCTTGCCGTATTTGCGCTTCCAGGCGACCGGCATGACGACGCCGTCGATCCAATAGGCATGATCGCCGGTAAATGTCGTGGTTGCCAGCACCTCGTTCGACGGGTCGACATGCATGTAATATTGCTCGGATGTGTAGGGGAAATCGGTGATCCCCTCCATGATCGGGTCATCCGATTTTGTGATGTTGACCGTGTAGTCGATGATGTTGCCGGGATGGGCGACCCACTGGCCGCCGATAATGAACTGATACTCGACGCATTCCCGGAAGCTGTCGCCTGCGCCGCCGTGATAGCCGGCGATGCCGACGCCGCTTTCGATCGCGGCGGCGAGGTTCTTCACCTCTTCCTTCTCGATCTTCGACATGGTGACGATCGGCACGACCAGGCTGAGGTCATGGATCGACGGGTCGGCAAAGGCTTCGGTGCTGTTTTCGAGGTAGACCTTAAAGCCATCCTCTTCCAGCACGTCGCGGATGATATGGGCGCATTCCTGCGGTTCGTGACCGCTCCAGCCGCCCCAGACGATAAGTGCTTCGCGCATGATATTCCTCCTGAAACTGTGTCGTTAGCGGCCGATCTGTCCATCGACCAGAGATTCGGACAGAGGGGCCGGGCGCTCTGTTTGCGTCGTGATGGCGATCGTGCGGCCGGTGTCAGAGGCCGTCTGGAAGGCTTCCATGACTTCGAGCACATGCAGCGCGAGGCTGCCATCGGCGCGGTGCGGCCGGTTGGAACGGATGGCATGCGCCAGATCGGCGACGCCGAGCGAACGGTAGTTGCCGTCGGCATAGGGGGCCGCGACTTCGCGTTCCTCGAACTGGCCGCCTTTCTTGAGATATTCGACCGGGCCGCCGAAACGGTTCGGATCAGGCACGATCAGCGTGCCTTCGGTCCCATAGACTTCGAGTGGCACATGCTTGTGGCCGGCAACGTCAAAGCTCATGCCGATCTGCACGACCGCGCCGTTGGCGAAGGCCATGACGCCGGCAACATGGGTGGCGACATGCACGGGGATGCGCTCGCCGTTGCGCGGCTCGCTGGTGATGATGCGCTCCTTGCGTGGCGCCACGGCAAAGCCGGCGACCTGGGAGACGGGGCCGAGCAGGTTGACGAGGTCGGTGATGTAGTAAGGTCCCATGTCGAGCATCGGGCCGCCACCGACTTCATAATAGAAAGCCGGATTCGGATGCCAGCGCTCGTGGCCGGGGCACATGAAGGTGGCGGTGCCGCCGACCGGGATGCCGATCGCGCCTTCGTCGATGATCGCGCGCGCCGTCTGGTGGCCGCCGCCGAGGAAGGTGTCCGGGGCAGCGCCGATGCGCAGGCCCTTGGCGGCCGCGGCATCCGCAAGCTTCTTGCCCTCCGCGAAGTTAATGCCGAGCGGCTTTTCCGAATAGGTGTGCTTACCGGCGTCAAGCGCTTGCAGACCGACGGCGACATGTGCTTTCGGAATGGTCAGGTTGACGATGATCTCGATCGTGGGATCGGCAAACAGGGCCGCGACATCGACGGCCTTCAGACCAAATTCGGCGGCTTTGGCTTCGGCGAGTTCGCGGTTGAGGTCGGCCACTCCTTTGATGTCGAGAATGGGGAACGATTTCATCGCGGTGAGATAGGCGCCGGAAATGTTTCCGCAGCCGATGATGCCAATGCCGACCTTTTCCATAAAGCTTCCTCCGAATGAAGTGTTCGTGCATGCCTTGCGGGGTCAGAGCGCCGGTGCCGGCCCTGTCGTTCCCCAAGGAGATTCGTAGAGTTCGCGCAGCGCCACAACGGCTGCGCCCTGAGCCCAGGTTTCGTCCGTCGATTGGTCGAAGACGAGTTCGGTCACGCCCTTGATCGATGGCGGGATTGCCAGCGAATAGGCCTCTCTCAGGCTGTCGAGGAAGGGCTGGCCGAGCGCGAGGCTCGAGCCGACGAGAATAACGCGCGGCGGCGCAAACAGCGTGACGATATTGGCTAGCGCCATGCCGCAGGCTTCGCCGGCGCGGATCGCCGCGCTGATCAGCGCGTTGTCTTCGGCGGCAATCAACGTTTTGGCATGCGCCATGCCGCGGCCGAGGCGGATGGCTTCGGCAAAGCGGCCGCCGCTCGGCTGGTCGCCGAGGATCGCGCTTTCGCCCGCCAGGCTCGCAAGCCTGACCGTGCCCTGCGGCCCGATGCCGAGCGTGAGGTCGCCGAGATTATGACTCAAGCCGCCGGCGCCGCGAAACAATTGGCCGCCATGCAGCACGCCGAGGCCAAGCGTCTGTTCCAGCGACACCAGCACCATGTCGTCAAGATCTCTCGCCTCGCCGAACCAATGATGCGCCAGCGTGATCGCATGGGCATCGCTTTCGACGATGGTGGTAACACCCAGCCGCTCCGACATTTCCCTGGCGAAATCGACGCCGCTCTCGCGGAAAATCGGGCTAGAGCGCACATGGCCGGTGCGGTGTTCGATGACGCCGGGCAGGCCGAGGCAGACCGAATCGATTTCATCGAGCGCGAGATTGGCATCGACGACGCAGCGGCGCACCCCGTCCTCGATCAGGTCGGCGATGACGCTGATCGGCTGCCGGTCGACGCGAAGGGCGAGCGTCAGCGTCGACTGCACTTCGCCGCGGAAATCGGCGACGACGAAGACCATGCGGTTCGCGGCGATTTTTGCGCCGACGACGCGGGCGGCGTCCGGATTGAGCTCCAGCATGACGCGCGGCCGCCCACGGGCGGCGGCTTCACGCAGATCGCCTTCGGTGCGCGCCAGGATCAGGCCGTCATCGAGCAGCGAAGCGGTGATCGCCGATACGGTCGTGGTCGAAAGCTGGGTGCGCTCGCTGATTTCGATACGCGCGATCGAACCCGCCCGCCGGATCGTATCCAGCACGTTGAAGCGGTTGATTGCCCGCATAAGCTCGGGGTCTGCTGTTTTCATGTGAATGGTGCCGAATGACGAATCCGCTCGGCTGCGGCCTGATATTTTTGACGGGATACGAATTAAATAACCTATGCTTATGGCCTGATGTCAAGCCGTTTCCCAGTCACTTCGCCGAAAATTTAGCAATGGTGGTTGACATTTCAGCTAAGCTCCGCTGAATTAATCCGCATAAGGGAAAAATTATTGAGGCTCTTGTTCCCTTGGGAGGAGAAAATCATGCTGTATGAACGCGGGGCGAAGGCCCTTCGCGGTGCGCGTGTTGCTGCGATCGCCGCTGCCACGGGGCTTGTCATGCTTGCAGGCGCCACGAGCGCTGCGGCGGATACGGTCGTCAAGTGGCTGCACCTGGAGCTCGATCCGAACTACATCGCCGTCTGGCGCAAGATCGCCGATCAATATGAAGCCCAGCATCCGGGCGTGAAGATCGAAATGCAGTTCCTGGCGAACGAAGCCTTCAAGGCCAAGCTGCCGACGCTGCTGCAATCGAAGGACGCTCCCGATTTCTTCTTTAGTTGGGGCGGTGGTGTGTTGAAGCAGCAGCAGGCAACCGGCACGCTGATGGACCTGACCGCGGCGATGAACGCCAAGGATGGCGCCTGGGTGAAGAGCTATAATCCTGCGGCAGTGAAAGGCCTGACCTTCGACAATAAGATCAGTGCCGTGCCTTACAAGCTAGGCACCGTTTCCTTCTTCTATAACAAGGCGCTCTTCGCCAAGGCCGGCGTCGATGCCAATGCTATCAAGAGCTGGGACGACTATCTGGCCGCCGTCAAGAAGATCAAAGCGGCCGGTATCGTGCCGATTGCCGGCGGCGGCGGCGAGAAGTGGCCGATCCATTTCTATTGGAGCTATCTGGTGATGCGTGACGGCGGCCAGAAGGTCTTTTCCGCGGCCAAGAGCGGCGAGGGCAATGGCTTCAATGATCCGGCGATCATCAAGGCCGGCGAGCAGCTTGCCGAACTCGGCAAGCTCGAGCCGTTCCAGCCCGGCTATCTCGGCACCACCTGGCCGCAGGCGCTCGGCGTCTTCGGCGACGGCAAGGCCGCGATGATCCTTGGCTTCGAAAACACCGCCGCCAACCAGCGCACCAATGCCGGCGACGGCAAGGGTCTCGCCGACGACAATATCGGCCGCTTCGCCTTCCCGGCGGTTACCGGTGGCGCCGGTCTTCCGACCGATACGCTCGGCGGTCTGAACGGCTGGGCCGTGACCAAGAAGGCCCCGCCTGAAACCCTCGATTTCCTGGCCTATCTGACCAATGCCGAGAGCGAACGCACCATGGCGCAGGCCGGCATGATCATCCCGGTCGCCGTCGGCGTGGAAGACGGCGTCAAGAGCCCGTTGATGCACGCCTCGGCCGACCAACTGGCGCATTCGACCTGGCACCAGAACTTCTTCGACCAGGATCTCGGCCCCTCCGTCGGCCGCGTCGTCAACGACATCTCGGTCGGCATCGTCTCGGGCCAGATCGCACCGAAGGATGGCGCGCAGCAGGTCCAGGACGCCTTCGAGCAGGACCAGCTCTAGCACCATCCGGCGCCGGCCTCTCCCTTGTGCCGGCGCCGGTTTTTCTTTGAACTGCAATTGTCGAGACCGCCCATGACCGATGTCAGCGCAACGACCGCCATACCGACCATCGCCAGAGCGAAACCCGCAGCGCGCCGAAAATCGCCGGCCGCACGCGGCCGCATGCCCGTCATCCTGCTGTTTCTGCCACCGGCGCTGCTGCTTTTCACCATCTTCGTCATCCTGCCGATGGGAGAGGCCGCCTGGTACAGCCTTTACAAATGGAACGGCTACGGCCCGCCGACGGAATTCATAGGGCTGCGCAACTTCCAGGTTCTGTTCAAGAACGGCGCCTTCCTGACCTCGCTGAAGAACAATGCGCTGATCATCCTGGTCTCGATCGCCCTCCAGGTGCCGCTTGCCATATGGCTTGCGACGATGCTGGCAAACCGCATTCGCGGCGTCGTGCTCTACCGGCTGATCTTCTTCCTGCCCTATGTGCTGGCGGAAGTGGCAGCGGGCTTGATCTGGCGCTTCGTCTATGACGGAGACTACGGCCTGTTTGCCGCGATCTCGCATTTTCTCGGCACCGCCACCCCTTACGTGCTCGCCGATAAGGATCTGGCGATGTATGCGGTGCTGGCGGTGATCGTGTGGAAATATTTCGGCTTCCACATGATGCTGTTCATCGCCGGCCTGCAATCCCTCGACAAAAGCGTGCTGGAAGCCGCCGAGATTGACGGCGCCACCGGCTGGCAGAAATTCCGCTACGTCACCCTGCCGCTGCTCGGCTCGACACTGCGCCTGTCCGTCTTCTTCGCCGTCGTCGGCTCGCTGCAGCTTTTCGATCTGATCATGCCGCTCACCGGCGGCGGACCGTTCAACTCGACCCAGACGATGGTGACCTTCCTCTACAATTTCGGCGTCACCCGCATGCAAGTCGGCCTCGGCAGCGCCGTCGGCGTGGTGCTGTTCGTGATCTGCGTCACCCTCGCCTTCGGCTACAAACGGATATTTATGCGCAATGACTGATATGGCCTCATCCGTTCGCATGACCACCGGCACGAAGATCTATCTCTACGTGTCGCTGACCATCATCGCCGCCATCGTGCTGATTCCGCTGTTGACCACGGCGCTCGGCGGTTTCAAGTCGCTCGGCGATCTCCGAACCAATCCCTTCGGCCTGCCGGTCGAGTGGCATTTCGAGAACTATACCGGCATCCTCTTCGGCGATCGCTATTGGCGGCAGATGATGAATTCGCTGATCATCGCCACCCTGACCGTGTTCCTGACGGTCACAGTCTCGGCCATGGCAGCCTTCGCCTTTGCGCATGTGAAGTTCTTCGGCTCGAACTTCCTGCTGAATTATTTCCTGATCGGCCTGATGTTCCCGGCGGCGACCGCCATCCTGCCGCTGTTCATCCGCATCCGCGATCTCGGCCTGCTCAATACTTATTGGGGCGTGGTGCTGCCGCAGGTGGCTTTCGGCCTCGGTATGAGTATTCTTCTCTTTAGAAACTATTTTCGCAACCTTCCGGAAGAATTGTTCCAGGCGGCTTTCGTCGATGGTTGCGGCTATATCCGCTTCTTCTGGCATATCTCGCTGCCGCTCTCCCGGCCGATCGTCGCCACCGTCAGCATCATCTCCTTCGTCGGCAGTTGGAACAGCTATATCCTGCCGCTGATCATGCTGAATTCGGATTCAATCTATCCCTGGCCGCTCGGCATGATGGTCTATAGCGGCGAATTCGGCACGGAATGGGAACTGGTGCTCGCCTTCATCACGCTCACCATCATGCCCACCATCATCGTCTTCTTCCTGGCGCAGAAACACATCATCGCGGGTCTCACCGCCGGTGCCGTGAAATCCTGAGCCTAGAGCGGTTCAGCTTTTCACGGAAACTCTGAACCGCTCTATTTCTTTGTTTTCCAGCAATTCCGGACGGAAAACCGCTATGCACTTTTCCTGGAATTGCTCTCATCGGAGCAAACAACATGGCATCCGTCGAACTGCATAACATCCACAAGGCCTACGGGGCGCTTCCAGTCATCCACGATATCTCGCTGGCGATCGATGATGGCGAGTTCATCGCACTCGTCGGCCCTTCCGGCTGCGGTAAGTCCACGCTGCTGCGGATGATCGCCGGGCTCGAGGAAATCACCGATGGCGACGTTTCGATTGGCGGGCAGGTGGTCAACAGCATGACGCCGCGCGAGCGCAACATCGCCATGGTCTTCCAGTCCTACGCGCTCTATCCGCACATGACGGTGGCCGAGAATATGGGCTTCAACCTGAAGCTCTCGGGCCAGCCCAAGCCGGTGATCGAGCAGCGGGTCAACGAGGCGGCGCGCATGCTCGACCTCACCAAGCTGCTCGACCGCAAGCCGGCGCAGCTCTCCGGCGGCCAGCGCCAGCGTGTCGCCATGGGCCGCGCCGTGGTGCGCAATCCCGCCGTCTTCCTGTTCGACGAGCCCTTGTCGAACCTCGACGCAAAACTGCGCGTGCAGATGCGCTCGGAGATCAAGGCACTGCATCAGAAGGTGCAGACCACGTCGATCTATGTCACCCACGACCAGATCGAAGCGATGACGCTCGCGGACCGCATCGTCGTGCTGAACCAAGGGCGGATCGAGCAGCAGGGGACGCCGATCGAGCTTTATCGCCAGCCGGCCAATCTCTTCGTCGCCGGCTTCATCGGCTCGCCTGCGATGAATTTTCTCGATGGCATGGTGAATGGTGTTGACGGCTCACCGTCGGTGCGGCTCACAGACGGCACGCAGGTTCGCATCGCAGGCGAGCGCAGAGTGAAGTCCGGTCAGAGCGTGAAGATCGGCCTACGGCCGGAACATCTCAGCCTGACGGGCAGCGGCTCGCCGCTCACCGGCCAGACCTTGCTGGTCGAACCGACGGGCGCGCAGACCCATGTGCTGTTCGATCTGGCCGGCGAGCAAGTGACGGCCGTCGTCGACGGTGAGGCTCCGGTTCGCTATGGCGAGCAATTGAAGGTCAACGTCAATGCCGATCAGGTCTATGTTTTCGACAGCGGAAGCGGGATGGCGCTTTAGACATCGACCGTTATGGCATCCACCCGATCCGGGTAGAAGGCCATGTAATCCTTGATCTGGCTGACGGCGGCGCGCGGATTTTCGTAGGTCCAGACCGCATTCACCGAGCGCTCGCCGCCGACGGGGATGCTGTAATAGGAGCAATCGCCCTTATAGGGACAGTAAGTGGCATGGTCGGTCCTCTTGAGCGCGGACATGTCGATATCTTTGCGCGGCACATAAATGACCGCGGGATAGGAGGCTTCCTTCAGGGACAGCGCCTCACGCGTATCGGCAATAACCTTGCCGGCGACGGAGACGGTGACATGGGCACGCTTGTTCTCGATCGTGATCGGATGATCGGGACCGGGAATCTTGACCAGCTTTTCGGACATTTTGCTTTCCTCAGCTTTGGTGAATGTTAAGGGAGTTTGGCTCTGCCGCAGCAAGAAACTCGCCTGACGATCTCAGCTCAAAAGCATATAGGAAGTGCCCCACCGATTATCAGGCCCTACGGCGCCCGCATTTTCGGTGCACCCCAGCGCAGGCCGTCCATCAGCAGGCGGACGAGGCGGCGGGAGCGGTCGTGCCATTCCGGTGAAGTGGGCATGGAATAGGTGCCGGACAGCGCATGCAGCACGTCGGTGCTGTCGACATCCGCGCGGATCGAGCCGTCGGCGACGGCCCGTTCGATCAGGCCGCGGAGCGCGATCGGCACCATGCCGTAGCTGTCGGCGAAGAGTTCGGAATTGCTGTTGAGCAGGATGCGCAGGCTGTCGGCCATGCCGCGCTTGGTGGCGATATAGCCGACGAAACGGTGCATCCATTCCTCCAGCGCCTGATCCGGCGCACGCTCGCGCGAAAGCTCTTCGGCCGCGTTGCAGAGCACCTCAACTTCATGGCGATAGACGACTTCGACCAGATGTTCGCGGGTTGGAAAATGACGGTAGAGCGTTCCGACGCCGACACCGGCGCGCCGCGCAATGTCTTCGAGCGAGGCAGCGGTGCCGTGGCTGGCGAAGGCTTGCGCCGCGGCTTCGATGAGCTTGTCGCGATTGCGACGCGCATCCGCACGCAGGGTTTTTGCGTCTGGCGGCGTTTCGTCTTTGAGCCCTGGCGATGGCTTCGAAGCCAATTTTTGCTCCATGCGGATTGCGACTTGACGATACCAGACAAGTCTCTAAGTTAATAAACGGAGGCGCCTCCGTTTATTCTGGAGTACCGAAGGATTGTTACCGCATTAAGGGCCGGGACGCCATTGCCGTCTGATCGGAGGATCAAGGACGGTGAAAGCGCAGCCTCCCCTCGGGCGTCCCACCACAACCGCACGCGCCGGCGAAAGCGCTGTCGCCTGATTACCTGGCGCCGGTCGGGCCGACATCAAGAGCGGATGTCATGACCGGCAGATCCTGATGATTGCAAGATGATGACCCGAACAGGGAGTGACCTGATGACTATTGTCCATCTCGATATCAACGGACGCGAGCACGAGCTTTCGCTCGATCCGCGTGTCACGCTTCTCGATGCCCTTCGCGAGCATCTCTGTCTGACCGGCACCAAGAAAGGCTGCGACCAGGGCCAATGCGGCGCCTGCACCGTTCATGTCGACGGCGAACGTGTGCTCTCCTGTCTGACGCTGGCCGCCCAGGCTGAGGGCCGCAAGATCACGACGATCGAAGGGTTGGCGGCGGAAAACGGCGATCTGCACCCGGTCCAGGCCGCTTTTCTGGAGCATGACGCTTTCCAGTGCGGTTATTGCACGCCGGGACAGATCATGTCCGCCGTTGCCTGCATCCGTGAGGGCCATGCCGGCTCGGATGACGAAATCCGCGAATACATGGCCGGCAATCTCTGTCGTTGCGGCGCCTATCCGCACATCGTCGCCGCCGTGCGCGAAGCAGCGGAGGCCAGCCGATGAAAGCGTTTTCCTATCTCCGCGCCGGTTCCGTCGATGAAGCCCGGCAGGCCGCGGCCTCTTCCGCCACCATGCTGCTTGCCGGCGGCACGACGCTGCTCGATCTCGCCAAATGCGGCGTTGCCGAGCCCGAGACGGTGGTGGATATCAGCCACCTTGCCGGCCTCGATACCATTTCTCTCACCGATCGGACCATAACGATCGGGGTGCTCGCCAGGATGAGCCGGGTCGCCGACGATGCCAATATCAAGGCGCAATTCCCGGCCGTTTCGCAGGCGCTGTCGCTTGCCGCCTCGGCGCAGATCCGCAACATGGCGACGATCGGCGGCAATTTGATGCAGCGTACACGCTGTCCCTATTTCCGCGATCCGGCGACCTTTTCCGCCTGCAACAAGCGCGCACCCGGTTCCGGCTGTTCGGCAATCGGCGGCGTCACGCGTAATCATGCCGTTCTCGGCACCAGCGAGGCCTGTATCGCTACCAATCCCGGCGATCTGGCGGTCGCTCTGGTGGCTTTCGATGCCGTCGTGCATCTCGGCAGCCGCCAAGTCGCGATTGACGATTTCTTCCTTTTGCCGGGAACGACGCCCGATCGGGAACATGCGATCGAGCCGGGCGAGATGATCACGGCGATCACCATTCCGACATCCGCGGCCGCACGCCGTTCGACCTACCTCAAGGTGCGCGACCGGCAGTCCTATGAGTTCGCCGCCGCCAGCGCCGCGGTCGGGCTCGAACTGGAGGCGGACGGCCGGACGATCCGTGATATCAGGGTGGCACTCGGCGGTGTCGCCACCAAACCGTGGCGCGCTCGCGCTGTCGAAGAAGCATTGAAGGGGCAGGTGCTCGATGCCGCGGCTGTGAAGCGTGCCAGCCTGCTCGCCGTCAAAGGTGCCGTCTATCACGGTGCCAATCATTACAAGATTACGCTTGCGCCGCGTGTCGTCGAGCGTGCCATCCTGACGATGGGAGAATTGGCATGACCATCATGGAAACCAGAAAACACAGCGCCGCCGACGGCGCGCTCGGCGGACGACTGTCGCGCCTTGACGGAACGGCGAAGATCAAGGGCGAGGCCGACTATGCCGTCGAGCACGATCTTGAAGGGCTGACCCATGCGGTGATGGTGCAAAGCACGATCGCCGCCGGCCGCATCGTCGGCATGGATATATCGGCGGCGGAGAAAGCACCGGGCGTGCTGCTGGTGCTGACGCCGGATACGATGCCGGACCTGAACTCGCCGACCACCTGGCTCGACACCCCTGGTCCGGAAGGCCCGTATCGGGCGCTTGTCACGGACATTACCTATAGCGGCCAGCATGTCGCCGTCGTCGTCGCTGAAACTTTTGAGCAGGCGACAGCGGCGGCGGCACTGGTCAAGGTGACCTACGAGGAGACCCCGGCTATCTTCAGCCTCGATGATCCAAAGGGCGGCGAGGGTTTTCCGATCGATCCGATGACCAGGGAATGGGGCGATGCCGCAGCCGCCCTGGCCGCAGCTCCGGTCAAGATCGAAGCCGAATACAGGACACCCCGGGAATACAACGTGCCGATCGAGCCGCATGGGCTGATCGCCAAGTGGGACGGTGACATGCTGACCCTCTGGGAGCCGAGCCAGTGGATCGACGGCATGGCGCGCACCTATGCCGAATGGTTCGGTATCCCATTCGAGAATGTGCGGATGATCTCGCCCTATATCGGCGGCGGCTTCGGCTCCAAGGCGCTGGCCTTGCCGCATGGGGCTGTTGGTGTCATGGCGGCAAAGCTGCTCGGCCGTCCGGTGAAGCTGGTCATCACCCGGCCGCAGACCTTCACATCTTTCGGCGGCCGGCCCGGCACGCGCCAGACGATCGCACTTGGCGCGACCAAGGACGGCAAGCTTCTCTCCATCGTTCACGGGAGCGCCAACGAGACTTCGGTGGGTGACGTGGCGGTCGAGCCGTTGGGTGTCGTCACCTCGCTCATGTATGCGACGCCCAATCTCTCGTCGCGGCAGAACATCGTGCGGGTGAATACGGTAAAGCCCGGCGCATTGCGCGCGCCCGGCGAAAATCCCAGCGCCTGGGGCATCGAAAGCGCCATCGACGAGCTCGCCTACCAACTCGGCATGGACCCGCTGGAAATTCGGCTGAAGAACTATGCCGAGCGCGATCAGGAGACGGATAAGCCCTGGTCGACAAGGCAATTGCGCGAGGCTTTCGAGGCCGGTGCCAAGGCGTTCGGCTGGGCGAAGCGCTCGCATGCGCCGCGCTCCATGCGGGACGGCAAGCATCTGATCGGCTGGGGGGTGGGCGCCGGCACCTATCCGGTGCGCCGCACGCCGGGCGAAGCGCTGGTGCGCATCCTCGCCGACGGCTCGGCGGAGGTGGCGAGCAGCGGCATCGACATGGGGCAGGGTACCTATACGATCCTGGCGCAGACGGCGGCCGAAACGCTCGGCATTCCGATCGAACAGATCCGCGTCAAGCTCGGCGATTCCGCCCTGCCACGCGCGCCCGTCGCGGGCGGTTCGCAGCTTGCAAACCTGATGACCGGCGCCGTCTACAAGGCGGCGGTCGCCGCCCGTGAAGAGCTGGTGGGTGTGGCGATCAACGATCCCAACTCGCCGTTCCGAGATCTGCAGGCCAATACGCTGATCGTTTCGGAAGGCCGCATTCTGCCGCCACGCGACGGCGGTAATGGCATCGCTATTGCCGATCTGTTGCGGCAGATCGGCCGCGACAAGATCGAGGTGCTGCGCAATACCCTGCCGGAAGACAAGCAGAGCAAGGCGGATCATTATCGCAACTTCTCGACCATCGCGACCATGCTGTCGCCCACGGAGGGCGACTATTCGATGCATAGCTGGTGCGCGCACTTCATCGAAGTGCGTGTCGACGAGGATTTCGGCACAGTGCGCGTCTCGCGCGTCGTTTCGGCGCTCGATTCCGGCCGGCTCTACAATCCGAAGCTCGCCGAAAGCCAGTGGAAGGGCGGCATTATCATGGGCATCGGCCAGGCGCTGCTTGAAGAGGGCATTGTCGATGAGCGCTACGCGCGCGTCATCAACAACAACCTCGGCGACTATCTCGTGCCGACCAATGCCGATATTCCCGACATCGAAGTGATTTCCGTCGGCATCCCCGATCCGCATGCCTCCGTGCTCGGCGGCAAAGCGGTCGGCGAACTGGGGATCGTCGGCGTTGCGCCGGCGATTGCCAATGCGGTTTTCCACGCGACGGGCAAACGGATACGCGATCTGCCGATTACGTTGGAGAAGCTGCTGTAATTTTTGAGGGATTTGGGGATGGTCGGGCAAGCGTGGTTTCGCCGCGCTCGCCTGCCCGGCCACTCACCCTAGCCCTTTCCCGCATTGCGGAGAGCGGGGACGATGGAGCTGGCAGGATAGATCTTCCAGCAACGAAAAAGACGCCGGTAAAAAGCGTGTCATGTCCGCAGCTTGTTTTTGACAGCCGATGATTGCTGTCTCTAGATTGGTTTCCGACTACGGGAGGCCGGTCCGGAGGTTGGCTGGCTGTGAGGAACAGGGCGGAGCATCATGAGCCAGTATGATATTCTCGATCAGCGCTTCAAGGCGCTGATCAATGGTTCTGCAAAATTGGAGCAGCTTTGGACGGGCGGGCGTTGGACCGAGGGACCCGTCTATGTACCGGCCGCACGCCATGTCGTGTGGTCCGATATACCGAACGACCGAATCCTGCGTTATGACGAGGCGACGGGCGCAGCCGGCGTCTTCGAGAGCCCCGTTGGTTATCACAATGGCCATACGCTCGATTTCGAGGGCCGGATCGTCGCCTGCGAGCACGGCCGCCGCCGTGTCAGCCGGCTTGATCATGACGGCGTGTGGCGGTCGCTCGCCGAACATTTCGACGGCAAACGGCTGAATTCGCCGAACGACGTCGTCGTGAAGTCGGATGGCTCGGTCTGGTTCACCGATCCGACCTATGGGATCGACAGTGATTATGAGGGCTTTGCCGCACCATCGGAAATCAACGCATCGAATGTCTACCGCATCGATCCGGCGGACGGAACGGTGACGCTGGTCGCCAGCGACCGCGTCAAGCCGAACGGCCTTGCCTTTTCGCCGGATGAAAGCGTGCTCTACGTCTCCGATACCGGTGGTTCGCATGTGCCCGGCCTGCCGCGGACAATCACGGCCTACTCCGTCAATCCGGACAGGCGCAGTCTCAGCGAGGGGCGGGTCTTCGCCACCTGCGAAGTCGGCATGTTCGACGGTTTCCGGGTCGATCGCCATGGCAACATCTTTGCCTCCAGCGGCGATTCCGTCCGGGTTTACGCGCCGGATGGCACATTGATCGGCCGCATTCTCGTTCCCGAAGTCATATCGAACCTCTGCTTCGGCGGCCCGAAGCGCAACCGGCTCTACATCACCGCCACGACCTCGCTCTATGCGATTTATGTGAATAGCGGACCTGCTGAGCCGGCTAATCGTTTGCGTTAAGTGGAGTCTCGGTTCGAATTTTTTGCCGCACTGCTTTGTTGGAAATGTTCGACCGCGCTATCCATTTGAACCCAATCGTGTTTCGACTGCTCGAAAACCGATATAACGGGAGCCGGGAATTTGGGATCCGCCAACGCGCCGACGGCAACGCCGATCAGCGACGGTAGTCTGTCGGCCTTCCAATAGACGGTTGAGCCGCAGTTCGGACAGAAGTAGGTGTGGACCTTCCCGCCGCTTGCCGCATCGCGGCTGAACTCTTTTGGAGTTCCGGAAATGGCGACGGCATCGGCGGCATAAAAGGCGCCGACGCTAAACGGCGCGCCGGTCCTGCGTTGGCAGTCAAGACAATGACAGGCGACAACCAATTTCGATGGTTCTGAAAGCGTCAGCGTGAGAGCGCCGCAACTGCATCGGGCATCAGCCATTGGAACATCCTCCGTTTTCTGAAGCGGGATCGTGTGGAGATTTCAAACCAGCGCTGCGACGCCCTCCCGCTGCGCATCGTTCAGCATGCATCCGAGGCTGGTTCCAATTTCCAGCCGCGAATCAAAACTTCGCTGTTCGGGGAATCTCGGTCGTGCCGCTATAGTTGCGGCATCAGGGCCTACCGGAATGACCGGGGCCTGCGCCTGGGCCTCGCTCCGGTCCCTGGTCGAAGGCGTTGAAGGGGCGGGCTTCGCTTTGCGGCGACGGCACGTCGAGATAGGTCATGATATTATCGACATGGCTGACCTGCGAGCGCAGGCTGTCCAGCGACTTGCCGGTAAGATTGGTGCCGGCCGGCAACTGGGCGGTCAGTGGGTTTTCGTAGCGGCCGTTGACGCGCAGTTCGTAGTAGAGATGCGGACCGGTGGAATAGCCGGTCGAGCCGACATAGGCGATGACTTGGCCCTGGGTAACGCGCTCGCCGACATGCAGGTCCGACGGCGTCGAGGAAATATGGGCATAGGTCGTCTCGTAGCCGCCGTCGTGGCGGATGCGGACATATTTGCCGTAGCCCGTTTCCCAGGAAATCTTTTCGACGGTGCCGTCGCCGGCTGCCATGATCGGGCTGCCCATCGGCGCGCGGAAATCGACGCCGTTGTGGAATTTCCGGACGCCGAGGATCGGATGAATGCGCCAGGCAAATCCGTCACCGAGCGTGCCGTTGGGCACGGGACGATGGGTCAGCACCTTGGCGACGGAGTGGCCACCCTCGTCGTAGAATTCTGAGGCACCGTCGCCGCCGTCCTTGTGCAGATAGAAGCGATGCGTGTCGCCATCGGTGTGGAACTCGATGAACATCAGTTCGCTTTTGGCACTGTCCGCCTTGCGGAACAGCAGGTCGACGCTATCGGGCGCATCGTCGCCACCGGTTAGGGAAACGCCGTTCGCCTTGGCGAGCTTCATGAGCTGATCGACGCTTTCATCGGAAAGCCCCGCTTTCTTCAGCTTGGCGCTGATCATCGACCGATCGTTGCTGTCGATGCCCTTGAGGTCGACGGCAGCCACGTCCGAAGAGGACGGCGTGTCGGCCTGGCTCTCGCTATAGAGCGTGGAAAACAGCCGGTCATCGGTAAGAGGTACGAAGCCGTCGGCATCGTCGCGCGCCACAATGCGCTCGGGTGTCTTCTCGCCGCTGAGGCGAGCCATGATCAGCTTCGGCTGCGCATCGGCGGTCTTTTTCTCCAGCAGCAGTTCCAGGCTGTCGCCGGGCGAAACCGTATCGGTTTCCAAGGCACGCTGCAGCTCGTCGCCAGCATCTACACCAAGACCGGCGGAGGCGAGGATATCCTGCAGGTCCTGCCGGTCCTTGGGCATGGAAACCAGTCTCTTGAACTCGCGGCCTGCCTCGCCCGTGGTCGCCTTCGACACGCTGACATTCAACGGCACGCCGCGAACCGGGAAGCGTGAGCGCCGGACCGCGTCGTAGCGATTGGCATGCGGATAGATGCCCTGGCGGATATCTGCAAGCGACGGCGGCGAAAATAGCGCGTTCTCGGTCCGTGTATCGCCGTCATAGGCCGCATTGATGGCCGTGGCATCACTGTCTGCGGGTTCGGTAACCTCGGCTTTGAAGACCAGTGTCGTGCGGTGATAGGTGAAGATACGGGTTTCGCCGCTCGAAGTCTTTTCCGCCACCTGCGCAAAACGGGCGCCGTCGAAACGCTGTTTCGTGGCAAGCCGGTCGCTCTTGTGCAACGCCGGCTGCGATTGGACGAGCTGGGCCGTGTGAATCGGAACGGCCTGCTCGATCGTATGGCGGGCAAGCAGCGGGTAGAGAACGGTCGCGAGAAGGCCGCAGGAGGCGGTGCCGGCAAGACCGATGGCGATCAGGTGGCGAAGATGGGCGGATCGGGGCAGAAAGGCAATATGAAATTCATGATGCGGCCGCGCCTGAATCGCAGCCTCTGCAGGAAATTGGACGCGCAATGGACTTTCGACCATGAATTGAGGAACCCTGCAGACTGCGGTGGGCCCAAACTAGGGCAAATCATGTCAAAATCTGGGCAAATATTACGTATCTGTTAATTACCGTGATCTTCCAGGTTCGCAGATTCTCGCATCACGGGTGATTCGTCAACCGAAGATGGTGTCGTACAGCAGCTTGAAATTCAGCGCCAGGATGACGCCCGCAACCAGCCAGGAGAGAACGGCAACGCTCCTTGGGATGGTGAATCTGCCCATTTTTCTGCGATCTGTGACGAATTGGACAAGCGGAATGACCGCGAAGGGCAGTTGCATGGACAAAATGACCTGGCTCAGAACGAGCAAATCGGCAGTGCCTTTTTCACCATAAAATGCAGTAACAAAAACAACCGGAATAATTGCGAGGCCGCGCGTCAAAAGCCGTCTGGCCCAGTGTGGAATACGCAGGCGGAGGAAGCCTTCCATGACGATCTGGCCGGCGAGCGTCGCCGTCACGGTGGAATTAAGGCCGGAGGCGAGAAGTGCGACGGCAAACAGTGTCGAGGCGATCCCAAGGCCGAGCAGCGGCGATAGCAACTGGAAGGCCTGGCCGATTTCGGCGACATCCGAATGCCCGCTATTGTGGAAGGCGACGGCGGCGACGATCAGGATCGAAGCGTTGACGAAAAGCGCCAGCATTAAGGCGATCGTGCTGTCGGTGGTCGCCCATTTGATCGCATCGCGGCGGCCTTCATCCGTGCGCTTATAGGCGCGCGTCTGCACGATCGAGGAATGCAGGTAGAGGTTATGCGGCATGACGGTCGCGCCGATGATGCCCATGGCGATGTAGAGCATCTCGTGATTGGTGACGATCTCGGGCGATGGGATGAAACCATTGAGGATAGCGGCGATCGGAGGGGCGGCGGCGGCGATCTGGATGGCGAAGCAGACGGCGATGACAATGAGGAGCGCGATGACGAAGGCCTCCAGGAAGCGGAAGCCCTTATTCATCAGAAGCAGCAGCAGGAAGGCGTCGAGCGCGGTGATCAGCGCGCCGCCGATCAATGGGATACCGAAGAGCAATTGCAGCGCGATCGCCGTGCCGATGACCTCGGCGAGATCGCAGGCGATGATGGCGAGTTCGCAGGCAAACCACAGGGCCAGATTGACCGGTCTCGAATAGTGGTCGCGACAAGCCTGCGCCAGATCGCGGCCGGTGACGATGCCGAGCCGGGCTGCAAGTGCTTGCAGCAGGATCGCCATCAGATTGGACAGCATGATGACGGCAAGTAGCGTGTAGCCGAATTGCGCACCACCAGCGAGGTCGGTCGCCCAGTTTCCTGGGTCCATATAACCGACGGAGACCATATAGCCCGGCCCGAGGAAGGCGATCAGCCGCCGGACCCAGGTGCCGGCGTGCGGAACATGAATCGTTGCATTGACTTCCGGAAGGCTCAGCCGCGCCTCTTCATCTGGGCGGGCAAATTTCCACGCTTGCGGCGCGGCTGCTTCCTGAATCTGCGTCATGCGGGGCTCCGGGATCGAATTACGATGTGACTAAAGAAATATGCTGGATATCAACATTATGCAATAGGCTATATTTTATAGTTGCGGCGTTGTGATGGCGATGATGGCGCGTCGCAAAAATCATCATCCGCTTTCAAGATTGAAGCTCGTGCTATAAAGATCAAAGCGAGTTTATTCGTGCGTCCAGGGAGCCAAACGCATTGCCAGCCAGAAAACCGCCGATCCATCGCGACGAACCGCTGCCGGATGCCGAGACGCATTCGGAGGGTTTTCGGCATACGCGGGAGGCCACCCGTGGCGCTCTGGTGGAAGATTATGTCGAGCTGATCGCCGATCTCATCGATGATGGCAACGAGGCCCGGCAGGTGGATATCGCGGCAAGGCTTGGCGTGTCACAGCCGACGGTCGCCAAGATGCTGGCACGTCTTTGCGAAGACGGGCTGGTATCGCGGCGGCCCTATCGCGGCGTTTTCCTGACGGAGGCGGGCAATAAGATCGCCCAGAACATCCGTGCCCGCCATCAGACGGTCGAAGCGTTCTTGCGCTGGATTGGCGTTAGCCCCGAGACGGCGCGGATCGACGCCGAGGGCATGGAACATCATGTCAGCGCCGAAACGCTGAAAGCGTTTCGTCGCACCATGCAGCGCGACGGATAAGTCAGCGGGGTCGCGTACCCTATTCCGCCGCGTCGTCGTGTCTGGAAATGGAATCGCGCACCACGCCGTATTGACTGCCCCAGCGGTCGGTCATCTCGGCGCGGATATCCCAGAGATCGGGGAAGAAGCGATGGCGAGCGCCGGCCTGTAACAGTTCGACCGGCCGGCCCTTGAGGGATTTCGAGCCGAGCCCGATCGAGCGCTGGATCAGATAGATGTGGTTGGCGCGAAATTTCTGGAACAATTCGTCGTACTCGGCCAATGCCTCGGCGACGACATAGCTGTCGCCATGATCGTATTTGCCGTCATAGACATCCTCGACCGTTAGTCCGAGCGCGTCGAGATAATGGGCCTTGAAGGCCCGCCAGAGATCCGGCGGCATGCGCAGCAGGAATTTGAAGCCGGGCGATTCCTGGCCGCTGCCATTGCCGAGCTGCAGGCGGATCTGCTGATATTCCTTCGGCGACATGGTTTCGAGCAGATCGAGCTGCGCCGTCATCATCCGCATCAGCCGATGCACGCGGCCCATCAGCGTCACCACGCGATGGGTCTTGTTTTCCTCGATGAAGGCGATCACGTCGACCAGCGTATAGGCGATGAGCTTCATCCAGAGCTCTTCCACCTGATGGACGATCTGGAACTGCAGCTCGTCGCCGTTGACCATCCCGTTTAGTGGCTTCTGGCAGGCGAGCAGCTTGTCGCATTGCAGATAAACGCCATAGTCGCGCATGTCTGGCGCCTCGATCCGCGCGTAATAGTCTTGCTTCTGCATCTTCGTTCCCTTTGTCCCGGCCTTTGCCGCTGGCATATTTGCCCTTTTGGAAGGATACGAAATTTTCCCTTGAACATTGTTCCTAATTGTCTTCTAAAATTGCCAATAAGGAGTACGATCAACCTTATCGGAGGCAGTGGAGGGAACGCTGGACTTGGACGCGCTCGACCATAAGATCGTCTCTGCCCTGGAGGCCAATGCCCGCATCTCCTTTGCCGCGCTCGCCGATCTGGTCGGTCTCAGCAAGACGCCGTGCTGGAAACGGGTGAAGGCGCTGGAAGAGGTCGGTGTGATCCGCGGTTACCGGACGATCCTCGATCCGGCACAGCTCGGCTTCGGACTGGAAGCCTTCGTGCAAGTGTCGATCGACGTCGAGCGCTTCGATGCCTTCGAAGCCGCGGTGCGCCGCCATCCGCTGATCTGGCGCTGCCATGCGACGACGGGGGAGGCCGACTATCTCCTGCACATATTGGCCGCCGACATGGCCGCCCTCGATCGGCTGCTGCGTCAGGAACTGAACCGGCTGCCCGGCGTACGCCATACGGTGACGTCAATGTCGACACGAGAGATCAAGTCGGACATCTCGTTTGCCGACGCCGCACGACATATTGGCGGTAGCCGCTAGGCTGCGCTTTGCGGTATGGAGTTCGCATCCCCGACAAACTTAAGGCCCGGAAGCCCGGGCCCCGTCCTCCGAGTCCGCCAAGCAGCGGCGAGCCGTTACATCTTGGTCATGCCCTTCTCGGCATTTTCCATGTGGGTCACACAATTTTTCATCTTGTGCGCCTTCATGGCATCTTTCGCCATAGTCACCTGTTTGGTGGCAGCTGCCTTTTTCGTCTGGTCGGTCATTGCATCCACCTTGGTCTGCAAGGCCATAATGGAAGCGTCGTCACATTTTACCGCGGATGCGGCATAAGCGGGCACGGTGCTCGCCGCCGCAAGCACGGCAGCGATCAAAATCGATCTCAACATGTGCATTTCCTCCGAAAGGGCATAATTGCCCTTTGCGAGAACGTACCTGCACGCATAAGTGTTCCGGCCTGAAGCGACCTGCGACAAATTGAAACATGCTAAAGTAATGCCTTCAAATTCCGGCATACCATTCGTAGCCGCGATCTTCCCAGAAACCACCTTTGCCGCCCCAGAGATCGTTGAATTTGTCGCGGATTTCGATGCGCATGACATATTTGGCGTGCTTGTAGCCGAGCTGGCGCTCGACGCGCAGACGTAGCGGCGCGCCATGGGCGACTTCGAGATCCTTGCCGTTCATCGAATAGGCGAGGATCGTCTGCGGATGAAAGGCGTCGATCAGGTCGAGGCTCTCGTAGTAGCGGCCGCTGCCGTCGAGCGTCTGCTCTAATTCGTCGGCGCAATAGAACACCGCATAACGCGCGCCCGGCTTCAGCCCGGCGCTCTGCAGAATGAGGCCAAGCGGCACGCCGGTCCATTTGCCGATGGCGCTCCAGCCTTCCACGCAGTCGTGCCGGGTGATCTGCGTGCGCGACGGCAGTTGCTTTAGGTCGGCCAGCGAAAACTCCATCGGCTGGTTGACCATGCCGTCGATCTTTAGCTTCCAGGTGGAGAAGCCGTTTTCCACCATTGCGGCATAATCCGCAGTGCCGGGATTATCCGTGCCGTTCGAGCGGAAGGTCGGCGAGAGGTCCTTTTCGGTATATTCGCGGGCAAGCGTCTGCGGCGGGACGAGAAGGCGTTGTGTGCCCATGGTCAGACCTTCGGCCAGCGCGAGAACCTTCTGGACGTTCTGGTTCTCGGTGACGTCGTCGCAGCCGGTAAGGCCGATAGCGCCGAGGCTGGCGACAGAACCGATGAGGAAACCGCGGCGGCTGACGATCTTGCTCATGCGTCCTCTCCTTCCCTACGGATGGCGTAGCGGCCGGTGACCATGGAGCGCATGTTGTTCCAGAGACCGGACAGGATGACCATCGCCACATGGACCAGGACGAAGAGAACGATCGTCCAGGCGGTGATGAAATGAATGCCGCGCGCCGTCTGCCGCCCGCCGAAGATATCGAGCAGGAACGGGTAGCCGGCATCGATGCCGGGCGACATGGTGAGCCCGGTCGCCAGCATCAGCGGCAGCAGGATGAAGATGACGATCAGGTAGCTGAGCTTTTGCAATGCATTGTAGCGCTTTGCCTTCTCGCCTTTCGGGAAGCGCAGGCGGGCGTGCTCAATGATTTCATGCCAGAGATTGCGCGGCGAGACCTCGGCACCCGAGGGCGCCAAGTCGCGGCGGAAATGGCCGGCAATGAAGCCATAGAGCAGATAGATCAGGCCGTTGAAGACGAAGAGCCAGGCAAAGAAGAAATGCCAGCGCCGGCCGGCGGCCAAGTCCTGGTAGCTCGGGATCGTTGCCCAGGCGGGAAAAGCGCGTTCGGTCCATTCGCCATCCTCTTTCGAGGCGCCGAGAACGCCGGTCGTCGGGATCGTCAGGCCGCCGATGCGGAAGGTGCCGTAGGGCTGGTTGTCGCCATCGGTGGCCGATATCTGCAGCCAGGATGGATCGGCATTGGCGCCGTACTGCCCCCAGTAAAGGGCAGGATGGGCGTTGAAAATCTGCATGCCGCTCATCAGCAGCAGCGAAAGACAGAGCACATTCAGCCAGTGCGTCAGGCGGGTAACGATCGAATGCCGGCGAATGTAGATCGTCCGGGGAGGCGCAGGTGGTGCACCGGTCGTATCGATGTCGGCCATGGCTAGGCTCCTCTCGAAATCTTCAATGAACCCTTTGGAAACCCTGGCTGCAGAGTACCACAAATCCACCGGGAAAGTGGCGGCGCCCCATCAGCGAGGGAACTGAATCTGGAGCGCCGCATGGCAGGCTACGGCGGGGGCGGGTGCCGATTGGCCTGCAGGCTTCCCTTGGGCGGGAAGGGAAGATCACATCGGCGGAACAGTGCCGTTGACGCCGACGGCAACGAGATTGGTGGAAACGATGCCGTCACCTGTGGTTTGGCCGGTGATGAAGACACCGGCGCCTGCCTTCAGATCGTCCTTGGTGGCCGAGGTGAAGGTCACGACCGGAGTTCCGTCCGGAATGTTGATTTTCTTCTCGCCGCCCTTATAGGTCAGGGTGAGCGTCGGGCCATTGACCGACTTGACGGCATTGGCGACCGTGGCATTGGTCATCGAGCTGTTCGGCTTCGAATCCCAGGGGCGGTCGCCTTCGCCGGTGCCCTTCATCGAGGCGGGGAAGATCACGACTTCGATGGCGCCGGCAACGCCGCTGGCGGTTGGCTCATTGGCGATGCCGACGAAATCGCCGGGCTTGATATTGGCGGCTGAGGCCTTGGTGACGCCGGCGACGGCCCAGCCGGATTTCAGCATGACGGCGATGTCCTTGCCGTCGCGGGACTTGACGTTGAGGGTGTCGCCATCGAGGCTTTCGATCGTGCCGCGTACGCGGACGGGGTCGGCGGCATTGGCGCCCTGTAGCGCGGCGAGCGTTACGACAGCGCCGGTGGCCAGTGCCAATATGCCCTTCGTCAGATGCTTGCGATCCATGAATAGTCTCCTTTTATCTACCTACTAATCGGTAGGTTTTTTCGACAGAGCGGCCAAGGTCGGCCAACAGAATTCCTTGCATGAGAGAACCGGAGGAAGTCATCTCGATTGCAACGAAGGCGATCCTATCTACCACTCGGTAGCTCCGCCAATCAAACAAGCGTGAGAGCCGCGTTATCGGTCCACATCACGAAAATCTGAATAATTTCAATGGAGAGTGGCCAGCCGATCGAACAGCGGTTCGACGATGGTGGCAAAGACTGACGGGTCGCCATAGGCTCGCGCCGAGAGCATGGCGCCATGTACGGTTGCCATGAAGGACAGAGCTTCCCCCGCTGCCGGGCGCGGCAAAATAAGACGGCCTTCGGCCGCCCCTTTTTCCATCACGGCGGCAAGCCAACTCGAGAGATCCCGGAAATGCCCTCGCACTTCGGCGGCAACATCGGCCGGCAGCACCGGCAGTTCGGCGGCAAGCATGGCGCAGATGCAGAAGGGTGCGGTATTGTCTCGGATGCATGCTTCCCAGAAGCCCGTATAGGCGCGAAGGCGTGCAACGGGATCGGCAATATTGGCGTCGACCCCGGCGAGACCCTGCCGAGCCTCTTCCCGATAACGCGCCACGACGGTCCTGACGAGATCGGCCTTGGTCGGAAAATGGTGATGAATGCTGGCTTTGCGAATGCCGACCTCTGCCGAAATATCAGCGAAGCTGAAGCTGTTATAGCCGCCCGCGATGATCAGGCCGCGTGCCGATTGGACGATCTCGTCCGCTTTTGTCGAAATATTGCTCATTCACTTTGCCTACCTATTGGTAGGGTGTCTGTCAAGTCCGAGCCAAAACTCCGATCAATTCGGGGATTGAGGTTGAAATTTTGCAGTTTGGCGCAATGTTTAAGCGCAAAAAAGCTGGTTGCCTCAAAATCCCCTTCCTGTCACGTTATGGCTAGGACACGAAAGATTGGAGAACCGAAATGATCGCGATTCGTCCACTTTTGATCGGCCTTACCCTCATCCTTGCGTTGGTGCTGATTGCGCTCAGCATTTTGCTGGTCAATCCCGTAAAGCCCATCCATCAATCCGACAACCTTATCCCGATGCAGACCGAGCCCGCCCAGCGCCAGTAGCGGCTAAGCAATTCCAGGAAAAGTGCGAAGCGGTTTTCCGTCTGGAATGCGTAGAAACAAAGGGATAGAGCGGAAAGCGATTCCGTGAAATGCTTTCCGGTCTACGGTTTCAGCTTGACGGCGTGAAGCGCGCCACCAGCGTATGACGATCGCCGGGATAGGTGAGGCGGACATGTGTGATCGGTCCGAGGTTGCTCCAGGTGCGCCGTTCGATGACGAGGCAGGCGGTGCCTTTGGCAATGTCGAGGCTCGTGGCGGCCTCGCCCTCGGCGGGGATGGCGCGGATCTGGTGCTCGGCCGTGCTCCATGGCACCTGATTGATCAGCCACGGTCCCGGCGGCAATGCGTCGAAATCGACCTGAGCCGCCTCCGGTACGGCGTCGAGATTGATGACGCGGTCTTCCAGACAGAAAGGCCGGCGGCCGGCGTAGTGAATGCAGGTGATGTCCAGCACCGAGACCGCGCCGGCAAATTGCAGCCGCCGCGCATCCTCGGGACGACCCTTGCGCTTGGCGCGTTTCACGATCTTATGGGAGTAGGGCAGGTTCAGCGACAGGATTTCCGACTTGATGTCGTGGATTTCCAACACTGCCGATTGCGCCTGTGGCTGAGTGACGAAACTCCCTGAGCGCTTCCGCCGCTCGATCAATCCGGCCCGGGCAAGCTGCGTCAGCGCCTTGTTCACCGTCATGCGCGAACAGTCATATTGTTCGGCCAGGGCAAGCTCGAAGGGAATCCGGTGGCCGGGCGGCCAATCGCCGGAAACGATCCGGCTCTCGATATCGTTCAGGATACGCTGATGGAGCGTCGCCTCTTTACCTGTGGTCATGCCGCCGACCGCTTCCTCGTGAGACCTGGGTAATCGTCACTTTGTTTATTTAGGATTTCATTGTCGCGAGGAAAAATTCTTTTTCAACCGATTAGTTCGCTCATCACAGCGCGGAATCGAGCGGAGATTGCTTCCCGTCTGTTGTGCCGCCCGCCTTCGACCTGTTTGCGGCCCTGCGCCCAGACGCTGTCGACGGCAACGCCGCCGGCAAACATCCACTGATCCAGGATTTGATCGCCGGAGAGATAGGGAACGGCGCTGACATCGAGGGAAACCACATCGGCGTAACGGCCGATGGCGAGCCCGGCCGGCGCCTTCAATGCCACACCGCCGCCGGCGATTGCATGATCGAACAGTGCGCGCGCCGTCGAGCCGCCCGATGAAGCGATGACATTGCGGGCCCTCAGCGCCAGGCGCTGCGAATATTCCAACTGCCGCAGCTCTTCCGGAACGGAAATCAGGATATTGGAATCCGAGCCGATGCCATAGCGGCCGCCTTCCTCCAGAAACAGCGGTGCCGGAAAGGTGCCGTCGCCGAGATTGGCTTCCGTCACCGGGCAGAGGCCGGCGATCGCACCGCTTTTCGCCATCCGCCGGGTTTCGTCATCGGTCATGTGGGTGGCGTGGATCAGGCACCAGCGCCCGTCGACCGGGGCGTGATCGAGCAGCCATTCGACCGGTCGCGCGCCGGACCAGGCAATGCAATCCTCGACTTCCTTCACCTGCTCGGCGACGTGGATATGGATCGGTCCGTCGCCGGCGAGCGGCACGAGTTTTGCCAGCTCCTCGGGCGTTACTGCCCGCAGGCTGTGCGGGGCAAGGCCGAGTTCGGCACCCGGCACCCGATCAACGATCGTCCGGCAGCCGGCCATCAGGGCCTCGAATCGATCGAGCGAATTGATGAAGCGTCGCTGGCCGTCGATGGGGGCTGCGCCGCCGAAGCCGGAATGGGCGTAGAAGACCGGCAGCAGCGTCAACCCAATGCCGGTTTCAGTGCTTGCCGCGCCGATGCGCTCGGCAAGCTCGGCAATGTTGGCATAGGGGCTGCCGTCCTTGTCGTGATGCAGATAATGGAACTCGCCGACCCGGGAAAAACCGGCTTCCAGCATTTCCATGTAGAGCTGCGCGGCCACCGCCTCGACATGATCGGGGGTCATCGAGAGCGCGAACTTGTACATGACGGTCCGCCAGCTCCAGAAGCTGTCGTTCGCCGGGCCTCGGACTTCGGCAAGGCCGGCCATGGCGCGCTGAAAGGCATGGCTGTGGAGGTTGGGCATGGCAGGAACCAGAACGTCGTGCCGCTCGTCACCGGCCTCTGCCGCAACATCAGCCTCGATGCTGGCAATGCGGCCATCCTCCAGAGTCAGTCGGACATTTTCCCGCCAGCCATCCTGAAGCAGTGCCGAACGTGCATGGAGTTTCGTCATGACCTAGCTCTTTCCTTTTGGATACTGAGTCCAAAATCCCTCTTGTCAGTTCTTTTAATATGTATATACATTATGAGCCCATAAGGAAAGGCGTAAAGCTGATGAGTGGGAACAATTTTTCCGGCGATAGCGTAAGATCCGAGGGCGAAAGCCGCCTTTGGCGCAATGCCCGTCTGGCGACCTTGCGAGAGGATGCGCCGGGGCTCGGCATTGTCGAGAAGGGTGCGATCCTGACCAAGGGTGGCCGCATCCTTTTCGCGGGCAGCGAAAGCGATGCGCCTGAGATCGGCGATGCCGAAACCCTCGATCTCGAAGGCCGCTGGGTTACGCCCGGTCTCGTCGATTGCCACACGCACATCGTTCATGGCGGCAACCGCGCCCGCGAATTCGAGATGCGTCTGGAAGGCGCGAGTTACGAAGAGATTGCGCGGGCCGGCGGTGGCATCGTTTCCTCCGTTAACGCAACGCGCGCGCTTTCCGTCAACGATCTTATTGCGACGGCCTTGCCGCGCCTCGATACGCTGCTTGCCGAAGGTGTCACTACGATCGAAGTGAAATCCGGCTATGGCCTCAGCGTCGAATCCGAATTGAAGATGCTGCAAGCCGCCCGGGCGCTGGAAGACGCTCGTCCGGTTCGCGTTGTCACATCCTATCTCGCCGCGCATGCGACGCCGGCGGATTACAAGGGCCGCAACGGCGACTATATTTCCGATGTCGTGTTGCCGGGTCTGAAGCAGGCGCATGCCAAGGGATTGGCCGATGCCGTCGACGGCTTCTGCGAGGGAATCGCCTTTTCGCCGGCTGAGATTGCCCGCGTCTTCGATCTTGCCAAGTCGCTTGGCATCCCGGTGAAACTGCATGCCGAGCAGCTTTCCAATCTCGGCGGCGCCAAGCTTGCCGCCTCCTATGGCGCGCTTTCCGCCGACCATGTCGAATATCTCGATGCGGACGGCGTGAAGGCGATGGCGGATGCCGGCACGGTCGCGGTCCTTCTGCCCGGCGCCTTCTACGCCATTCATGAGAAGCAGAAGCCGCCGGTCAAGGCGCTGCGCGAGGCGGGTGTTCCAATCGCCATCGCCACCGACTGCAATCCCGGCACCTCGCCGTTGACCTCCATGCTGCTGACGATGAACATGGCAGCAACCCTCTTCGGCCTGACGGTCGAGGAATGCATCGCGGGTGCCACCCGTGAAGGCGCCCGTGCGCTCGGCCTGCTTTCCAAGACCGGCACGCTGGAGGCCGGCAAATCGGCCGATTTCGCCATCTGGAATATCGAAAGCCCTGCCGAGCTTGTCTATCGCATCGGCTTCAATCCGCTCCACGCCCGTATCTTCAAGGGGGAAAGATTCGACCGATGACTGTCACTCTCCATCCTGGCTCCGTTTCGCTGAAACAATTGGCCGCGATCTATTGGACCGGCGAGCCTGCCAAGCTCGATGCCTCCTTCGATGCCGGCATTCTCAAAGCTGCTGCGCGTATCGCCGAGATTGCCGCCGGCAATGCGCCGGTCTACGGCATCAATACCGGCTTCGGTAAACTGGCTTCCATCAAGATCGACAGCGCCGACGTCGCCACCCTGCAGCGCAACCTCATTCTTTCGCATTGCTGCGGCGTCGGCCAGCCGCTGCCGGAGAACGTCGTTCGCCTTATCCTGTCGCTGAAGCTGATCTCGCTTGGCCGCGGCGCTTCCGGCGTGCGTCTGGAACTGGTGCGGTTGATCGAGGCGATGCTGGAAAAGGGCGTCGTGCCCGTCATCCCCGAGAAGGGTTCTGTCGGCGCTTCCGGCGATCTCGCCCCGCTCGCGCATATGACCGCTGTCATGATGGGGCATGGCGAGGCTTTTTATGCCGGTGAACGGCTGGACGGCGCTGCCGCGCTGAAAAAGGCTGGACTGACGCCGGTCGTGCTTGCCGCCAAGGAAGGGCTGGCGCTGATCAACGGCACGCAGGTCTCGACCGCACTTGCTCTGGCCGGTCTCTTTCGCGCCCATCGCGCCGCGCAGGCAGCGTTGATCACCGGCGCGATGTCGACGGATGCCGCCATGGGTTCTTCGGCGCCGTTCCATCCTGATATCCACACACTGCGTGGCCATAAGGGGCAGATCGATACCGCCGCTGCCCTCCGCGGCCTGCTTGCCGGTTCCGTGATCCGTCAAAGCCACATCGAGGGCGACGAGCGCGTTCAGGATCCCTACTGCATCCGCTGCCAACCGCAGGTCGACGGCGCCTGTCTGGATCTCCTGCGTTCGGCCGGCCGCACGCTTGAAATCGAGGCCAATGCGGTCACCGACAATCCGCTTGTGCTCTCGGACAATTCCGTGGTGTCCGGCGGCAACTTCCATGCCGAGCCGGTGGCTTTCGCCGCCGACCAGATCGCGATTGCCGTCTGCGAGATCGGCGCGATCTCGCAGCGCCGCATCGCGCTGCTGGTCGATCCGGCACTGAGCTATGGCTTGCCGGCTTTCCTCGCCAAGAAGCCCGGTCTGAACTCCGGACTGATGATCGCCGAGGTGACGTCGGCTGCGCTGATGTCAGAAAACAAGCAGATGTCGCACCCGGCTTCCGTCGATTCGACGCCGACCTCCGCCAATCAGGAGGACCACGTGTCAATGGCTTGCCATGGCGCCCGTCGACTCCTGCCGATGACCGACAATCTCTTCGGCATCGTCGGCATCGAGGCGCTGACGGCCGCACAGGGCGTCGAGCTACGTGCGCCACTGACCACCAGTCCCGAGCTGACCCTTGCCATTGCCACGATCCGTACCGCAGCGCCTACGCTGGATGAAGACCGCTACATGGCAAACGACCTCAAGGCCGCCAGTGACCTCGTCGCTTCCGGCACGCTCAACGCATCCGTATCCGCCGGCATCCTGCCCTCTCTGGAGATATGACATGACCAATCCACGCCATAATATCCGCGAAATCCGCGCCCCTCGCGGCCCGGAGCTCAACGCCAAGAGCTGGTTGACCGAAGCGCCGCTGCGCATGCTGATGAACAACCTTGATCCGGACGTTGCGGAAAACCCGAACGAACTGGTCGTTTACGGCGGCATCGGCCGCGCCGCCCGCACCTGGGACGATTTCGACCGTATCGCCGCGACGCTGAAGACGCTGAACGAAGACGAGACGCTGCTGGTGCAGTCCGGCAAGCCGGTCGCCGTATTCCGCACCCACAAGGATGCGCCGCGCGTGCTGATCGCCAACTCCAACCTCGTGCCGCACTGGGCGACCTGGGATCACTTCAACGAGCTGGATAAGAAGGGCCTTGCCATGTACGGCCAGATGACGGCCGGCTCGTGGATATATATCGGCACGCAGGGCATCGTGCAGGGCACCTACGAGACCTTTGTCGAGGCCGGTCGCCAGCACTATAACGGCAACCTGAAGGGCAAGTGGATCCTGACCGGCGGTCTCGGCGGCATGGGCGGCGCACAGCCGCTGGCCGCCGTCATGGCTGGTGCCTGCTGCCTCGCCGTCGAATCCGACGAAACCCGCATCGATTTCCGCCTGCGCACCCGTTATGTCGACGAAAAGGCGAAGACGCTCGACGAAGCGTTGGCCCTGATCGACAAGTGGACGAAGGCTGGTGAAGCCAAGTCTGTCGGCCTGCTCGGCAATGCTGCCGAAATCTTCCCGGAACTGGTGAAGCGCATGAAGGCTGGCGGCCCGCGCCCCGATATCGTCACCGACCAGACTTCTGCCCACGACCCGCTGAACGGCTATCTGCCGGCCGGTTGGACGGTGGCCGAACACAGGGCCAAGCGCGAGAGCGATCCGAAAGCCGTCGAAGCTGCCGCCCGCGCTTCGATGAAGGTGCATGTCGAAGCCATGGTCGCCTTCTGGGATGCTGGCGTGCCGACGCTCGACTACGGCAACAACATTCGCCAGGTCGCCAAGGATGAAGGCTTCGAAAATGCCTTTGCCTTCCCGGGCTTCGTGCCGGCCTATATCCGTCCGCTCTTTTGCCGCGGCATCGGTCCCTTCCGCTGGGCTGCTCTCTCGGGCGATCCGGAAGATATCTACAAGACCGACGCCAAGGTGAAGGAGCTGCTGCCCGACAACAAGCACCTGCACAACTGGCTGGACATGGCGCGCGAGCGTATCGCCTTCCAAGGTCTGCCGGCACGCATTTGCTGGGTCGGTCTCGGCGATCGCCACCGTCTCGGCCTTGCCTTCAACGAAATGGTCAGGAATGGCGAGCTGAAGGCGCCCGTCGTCATCGGCCGCGACCATTTGGACTCTGGCTCGGTCGCTTCGCCGAACCGCGAAACGGAAGCCATGAAGGACGGCTCGGATGCCGTTTCCGACTGGCCGCTGCTCAACGCCCTGCTCAACACCGCATCCGGCGCTACCTGGGTATCGCTGCATCACGGCGGCGGCGTCGGCATGGGCTTTTCCCAGCACTCCGGCATGGTCATCTGCGCCGACGGCACCGATGATGCGGCCAAGCGCCTGGAGCGCGTTCTCTGGAACGACCCGGCAACCGGCGTCATGCGCCATGCCGATGCCGGCTACGACATCGCCCTCGATTGGGCCAAGAAGCAGGGTCTGCGCCTGCCGGCCATCCTGGGGAACTAAGATGAAGCTGCTGCGCGCCAGTGACCACAAGCGCATGCCCTGGAAAAACGGCGGCGGGGAGACGGTGGAGATCGCCGTTTCGCCCGACGGCGCCGGGCTTGCAGACTTCGACTGGCGCGTCAGCATGGCGACCGTTGCCACGGATGGGCCGTTCTCGGTCTTTCCGGGCATCGATCGTACGCTATCCATTCTTGATGGCGAGGGTATGACCCTCTTCATCGAGGGGCGCGGGCCGGAGCGCCTGACGCAGGCGAGCGACCCGCTACCCTTTGCCGCCGATGCGCCAACTTCGGCAACTTTGATTGACGGGACGATCACGGATCTCAATGTGATGACGCGGCGGGCGCGCTTTACGCATTCGGTGCGGCGTGTCTCGGTCGACGGAAATAGCGAAGTCGCTTTCGAGGGCGGGACCAGCCTTGTTCTTTGCCATCGCGGCGATGTCGAGATTGACGATGCTGTGCTTGCCGCGGGCGATTGCCTTCTTGTTTCGAATGACGTCGCCACAAGGCGCTCGATCTCTGGCAAGGCGGAGCTGTTCTGCATCGCCATCGAGGCAATATAGTCGGCTATTAACTGCCCCTGGCTTGACACTCACCCGGCTCGACTATCCTATTTCTGCGCAGCAGAGAGGATGCCTGCATGAGCGACGATCAGATCCCCGCCGATAGCAAGCTCACCACGTCAAAGCGCCGCTGGGCGGCGGAGGGCAAGTTTCTGACGGGGCGCATCAGCCGACCCGAGACCGAGCGGCTGCCGCCGGGGCAGCATCTCGTCAAGAACTGGCCGGTGCTCGATCTCGGCGTGCAGCCACATGTGTCCTTGTCGAGCTGGCGGCTCGATGTGGTCGGTTTCGTGGAAACGCGGCTCAGCCTCGATTGGGCGGCTTTCCAGGCGATCGAGCAAAGCACCCGCGTCAGCGACATCCATTGCGTGACGACCTGGTCGCGCTACGACAATCGCTGGGAAGGGGTTTCGACGCGCGATATGCTCGATCTCGCTATGCCGACGGCCGAAGCGCATCATGTGCTGCTGACGAGTTATGACGGCTACACCACCAACCTCCCTCTTTCGGATTTCGCGGCCGAAGATGCGATCCTCGCCACTGCCTGGGAGGGCCAGCCATTGACCGGCGAGCATGGCGGCCCGATGCGTCTCGTCGTGCCACATCTTTATTTCTGGAAGAGCGCGAAGTGGCTGAACCGCATCGAACTCATCGGTGCCGACAGGGCCGGCTTCTGGGAGAAGAATGGCTATCACATGTATGGCGATCCCTGGCGGGAGCAGCGCTATTCGGACGATTGACGCCCGTAGGATGCTGTCGGCGGAGATATAGCTTAGGTAAACTCGGCAGGAATCGCGGTTTCTTATGTCACCGTGTCAATTTTTGATGGCTGCGGCGCGGGTTTGCGGCTTTGCAATCCATGGCGATGGGCGTATTCAATGATCGTATGATTGTTGCCGGAAGCGCCCGGTCCCTTGAACGCCATTCTCTGAAATTTCATGTCATGACCATTGCCCGGACCACAGATCAGCCTTCCGAAGCAAGTTTCGGCCGGCAGTCCCGCATCATCGCCCTTGTCGTCGCCGTCTCCTTCTTCATGCAGATTCTGGACGGCACCATCGTCACGACCTCATTGCCGCAGATGGCTATGACCTTCGGCATCCAGCCGGTGTCGATGAGCATCGGCATTACGGTCTATCTGTTGACGATGGCGGCCTTCGTGCCGCTGGCGGGCTGGGCCGGCGACCGCTACGGCGCGCGGCGGGTGTTTTTGGCGTCGATCGCCATCTTCACCGTGGCGTCGCTGTTCTGCGGCCTCTCCGGCAATCTCTTCGAATTCGTCATTGCCCGCGCCGTACAGGGCGTCGGCAGCGCGTTGATGACGCCGGTCGGTCGCATCATCGTGCTGAAAAACGCGCGCAAATCCGATCTGGTGCATGCCGTGTCGATGATTACCTGGCCGGCGCTGACGGCTCCGGTCATCGGCCCGGTGCTCGGCAGCTTCATCACCACCTATTTCAGTTGGCACTGGAATTTCCTGATCAATATTCCGATCGGGATCATCGGCCTCGGCCTCGTCCTGCGCTTCGTGCCGGATCAGCGGGAGGAAAAGGTCGCGCGGCTCGATTTCATCGGCTTCCTGCAATCGGCGGCGGGGCTGACCTTCCTGCTGGCCGGTCTGGAGTTCGTGGTCCAGGGGACGACGGGATTGGCGCCCAGCATCGGGCTCATTGCCGCCGGCGTGGTTTTCTCCGTCATCGCCACCCGGCATTTCATGAGGGTCGATGCGCCCTTGCTCGATCTCTCCGCCTTCAAGGTGCAGACCTTCGCCATGTCGACGCTTTCGGCGGGAACGGCAAGCCGGGTTGCGATCAATGCCACGCCCTTCCTGATCCCGCTGCTTTTCCAGGTCGGCTTCGGGCGTACGGCGATCGACGCCGGCACCTATCTGCTCTTCTACTTCGCGGGCAATCTCGGCATGAAGGCGATCACCACGCAGATGTTGAAAGTCTTCGGCTTCCGCAACGTGCTTGTTGTCAATGGCCTGATCTCGTCGGCCAGCATCGGTGGATGCGCGTTTCTGTCGCCGTCGACGCCGGATCTGCTGATATATTGCCTGCTATTCATTGCTGGCCTGTCGCGTTCAATGAACTTCACGGCGCTGAATACGCTCGGCTTTGCCGATATCCATGCGGCGCAGCGCAGTTCCGCCTCGACGCTCTCGAGCATGCTGCAGCAGGTCTCGCTGTTGCTCGGCGTTGCCGTCGCCGCCGCCGTGCTCAATCTCTCGCGCATCATCCATGGCGGAGAGACGCTTTCCCTTGTCGATTTTCACTGGGCTTTTCTGGTCGTTTGCCTCATTGGCGCGGTCTCGTCGCTGCGCTTCCTCCGCTTGCCGCATGATGCGGGTGCCGAGGTGTCGCGGCATCGCATCAAGACATGAACATGGCTTTCAAATAATTGCGATATTTGACCTGCCCGCCGCTGTAAATCGGGTTACAGGCTCCCATATGAATAGAGGTTCAACGCCCATGGGAGGCAGTCTTATGCTGCTTAAAGCTCTTACCATTTCGGCCCTCGTCATCGGAATGTCCAGCGTCGCCATGGCGGGGCCGGCGCATAAACATCGCACCACAACGTTCGACGCACAGGCAATCCAGACCGACGTCGGCAATTTTGACCATTCCAAGGACGCAATCCTTCCGGATGGTACGATCAACACCGATCCGTCTGTGACCGGCCCGATCAGAGCGGGCGATGCGATATCGAGGCTGCAATGCGCGGCGGCGCCAAACGCCGTTGGCGTTTCGAACACATACGCCGCCGGTCCCACCTCGCTTTGCCCTGGGCAGTAGTTTCGAAGCAGACAGGTTAGACCACCTCGATATCGGTCTGGGCGAATGCATCGCTCCGGAACAGAAGCGGCTGGCGATAATAGCGGGCGCAGGCATAGGTCATGCAGTCGTCGAGGCTGAGAGCCGCCGGATGGCGACCCTCGCCGTACCGCTCATGAGCTTCGATCGCCAGAAAGGCGGCCCGCGGCGGAATTGCGAGAAGCTGGATGTTCATCAGCTCCAGAAACGTCCGGACCGCATTCCCGGCGTCGACGATTGTGAGGTCAAGACGGCCGGCGACGCTGATCGCCGCCTGGGTTACCGCTAGCGGCGACGTCATGCGCGCGGTCGCAGCCTGCATGCGGGCGGCAAAGTTGCGGGCTTCTTCCTCATCGGTCATCATTGCGGAAAGCACCGAGGCATCGACAAACATCAGGCATCCCCTTCCGAAAGAGCATCCGCCTTGCTGCCGGCCTTTTGCTTCAGGTTACGACAGAAAGTGATGGCGATATCGACAAGCGACGGCTTGGCAAGCTCCTCGTTCAACGCCTTTTGCAATGCCAGCCGCACGGCTTCGGTTTTGGTGGACGTTTTCGTCAGCGCCTGGTAGCGCCGGGCCAATCGATCGATGGCATCGTCTTTGATGTAGAGAGGCATGGGATATCCATTTCTTTAGTGATGGATATCCTTAAAATATATCCACGAGGAGGACAATCATCGCGGTAGTCGGGATCGGGCAATAGCGGGCACTTCGTCCTAAGAAATGTTTCCGCGATATTTACATGACGAACATCATCTAACGTGATAGCAATAGCTTGATCCCTTAACTTGCAGATTGCGAGGAGCCATCATGTCCGTTACCGATCCTGTCGTTATCGTCTCCGCTACGCGCACGCCGCTCGGCCGTTTCCAGGGCGAATTGTCATCGTTGCAGGCGCCGGAACTCGGCTCCCATGTCATCCGTGCTGCCTTGGAGCGTGCCGGATTGTCGGCGGAGAAGGTGGACGAGGTGCTGTTCGGCTGCGTCCTGCCGGCGGGGCAGGGGCAGGCACCGGCGCGACAGGCGGCGCGCGGCGCGGGAATGCCGGATGCGGTTGGCGCCACCACGATCAACAAGGTCTGCGGTTCAGGCATGAAGGCGACCATGCTGGCGCATGACCTGATCCTTGCCGGTTCCGCCTCGATCGCGGTTTCCGGCGGCATGGAGTCGATGTCGAATGCGCCCTATCTGCTCGCCAAGGCGCGGGGCGGCTATCGCATGGGCCATGACCGCATTTTCGACCACATGATGCTCGACGGGCTGGAAGACGCCTATGAAAAAGGCCGTTCGATGGGCGACTTCGGCGAGCTGGCCGTCGAAGCCTATCAGTTTAGCCGTGGCGATCAGGATGCCTATGCCGTCGAAACGTTGACGCGGGCGCGCAAGGCGATTGAGACGGGGGCATTCGAGGCCGAGATCACGCCGATTTCCGTTGCTGCCAAGGGCGGACCGGTGACGATCGCTAAGGATGAGCATCCGCAGAAAGTCTCGCCGGAAAAAATCCCCGCGCTGAAGCCGGCCTTCCGCAAGGACGGTACCATCACCGCAGCCAGTGCCTCGGCCAATGCGGACGGCGCGGCTGCGCTGGTGCTGACGCGGCGCTCGATCGCCGAGCGTGAGGGACTGCCGATCCTCGCCGAGATCAAGGCGCATGCCACCCATAGCCAGGAGCCGGCGTGGTACACGACCGCGCCGATTCCGGCGATCCGCAAGGTGTTGGACAAGACCGGCTGGAAGGTCGGCGATGTCGACCTCTTCGAGATCAACGAAGCCTTCGCCGTCGTCGCCATGGCCGCCGCCAAGGATCTCGGCATTGCCCGCGACCGCCTCAACGTCAACGGAGGCGCCTGTGCGCTGGGCCATCCGATCGGAGCTACGGGCGCGCGGCTGATCGTAACGCTGCTGCACGCGCTGGAGCGCCAGGGTGCAACGCGAGGTGTCGCCGCACTCTGCATCGGCGGCGGCGAGGCGACGGCGATTGCGGTGGAGCGGGTTGGGTGAGAAGAATCCTGCTGCCAACACCACGATAGGGGAGCGGATTATGTTGTTAGCGCAATGAGCAGGCCAATTATGCCGATTATGCTAAGGAACGTAATCACTAAGGTCTTGGTTGCGGTTTCGAATTCGCCGGCGATTGCCAATGCCCGGCCCAAGAATCCGCCAAAAATGCCGAGCATCAGAGCAACAAGCGTGGGTAAAACTAGCGCGGAGCCGGCCCCTTCAAAGCTGCTCCCCAAAATCATCGAAAGGCACGCCGCAATCAGTGAAAGAGAGACTAGCATCAGAGGCCATGCTCGCTCGATAAGAGCGACGAGAAAGAAACCGATCGTGTACGGCACCAGCAGGCTGACGATCAAATCACACCCCCAAGTTCATTCGGAGGTAGATCCTCGCGTAATGCGATAATACTTAGTGGTTCTTGCCAGTCAAATCTGTGCGTTATTTTCCGATCGTGACGCCGCTGCATGCGCTGCCGCGCCAGGGCGCTGTGCGCAGCGTCGCAGTACTCCGCATCTGCGACGGCGATTGCGAGGGGTCTGGTTGGGTGAGTGGATCGGGGCAAGTCAGGTACGTCTGCCGATGCCGCGCTTGCGTGCCTGGCCCCTCATCCTAGCCTTCTCCCCGCTCATGCGGGGAGAAGGGACGACGGCGCAAAATAACGAGCCTCTTCGCTCCGCTGACCGAGGGTGGCGCGAGGCACCTTAAGCTCCCTCGCCCCGCTTGCGGGGGAGAGGGCTGGGGTGAGGGGCCAGGCACATTGCCGCTGCGTTGATGTATTCGCCTGACCCGCCGCCAAAAATTCTCACCCCTCCGATAGCTCCTCTAGGATCGGGCAGTCCGGCCGCTCATTGCCCTGGCAGGCATGCACGAGATGTTCCAGCGTGCGGCGCAGCTCGGTCAGTTCGCGGATCTTGCGGTCGATCTCGGTGAGCTTCGATGTGGCGATTTCCTTGACGTCGGCGCTGGCACGGCTTTTGTCTTCGTAGAGGGCCAGCAGTTGCCGGCACTCGTCGACGGAGAAGCCGAGGCTGCGGGAGCGGTGCAGGAAGCGTAGCTTGTGCACGTCGTCGGAGCCATAGTCGCGGTAGCCGTTGTCGCCTCGATCGGGGCGGATCAGGCCGATATCCTCGTAGTAACGGATTGTCTTTGCCGGCAGGCCGGAGCGGCCCGATGCTTCGCCGATATTCATGTGAACCCTCCTTATTTCGGTAGAGCGCCGTGCGTTCGTTTGAACGCACAAAGGTCGCTCTAGTCTTTTGAATCTAGAGCATCTTATCCGCTTACAGGCGGTTCCGCCTGAAAGCGGGATGCTCTAGTCTCAGCCGCAGCGCGTTGGCGATGACCGAGACCGAGGACAGGCTCATGGCCGCCGCCGCGATCATCGGCGACAGAAGCAGGCCGAAGACTGGATAGAGCACACCGGCAGCAAGCGGCACGCCGAGAGCATTATAGCCGAAGGCGAAGGCCAGGTTTTGTTTGATGTTGCGGATCGTGGCTTCCGAAAGGTGCCGTGCCCGGACGATGCCGTTGAGATCACCCTTCACCAGGGTGATACCAGCGCTTTCCATCGCGACATCGGCGCCGGTGCCCATGGCGATGCCGACATCGGCTGCGGCCAGCGCCGGCGCATCGTTGACACCGTCACCGGCCATGGCGACCACCTTGCCCTTGGCCCGCAGCTCGTCGATCAGCGTTTTCTTCCCTTCAGGCAACATATCGGCGCGGATTTCGTCGATGCCGAGACGCGCAGCGACGGCCTTGGCGGTCTGGGCGTTGTCGCCCGTTGCCATGATGATCTTCAGCCCGCTATCGTGCAGCGCCTTGATGGCGGCCGCTGTCGTCGGCTTGATCCGGTCGGCAACGGCGACGATGCCGGCCAACCGGCCATCGAAGGCGACGAACATCACGGTCTTGCCTTCACCGCGCAGACGCTCGGTTTCAGCCTGCAGCGCGTCGGTCGCAACGCCGAGATCGGCCATCATCGGGACATTGCCGAGGGCGATCGCCGTATCGCCGGCGCGGCCCTCGACGCCCTTACCGGTCTTTGCCGCGAAGCCGGATATATCGACAAGGCGCGCGCCGCGCTCCTGTGCGCCGGTTACGATCGCTTCGGCCAGTGGATGTTCGGAGCCGCGTTCCAGGCTGGCTGCGAGCGACAGCAGGCGCGCTTCGTCGACGCCGGCGGCGGGGACGACATCGGTCAGGTTTGGCCTGCCCTCGGTCAATGTGCCGGTCTTGTCGACGATCAGCGTGTCGACCTTGGCGAAGCGCTCCAGCGCCTCGGCGTCGCGCACCAGCACACCCTCCTGCGCGCCTCGGCCGGTGGCGATCATGATCGACATCGGCGTGGCAAGCCCCAATGCGCAGGGGCAGGCGATGATCAGGACGGCGACGGCGGCGAGCAGTGCATGCGCCAGCCTCGGCTCCGGTCCGACAAAGGCCCAGACCGCAAAGGCGATGATGGCGGCAACCACGACGGCGGGCACGAAGACCGCCGAAACACGATCCACCATCGTCTGGATCGGCGCGCGGGACCGCTGCGCCTTGGCGACCAACTCGACGATGCGCGACAGCGTCGTTTCCACGCCGACCTTTTCGGCGATCATGATCAGCGTGCCGTTCTTGTTGATCGTACCGCCGGTCAGCGCATCGCCTTCGGTCTTTTCGACCGGGAGCGGCTCGCCCGTGATCATCGATTCGTCGATGGTCGACTGTCCCTCGGCAACGGAGCCGTCTACCGGCACGCGCTCGCCGGGCCGAATGCGCAGTCGGTCGCCGGTCTGGACATGATCGAGAGGCACATCCGTCTCGTTGCCGTCGGCGCCAATGCGGCGGGCGGTCTTGGGCGCGAGGTCGAGCAGCGCGCGGATCGCCGAGCCGGTGCGCTCGCGCGCCTTCAGCTCCAGCACCTGGCCGACAAATATCAGGGCGACGATGACCGCAGCGGCTTCGAAATAAACGGGCACAGCCTCGCCATGGCCGCGAAAGCTCATAGGGAAAATGCCGGGCACAAGCGTCGCCACGAGGCTGTAGAGATAGGCCGTGCCGACGCCGAGGCCGATCAGGGTCCACATGTTGGGGCTGCGGTTGCGAACTGAATTCCACGCCCGGCGGAAGAAGGGGAGAGCGGCCCAGAGCACGACCGGGGTCGCGAGCGCCAGCTCGATCCAGGTGGCGGTGGGCTCGCCGATTTGGTCGCGCAGAGGGAGGCCGAACATCGGCCCCATAGTGAGGATCAACAGCGGCAGCGACAGGGCAGCGCTCATCCAGAGGCGTCGTGTGAAATCGACAAGCTCCGGGTTCGGGCCTTTATCGGCGGCTGGCACCCCCATCGGTTCGAGGGCCATGCCGCATATCGGGCAATCGCCGGGATGATCGCTGATCACCTCGGGGTGCATTGGGCACGTATAGAGCGTGCCCTTCGGCATCGGCCTCGGTGTTGGCTTTTCGTCACCAAGATAGGCCGCCGGCTCGGCTTCGAATTTTGCTTTGCAGTCTGCGGAGCAAAAATAGAATTTCTCGCCCTCATGCTTCAGGAAATGTCGCGCGGTGGCGCGGTCGACATCCATGCCGCAAACCGGGTCTTTGGCCGTCAGGTAATTTTCGGGCGTTGCTTCGAATTTGTCGCGGCAACCTTCGCTGCAGAAGTGGAATGTATGGCCACGATAGTCCAGCGATGGTTTGCCCGCCTTGGGATCGACGGTCATGCCGCAGACGGGATCGCGGATCACCGCATCCTGTGGCGCATCGTGATGATGATGGTGGTGGTCATGTTCGTCGTGGAATGCCATCGGAAACTCCAGCGCTTGGAAGCGAGCGTGGCTAGATTTATGAACCTTCCTGTTACTGGAAGGTCAAGAGGAAAATGGGAAGTACCGTCCACAGTTGAAAGAGGCTGCTTTCTATCCCGATGCCGTCAAGGGTGTTAACTTCCGTTAGATCAAATCAATCATGGGATTCCAATGCGATATGATCTTGCCAACTTGCCGCTGACGACACTTCTGCCCGCGATGACCAGGGCAGAGGATATGCTGGCGCGGCTGGATGAGCGAGCGTTGCGGCATGCTGTCGGCAACGGTTTTCGTGAGCGCGGGCATTTTTTCGATGCCGTTGGCGCGCTCTGGGTTGGCGGCGAACTGGTGCACGTCGAGGATCTGGTACTGCATGATGCACATGTCGACGCTCGCGCGCCGACGCATGAGCTGGTCATTGCGCATGCCGTGCTGCGCGCCCGGCGACGGCTGTGGAGCGCCGAGCCGGACTGGGGGCTGGGAATGGCCGGCATTGCCGCCCTGCGCGGCGACGTCGGCGACGCCGAGGAAACGGCCACTCCGCGCCCCATCTCTATCGAGACGGCCGAAATGGAAGAGGAGGAGGATGACGATGATGATGATTTCGGCATGGACTTTGCCGAGATCGATGCCGTCATCGCCCGCTCCGGCCAGGTGCTGGATGGAAAGATTCCCGAAGCCAGGACGGTGATGGCAGACGATCCGCTCGGCCTGATCCGTGACGACGACTGGAACGAGAACGAGCGGCTGGAGACCTGGCGCGCCGTCATCCACCAGGCCGATCTCCTGCCGCCGGCTTTGGGTGGCGCCGTGCTGTTCGATGCATGGGAGCGGATCGAGCCGCTGCGGCGGCAGCATTGGCTCGGCAGCCTGCTCGTCAGCGCCTATCTTCGCAGTCGCGGCAAAGTCACGTCGCACCTCTTCTGCCTCAATACCGGGCTGAAGTCCGTACGGCGGGAGCGCCGCCGCTCGCCGGATGGCACCATGCGATTGACCGCTTTTCTCGAAGCCATGGCACTATCGGCCGAAGCGGGGCTGAAGGAGCTCGATCGCCTGTCGCTCGCCAAGATACAGATGGAACAGCGGCTCAAGGATCGGCGGTCGAACAGCAGTTTGCCCGGCGTCATCGAGATCGTGCTTTCCCGGCCCATCGTCTCCGCCAGCATGGTTGCCCGCCATGTCGGCGTCACTTCCCGTGGTGCCCTCAATCTGGTGACGGAACTCGGTGTGCGCGAGATGACCGGACGCGGGCGCTATCGCGGATGGGGTGTCCTTTGATGCGGTGAGCGCTAGATTGCTCATCGGAAGGTAGTGCCGTCATTGTTAGAAGGACGGAATGCGGCTAGCCTGATATTCCCGCCTTCACGGACATGCACCCAATGCCTCTGATCGATACCGCCAATGCCTTCATCGAGCTCTTCGCACAACCCGTCCGCGCCACGAATAGCGGCTCGTTGGCGGGGCTGACCTTTGCTGCCAAGGACAATATCGATGTCGAAGGGCGGATCACCGGCAACGGCAATCCGATCTGGCGGCGCGCCCATGGCCCGGCGGCAGCGCATGCGCCTGTCGTCGCCCGGCTGCTGGCAGAGGGGGCAGTGCTCGCCGGCAAGACGCATATGGATGAATTTGCCTATAGTCTGATGGGCACCAACGCGCATTACGGCACGCCGCTGAACAGCGCGGCGCCCGACCGTGTGCCGGGTGGTTCCTCTTCCGGCTCGGCTGCGGCGGTCGCCGCCGGCCTGGTGGAATTCGCGCTGGGGACGGATACCGGCGGCTCGGTACGGCTGCCGGCCTCCTTCAACGGTATTTTCGGCATGCGGCCCAGTCATGGGGCGATCGACATGGGCGGCGTGGTGCCGCTCAGCCCCGGTTTCGATACGCTTGGCTGGTTTGCCCGCGATGTCGAAACGCTGGTTCGCGTCGGTCGCGCCCTTGGTCTTGCCGGCGAGGCGAATTTTTCGACGGCCTGGCTGCCTTCGGATATCTGGACGGGCGTCGATCCGGGACTTGCCGCATTGCTGCGGCCGATGGCGGAAAAGATCGCGGCGTTGTTCGACAAAACCGTTACCGATCCGTTGCCGATCGTCGGGCCGGAAGAAAGGTCAGAAGCCTTTCGCTTCTGGCAGGGCTATGATGCATGGAAAGCGCTGGGCGGCTGGATCGAGGCGCATGATGTCGACCTCGGGCCTGACATCGCCGCGCGTTTCGCCGTGGCGCGATCCGTCAGCGACGAGACCTTTGCCAAGGTCGATGCGGTGCGCCACGAAATTGCTACTGCAATGGACGCGGCACTTGCCGGCGGTTTGGGGATGATCATCCCCACGGGCCCGGGTCCTGCGCCGCGCAGGGATTCATCGCAAGAGATATTCGACGCCTACCGGCAGCAGGCCATAGGCCTCCTCTCCATCGCCGGCCATGCCAGCCTGCCGCAGATTTCCATGCCGGCAGGGAAGATGGACGGCGGACCGGTAGGGCTGTCGGTCATCGGCCGCCGTGGTTGCGATGGCGGGTTGTTGGATCTGCTGAAAAGGCTGTGATGCCTGCCCTCGCGGCCCCTGTTGCCTGATTTTCAGCCCGCATTCGTTGGATAATCGATGGCTGCGCGGCTTGGCAGGAGCCATTTTCCAGTATGCCGACGACGGCGGGAATGATCTCGTCCAGCGGCTGCCCGAACCATAAGCGTCGCTCAGAGTTTGTAAGACAGCGAGGACATGGTGTGCCTTTGCTCATTTGCAACCACAACCCTGGTTTTCGTCCAATGTAACAGTTTGTTGCGCTAAGCCACACAAAAATGGACAAAATTTAATGGCCCTACCAAATTCCTAAGCGACAAGCTGCAAGCTAAAGTCGCGCCTATATCGCACCGGTAGATCATTGAAGCCGGAGCTGTGAAGGAAGGTATGTTGATGGCTCGGACATTTCGGGTCCTGATGTCGGTAGCAGTGATTGGCGCCGTGGCCTACGGCGCCTATGTGACACGCGATCGCTGGCTTGGCAGTGCCGAGCGTCTGCTCGGCTATCAGAGCGCGGCCGCGCCCGGCGAGCAGGCCCAGGGCGAACACCGTGGCAATCAGGGGCTGGGTTTTGGCCAAGGCGGCGGACGGCGGCGTGGCAGTCTTTCGCAATTCACCGGTCCGGTTCCAGTGCTGGCGGCGGATGCGAAATCCGCCGACGTCCCGGTCTATATCGACGGTGTCGGCTCGGTAAAGGCGCTGAACACGGTGACGGTTCGCGCCCAAGTCAGCGGCAAGATTGTCGAAATCGGTTTCGAGGAAGGCCAGGACATCAAGAAGGGCGACGTCATCGCCCGCATCGACGATGCCGTCTATAAGGCCCAGCTCGACCAGGCCATTGGCAAGAAGGCGCAGGACGAGGCATTGCTGGCCGGCGCGAAACGCGATCTCGATCGTTTTCAGCGCATGGTGCAGAGCGCTTCGGGCACGCAGCAGCAGGTCGATACCCAGATATCGCTTGTGGCGCAATATACGGCGGCGATCCAGTCCGACCAGGCAGCCATCGAAAGCGCGCAGGCGAGGCTCGACTATACGACGATCGAGGCGCCGATCCACGGACGCACCGGCATCCGCAATGTCGATGTCGGCAATCTCGTCAGTTCGTCCGATGCAACGGGCATCGTGACGCTGTCGCAAATCAAGCCGATTTCCATCCTGTTCTCCATTCCGCAGCAGCAGCTTGCCCGCGTCAATGCGGCGAGCGCGGCGGGTGCACTTTCCGTCCAGGCGATCGCAAGCAACGGTCAGACGGTGATCGACAACGGCACGCTGGCGGTGGTCGACAACCAGGTCGATCCGACCACGGGTACGGTGAAGCTGAAGGCCAATTTTCCGAACGACAAGCTGGCGCTCTGGCCCGGCGCCTTCGTCAACGCCCGCCTGCTGGTCGAGACGCTGAAGGGCGTGACGGTCATTCCGACCGCTGCCGTGCAGCGTGGCCCGAACGGCACCTTTGTCTACATCGTCCGACAGGATCAAACGGTTGCCATGAAGCCGGTAACGGTGCGCCAGCAGGACGATGTACAGGCCGTCATCGCCGATGGCGTAGCCCCGGGCGACAAGGTGGTGACGACGGGCTTTGCGCGCCTACAGGACGGTTCGAAAGTACAGATTTCCGAAGGGGCCGGCGCGGGCGCACCGCCTGCAACGACGCCCGCGGTCGATGGGCAGCCGGTTGCCGAAAACGCAAACCAAACCAATCAGACCCAAACCAACGGCAATACGGCCAGTGATGGCCAGCGGCCGCATCGCCAGCATAATGGCCAGGGCGGTGGCAATGGTGGTCACCGCAGGCAGAAGGCGGATGGTGCCGGCGGCAATGATGCCAATCCCAACGCCAATACCGGCGGGGGCGATGCCGCTTCCACCAATCCACCCGCTACGTCAACTCAACAGCAATGAACGTCTCGTCGCTCTTCATCTCCAGGCCTGTCGCCACCTCGCTTCTCGGGGTCGCGGTGCTGTTGGGCGGCATTCTCGGCTTTCTCTTCCTTCCGGTCGCTCCGCTGCCGCAGGTGGATTTTCCGACGATCCAGGTGACGACGCAACTGCCGGGCGCCGATCCCGATACGATGGCGGCATTGGTGACCGCGCCGCTGGAGCGGCCGCTCGGGCAGATCCCGTCGTTGGCGTCGATGACCTCCTCGAGTGCCTTCGGCATCAGCCAGATCACCCTGCAGTTCGATCTCGGCCGCGATATCGATGGCGCGGCCCAGGATGTGCAGGCGGCGATCAATGCCGCCGGTTCGACATTGCCGCGCACGTTGCCCTATCCGCCGACCTATTCGAAGGTGAACCCCGCCGATACGCCGATCGTCACGCTGGCGCTGCGCTCCAACAGCTATTCGATCCGCGAACTCAGCGATTTCGCCGATACGATGATGGCACAGCGACTAAGCGAAGTCTCAGGGGTCGGCGATGTCAACATCCAGGGCGGCGTCAAGCCGGCGATCCGCATTCAGGCCGACCTGCCGCGGCTTGCCTCTTATGGTCTGGCGCTGGAGGATCTGCGCACCGCGATCACCAATGCCAGCGTTGCCGGCGCCAAAGGTGCGCTCGACGGCACGCAGCAGAGCTTCACGCTCGCCGCCAATGATCAGATCGTCGATCCCGACATCTACAAGTCCGTGATCGTCGCCTATCGCAACAATGCGCCGGTGCAGTTGAAGGATGTCGCCACCGTCGTCGAAGGGCTGGAGAACAACCGTGTCGGCGCCTGGTATCAGGGTCAGCCGGCTGTCATCCTCGACATCATGCGCCAGCCGGGCGCCAACGTCATCCAGACGGTCGAGGGCGTGCAGAAGCAGATCCCGCGGCTGAAGCAGGCGCTGCCGGCCGGTATCTCGCTTGACATCGTCAACGACCGCACCGAGACGATCCGCGCTTCGATCCATGATGTGCAATGGACGCTCGTCGTCAGCATCGGCCTGGTCATCCTCGTCGTCCTGCTATTCCTGCGGACGGTGACGGCGACCTTCATCGCCGGTGTGGCCTTGCCACTGTCGCTGATCGCGACTTTCGGCGTCATGTGGTTCGCCGGCTTCAGCCTCGACAATCTATCGCTGATGGCGCTCACCATTGGCACTGGCTTCGTCGTCGACGACGCCATCGTGATGATCGAGAACATCGCCCGCCATATCGAGGAGGGCGAGAGCCCGATGCAGGCGGCGCTGAAGGGCGCCGGCGAGATCGGCTTCACCATCATCTCGCTGACCTTCTCGCTGATCGCCGTCTTCATCCCGCTGCTGTTCATGACCGGCATCGTCGGGCGTATGTTCCGCGAGTTCGCATTGACGCTGACCATCGCCGTGGTGGTGTCGGCGGTGATTTCGCTGACGTTGACGCCCATGATGTGCGCCCGCATCCTGCGCAAGCCGAAGGAGCATCGCGGCGGTTTGCTGGCGGGCACCGATCGCGGCATGGGACGGCTGGTCGAAGGCTACCGTCGCAGCCTCGTCTGGGCGGTGGACCGCAGTGGATTCATGCTGCTGGTCACGGTGGCGACGCTTGCCGCTACGATCGCGCTTTACATTGTCATTCCGAAAGGCTTCCTGCCGCCGCAGGATACCGGCCTGATCACCGCCGTCGTCGAAACCGAGCCGACCATCTCCTTCGAAGCGATGAAGCAGACGCAGGAGATCGTGGCCGAGCGGTTACGCAAAGACCCTGATGTAACCGGTATCGTCTCGGTTGTTGGCACCAGCGCCAGCAACCTGACGCCCAACACCGGCAATCTCAGCCTGGTACTGAAGCCCAGGAGCCAGCGCGCGGCGTCGGCGGCCGATATCATCGACCGCATGCGTGGCGAAGTGGCCGATCTGCCCGGCATCCACGTTACGTTCCAGAGCGTGCGAGGCATCTCGATCAGCACGCGCGTCAGCCGCGCACCCTATCAATATACGCTGACCGGCACGGATACGGCGACGGTGGTGGACTGGGCGGAAAAACTGGCGCAGCGGCTGCAGCAGAGCCCGAAGCTGATCGACGTCGCCTCGGAAGTCGAGATGGGCGGCGGCCGCATCTTCGTCAATGTCGACCGCGAAACCGCTTCGCGACTCGGCGTCTCGATGCAGGCCGTCAGCGACACGCTGAACGACGCTTTCGGCCAGCGCCAGATCGCCACGATCTATGGGCAAGTCAATCAGTATCGCGTCATCCTCGAGGCTGCACCGCAATATCAGTCCGATCCGAAATCTCTTGACAAGCTCTACGTCGCCGGCGCCAGCGATACACAGGTGCCGCTCAACGCCTTTACGACGGCGTCGTTCATGACGGCGCCGTTGGTCATCAGCCATGACGAACAGTTTCCGGCCGTGACGCTCAGTTTCGATCTCGCCAAGGGCGCGTCGCTGAGTGAAGCCGTCACCGAGATTCAGGCGGCGGAGCGCGATATCGGCATGCCAAGTTCGATCCAGCGCAATTATTCCGGCGATGCAGAGGAATTTGCCTCGTCGCTTGCGGGCGAGCCCTGGCTGATCCTGGCGGCTGTCGTGACGATCTATATTGTCCTTGGCCTGCTTTACGAGAGCGCCGTGCATCCCGTGACGATCCTGTCGACTTTGCCGTCTGCGGGCGTCGGTGCGCTGCTGGCATTGATGCTGTTCGGACAGGACCTGTCGATCATCGCACTGATCGGCATCGTGCTGCTGATGGGTATCGTGAAGAAGAACGCGATCATGATGATCGACTTCGCGCTGGAGGCCGAACGCAAGGAGGGGTTGGCGCCGCGCGAGGCGATCCTGAAAGCCTCGATCCTGCGTTTCCGCCCGATCATGATGACGACGCTTGCGGCGCTCTTCGGCGCACTGCCATTGGCGTTGGCGCAAGGTACCGGAGCGGAGCTGCGCATCCCGCTCGGCATCACCATCATCGGCGGCCTGGTGCTGTCGCAGCTTCTGACGCTCTATACGACGCCGGTGATCTATCTTGCTTTCGAAAGCCTGCGTGCCCGGATCGTCGGGCGTCCGACGGGCACGCCGGCTCCGGAACTGGACGAAGTCGCGGGTGGCGGGACATGAGCCTCTCCGAGCCTTTCATCAAACGTCCTGTCGGAACGACGCTTCTGGCGATCGGGCTGATGATCCTCGGCATCGTTTCCTATCGCTTCCTGCCGGTGGCGAGCCTGCCGACTGTCGATCTGCCGACGATCGTCATTTCCGCCAGCCGTCCCGGCGCCGACCCGGCCAGCATGGCGGCAAGCGTCGCGGCGCCGCTGGAGCGACATCTCGGCACGATTGCCGGCATCACGCAGTTGACTTCGGTCAGTTCGCTTGGATCGAGCAGCATCGTCGCGCAATTCGATCTGTCGCGCAGCGTCGACGGCGCGGCGCAGGACGTGCAGGCAGCGCTGAACGCGGCGGCGACCGACCTGCCCGGCGATCTGCCGACCTTGCCTTCCTTCCGCAAGATCAACCCGGCGGCGGCGCCTGTGCTGATCCTGGCGCTGACATCGGACAATGTGTCGCCGAGCGCCATCTATGACGCGGCCGATACCGTGGTGGTGCAGCGCATCTCGCAGGTGGACGGCGTCGGCGGCGTCACGGTCAGCGGCGCCGACCAGCCGGCCGTGCGCGTCAGGCTCGATCCCGATAGGCTCTCCGCCATGGGTCTGTCGCTGGACAGCGTTCGCACGGCAATCGTCAACGCCAATGTGCTCGGCCCCATCGGCTCGATCGACGGCAACAGCGCCGCCTTCTCCATTTCCATGAATGGCCAGCTTCGGACGCCGGAAGATTATGGCCGGATCATCGTGCAGAGCGGCGACGGCACGGCCGTTCGTCTCTCCGATATCGCCACCGTCGAGCCCGGCGTGCGCAATAGCCGCTCGGATGCCTGGTATGACGGCAAACCGGCCGTGCTGCTCAACATCACCAAGGAAGCGAACGCCAACGTCATTGCCACGGTGGATGGCGTCAAGGCGCTGATCCCCGAATTGCAGAGCCTCATTCCGTCCGGTGTCCACATCTCGGTTCTTTCCGACCGCACCACGACGATCCATGCCAGCGTCACCGATATGCAATGGACGCTGCTTGCCACCATCTGCCTGGTCATGGCCGTGGTCTTCGTCTTCCTGCGGCGCGCTACGACGACTTTCGCAGCCGGGGTCACCGTGCCGTTGTCGCTCTGCGGCACTTTCGCCGCCATGTGGCTTTTCGGGCTGTCGATCGACAATCTGTCGCTGATGGCGCTTGCCGTTTCCGTCGGCTTCGTCGTCGACGATGCCATCGTGATGATCGAGAACATCTATGCCAATCTCGAAACCGGCATGAAGCCGATGCGGGCCGCACTTGAGGGCGCGAAACAGATCGGCTTCACGGTCGTTTCGATCAGCCTTTCACTGCTTGCCGCCTTCATTCCCCTGTTCTTCATGGGCGGCATCGTCGGCCGCTTCTTCCAGACTTTCTCGCTGACGCTCGGTTTCACCATCGTCGTCTCGACCCTGGTATCCCTGACGCTGACGCCGATGATCTGCGGCCACCGGCTGCGGGCGCGCGACATGGAGGCTCGACCGGGCCTGTTCGGCCGGATCGTCGAAGGAACGCTCGGCGCAATCACCAATTTCTACGGCCGGACGCTGAAGGCGGTGCTGCATCATCGCGTGCTCTCCGTCCTCGTCATCCTCGCTTGCGTCGTCATATCAGCCTATCTCTATATCAAGGTACCGAAGGGCTTCATTCCGCAGGATGATACCGGCTTCATCCAGGGCGGTACGCAGGCGGCGACCGACATCTCCTATCCCGCCATGGTCAAGCTGCAGCAGCAGGCGGCCGATCTCGTTGGCAGGGATCCCGCCGTCTCCGGTGTCGGCTCGTCCGTGGGCGGCGGCGGGTTTTCCAGCTCGATCAATCGCGGGCAATTGTTCATTTCTCTGAAGCCCGAATCGGAACGCGTCTCGACCTCCGAGGTGATAGACCGGCTGCGCAAGCAACTGATGGCCATTCCCGGTCTCAGCACCTTCCTGTTTTCGCCGGTCGATATTCGCGCCGGCGGGCGCCAATCGCAGTCGCAATATCAGTTCACGCTCTGGGGCGCGAATTACGACGAGCTGGTGGATTGGGCGCCGAAAGTGCTGGCACGCCTGCAGACGCTGCCGGGGCTGACCGATGTCGCTACCGACCGGCAGCCGAACGGCTTGCAGGCGACGGTCAATATCAATCGTGATGAAGCCTCGCGGCTCGGCGTCAGCATCCAGTCGATCGACGCGGCGCTCAACAACGCCTTCGCGCAGCGGCAGGTGTCGACCATCTATACCCAGCGCAATCAATATCGCGTGGTGCTGGAGGCCGATCCCAGCTATGCCCGCGATCCCAATGATATTTCCAAGCTTTACGTGCCGGCGTCTGGCGGCATCCAGATCCCGCTCAGTGCGGTGGCCTCGGTCGAACGGACTCTGGCGCCGCTGGTGGTCAATCATCAGGGGCAATATCCTTCCGTCACCATCTCCTACAATCTGGCGCTCAATACCACGCTGGAGGCAGCAAACGATGCCATTCAACAGGCGGTGCTCCAAATGCATCTGCCGGATACGCTGCATGCGGATTTTGCCGGCGATGCGGCCAGCATCACGCAATCTTCGAGCAGCCAGCCGCTGTTGCTCCTGGCGGCGCTGCTGACGGTCTATATCGTCCTCGGGATCCTCTACGAGAGCCTGGCGCACCCGTTGACGATCATCTCGACGCTACCATCAGCCGGGCTCGGGGCGCTGCTGGCGCTGGTCATCAGCGGCACGGAACTGACGATCATTGCGTTCATCGGCATCATCCTTCTGATCGGCATCGTCAAGAAGAACGGCATCATGATGGTGGATTTCGCGCTGCAGGGCGAACGCAAGCTCGGCCTTCCGTCGGAAGAGGCGATCTACGAGGCTTGCCTGAAACGCTTCCGGCCGATCCTGATGACCACGCTCGCCGCCTTGATGGGCGCCATCCCGCTGATCATCGCCACCGGCCCCGGCGCCGAACTCCGCCGTCCCCTCGGCATCACCATCGTCGGCGGCCTGATCGTCTCGCAGGTGCTGACACTCTACACGACGCCAATCATCTACCTGATGCTGGCAAAGCTGCACAGCCGGTGGTCGACGAAGCAACCGGCAGAGACGCCGATGTCCTCGACGTCGGCATGATTGGGTTACTTTGGAAGCGTGTGAGTGTCAGGCGCCGCGTTCAATCACAATCTTGAGCGCATTGCGGTGGCCGTCCCAATAGGGAAGCGCTTTTTCCGCTTCTTCAAAAGGGAAGACCTTCGAGATCAGCGCGTTGGCCTTATCGCCGATCTCCTCGAGATGGCTGATGACGTTTTGAAAATCGCGCATCAGGGCGTTGCGGGAGCCCATGATGTCGAGTTCCTTCAGGTTGAAGAATTGTGTCTGGTAGGTGACCGGCGCCTTGGAATAGCCGACATAGACGACACGGCCGCCAAAGCAGGCGAGATCGATGGCTTGGGTGAAGGTCGCGGGCAGGCCGACCGCCTCGAAAGCGACATCCACGCCATCGTCACCCGTCAGTTCGCTGACCCTGGCGACGACATCCTCGCTGCCCGCATCGATCGCCTCGACGGCGCCGAACTGCCGGGCAAGCGCACGTTTCTCCTCGCTGAGATCGACGGCGATGACCTCGGCGCCGCGAGCGACGGCGGCGATCAAGACGCCCATGCCGATCATGCCGCAGCCAAGCACAACGACGCGATCGCCTTTCGCCACTCGCCCACGTTCGACCGCGTGAAAGCCGACGGACAGCGGCTCGACCAAAGCCAGATGGCGCGGCGGCAGCGTATCGTTGAGGATCAGCTTTTCAGCCGGCAGCACGATCTCCTCGGCCAGACCGCCATCCTGCTGCACGCCGAGCGTCTTGTTGTAGCGGCAGGCATTGAGCCGGCCCTTGCGGCAGGAGGTGCATTCGCCGCAATTGGTATAGGGCATGACGATGACACGGCGGCCGAGTGCATAGGCGGGATCAACACCGGGGCCGACGGCAAGGATCTCGCCGCCGATTTCATGGCCGGGAATGCGCGGCAGCTTCACTAGCGGGTTGAGGCCCTTGAAGGTGTTGAGGTCGCTGCCGCAGAGCCCGATGTGCCGGACACCGACGCGGACCTGGCCGGCGCCCAACGGTCCTTCCGGGACTTCGTGGAAGCGCGTCACGTTTTCCGCCTCGATCATCAAAGCCCTGATCACAGCATTCTCCTCCCTTAAAAGCCATGCAAGTGACGCTTCTTAAAGCAATTCCAGGAAAAGTGCGAAGCGGTTTTCCGTCCGGAATGCGTAAAAACAAAGGTGTAGAGCGGGAAAGCGATTCCGTGAAACGCTGAACCGCTCTAGTGCGCCGTGTCCGGGGTTGGCTCGGATGTAGTGGTGCTTGTCGGCCGCTTCCCGCCCTTGAAGATGCGACGCACGGAGACGAAGAGCAAGGGGATGAAGAAGATGCCGAGTACGGTCGCCGAGATCATGCCGCCCATGACGCCGATGCCGATCGAGTTCTGGCTGCCGGAGCCTGCGCCGTTGGCGATCGCCAGCGGCATCACGCCGAGGATGAAGGCGAGCGAGGTCATCAGGATCGGTCGAAGGCGCTGACGGGCCGCTTCCAGCGTCGCCGGGATCAGATCCTTGCCGTTCGCCTGCTGCTCGATCGCGAATTCGACGATCAGAATGGCGTTCTTGGCCGCCAATCCTATGGTCGTCAGCAGGCCGACCTTGAAATAGACGTCGTTCGACTGGCCGAAAATGGTGGCGGCGAGAAGGGCACCGAAAATGCCGATCGGCACCGACAGCATGACGGCAAGCGGGATCGACCAGCTTTCGTAGAGGGCGGCCAGCGCCAGGAAGACGACCAGGATGGAGATGGCATAGAGCTGGGTCGCCTGATTGCCGGAAAGCTTTTCCTGGGCCGAGAGGCTCGTCCATTCATGGCTGAAGCCCGGCGGCAAGCTTGCCATGATCTGGTCGATCTGGTTCATGGCGTCGCCGGAGGAGACGCCGGGAGCGGCGGAACCCTGGATTTCGACGGCGGACGAGCCGTTGTAGCGTTCGAGACGCGGCGAGCCATAGGTCCATTCGCCCTTCGAGAAGGCGGAGAAGGGCACCATGGCACCATCGGAATTGCGCACATACCAGCGGCCGAAATCCTCCGGCTGCATGCGGAAATTCTTATCTGCCTGAACATAGACCTTCTTGACGCGGCCACGATCGATGAAGTCGTTGACATAGGTACCGCCCCAGGCGGTCGAGAGCGTCGTGTCAATGTCGGAGAGTGCGATGTTCAGCGCGCTCGCCTTTTCCTGATCAATGTTCAGCGAATATTGCGGCGTGTCTTCCTGGCCGTTGGGACGCGTGCCGAAGAGCTTCTTATTCTGCGCCGCTGCGCCAAGTAACTGGTTGCGGGCGGCGATCAGGTTAGCATGGCCTGCGCCGTTGATGTCCTTGATGAAGAAATCGAAACCGCTGGAGCTGCCGAAGCCAGGAATGGCCGGCGGCGCGAGCGCAAAGACGCTGCCATCCTTGATTTTCGAAAAGGCGCCCATGGCGCGGCCGGCAATCGCCTGTGCTTTCGATTGTGGCGTCTTCCGCTCGGCAAAGTCCTTCAATCGGACGAAAACGATGCCGACATTCTGGCCCTGACCGCTGAAGCCGAAACCGGCGACGGCGAAAGCGCCTTCGACATAGTCTTTCTCATTGTTGAGATAGTAGTCCTTCACCGTGTTAAGTACGGCCCAGGTGCGGGAATTCGTGGCACCCGGCGGAAGCTGGATCGCGGTCAGGAGGATGCCCTGATCCTCATCCGGCAGGAACGAGCTCGGCAGGCGGTTGAACAGATAGCCGACGGCGCCGCCGATCAACACGAAAACCAGCAAGAAGACCGCCGTCAGGCGGATCATGCCGTGAATGCCGCTTTGGTAGCGAAGCGTTGCGCGCTCGAAATTGCGGTTGAACCATCCGAAGGCGCCACGCTGCTTGGAACCGTGCTCGGGCCTCTTCAGAATGGTGGCGCAGAGTGCCGGCGTGAGGATCAGCGCGACGATGACCGACAGGATCATCGCCGAGACGATCGTCACCGAGAACTGCCGGTAGATGACGCCGACGGAACCCGAGAAGAAGGCCATCGGAATGAACACAGCAGAGAGAACCGTCGCGATGCCGATCAAAGCGCCGGTGATTTCCTGCATCGACTTGATCGTCGCCTCGCGCGGCGAAAGACCTTCCTCCTCCATCACGCGCTCGACGTTTTCGACGACGACGATCGCGTCGTCGACCAAGAGGCCGATCGCCAGCACCATGCCGAACATTGTCAATGTGTTGATCGAATAGCCAAACAGCGACAGCACGCCGAAGGTGCCGAGCAGCACGACGGGGACGGCGAGCGTCGGGATCAAGGTGGCGCGGATGTTCTGCAAGAAGACGAACATGACGATGAAGACGAGTACGATAGCTTCGAACAGCGTCTTGACCACGTCTTCGATCGATAGCTTGACGAAGGGCGTCGTGTCGTAGGGATAGACGATTTCGACATTCGGCGGGAGAGTCTGGCTCAAGCTGCTGATGGTCGATCTCACCGCTTCCGCGGTATTGATGGCATTGGCGCCGGAAGCGAGCATGACGGCAAGACCGGCCGAGGGATGGCCGTTATAGGTGCTCGACGTGGTGTAGCTTTCCGCTCCAAGCTCGACCGTCGCGACATCGTTGAGGCGGACCAGCGAGCCATCGGACTGGCTCTTCAGGATGATGTTGTTGAACTGCTCGGGCGTCTGCAGGCGGCTCTTGGCCGTGACCGTCGCGTTGAGCTGCTGGCCCTTGCGCTGCGGCAGCGCACCGAGCTGGCCGGCCGAGACCTGCGAATTCTGCGACTGGATCGCGTTGGTGACGTCGCTGACCATCAACTGGTATTTGGCCAGCTTATCCGGATCGACCCAAATGCGCATGGCGTAGCCGGCGCCGAAGATCTGGGTGTTGCCGACGCCTTCGATGCGCTTCAGCGTGTCATTCAGCGTGCTGGAAACATAGTCGGCAAGGTCGTTGGAATTCAGCTTGCCGTCTTTCGACACGAAGCCCACGACCATCAGGAAGTTCGATGTCGACTTGGAAACAGTGATACCCGTCGACTGCACCGTTTGCGGCAATTGCGCGGTGACGAGCTGCAGCTTGTTCTGCACCTGCATCTGCGCGACGTCGGAATCGGCCTTGTTAGTGAAGGTCAGCGAGATGGAGGCCTGGCCCGTCGATGTCGACGTCGATGTCATGTAGTCGAGATTGTCGATGCCGGTCATGCCCTGCTCGATGACCTTGGTCACCGAATTCTCGACGGTTGCGGCATCCGCGCCGGGATAGTTCGCGTTGATGCTCACCGTCGTCGGTGCGATCTGCGGATATTGCGAGATCGACAGCGTCAGGATCGACAACGCGCCGGCCAGCATGATGACGATGGCGATGACCCAGGCAAAGATCGGCCGGTCGATGAAAAAACGCGACATCGCTTACCTCACTTCTGAGCGCCAGAGGCGGGCTGGGTTTCGGTCTTTTCCAGCTTGGCCTGTTCAGCGGGCTCGCCGGCGACCTGCTTTACTTCGCCGGTCGCGTCGTCGATCGTGACGGCGGCGACATTGACTTCCTGGCCGTCCCGGACGCGCTGGCTGCCTTCCACGACCAGACGGTCGCCATCCTGCATGCCTTCGTTCACCAGCCAGCTATTGCCGACGCTGCGTTGCACCTTCAGCACACGCTGCTGCACCTTGTTGTCGGCGGTCACGAACATCGCCGTCGGTTCGCCTTTGGTGTTGCGGAAGACGGCACGCTGCGGCAGGAGATAGCTGTTTTCGGCGATAGCTTCCTCGATGCTTGCGCGAACATACATGCCGGGCAGCAACACGCGTTCCGGATTGGGGAAGACAGCGCGTACGGTGATCGTTCCGACGGTCTCGGCGACAGAGGCCTCCGAAAATTGGAGTTTGCCGGTCTGCTTGTAGTCGGAACCGTCTTCCAGCGTCAGGTGGACGGAGACGTTGTCGCCACTCGTCTTCAATCGGCCTTCCGCAATGGCGCGGCGGAACTCAAGCAGGTTTGTGCTCGACTGCGTGACGTCGACATTGATCGGGTCGAGTTGGCGGATGGTGGTCAGCGCCGTCGTCTGGTCGGCGGTGACGAGCGCGCCGACGGTGACTGTCGAGGCATCGACGCGGCCGCCGATCGGTGCGCGCAACTTGGTGTAGTCGAGATTGATGCGTGCGGTCTCGAGCGCGGCCTTGGCGGAGGCGACATCGGCCTGCGCCTGGACAAGGGTCGCCTGCGCAGTGTCGTAGTCCTGCTGGCTGACAGCGTTCTGGGCGCTCAATCCCTTGTAACGATCCATCTTGGCCTGTGCGCTCGGTATGGCGCCTTCTGCCTTCTGCAGAGCGGCGGCGGCGCTGTCATAGGCGGCCTGATAGGTGGCAGGGTCGATTTCGTAGAGCACGTCGCCCGCCTTGACCTCGCTGCCTTCCTTGAAATTACGGCTGCGGATGATGCCGCCGACCTGCGGCCTCACTTCGGCGATCAGGTAGGCGCTGGTGCGGCCGGGCAGCTCCGCGGTGATCGCAACCGATTGCGGATGCAGCGTCATGGCGCTGACTTCGGTCTTGACGGCCGGTGCATTGTTTTGCGCGGCCTTCTGCTCGTTGCAGCCCGCCAGCAGCAACGTGGCGGCGATCCCTGCGGCAACCAATGAGATCCGTGTGGCTGGGAGGCGTTTGGATGCCGCCGGACGTACGAATACAGGGGTAGAAGAGGCGCGCTTTTCCACGTTGCTATTTCCCATTGCCTTATTTACAGTACCAATTAGTACAGAAAATATTTGTACCGCTATAAATGTCAATGTCATTTGGCTTTTTTTGAGGTTGGGAATGGAAGCACGGACGGGGGCAAGAGCTAGGGAAGCAGAGCAAACTGCCGCTCGCCGCCCGCGCGGCCGTCCGAAGACCGCGAGTGACGACGCAAAGCGGGCGGAGATCGTCACGGAAGCCCGCGCGACGTTTCATGAGCTTGGCTACGGCGGCACGACTATGGATCTCGTCGCGGCGCGGTGCAGGATTTCCAAGCAGACCCTCTACCGCTTGTTTTCGAGCAAGACCGAGCTTTTCATGGCGATCATCGCCGAGCATCGTGCCTCGATGCTGGCCCTGCCGCGCGACCCTAAGGAAGATCTGCCGCTCGACAAAGCGCTAGAACAGATTTTCATGATCGACATCGATGAAGTGGCGGAGCGGGACCGCGAGGCCTTCATTCACTTTGCCGTGAACGAAGCGCAGCGGTTTCCCGAAATGGCGTCGCTGCTGCGCACCTACGGTGCCGAACAGTCGCGGCAGATGCTGGCCGATTGGCTCCGCCTGCAGCAGAAACGCGGCCTGATCGAGATTGCCGATGCCGCAAGCGGCGCGCGCATGCTGATGAACATGATCTTTGGCGCGATGATTTCGCATCCCGGCAAGCTGAACGACTGGCCAGACCGCGAAACCCGGCTGCGGCATCTGCGTCATTGTATAGCAATCTTCCTGGCGGGTGTGCAGCGGGGAAGGCTGCACGGGCACAGAGCGCGCGATGTGTGAGGATGGTGGAGATAACGAGCGGATTTCGGATAGCGTTTTTCCTTGTCATCGTCCGACTCTGTGATAGATTTTCGCCGTCCTAAGCAGGGCATAGTGAATATTAGAAATTCGTCTTATAAATCAGGAGATTCGCATGTCTAAGATGATGATTTTAGGCCTCAAGGGCGAGACTGGGCTTTGGCTTGTTGATTTTGAGGCGGGTGTGGTCACCGCGCTCGATGGAAAACGAGAAGATTATATTACTTCTGCCGACGGCGTAGCAGCGGAGTCGGATACGGCCGACGTCGCTGTAGCTTTCGAGCCGAAAGAAGCGGCATTCTCGGGCGTGTTCTTTAAAGCAGCAGAAACAGATGTTGCCGCGGCTTTCGAAGCTAAAGAGACTGCTTTTTCGAGCCACTTTTTTAATACCACATCCGCAGCGGACGTGGCTGTGGCTTTTGAGCCGAAAGAAGCAGCATTCTCGGGTCGGCTGTTTAATACAGCGGCCTGATGGGTCTTATAGCACTAGCCCTCTGCGATGACGGAGGTTGCTGTCATCGGGCGGCTATTCTGCAGCAAAGGGCTATTGTTATGCTGGCGCGTTCGGCGCTTCGCCGAAGATAAGGTGTTTTGATGTGTCGCTGACATCTTATTCGGATCGTATTTGCTCGCCGGATGAGACTCTGGTGAGGATAACACCGTCACTCTCGAAGCATGGCATAACGCGACTTGCTCGGCTTACGGAACTCGATAGGATAGGTATTCCGGTTTGGAATGCTGTTACTCCAAATTCGCGGTCAATCGTCATCAATCAAGGCAAAGGTATCCTCGATATCGATGCGAAGGTGTCGGCGGCTATGGAGGCGTTGGAGCGCGCCGTTGCCGGCAATCCGCAACTTGAGAAAAGGCGGGCTAGCCTTCGGCAATTACATGGTGAGGACGCCGTTGCAAACCCGCTCGCTTGCCTGATTTCTGCCAAGCATAACGACATCCAAATCGATGAACTGATCGATTGGACTGTCGGGTACGACATTATCTCCGAGCGCAACGTATGGGTTCCGCATGACGCTCTTTTGCTCGACGATACCAAGCCAAGCAGATTTTGGTTGTCCTCAGATGGGCTGGCATCAGGCAATACCTTGTTGGAGGCAACATTTCACGGCTTGCTTGAGCGAATTGAGCGTGACGCGGAAACTATTTGGCAATTTGGTTCGGAGCAAGAGAAGGCGCTAGCTTGCATTGATGTCCAAACGCTGAATGACGCGGTCTTAGATAGATTAGTGCAGCAAATTCGCGTCGCGGGATTTCAGCTCCAACTGTTCGAGATGACGAGCGATATCGGTGTTCCATGCTTCACCGCCTACATTGCGCCACAAGCGCCGAGTGACGGTGAACTGCGCTATATTGAAATGACGACCGGTCATGGAGCGCATCCAGTAGCAATACGCGCAGCGATCAGAGCGGTCACCGAAGCCGCTCAGTCACGGCTAACTTACATAAGCGGCGCCAGAGATGATATTCATCCAACCTCTTTCTCAAGGCCGCTCCCTGTTCATCTCCGGCGTTTACTGGAACTGCAGCCGCAAGCACGTTTCTCGCAAATCGATTTGACGACCGGCGCGCCTCTCGGCGAAATGCTAAAGATAGTGATCCAGAGGCTTAAAGTCGCGGGAATCAAGTCCGTTATTGTGGTGCCACTCAATCCAGGAGAGGAGAATTTTAGCGTGGCTAAGGTCCTAGTTCCAGAATTGGAAAATCCGGATGGCAATAGAAAGCGGCGACTTGGCCCTCGTGCTTTGAAACGGATTCTGAAATCCAAATGAAAGTCATATTTGGAGGTCCGACGTTATACGGCGCGGCATCGCCACCGAATCCCGACTATCAACTATGGCCGCCAGCCAAACACGGGGATTTTTATAGAGCCATAAAGGAGGGGGCCAATGTCATAGGCCTCATCGACGGGATCTACGAATATGTCCCTGCGATCTGGCATAAGGAAATCTTATTCGGGCTTTCTGAAGGAGTGCAGATATTCGGCGCTGCAAGCATGGGCGCGCTCAGAGCGGCAGAATGCGCGGCATTTGGCATGGTCGGTATCGGCACGATCTATGAGAGTTTTTCGAAGGGGGAGCTAGAAGACGACGCAGATGTCGCCCAATCTCACGGGCCATCGGAGCTTGGCTATCTTCCTCTCAGTGAGCCGCTCGTGAATGTACGTGCAACGCTTTCTCATTGTTTGCGGATGTCACTAGTTACCAAGGCTGAACACGATCATCTGCTATCGACGGCAAAATCCATATTTTTCAAAGATCGTACTTACAGGAAAATTGTGTCGTCCTGCACCTTAGATAGCAGTCGGGCCGCCGAACTGATCGCGATTTTGCGCGACAATAACATCAATCAGAAGCTTCAAGATGCCGAGTTGCTTGTGCAAACGGTGACACAAGCATCAGACGAACGCATCACGAAAAAAACTGACTGGACGTTTGAAAAGACCAATTTCTGGAAAGCTCTTTTTCGTACGGAGTGATGCGGGACTGAGGCGACTTTCTAGAGGCACAATGCCAACCTCAACGTCAATGGCAATTTCAAGTTAAAAAAGCGATGCCGGCATGGCTCCGAAGAACCACACCGGCATCTTTCTCCGGCCCCCCGCCAGAAAACCTAAAAACTGCGCTTAGTGTGCGACAGCCCTATTCACTTTGTCTACGCCTTCTTCGAAGAGCGGCATCTGCAGGCCATTTGCGTACATTTCCTGCAAGACGGCTCCGAGCGCGAGATCGAGGCACCAGACCGGGAATTCGGCGTTCATGCTCTTGGCGCTTTGACGCGCATAGGTGATCAACCGTGCGATCGACGCCAATTCTTTCAGTGAATCCGAATCGTGATGTGCCATTTCGATAGGAAGTATTGCTGTCATGTCATGCCCCTTTGCCCCCGTTCCTGGCGAACTAGATACTCATCGCCAGGAACATGAGCAGACATTAACTCAAGTCGGACACCTTGGCGCGTGACATACAGCGTGACACGAGCGGGGATTGCGAGCTGCTTTTTACGGCGCAATTTCAAGGCGGTGGAAGGCGAACCGCCACAAACTATTGGCCTGGAACGTCCAGTCGTGCGGTGGTTGTTGCCGTTCGTCCGGGCAATCGGCAAGGATGCGGAGCAGGTCCAGGGCATCCGCTCGCTTCTGGTTGACCGCATTGGCGCGCAGCAGGCGAGCGATTTCGCTGCGCCGCGAGGGGTCCGGCAGGTCGGCCGTTTCCGCGAGGGAGCGATAGGTCAGCGATTTGAAGAAGATCGATTCCGCGCATGTTCGCAGGACGTCTCGCTCCATCTCGCTGATCGCGCCGGTCTCCGCCAGCGCCTGCAAGGTTGCCTGCACGTTGACGAGCGGTTCGCTGAGGGGCAGATGGCCAAGTTCCTGCGGCGCATGGATTTGCGCTACCGCCGAATCGTCCGCCAGCGCACCGGAGGCATATGCCTCGAAGATGCGGCCGATGCCGATCATGCCGAAAGCGGCGCATTCGGCGGCGCGCAGCGCGCCCATGCTGGCGGCGCCATAGACGCGGGCGCCTTTCGATAGGGCAAAGAGGATTTCCTTATGCCAGACGGGCGCGACATTTTCGAAAAGTCCGTCGATCAGGCCGATGACGTTCGCGCCATTCTCGAGGGCTTCGACGATATCGCCTTGCTTTACCGGCGGACGGAGAGCGATGCCGGGATCGGCGATCTCGGCGGCATCGGGAAGCGTTGGGCCGACGAACAGGATCTTCATAGCAGTTGCAACGTTTTCGAGATGGCGCGATAGCCGAAGCGGCGCTTGCGATCCCCAGCCGGATTTTCCAGTTGCGGCACCACGAGTTTGGCGACGGCAAAAGGAAGCGAGGCGTCGCCAAGGGAAAGCGCGATGGCGGAATTGATGCCCGCCTGGCGCAAACGGTCGATGGTCAGTTGCAGCAGGGCTTCGGCGCCATGCGGCAGGGCTTCATTTTGTCTTGCTGCTGGCTTCGGCACCGCCTCGAAACAACGGCGGATGCTTTGCGGCAGCTCCCGGGTAAAATCCTCCGGATGAATGTCATCCCGGGCGCCGCTGATGAAGGTGAGGCGCGATTGCGCCGCCTCTGTAACAGCGCGGATCGCCGCCCGCACCAACGATGGATGCGCGCCGCAGCCCATTGTCACGTCGATATAGCGGACATGCTTTGCACGGATTATTTCCGCTGGGCCGAGAAAGGCGGCGAAGGCCGGTATTTTCACATCGCTCGTCATGTCGAACAGTTTGAGCGAGAGATCGGCGCTCGCAATCTTTCGGAGCAATTCGTTCAACACCGGATCTGCCAGCAAAGCGGGATCGACGCAGGTATTCACGCGCAGGGCCGGCTCGGAAACATCCCACAGTTCCTTGGCGTCCCGCTCGATGCGTTCAAGCAGGCCGTGCAGGATGGCCTCGGTCAACACATTGCCGGAGGCGAGGCCGTCGGAGGATTGCCAGAACCGCGTGTTGCGAGGGGTTCGGTCGAGCGTGACGGCACCGAAGGGAACCCAGACGTTTTGATCTGCGATGAGATCGTAACCCTCAGCCCAGGCGATTTCTTCATCATCGGCAATGTCGGCTTGGCCGTGGGCGATGAGAGACGAGAGCAGATCGGCATGCTGTCCTTTGGCCAGAAGCTCCCGCCGGTTCGCGGAGATTGTCTTGACCGAAGGGGAACCCGCGATCGTTCGTTCCAGCGCCTCCATGGCGGCGGAAACCTTGGCGTCGAGATCGGTGATACCCTTGCCGTTGTTGATGACGATCGACTTGGCATTCGGGCTGACGGCTTGCCAGACCGGAATGCCGATTCGATCAAGCCCCGTCAGCCGGCCAAGGCGGGTGATGCCGTGGCCGGTGAGACAGGGCTCGATACGCCGGAACGTCTCCTCTGCCGTGCAGACGCGATCCGAATACAGGGAGGCGGTTGCAACATCGCACTCGCCGGAATTCCGCGCCAGGAATGCAGCAAGAGACAGGGCCGGGCCTGCCGTCATGATATCAGCCGTCGAGCACGCCGCTTGCGGCCTTCGCGGCGGCGCCAACAGCAATGGCTAGATTGACACCCTTGACGATGGTCGCCCCCCCTTGGCGCAACTGATCGGCCGCATGGAGCGGGCTTTGCGCCTGCGGCGCTAGTGGGGTGACGGTGCCGGCCTGGGTGTCGGCGAGGTAAAGCTGCGGATCGCCCGGGATGCCGATTACGACGTGTGCCATCTCTAAATCTCCAATTTGATCGATAGTTAAGAACGAGCTGAGGAAAAGTGTGAATTGGTTCTTATCGGCGCCTAACTAAAGCCTGCGCGTTTTAGCCCCTCCCTATAATGTTCCTTTTGCCATTGCTCGCGCATAGGCACGACGGAAAGCCACTTGTCGACCTCGAAATCTGGATAGGTCTCCTTGGCCTTGCGCACAAGGCGTTTCGCCTTCCGTATGTCGCCAGCCATGGCGGCCACTGCCGCGGCAAGCCGCGCCGCCGGCGCAGGATCGACCATGCGGTCGATATAAGTTCCAGCCTGCTCATACTGTTCCAGACAGTAGCTGGCTCCGGCTGCTGTCCAGTAATAAAAGTCCGGACTCATCGGATTCAGCTTGATGGCACGCTCCATCTTCTCCAGGGCCTTGCCCGGCTGTGAAGCGTGAACCAGCGCGTCCGCATAATCCGTGATGATGTCGGCATGATGCGGGCTGATGGTTTCGGCGAGTTCAAAGGAGCTGAGGCTTTCGTCGAAGTCGCCCTGGAAGAGTTTTGCAGCCGCAAATTCGCGGTAGCCATTGGCAAGGTCCTGGCCCGTAGCGATCGCCTTGCCGGCCTCTTCCTCAATGCGCTTCAGCAGGTCCGTATCGCCACGCGCCGTCAAGAACCACTCAAGATGATAGGTGCGAGCCATGCCGCTCAATGCCGGCGAAAAATAGGGGTTTTCCTTCAGTGCCGCTTGGAATGCCTTGCGAGCTCGACGAATGTCTGGCAGGCCGAGATTTTTCAGATGACGCTGCCCCAGCAGATATTGGTGATAGACCTCCGGATTGCGTTCGAAGTAGTCGCGGGAAAACTCGTTGCGCTCGACGTAGCTGGCGACAAACGCCACGATGCGTTGTGCTATCTCGCGATGCTGGCGCGGCAGATCCTGGGCTTCCATGCTGAAGCGCTCCGCCCAGATGACTTCGTCATTGCCGGCGAAAACTAGCTGCGCAAAAAGCCAATAGACGCTGCCGTCGAAGCTGAGCCTGGTATCCAGCACGTAATTGATGGCGTATTTTTCCAGCATTGCAGGGCGATCAAAGTGAAGCGCAATCTTTTCCGCCGTGTAATGTGCCACCATCGTCACGGTCTTCAATACGCAAAGGCCGACGGTGATATCTTCCAACAGCGCCGACGAGAGAAAAACGGCGGGCTGATGGTTTTGGACGGTGTTCACAGGCGGCAGCAGTGCGAGCTTGGGAGGGCCGCGAGGCACCGGCGGAATGATTTCCAATCGTGGCCCAGGTACCTCTCGAAGCTGAGGCACGACGCTGCGCTGGCGTTCGAACAACCGTCGCGCAACGCTGAGCGTCTGCTGGTCGGGGTCGACCGGCAATTCGCCCCAGCGGTATTTTCTGCGGCTCTCAAAAATGTGGCGAGCGCTTTCGAGCTGGGGTTCGCCGGCATAGGTTTCTCCCAGTATCTGGTAGACAGTCTCATCTTCCGGATGAGCCTCGAACAGCCGAAGCGCCGCCTCCTTGATGATGGTGGGGTCCGCGTCTTTGCTCATCGCCGCAATGGCATCGCCAAGTGCCGTCAATAGCTGAGCCTTGATGCGATCCCGCTGTGCGTGCAGCCACATGCGGGCCTGGCCACCGATGACTTCGGTGCGGGCGAGAAAGTCCCAACGGCCGAGTTGCAACAATTCTTCCAGCGCGGTGTGGGGATTGGTTTGCGAAACCGCGTTCAGCAGCGTGAGATCACTGGTGAAGGCTTGGATATTCACGCTGACGGTCGCCTGCTCGATCAGCAGCAGCGTGATTCCGAGTTCGTCCTGCCGGTTTTTGATACGTGACAGAGTCTGCCGTAGATTGGCGAGCGCCTTATCCAGGGGAACATCGCCCCAAAGAAACTCCGCAAGCTCCGCACGGGTCTTTTGCGGCGAGGGGCTCGTCAGCAGAAAGCAGAGCGACAGCAGACCCTTTTCGGGAAAAGGCACTGTCGCGCCTGTTCCGTCCACGAGACGTAGGTCTCCGAATGTCAGCAGTCTGAAATCCATACGCCCCCACTGCATCTAGCAGCGTCCCGATATCGCAATCATGGCTTTCGGCATCGCTTGCGATCACGTCATGTGATCACAGGTATCTTTTTGAGAATTCACACTACGACGACTGCTATCCTATCGCAATCGCTAGAACATCTTTGTTTTCGGTTAAATAGCTAGAAGCGGACAAGGTGCCCTGGATTCAAAAAGCCGGAGCCACTCGTCTGCGCTTGAATGAACGCGCCGCACTCAAGCATTTTCTGCGATGGCGGGTTCCGCGATCGTCGATGGGGGGACAATCTAGCATTCGATCAAGATCCGCGCCTCACCCATTTTTCGGGCGAGGCATGGAGATCAGTTTCTGAGGCCGAAAGGAACTTCGGCTGCAGGCGGCGCATGTACGACGGCGGGCTCGGAGGCGTTGGCCAGCGATTTGATGAGCATCAGCACGGATTGGCGGACACTGGGATCGTTGATCTTCATGAAGGCCTTGTTGAGGCTGAGACCTTCCTTGGACGTCAGAAAATCGGACAGGTCTTCAAGGCCACTGATCGCCCCTAACCCTTCCGTCGTCAACGGCTGTGAGTTGTCCTGCTGGAAGAAGAAAGCGACAGGGACAGCCAGAACCCCTGCGATCGCCTGCAACCGGCTGGCGCCGATGCGGTTGGTGCCTTTTTCGTACTTTTGCACCTGCTGAAAGGTAACGCCGATCTGTTCGGCGAGCCGTTCCTGGCTCATGCCGAGCATTAGCCGGCGCATGCGCACGCGTGAGCCGACATAGGCGTCAATCGGATTTGGTACTTTTGCACTCACTGCGCAATCTCCTCATTCGAACGGGGGAACCCCAGCGGGCGCCACCTTACAGATGCCCGGGGAGGAGGCAAGGAACACGTCCCCAATCTGCCCGTTCAGTGTGTATTAAATGTTGGTAAATTTCAACCAAAAGTCCTGACGACAGAGATTTTCCCCCGAACGTCAAGGAGATAATCGGCTGAAAAGAACCTTCGCGTCAATGTGGACTAAAGTCTGAGGACGATCTGCAATTGTATAAGGGACACATCGGATTGTCTTTGGTCGGTACGCGGGCGGGAGCTGCGTAGTGGCCGGTTCCGCACCGTTCGTCGCCGGCTACATAGCGGTCATAGAGCACCACATTGCCGCTCTTCGAGGGGTGGCGAAGCAGCACCACGCGCTCCCGCAAAATTACCTGCTGCACCGATGCGCGGGTTTGCTTGAGTGAATCATAGCGCGAGATCGCCAATGCCGGATCGGCAGTCGCCAATAAAAGCAAAGTTGCGGCCACGATGTTCATGGATGTTCCCTCGATGAACATAGCTGGTCTCAGATGGGCCACCCAGAAATCTTCAGGATCTGGGCTCGAGATTTTACGGGTGCAAGAGCCGGCGGCCCAGCAGGCGCCGATCTTTCATCGGCGATCCCAGGAGCAGTCTGCTGCTCACGGCGTTTACTACATTAATTTTTTCTTAAATAACGTAAGGTTAGTCTTTTCAACTATGTGATTATGGGAATTGGTCATTCTCGGGAGGAGCGGAGTGGGGCCGGAAGCAAAAATTTTTTGCTATAACGCTCATTTTTTTCGAGGGAAGCTTGGTTATATTTCTTATTATAAAATCAACGAACTAGCGTATTGCGCGACACGAAACTCTAACACTGGTTGAGTGAGAGAACCAAAATTGGTCGAAATCGCGTCTTGACCCTGTTATATTAGGTGGTCTTAATGCCCTTCGTCCGGTCGTGCCCGCGCCCGGACAAGTTGCTGGAGTATTAGGCCCGCTGCACCAAGAACAGCGGGTCCTTTTTTCACTTCCATTTTTTTGTTTTTTTGCGGGGCCCGCCATGCTGATGCAGCAGGGGGGTCAGCGAGCCCCGGCCGTCCAAGCACGGCGGCACGACGATCAACCAGAACTCCGCTGCCGTCCACAAACCGCTGCTTTAATTGCTGCTGATGCAACTCGCACAAGCATTGCAAAGCGTGGGTACTCGCAAATATTTGCATTGGGAACACCGGCACTTCCCAACTTCAAAAGGTCTGCTGGCGGTGGTTGAGAAAAAAATCGCGATGCCGTTCTGCGAGAATTCCGCTGAAAGCTGACTGAAAGGTTGCCCGCGCTAGGCTTGCCCAGCTTCGTGGAGGAAGCACATGCCGTGCGCGAACATCTGACGCAGGCATCCTAACAGGAGGAGACACTCATGCGTTCATCGCGCACGCTTTTTCATACCGTTGCCCTTTCCCTCGTCATGACCGCCGCCTCCCTCGGCGCGACTGCGGCGCATGCCGCCGACAAAATTTCCATCATGGTGGGCGGCTATGAAAAGCAGATCTATCTGCCGGCCAAGCTTGCGGAAGGCCTCGGCTACTTTAAGGACGAAGGCCTCGATGTCGAGCTTCTGAACGAATCCGCCGGCGTCGATGCCGAAAACCAGCTCCTCGCCGGTGCTGTCCAGGGCGTCGTCGGTTTCTACGATCACTGCGTCGACCTGCAGGCCAAGGGCAAGTTCATCGAATCCGTCGTGCAGTTCAGCCAGGCACCGGGCGAGGTGGAACTGGTGTCGGCCAAGCATCCGGAAATTAAGTCCTTCGCCGATTTGAAGGGCAAGAGCGTCGGCGTTACCGGCCTCGGTTCGTCCACCAACTTCCTGACGCTCTTCATGGCGTCCAAGGCAGGCCTGTCGCCGGCTGACGTCACCCCGGTTCCGGTCGGTGCCGGCCAGACCTTCATCGCAGCCATGCAGCAGGACGCCATCCAGGCCGGCATGACCACCGAACCGACGATCTCGCGCATGCTGAAGACCGGCGAAGCTTCGGTTCTCGTCGATCTCAGAACCTTGAAGGGCACCGAGGCCGCTCTCGGCGGCACTTATCCGGCCGCGTCGCTTTATATGGACGCCGCTTGGGTCGATGCTCATAAGGAAGAAGTGCAGAAGCTCGCAAACGCCTTCGTCAAGACGCTGCGCTTCATCAACACCCATTCGGGTGCCGAAATTGCCGAGAAGATGCCGAAGGATTTCTACGTCGGTGACAAGGAGGGCTACATCAAGGCTCTCGACGCCGGTAAGGAAATGTTCACGGCTGATGGCGTGATGCCGGAAGATGGTCCGAAGACGGTTCTCGCCGTGCTCTCGCAGTTCTCCAAGAACGTCAAGGGCAAGACGATCGACCTGTCGAAGACCTACACGACTGAATTCGTCAAGAACGTCAAGTAAGCAGTCATAACGCCGCTTCCGGAAGGTTCCGGAAGCGGCAGTTCAAGAGACTTTGCATTTCACTGGGCTTTGCGTGCACGCCCCGAAGGCACGCGTCAGGATCAGCACCATGCAACAGGATGAACGCCGCACCCCGGCGATCGAACTCATTAATGTCAGCCGCCGTTTCGTATCGCCGACGGGCAAGTCGCTGACCGCACTTCGCGATTTCAACATGACCGTCGAGCGCGGCGAATTCGTCGCCGTCGTCGGTCCGACGGGCTGTGGCAAGTCGACGACCCTCAATCTTGTCACCGGCCTTGCCAGGCCGAGCGCCGGCGAAGTCCGCCTGATGGGCGGCCCGGTCAACGGCATCGATCCGCGCGTCGGCTTCGCCTTCCAGACGGATGCGCTTTTCCCCTGGAAGAACGTCATCGACAATGTCATGTCCGGCCCGCTGTTCCGCGGCAAGTCCAAGGCGGAAGCCGAAAAGAGCGCCAAGGACTGGCTCGCCCGCGTCGGCCTTTCAAAATTCCTGCATCACTATCCGCATCAGCTCTCCGGCGGCATGCGCAAGCGCGTTTCGCTGGCACAGACCTTCATCAACGAGCCGGAAATCCTGCTGATGGACGAGCCGTTCTCGGCGCTCGACGTGCAGACCCGCACGGTCATGCATGAGGAGCTCTTGAAGCTCTGGGCCGAACGCCAGGCTTCCGTCGTCTTCGTGACGCACGATCTCGAAGAGGCCGTGGCACTCGCCGACAAGGTCTATGTGCTGACCGCCGGCCCGGCGACCGTGAAGTCGGTCTATACGATCGACCTGCCGCGCCCGCGTGTCGTCTCGGAAATCCGTTACGAGCAGAACTTCATCGATTATTGCAAGACGATCTGGGATGACCTTCGCGAAGAGGTCGAAACCAGCTATCGCCGTGCCGCGGAAGCGGCATAAGGGAGGATTGATCATGGCAAACACAGCCCTCGAAACAGGCAATGCCCCCATCTTCCGCGCCGGCACCTCGGATGCGGAAATTGAAGCCGCAGCGCTGAAGGCGCTCACCCGCCGCAAGTACGTTGTCGTGGCATGGCAAGTCGGCATTCTGCTCGCCATCCTCGGTCTCTGGCAGGTCGCCTCCGATCTGCACTGGATCGATCCGTTCTTCTATTCCAGCCCGTATGGCATCGCGTTGCGCCTGTGGGACTGGATCACCGAGGGCACCGAGAGCGGCTCGCTCTGGTATCATCTCGGCGTCACCATGGAAGAAGCGCTGATCGGCTTCGTCATCGGCTCGGTGACCGGCGTTCTCGTCGGCGTCGCTCTCGGCCGCAACAAACTCGCTTCCGATATCCTGTCGATCTACATCAAGGCGATCAACTCGATCCCGCGCGTCGTTCTCGCGCCGATCTTCGTGATGATCATGGGCCTCGGCCTTGCCTCCAAGGTCGCGCTTGCCTTCATCATGGTGTTCTTCGTGGTGTTCGCCAACGCTTTCCAGGGCGTTCGTGAAGCCGACCGCAACATGATCGCCAATGCCCGCATTCTCGGCGCTTCCAACTGGCAGGTGACCCGCAACGTCATCCTGCCGTCGGCAATGAGCTGGATTTTTGCAAGCCTGCACATCTCCTTCTCCTTCGCCATCATCGGCGCCATCGTCGGCGAATTCGTCGGATCGCTCGCCGGCATCGGCTACCTGATCTCGATCGCCAAGGGCACCTATGACGCAGCCGGCCTCTATGCCGCGATCATCCTCGTGATGGTGGTCACGCTCGGTGCCGAATACGTGATGACGCTCGTCGAAAACCGCATCACCAGATGGCGTCCGCAGCAGCACATGGACGTGCAATAAGCCCTCGAGGCACTCAGTTAACTCCCAAGGCCGGGCACCCCCACCCGGCCTCTTTTTTTGTCTGCCGGTCAGGCCCTACCGTATGCTCAGGGCTGAAAACCCGTTCTGTCCATCTCGGTGATCTCTCTAATTACCTTGCAAGGAACGCCCGCTGCAATCACACCTGCTGGAACGTCTTTGGTCACGACGCTACCTGACCCAATTATCGCGCCATCGCCAATGGTCACGCCCTGGTTGATGTGTACCCCGGCGCCAATCCACACCCCGTTCCCGATCCTCACCGGCTTCGCGTAACACGCACCCGCCGCGCGCTCGGAAGCATCAATTGCGTGGTTGGAGGTGTAAATGCCGACACGGGGACCGAACAGCACGTCATTACCGATCTCGATGCCGCCACCGTCCAGCAAGACGCAGTCGAAGTTGGCGTAGAAGTTGTTGCCGATAACGACGTTCCGACCGAACTCGCAACGGAACGTCGGCTCGAAAAGCACGTGCTCGCCCACCTTGCCCAACAGCTCACGAAGGATGCTTTCCCGTTCTGCGGACGTCTTGCCGAAGCTTGCATTGTAGCGGTTGGTCAGTAGAACCGCCTCCTCTCGAGCCTTGATCAGCTCGGGCGTCAGATCGTTGTACATTTTTCCAGAGCGGATGATTTCCAACTGGTCAGCAAGCGTCATGGGCACTCTCCCCTCAGGTATTGTTTGTGTTTTATTTGCTTAGTTAATACGCATGAACCGTCCATGAATGATTGCTGATGGGTGTTTCGACGACAGCTATGGCGAGCGAGCTTTGCTTGCGCCAAGTTGCCATATAAGCCGGGACGGCCGGGCGGCCGTTATTGTCCTATCGCGCAATTTCCTCCGGATGAGAATCAGCTTATGGTCCGATTCCGGCAAAGCCCATGCCTCCCCCCTCCATCCGGGAAAGTATCGTTCATGCGGGGCTGATCGATCATCGAACCGACTGTTCGAGCGCCAAGCATAAGGAGGGGTTGCAATCGTTGCTCGCGATAGGAGGTTTTACAGATGAGGCTTTCTGGCCCAATTTATCGCTTGAAGCGTAAAGCCCGGCTCATGTCGCGCGAGGAGAATATTCCCTTGCATGAAGCGCTGGACCGAATTGCAGCCGAGGAAGGTTTCCGCGGCTGGAGCTTGCTTGCAGCTCGTGCGGACGCGACGACGCCCGCCGGTGAGATGTTCGCGCAATTGGATCCTGGCGACCTGGTGCTTCTGGGTGCCCGTCCGGGCCACGGCAAAACGCTGATGAGTCTGAGGCTGGCGGTCGAGGCGATGAAAGCCGGCAACCGTGGCATCTTCTTCACACTGGAGGATACCGAAAGAGCCGTTCTCGATCGTTTCCGCATGATTGGCGCTGAGTTCGAGTCTTTCAAAGACCGGTTCGAATTTGACTGTTCAGACGCGATCAGCGCCGACTATATCGTCGAGAGGCTGGCGTCGATGTCCAAGGGAACGCTGGTGGTCATCGATTACCTGCAAATCCTCGATCAAAACCGGCAGAAGCCGGAATTGATGGTGCAGGTTCGGGCGTTGAGATCCTTTGCGCGTGAGAGAGGTCTGATCCTCGTCTTCATCTCGCAGATCGATCGGTCCTACGATCCGTCGATGAAAGCCTATCCCGATCTCAAGGATGTCCGTCTGCCCAATCCGCTGGATCTGGCGCTGTTCGACAAGACATTTTTCCTGAACAAGGGCGAAGTCCAGCCTCGGGCGGCAGGATAACGGTCCTGCTTCTTTCTGGTTGCTGGCGGTTGGGACTCGGTCAAACCGCCGGCAGCCTTACGGTCACTAACAAGCCGCCGCCGGGCGCGTCGCTGAGCGCGATCGTGCCGCCGGCGCCGTCGACGACTTCGCGGACGATGGCTAATCCGAGGCCGCTGCCTTCGGGCTCCGTGCCGATGATGCGGTAGAAACGCTCGAATACTTGCCCGCGTTCGGCCTCGGGAATGCCCGGACCGTTGTCCTCCACCGACAGTACGGCGTTGTTGTCATCAAGCCGGACCCCGACCGTGACGCGGCCATTGGCCGGGGTATAACGCAGGGCATTGTCGACGAGATTGACCAGCATCTCGCGCAGCATGGTGCCGTCGCCTTCGACATGGACCGGCGCGCCATCGGCCTCCAGTCCCAGGTCGATGTTGCGTCTCAGCGCTTCTTCCGCCAGGTTTTCCAAGACTTGCCGGGCGGTGGCAACGAGGTCGATCGTGTCGCTACGTGGACGGCGGCTGCCGGGTTCGGCCCGCGACAGGGTGAGAAGCTGGCTCGCCAGCCGTGTCACCTGCCTTGTACTGGAGCGTAGTGCCGTCAGGGCTTCGTCACGTCTGGCATTGTCGTCCTCGCGCGCCGCCACACTTGCCTGCGTCGAGATGAGCGCAAGCGGCGTGCGCAACTGATGGGCAGCGTTGGAGACGAATCGGCGCTGTGCCGCCATCTGGTTCTGCACCCGCTCCATATGATCGTTCAGCGCATGAACCAGGGGGCGTAGCTCGCTCTGCACCATATCCGGCTCCAGCGGGTCCAGCCGCTGGCGGCCGCGTTCGCGCACCGCATCACGTAGCCGCAGCACCGGTGTCAGACCGCGCTGCAGGCCGATAATGGTCACCAGGCCGGCGAGCAGCACGAGCACGAGCTGCTTGGTGAAATCCGAGAGCCACAGCCTGCGGCGCATGGCGTATTGGCTTTTGTGGGTGACGGCGACGGTGACGGAGATCGTGCTGTCTTCGCTAAGGCCGACGATCGGATGGTTCAGCATCATCAGCCGAACCTGATCGGCGCGGAATGTGGTATCTTCACCGACCTGCTGTTTCTTCGGTTGCGGCAGATCGGGATAGCCGGCGACGAGGTTCCCCCACGCGGTCACCACCTGATAGAAGACGCGGTCGCCATAACCGGTATCGAACATTTCCAGCGCCGCCGGTGGGAGATCGACCTGGACAGTGCCGTTTGCATCGACATGTACGGCTTCGGCGATGACGCGGGCCGATGCAAGCAGCGTGTGGTCGGTGACGAGGTCCGAGGTGGCGTTCGCCGAGTGGAAACTGAGGTACAGATTGACGCAGATCGCTCCGATCAGCGTCAGCACCACCCAGGCAAAGAGTTGCGCGCGGAGGCTGGAGGTCAGCCCTGCGATGGCGCGGCGCAGACGTCCCTTGCGTACTTGGCTTTCATCATTGCGCATGGCGAAGGAGATAACCGAGGCCACGCAGCGTGGCGATCTGCACGGCGCTGCCTTCGAGTTTCTTGCGGACGCGGTGCACGTAGATTTCGATGGCGCTGGTGTCGGCGAGATCGTCGAAGCCAAAGACGCTTTCGGACAGCGCGGTCTTGGTGACCGTCGTGCCGACCTTCATGACGAGATGTTCGAGCACGGCATGTTCGCGCGGAGTGAGCGCCAGGGTTTCGCCGCCAAGAAAGAACTGCCGTGTGCCGCCGTCAAAGAGCAGATCGCCCACGGCGATTTCGGGTGCCGCGCGATCATGGCCGCGGCGGACAAGAGCGCGGATACGGGCTTCCAGCTCGGCGATTTCGAAAGGCTTTGCCAGATAGTCGTCGGCGCCGCTGTCGAGCCCGGCAACACGGCCGTCGAGGCTGGCATTGGCGGTCAGGATGATGACCGGCACCTTGTTGCCGCTTTGGCGCAAGCGCTTCAACAGCGTCAACCCATCGATTTTCGGCAGTGACAGATCGAGGATGACGACCGCGTAACCCGCCACTTTCAACATATGTTCGGCGTCCTCGCCGTCATAGGCGATGTCGACGGCATATTGCGCCTGACGCAGCGCCTTGCCGAGCCAGGACGCCAGTTCGCGGTTGTCTTCGACGATCAGGAGCCTCATGGAGCAACTATACAGCAAGTACCCGATAGTGCGAGTGTTTCCGGAATTGCCGTGGCCCTATTTCAGCGCCGCCACAGCCTCAATCCCATCTCCTTCACCTCTCGCAAATATACTTTGCGCGCATAGGGCGGCGTCAGATTGTGGTCGGTATCGGGAATGATGGTGAGGCGGATGTCGGGGAAATTCTTGAGGCCGGCGGCATCTTCGCCGAAATGTTCGCGGAAATGATCGAGACCAATGTCGTGGGCGCTGTAGATCAGGGAAATATCGACTTGGCGTTTGACGAGCGAGCGGAAGCCGTTGATGACGGTTTCGTGCTCGCCGGCGAAGAACGGGAGAACGCCGAGGAGGGGGCGGCCGAGACGGACGGCGCGCCGCGCCAGCGCCACGACGATGTTGCGCGCCGCACTTTTGGCGTCGATCTGGCCGCCATAGAGCCGCTTCAGCGTCTCAAACTGCAGGAATTTCTGGCCGTAGGTCTCGAGCGAACGCGGCACGAAGCGCAGGGCTTCCTCCACGGGCTGGGTTTCATCCCAGAAGAAAGCATAGGGGTTGACGGTGATCAGACCGCCGCACCTGCCATCTTGGATAGCGCTCTGATAAGCGAGATAGCCACCGCTGCAGCGGCCAACGGCAAAGGCGGGCAACAGTTTCTCCGCCTCCAGAAGGTCGAGAGCGGCGCTAACGTCCTGAAGCTGCGCGGGGGAATAGAGCACCTGTTCCTGCGCATCGGGAAGCGGCGGACTGTCGGCGACGTTGGCGGTATCGAAACGCAGCGAGGGGATGCCGTCGCGTGCAAGCGTTCGCGCCATGGTCACCGACATTCGGCCCCAGCCAGCATGGCGGTCATAGGCCGTGGTCAAAAGCAATGCCGTCGCGCCCGCACGGGTGCCTGTGGGTTCGCAGAGAATGCCGGAGAGGCGGTTGCCCTCGCCAAAGCGCAGCGGCGTTTCGCGAAAACCGTCGCCGATCAGCGGTTCGGCGCGCGGCGCGCGGAGAATTCTGCGAGATGCCGTCGCGGATTCTTCCGTCGCGATCGACCGTGCCCAGTCCAGAACTTTCCGGCCGGCTTCGAGCGGCATGGTGGCTACGGTCGGGTTCGATACCAGCTCGTCATAGCCCTCATAGGCCGAGCGTTCGACGCGTGGGCCGAGGGTTTCGAGATGGGCAGCGAAATCGGCGTCTCCAGGGCGGCCGGGCCGCGTCAGGACAAGGCAATCCGGCGCGCTGATATGGGCAAGCGTCATCAGATTGAGCTTCTTGACCGCGGCGGCGATAGAGTCCGGCATCTGCAGGCTGGCGATGGTCACGCCCTCGGCCCGGCGTTGCGCTTCGGTGAGCCCCATGCCCTCGTCGATCATCTTCGACCAAACGGTCAATTCGCGCAGATAGGCGCGGCCGGAAATGGTCGGAGCCAGAAAGGCGATGCCGTCGACGCCGGAGAGCTGCTCTGCAATATCAAGGGCGACGACGCTTCCGAGCCCTTGGCTCACCAGGATAAGCCGCTCGCAGCCGGAGAGCGATCGCAGCATGCCGGCGGCGGCGAGGGCCGTGCCTTCCCAGAGCGCCAGTCCTTCACCCGGATCGTCAACGTCGAGCGCATCGCCGGTGCCGGCATAGTCGAAGCGGAGGCTGGCAATACCTTCCTTGGCAAAATCTTCGGCGAGAATGCGCCAGAATTTGCGGGTGCACATTTCCTCGAAACCCCAGGGGCTGAGGAACAATACGGCCGTCTGGCTCGTCGGTGCCGCGGCGGGCATGAACAGGCCGACAGTTCCGGCGAAAGTCACCGGCGTGGCGGCGGGGGTGACATCCTTAAGCGGGCCCTGGTATTCGGCGGCTCCCAACGCAGCCATGGCATTCTCCTCAAATTCGGCGCGGCGCCAGCCATGCCAGCGCGTGAACGGCAATCGGATGAGCGCGCCGGGGCAGACGCGCGGCAATTTGCTGAAGGACGGCGATATCCTCCGGCGGCACGGCATTCAGCAGCCGGAGCGCCAGGCCATAGACCAGGATGCCGGCAATGACGGCGCTGACGAGGCCGGGAATGCCGGGCAGCACATGGATGAAACCATAGGCCGCGGCGGCGCAGAGCGCGGATGCGCCGGTCACCTTGGCAAGGCTGACGAACATACTGTGCATCGAGCCCTCGAATTCCATGCGGCGCACCATCAGCACGCACATGGCGGAGAAGGCGAGCAGCCGCACCAGGGCGGCACCTTCGCCGCCATACGAGGGCACAGCGATCAGGCAGCCGACGACCATGATGACGCTCGCGACGCCGCCGATGATGGTACGCTCGCGCATGCGGTCGATGGAGTAGAGATATTGCGTGCAGATCTGCATGAAGACGTAGGGAGCAGCCGTCAGCGACAGCAGCGCCACCATGCCGCCGCTCGGGCCGAAGGGCTTGCCGAAGATCGTTACCACCAGCTCAGGGGCGATCGCCGCAAGGCCGAAGCTCATGGGCAGGGTAATATAGGAAATGGCGCGTGCGACGCCCTCGAAGACATGAACCGGCAACTTGCCCGACGCCTGCGAATGCATCTGTTCGGAATAATAGGGCAGCAGGCTGCCGCTCAACTGCACCGGAAGCTGGAGTGCCAGATTGGCAAGCGACAAGCCGACGGCGTAGAAGCCGACCGCTTCGATGCCCCAGTAATGCTGCAGGAAGACCAGCTCGATGCGGTTCAGGAAGATCGAGCTGTTGATGAATTCGACTGAGAGAATGAGCGAGGAACTGACGAGATAGCCAAGGCTGACGCCGCAACTGTTCCGGCGCGCGACTGCGATCCTCAGGCTGGAAACGAACATCGGGAGCTGACCGATGGCATAGCCGGCAAGAGCGCCGCTGACGCCAAAGAAGATGGCGCCGAGAAGCACGGTGGCGAGCTGCAGCACCGAGCTCGTCAAGGTGATGCGGAAGAAAGCGCCGAGCTGTTGTTCGCCGACCAGATAGTTCTTGCTGTAGGCGCCCAGCGACTGAAGGACGAAAAACGCGCCGGTGATGACGATGACGGACCATTCATCGTTTGCCCAATGCAGCCGCTCCGCTTCCCAATAAAAGGCCGTGTAGCCGGCGAGCAGGATCAGCGTCGACAGGATCGTCGGGTGCAGGAGGTAGGCCGCAAAGCCGCGCCGCTCCTCCGTCGAATAGCCCTGCACTTTGAGTTGCGGCAGTATGCGCAGTAGCGTGATGCCGGTGCCGAGTTCGGCGACGAGCGCGCCCGTAGTCGTCAACCAGAGCGAAAAGGCGATGATGCCGTTAGCTTCGGGGCCAAGCAGGCGGGCAGCGATGATCGAACAGGCAAAACCGGTCGCCAGCAGGGTCAGCCCCGCCGCCGCGTTCAACGCCGAATTCGCCATGATGCTCTTCGTCATGAAGATTACCGTTCCCCAGGTCGCAGAAATTGGCCGCAAATGCCGGCTCTTCATGGAGATAGCGCCTGCTGTATTTCATATGCCTTAATATTTACCGTCTATTCCTAATGTAACTTTCATTTTTACTTCAGCTAATATGCATATTTCCGATATTGGCTGTCTTGCCGCTTGTTCGGGAGTCCTCTTTGTTCAGCCTCATCGTCTGTACGATCGACCGCTTCGACCAATTGGAACGGCTGTTTCAGTCGCTGATGAATCAGCGTCACAGGGATTTTGAGGTGATCCTTGTCGACCAGAATCCGGACGATCGGCTGTCGGAGCTGATCGGAAGCTTCTCGCCCTTCTTCATGATCCGCCATGTCCGTTCGGCCAAGGGCCTTTCGCGGGCACGCAACAACGGAATGGCCGCCGCGAATGGCGACTATGTCTGCTTTCCCGATGATGATTGCTGGTATGAGCCCGATACGCTGGAGACGGCGGAGCGGCTGTTTGCCGCGCACCCGGAGCTTGCCATCGTCACCGGTCGTACACTCGATGCCGACGGCTTGGCCTCCGTCAGCCCGACAGGCGAAACGTCGCTTTCGGTGACGCGCTGGAACTATCTGAAATGCGGCAACTCCAACAGCATTTTCGTGCGCCGTGCGGCGCTGCCTGCCATCGGCGGCTTCGACGAGAATCTCGGGGTCGGCTCGGACTCGCCATTCCAAAGCGGCGAGGAGGCAGATTTCCTGCTGCGTGCTCTTGCTGCAGGCAAGCGGCTGATGTTCTTTCCGGAATTGATCGTCCACCATGATCAGGTCACCAGCGAATATGGCCCGCGGCAGATCGAACGGGCGCGCAAATATGGCCGCGGCTTCGGCGCGCTGATGCGCAAGCAGCGCTTTCCGCTCGCCTATGTCTGCTACCGCCTGTGCAGGCCTGTCGCCGGCTGGCTGGCAGCGCTGGTGCGATGCAGGGTCGATACGGCGCGTTACAAGCGTGCCTGGCTGATGGGCATATTGGAAGGTTATGCGACCTGGCCGCGATGGCGCAGCGGTTGATGCCGTTCGCCTCTTGGCGTCATGGCTTCGGCATAGACATCCATATAGCGCTGCGCGACCTCGTCCCAGGCATAGGCGCGGGCGTCATGAATGAGTTCTTCCCTGAGGCCCAGGCCTTCGGCACCGAGACGCGCGAAAGCGGCGGCTAGGGCATCGGCGGTGGTTTCCGGATTGGAAAAATCGGAAAGCATTAGCGTCGGATGGGTTTCAGCGAGCGCCTTGTAGGCATCGTTTGTGTGCAGCACCGGCAGCAGGCCGGCACTCATCGCCTCGATCGCCACCAGGCCGAAGCCCTCATAGTCGGAGGCGGAAGCAAAAAGCGAGGCGCGGGCGATAACGTTGCGGATGGCGCCATTGTCAATCGACACATGCAGCGAGACATGGCGGCCAAGCTCGCGGACGGCGATTTCCTTCTCCAGCGCCGGCTGATCGAGATCGGAGACGGCACCGATAATGTCGAGATGCCAATCCGGATCGCGGGCGGCGAGCACCTTCATGACGTCAAGCATGCGGTCAAGCCGTTTGTTGACGGAGAAGCGGCCGATGGTGACGATGCGGCGGCGGGCTTCGAGCGCGGCGCAATTGGCGAATTTGCCGACGTCGGCGCCGTTCTCGATCAGGCGGGTGCGGCTGGCGGCGATGCCGGAAAACAGCCGCTCGTCCGACAGGCTGCAACAGACGAGCTCGGCATAGGCAAGGGCCGAAAGCCGGGTGGCGGTGTTGAACCAGAGCTTCTTGATGGCGGCATATTTCGGCGTATGGAAGAAGCCGCCATGGGTGGTGGCAACCATCGGGCGGCCATGGAACAGCTTGCCCCAGGCAAGCGCGTCGAAGAAGAAATCGACGGCATGGACATGGATCAGGTCGGCATCGGCGATATGCTTGAAAACCTGCGGCGCCAAGGGATAGCGGCTGGAGCCGGACCAGGGGATGCGGACGATCTCGATATTATCGATGGTTTCGGCCGGTGCAAGTTTATGGGTAGGATCGGAGAACAGGCTATTGCAGGTGACGACCCGGACACGATAGCCGCGGCGGATCAACTGCCGGCAGAGGTTGGCGACCACATCTTCCAGCCCGCCCTTGTTGGGCAGGAACTGGCGCACGACATGCACGATCAGCGGTCCCGAGGCATTCTGTGCCTGAATATCCGAAATAGCCGATGTCATTGACCCGCCCTCGATCTTTGGCCGCACAAAGCCGCGGCGATCAGGCGCGCGAAAGCGCCGTCTCTTGATCAGCGCAAAGCACATCATCTTGCTGGTTAAAAAGAGCTTAATTGCGGACGAGGGATCGCGCCGTTTCAAGCAAGAAGGTTAATATCGGAACATTCCGTCAGGGAAGGTTGGGCTTGTGCATGGCCCCTCGCCCTCGCCCTCTCCCCGCAATGCGGGGACAGAGTTGGGGTGAGGGGCCATCTCGGAAAGAGCGGCATAACCCCTCCTCAGCCGGACCTCTCAAAACGCCCGAAATGTCAGTGTGGTCAGCGAGCGGACGATGCCCGGGATATTGGCGATGTTGTCGTTGATGAACTTGCCGATATCCTGCTCGTCCTTGATGTAGACCTTCAGCAGCAGGTCGTAGTCGCCGCTAGTGGAATAGAGCTCCGAGACCAGCTCCGTCTGGTAGATCGCGTCGGCGACCTCGTAGGTCTTGCCGGGTGCGCATTGGAGCTGAACGAAAATGGGCTTCATGAGATTGTCCTGACTCTGTCGCGGCCGCGATGGCGGCCGGCGCTTTGCTCTATAATGGTCGAAAGCGGCGTGGCCATGCAAGTTTTTCTCTATCCACCGGATGTCGCGCTTGCCGCTTCCGCAAGTCGGGAGGTGGCGCTAGATTGACGGGATTCTTTTAGCCAACCGGATCGATCCTATGCTGAATGACCCTCGCTCTCACGGACTCTGGGAGAAGACTGCTCCGCCGCCGCCTGCGACCGGGCCGCTTGCCGGCGATGTTTCGGCCGACGTGGTGGTGGTCGGCGGTGGCTATACGGGGCTGTCCTCGGCGCTGCATCTGGCGGAAGCCGGAACCAAGGTGCTGCTGCTGGAAGCCAATGAAATCGGCTTTGGCGGCGCGGGGCGCAATGTCGGTCTGATCAATGCCGGCATGTGGGTCATGCCCGACGACCTGCCTGGCGTGCTGGGTCCCGTCCATGGTGAACGGCTGCTGGAGCTTCTTGGCGATGCGCCGAAGCTGGTAATGGCGCTGATCGAGAAACACGGCATCGCCTGCGAGCTGGAACGCAACGGCACGCTGCATTGCGCCGTCGGGTCCGAGGGACTGAAGGAGATCGAAGAGCGTGCCCGTCAATGGGGCAAGCGCGGTGCCCCGGTCACCGTGCTCGATACGGACGAGACGGCGCGGCGGGTGGGGAGTTCTGCCTACGCGGGAGCGTTGCTCGACATGCGCGCCGGTACGCTGCAGCCGCTCGCCTATGTCCGCGGCCTGGCGCATGTGGCGGCCAAGGCCGGCGTTGTCATCCACACAAGCAGCCGCGTGACGGCGACCGAGAGGAATGGCGGGCGGTGGATCGTCAAAACCGCCGGCGGCAGTGTCAGTGCGGATTGGATCGTCGTCGCGACGGATGCTTACAGCACCGGTCCCTGGGCAGAGGTGCGCCAGGAACAGGTGCATCTGCCCTATTTCAATTTCGCCACCGTACCACTTGGCGACAATCTGCGCGGATCGGTGCTACCCGGTCGTGAGGGCGCGTGGGATACGAAAGAAATCCTGTCGTCCTTCCGCATGGACCAGGCCGGTCGCCTTGTCTTCGGTAGCGTCGGCGCATTGCGCAATACCGGGCTTGCCGTCCACAAGAATTGGGCGCGTCGTTCGCTGAAAAAGCTGTTTCCGCAGCTCGGAGATATCGCCTTTGAAAGTGAGTGGTACGGCAAGATCGGCATGACCGACAATGCCTTGCCGCGCTTCCACAGGTTCGCGCCGAATGTCGTCGGCTTTTCCGGCTATAATGGGCGCGGCATCGCGCCGGGCACGGTGTTCGGGAAGATATTGGCCGACCATATTCTCGGCCGAGTTTCCGAAGCCGACTTGCCGCTGCCGGCGACCGATCCGCGCGAGCCCGGCTTCCGTGCGCTGAAGGAAATGTGGTACGAAGCCGGCGCCCAGGCTGCGCATTTTGTAGGCGCGAGGGACTAGAGCATCCTATCGGCTTGGTGATTTCACCTAAAAGCGGGATGCTCCAGGGACGGGAACCGGACCATCATAACAAGAAGAGGAAGATGACATGACCGCCACACTCGATCTCGCCGCCGAGACCAGGGCAATCCTGACCGAACTCGGCGTTACCGCCGATCGCTACACGGGCGGAACACTTGCCGTAACCTCACCGGTAACCGGCGCTGAAATCGGCCGCCTGAGGGAGCATTCGGCTGCCGAAGCGAAGGCTGCGATCGACAAGGCGCATGAGGCGTTTCTTTCCTGGCGCGCTGTACCGGCGCCCAAGCGCGGCGAGCTGATCCGCCTGCTCGGTGAAGAGCTGCGCATCGGCAAGGCAGCGCTCGGCCGTCTCGTTTCCATCGAAGTTGGCAAGATCACCTCTGAGGGCCTCGGCGAAGTGCAGGAGATGATCGACATCTGCGATTTCGCCGTCGGTCTTTCGCGCCAGCTCTATGGCCTGACCATAGCCACCGAGCGCTCGGAACATCGAATGATGGAGAGCCGGCATCCGCTGGGGCCGATCGGCATCATTTCGGCCTTCAACTTCCCCGTTGCGGTCTGGTCGTGGAACGCGGCGCTCGCCATCGTCTGCGGCAATTCCACCGTCTGGAAGCCATCGGAAAAGACGCCGCTGACGGCGCTTGCCGTACAGGCCCTGTTCGAAAAGGCGCTGAAGCGCTATGTCGCCGAGGGCGGCGAGGCGCCGGCCAATCTCTCGACGCTGATCATCGGCGGCCGTGATGTCGGTGAGGTGCTGGTCGATCATCCGAAGATTCCGCTGGTTTCGGCGACCGGCTCTACAGCCATGGGCCGCGCCGTCGGACCGCGTCTCGCCAACCGCTTCGCCCGCGCCATCCTCGAACTTGGCGGCAACAATGCCGCGATCGTCTGCCCAACGGCCGATCTCGACCTGACGCTGCGCGGTGTTGCCTTTTCCGCCATGGGAACGGCCGGCCAGCGCTGCACGACGCTGCGCCGCCTCTTCGTGCATGAAAGCGTCTACGATCAGCTCGTGCCGCGCTTGCAGAAAGCCTACGGCTCGGTCACCATCGGCAATCCGTTGGAAACAGGCACGCTCGTCGGCCCGCTGATCGACAAGCAGGCCTTCGAGAAGATGCAGGCAGCCCTCGGCCAGGCGCAGTCGGCCGGCGGCAAGGTGACGGGTGGCGAACGCGTCGAAAACGGCGCGGCCGATGCCTTCTACGTCCGTCCGGCCCTGGTCGAGATGCCGGCCCAGACCGGACCAGTCGAGCACGAAACCTTCGCGCCGATTCTCTATGTGATGAAGTACAGTGATTTCGACGAGGTAGTGGCGCTGCACAATGCCGTGCCGCAGGGCCTGTCGTCGTCTATCTTCACCAATGACATGCGCGAGGCGGAAGCCTTCGTCTCGGCACGCGGTTCGGATTGCGGCATCGCCAATGTCAATCTCGGCCCTTCCGGCGCGGAAATCGGCGGTGCTTTCGGCGGCGAGAAGGAGACCGGCGGCGGCCGTGAGTCCGGCTCGGATGCCTGGAAGGCCTATATGCGCCGGGCGACCAACACCATCAACTACGGCAGGACATTGCCGCTGGCGCAGGGCGTCAAGTTCGACGTCGAGTAAGGCAAGCATCGCAATCGCTGCGTTGCGATGAGGAGGGCATGGGCGTAGAAACGTCTTCGCCCTCCTTCATCATTCCAAGGTCGCTCACCATGCATCTGTCGCTCGCCGAGGCCGAAACGCTGGTTGTGGAGGCGCTGCAGCGAAATCGGGTCAGTGCGGAAAACGCCCGTTCGGTGGCGGTCGCCCTCGTCGCGGCGGAGGCGGCCGGGCAGGGCGGCCATGGTCTGCGCCGCGTGCCCGCCTATGCCGGGCAGGCGAAGATCGGCAAGACCGACGGCTTCGTCAGGCCACAGCTCCTTCGGCCCTATCCTGCCGTGCTGCGCATCGATGCCGGCAACGGCTATGCCTATCCGGCGCTCGATCTCGCCGTTGCCGAGCTTTCCATTGTTGCTCGCGAACAGGGGATCGCGCTGGCGGCCATTAGCCGCTCGCATCATGCCGGCGTCATGGGCCTGACGGTCGAGCGTTTTGCCGATCAGGGGCTGGTGGCGCTGATGGTCGCCAATGCGCCGGCATCCATGGCGCCTTGGGGTGGCAAAAGGCCCGTCTTTGGCACAAATCCGATCGCCTTCGCCGCGCCGCTACCGGATGACGATCCCATCGTCATCGATCTCGCGCTATCAAAAGTGGCGCGCGGCAAGGTCATGGCCGCCCGGCAGAAGGGCGCGCCGATCCCGGCCGATTGGGCGTATGACCGCGACGGCAAGCCGACGACCGATGCCGAGGAGGCGTTGGCCGGCACGATGATCCCCGCCGGCGAATCGAAGGGGGCGGCACTGGCGATGATGGTAGAGATCCTCTCCGCCGGCCTGACCGGCGCCAACTATTCTTTCGAATCTTCGTCGCTGTTCGACGATCAGGGTTCGCCACCCGCGCTTGGGCATACGATCATGGCCATCAATCCGGCGGCGATGAGTGCGGGCGATACGGCAAAGCGGCTGGCCCTGCTGGCAAGTGAGATCACCAGCGATCCCAATGTCCGCCTGCCCGGCCGGCGCGGGCAGAACTCACGACGCCTTGCGCTGAGTGAAGGCATCAGTGTCGAGGACGAAGTGATTGCCGCGATAGAGAGGCTTTGAGCCGCCGACGGTGATGGTCGGGTGCCTGACGGCCACCCGCGATCCACAGATCAGACGATCGCCGGCGCCGTCTGCCCTTCGTTCAGCCAGCCGCCGATAAAGCCGGCGCGTTCGAGGCCACGGCGCAGGATCGGCGATTGCCGCATCAGGTTCCAGATCAGCCCGCTGCGCTCATTTTCGATCATCATCACGAGCAGGCCCTGGTCGATGGCGACCGAGCGGTCGTCCACCCAGCCTTCTGGGCCTGGGCCTCTGACGCTGGGGTTGAAGCCACCGGGAAAGCGGCCGTCCAGCAACAGGTTCGGATAGGTGGAAAGCAGGGCCTTGGTGCCGTCGAGGGCGGCTTGGCGGTCGAACGGCAGGCAGGATAACGGGCCCCAGGGCGCGATCGTACCGTCGTCGGGACCGAGCGGCGCGCCGCGGGCGGCATAGCCGAGAACCTTAGGGCTGTAACGCCGGCTGTGCTTAGTGCCGGTCGGATTCGGGCCGTCACAGGCCGAGAGCCCCCAAATGTTCTTGGCATAGCCGACGAAGTGGCCCGGGTTGCGGTCGGTGTAATCGCGCTGAACGGCGATGGCCGTCTGGGTGTTGCGGAAATAGTCCGTGTCCTTGTCGGCCACATGCCGGTCGGCGATGCCGCGAAAATCGATCCAGGCGTGAGAGAAGAGATGGATGAACAGCGGCCCGGCATAGAGATAGGGCGTGTCCCTGAACATCATCCAGGTATAGGTCGAGGCGAAGGCGTCGTAGCTCGATGACGGTATGGGATGGCTGGGCGAAGCGAGTGCCAGCACGTAAAGAAAGATCGCCTCGTCATAGCCCTGGTAGCGCCAGCGCAGGAAACCGCTGCTCGGCTTCCAGCCCATGCTGATCGTCTTGCCCTTGTTCAGCGCCCAATGCCAATCGCAGCGCTCATAGAGAAACTGCGCCTGTGTGCGAATGTCCTCTTCGTTCTGATCGGGGCCGTTGAAATAGGCTGCCGCCGTCAATACGCCGAGCAGGAAAAGGCCGGTATCGATGGTGGAGAGTTCGCTGTTCCAGGCCCGGTTGCCGGTCGCCATATAGAGGAAGTGATAGTAGAAGCCGCGATGACCGGTGGCGCCTCGCTCTTCGCCCTGCTGGCTTTCGGCGAAAAAATTCAGCGCGGTCAACACGCGCTGGGCCGCATCCGCGCGGCTGATCCAGCCGCGTTCGACGGCGACGGGATAGCTTGACAGCGCAAAGCCGACGGCGGCGATGCTGCAGTGGCTCGTCTTGATCGAAGTATCCGCCACCAGCCCATTTTCCGGATTGGTGTACAGCATGAAATAGTCGAAGGCTGAACGTTGCAGACGGTCGATCAACGCATCGTCGGTTTCGTTGGTCTGTTGCAGCATTGTCTGATCCATCTCCTCGGCGCCCCCCGGTTTCTGCTGAGCATAGGAGCTCGGACAGTTGCAAATCAAAGATGATTAATGCTGCCACGCTTTTGTGGACGATTGTTTAAAATCGGAGCACCCGTCAGATATACTAGCAGCGGCTGCCTCCAGAAGCTTAATCATCTACGACGCGGATGGCCGAAAGCATCGCGTCCAGCAAACTATCCGCCGTCTCGTCGCCAGGAAGCGATCTGATCATGCCGTCCAGGCGTCCCTCGAGCCGCAGCATAGCGAAGCCATGCACCAGTGACCAGAGGGCCGTCGCCTGCGCCGCCATCTGCAGGGGCGATATCGATATGTCGGGTGCGCGGGCCTGGACGGCGGCGATAAGAGCCTGTCGCGCGGCAAGGATGGAATCGCGTAGCGCCGGTCGGTCCGGATCGAGTACTTCGCTGCGGAACATCAGGGCAAAAAGGCCGGGGTGGACGGTCGCGAAGCCGACATAGCTGCGACCCATTACCTTTATCCGTTGACGGGGATCGTCTCCGGCTTCTGCCATCGCGGTGCCAAGTGCCGCGCTGAAGCGGGTAAAACCAAGGGTGGCCAGCTCGCTCAGCAGACCGGTGAGATCGCCGAAATGGTTTTTGGGCGCGGCATGCGAAACACCGGCTGCGCGTGCGGCGGCGCGCAGTGTCAGGGCCTGAATGCCCTCCTTTTCGAGAACTATCTCCGCTTCGGCGAGCAGGGCGGCTTTCAGGTCGCCATGGTGATAGGGGCGGCGAGCTGCGGCATCGGCTGTTTCATGACTCATGTCAAATATTTACGATGGAAACATTTCCATTGACAAGCAGAAAACGCCGGATATTGTCACTGTCAACATGTGATGCGAAAGAGTTTTGCTCCAGTTTTTTAGCGAACGGAAATTTGATGAGTCTTCTCCTGGCGTTCCTGCCTTTCATCGTCTTTGCGGTCGCGGACGGTTTCGTTGGCCCGACTGTAGCGCTGTTCCTGGCCGCGCTTGTCTCCTTCGTTCTTTTGCTGCGCGACTGGTTCATTCTCGGCAAAGTGCCGAAAATTCTGGATATCGGCACGACAATCCTGTTCGGCGGCCTTTCCCTTTATGTCCTGTTCGGCGGTGCCACGGGATCGATCTTCGCCGTCCGTCTGGCTGTTGATGCTGGGTTGCTGGCGATTGTCCTGATTTCCATCGCCATCCGCCGCCCGTTCACGCTGCAATACGCCCGCGAACAGGTGTCGCGCGAGTTTTGGGATCACCCGGTCTTCATCAGGACGAACTACATCATCACCTCGGTCTGGGCGCTGGCCTTTACGATGATGGCGGCCGCGGATGCGCTGCTGCTTTATGCGCCCGACGTACCGGCCCAGGTCGGGATTGTCGCAACCATCGCCGCGCTTGTCGCCTCGATCAGGTTTACGGGATGGTATCCGAAGCGCGCGCGGCAGCGTGCAGCAGAGCAAGCGGCAGAATAATAAGCTCTCGCGTGTTGTGCCTTACCGAGCTTAAGACATGCTACTGTTTGGCTTAGCGGGAAGCCGGATACTTATCCGGCCCGTCGGGTCTGACCTGCCTGCTTGGCAGCCTTTTCAAGGGCTTCCTCCGCCCACTGATTCAGGCTCTTGCCGGAAAGCTCGGCAGCCATGGCGGCACGACGATGAACTTCCGGGTCAACTCTGAACATCATCTTGCCGGAATAGGGCTTTTGCGGCTCCTTACCAATCCGGTGACAAGTGGCGATATAATCATCGACAGCCTCGTGAAAGGCACTCTTAAGTTCCGCGACGCTTTCGGCATGAAAGCCGATGACGTCGGAAATGCCGGCGATCTTGCCGAAAAAGATTTCATCTTCATCGTCATATTCGATGCGGGCATGATAGCTCTTGTAGCTCATGGTGTTCACGGCGTTACTCCGATTTGGATCAGGAATTCCCTGGCGTCGCGAACTTGATATCGCTTTGCTTCCTTGTCCGGATGGGGGCGATGAAAGCTCGCGACCGCGCCGTCTTTCTCGAACTTCACGCGCGAGCCACTTCCTTCGATGATGTTCGCGCCGGTTGCGATGAGGAGACTTTCGATATCGGCCCAATCAATCGTGCCGGATACCGGGTTTCTGAAAACTGCGGCAAGAGTCCTGATCTGCTTGCTATTCATGCTAGCAATATAGCGAGTGCTAGCAAATTATGCAAGCTTTGGCCGGAATGTGTTGCTCACCCCAATTTAGCTTCCACCCGCTCACGCCACCGTCGAAGCGTTCGCCCAAAAATCGCGTCGTCCCCCAGCGCTCTCGCAAGTATCAGTGCGCCCTGGATACCGACTACCGCTTCTTCGGCAAGCGCATTCGCTTCCGTCGTCTTGAGGCCCGCTCTCGTCAAAGCGCCGGCAAGTGCTTCGATCCATCGGTTGAAATAGGCCTGGATCGCCGCTGCGAAACGGTCGCGCGTTTCGTCGAGCGCGAAGGCGCCGATGAGGCAGATGCGGCGGCCGGAGCGGAAATAGGTGTCTGTTGTCTCCCACATGCGGGCAATGGCGGCGTGCGGTTCGTCTTCTTCGAGCGGCTTGAACATCTCGTTGACGAACCAGGCGTCGATATTGGCCATGATCTCCGCCGCCATCTCCTCCTTTCCGCCGGGAAAGAAGTGATAGAGGCTGCCCTTCGACAGTTTGGTACGCGCCGTGATGTTGCTCATCGATGCACCCTCGTAGCCGAGTTCACGAAAGACTTCGGCAACGAGGATGATGGCGTCCGATTTTTCGAAGATGGTGCGTGTCATCGTCTCAGAGTCCGAGATCGGAAAGCCCTGGATGGTCGTCCGGACGGCGGCCGAGCGGCCAATGGAATTTCCGGTCTTCTTCCTTGATCGGCATGTCGTTGATCGAGGCAAAGCGGCGCTGCATCAGGCCCTCGGCGTCGAATTCCCAATTTTCATTGCCATAGGAGCGAAACCAGTGGCCGCTATCGTCGCGCCATTCATAGGCGAAGCGCACGGCGATGCGGTTGCCGTCGAAGGCCCATAGTTCCTTGATCAGCCGGTAGTCCAACTCTCTGGCCCATTTTCGGGTGAGGAATTCGACGATTTCCTTGCGGCCGCGCGGAAATTCGGCGCGGTTCCGCCACTGGCTGTCTTCGGTATAGACCTTCGAGACACGTTCGGGATCGCGGCTGTTCCAGCCGTCTTCGGCCATGCGGACTTTGGCGTTAGCGGTTTCGCGGGTAAACGGCGGCACGAGTGGGGTGGCCATAGCTTGCTCCTTTTGGACCGATAAGATTATTCTAGACCGATCGGTTTAGCAGAGCAAGAGCGAATTTGATTTTCTCGGGAGGCTATCGCGCGAATTTCTTTGCGCCCATGACACAGGCGACAACGCCGAGCGTCACCGCAAGCATGGACCAACTGACGCTTTCCTTCAGCAAGGTAGCGGCGAGCGCCAGGCCGAAGAAGGGCTGCAGCAACTGCAATTGCCCGACGGCAGCAATGCCGCCCTGTGCCAATCCGCGATACCAGAAGATGAAGCCAATCAGCATGCTGAAGAGCGAGACATAGATCAGGCCGATCCAGGCCGGCTCGCCGATGCCGCCGATCGCCTGCGGCATGGTGAAGAGGCAAAGCGCGATCATGACCGGCAGCGACAGGACGAGCGCCCAGGAAATGACCTGCCAGCCGCCCAGCCGGCGCGACAGCACCGCGCCCTCGGCATAGCCGAGCCCGCAAACGAGGATTGCCGCCAGCATCAGCAAATCGCCGACCGGCGAGGCGGAGATACCTTGGGCCAGCGCATAGCCGCAGACGATGGTGCTGCCAACGGCGGAAAATATCCAGAAGGCCGGCCGCGGCCGTTCACCGCCGCGCAATACGCCGAATATGGCCGTGGCAAGCGGCAGCAATCCGATGAAGACGATCGAATGCGCCGAGGTGACGTGCTTCAGCGCCAGCGCCGTCAGCAGCGGAAATCCGACGACGCATCCAAGCGCGACGATGGCAAGAGGGATGATATCGTTGCGAACTGGCCGCTTCTCCCGAAAGGCGAGCAGCAGGCACAGCGCGAGAATGCCGGCAATCGCCGCGCGGGCGACCGTCAGGAAGACGGGATCGAAATCCATCACCGCCACCCGTGTTGCCGGCAATGAGCCGCTGAAGATCAGCACGCCCGTCATTCCATAGATCCAGCCGCTTGTCGTCTTGTCCATTCCGATGCTCCAAGTTTATCGGCCGGTATCGGCGAAGTCGGCTGGTCATTCCAGAGACGGCGCAGTACAATTTTTGCAAACTGTTATGGTGTGGGGTGCAGTACGGATGAACGATACTACGAATGGGGCCAGCGGCACGCGCATCGAGGTCGTGATGGCGGCGATTTCCAATCGCATTGCCGCACGCAGCTTGGTGCCGGGGGCGCGGCTTCCTTCGGTGCGCAGCTTCGCCAGGACGATGCAGGTATCCGTTTCCACTGTGGTCGAGGCTTATGAGCGGCTGGCGGCCGAGGGTGTCATCCGCTCGCGGCCCGGTTCCGGCTTTTACGTCTGTGGGCCGCTCGCGCCGCTTTCCCTGTCGGAGATCGCTCCCCCGCTCGAGCGCGATGTCGATCCGCTCTGGATTTCGCGGCAATCGCTGGAGGTGGACGACACTGTTCTGAAGCCCGGTTGCGGCTGGCTTCCGCCCTCCTGGATGCCGGAAGCGGCGCTGCGTCGAGCGATGCGAACCCTGGCGCGGACCGGCGGGAGCGACATTCTCACCAACTACGGAACACCGCTCGGCCTGCCGCCGTTGCGGCAGCTTCTGGCGCGGCGCATGGGCGAACACGGCATTACGGCGTCGCCCGATCAAATCATGCTTATGGAATCCGGCACGCAGGCCATCGATCTTCTCTGCCGGTTCCTGCTCGAACCCGGCGATACCGTGCTGGTCGACGATCCCTGCTACTTCAATTTCCACGCTCTCCTGCGGGCGCACCGGGCCAATATCGTCGGCGTGCCCTTCACGCCGACAGGGCCGGATATCGAGCGGTTTGCCGAGGCACTCGAAAGACATAAGCCGCGCCTCTACATCACCAATTCCGCCGTTCACAACCCAACCGGCGCCGCATTGTCGCCGGTGACGGCGCATCGCCTGTTGAAGCTGGCGGATGCTTCCAACCTGATCATCATCGAAGACGATATTTTTGCCGATTTCGAGCACGTGCCGGCGCCGCGGCTTGCCGCCTATGATGGGCTCGATCGGGTGATCCATATCGGCAGCTTCTCGAAGACGCTGTCGGCCTCGGTGCGCTGCGGCTTCATCGCGGCGCGGCGGGATTGGATCGACGGCCTTGTCGATCTGAAGATCGCCACCAACTTCAGCGGTGGCCAATTGGGGGCCGAGCTGTTGTTCTCGGCCCTGAAGGACGGAGGCTATCGCAAGCATATCGAGGCGTTGCGAGTCCGGCTTGCCAAGGCCATGAGCGAAACCATCTCCCGATTGGAGGCAATCGGCATCACGCCCTGGCTAAAGCCACAGGCAGGCATGTTCCTTTGGTGCCGGCTGCCGGAGGGGCTGAATGCGGCCGACGTCGCCCGCGCCTGTCTCGCCGAAGGCATCATCCTGGCACCCGGCAATGCCTTCAGCCAGAGGGATGCGGCAAGCAATTTCCTCCGCTTCAATGTTGCGCAATCAACGGATGCTCGCATTTTCGAGGTCCTGGCGGCGTCGATGCGGGCATTGGGCGCGAGTGTCTGAGATCCGCCAGCATGCCTGCCGCCAGTTAGCGGACCGCTGCGGCCAGCGGGAGTGCCGGATGCATTACTTATGCAGCATCTTCAAGGCGTCGATGAAATAGCTGTTGGCGCCGGAATAGTCGTCGGCCTTGCAACGCTTGAGACCCTCAGCCACCAGGGCGCTTGCCCGCTTTCTGTCGGCGGCGCTGATCGCCGATGTCTTCAACCCATTATTGATACTCTCCACCATTTTGGCGCATGGCGCGGAATTGCCGCTTCCCGTGGTTGCGGTGTTCGCGGCGAAGGCGGTGAAGGAAAGGGCGAAGGTGATTGAGATCAGCGACGGAACGACAAGAGCGAACGTTTTCATGTCCCTGCAGCCTCAGCTCCGCCCGCAGTCTACGGACAAGACATGCAGACCAAACGTCTTTGGATAGGGTCGAATGCCGAGAGAGGGATGGGAAAGACAATCGGACACTGGGAAGCAGCTCTAATACGCTCTTGCAGGTCTTGTTGAACTGACGCATCACAGTATAGCTCCGCCACAAGGCCGCTTCAATTGCGGTTCACATCGGCTTTCTAATCCCCGTTGGCAAAATGAGATCGACCGTGCGTGTTCTGCTTGTTGAAGACGACAATATTCTCGGATCATCCCTCAAGAAGGCTTTGGAGAAACACGCTTACGGTGTCGATTGGATGCGCGATGGCGAGTCCGGTCTCGAAGCTGCGCAGCATTCGCATTTCGCGGCTGTTATTCTCGATATCAACCTGCCGCAGCTCAATGGCATGGAGGTGCTGAGAGGCATTCGACAGCGGGGCAATGCGGTGCCGGTTTTGCTGCTGACTGCGCTCGATGCGGTACGGCAGAAGGTCGAGGGGCTCGATGAGGGCGCCGATGATTACCTGGTCAAGCCGTTCGATCTCGACGAACTGCTTGCCCGCCTGCGCGCGCTGATTCGCCGCCGCGATGGGCGAACCGAAAGCCTCATACGATGCGGCGATGTCGAGGTCGACCCGTCGGCGATGGTCGCCCGCAAGGGCAGCGCGCAGGTTCATACCACCGCCAAGGAATTCCATCTGCTGAAGCTGCTCATGGAGCGCAGCGGCCGATACGTGACCAAGAACGATATCGAATATGCGCTTTACGATGCCGAGAACAGCGTCGAAAGCAACGCCATCGAGGTGACGATCTACAACCTGCGCAAAAAGCTCGGCACCGATTTCATCAAGTCGATCCGCGGTGTCGGCTACATGATCGAACGATGATCAGGTCTACGCTAACCCGCAAACTCTTCTTCAGGATAGCGCCGGTCGTGGCGGTGACGATCGTGGTGATCGGCGCCTTCGCGTTCAACAGCGCAACGCGCGAAATCAACAATATCTACGATGCCCAGCTCATCGACGATGCGAACGTTATCTGGAGCTTGCTGCGTCGCCCTCTGGAAAGATCGCCGGACCGCTCTCCGAAGAAGATCGACGATATCGACTTCAATATGGACAACCAGCTATCCTTCAATGAGGACGCCGACGACTATGCTGACGCCCACATGTTTCGCGCATGGGTGGATGGCCGTATCCGCTTCTATAGCAGCACGGCGTTCCAGTCCGATGTGCCGCAGCAGAAGGTCGGCTTTACCACGCTCACCTATAAGGGAGAGGAATGGCGGGTCTACTCGCTGCCGATACCGAACACGACCATCGTCATGGAGATCGGCGAGAAGATCGCCCTGCGGGAAACGTTGGTCTCCAACATCCTGCTCAATCTCTTCTTTCCGCTGCTTGTGCTGGTGCCGGTCATCGGCTTCCTCATCTGGCTTGGCATCAACAGCGGCCTGCGCACGATCCACGGGCTGGTACGCCAGATTCGCACCCGGTCGCCCGACGATCTCTCCGCCATCCCTGTCCAGGGCCTGCCGCGTGACCTCTTGCCGCTCGGCCGCTCAATCAACCAGCTTCTGGAGAAACTCGGTCACTCATTGACCCTCGAACGGCGCTTCTCCGATCTTGCGGCACATCAATTGCGCACCCCGCAGGCGAGCGTGAAGCTGCTGCTGCAGATGCTGGACAATACCGACAATGAGCAGGAACGGCAGACGATCATCGCCGATCTCGTGGCCAGCAACAATCGCGCCATACATCTGATCGAGCAATTGTTGCGGCTTGCCAGGGTAAGCCATCATCCCCTCAATCCGACGCCCGTCGCCCTCTATCATATGGTGGCATCGGTTCTGGCGGAATTCGGCAATATCATCACCAGCCGTCAGCTCGATGTGCTGCTGGAAGGCGACGAGACGGCGCAGGTCAAAACGGATGAATCGCTGCTGCGCATGATGATCGGCAATCTGTTGGACAATGCCATCAAATACACACCCGTTGCCGGCAAGATCGAAGTCGTGATCTCCTCTGAAAACGCGCTCTGGCTGATATCGATCAGCGACAGCGGGCCCGGCATACCGCCCGATGAGCGTGCTGCGGTCTTCCAGCGATTCTATCGGCTCAATACGCTTCACACTGAAGGGGCCGGCCTCGGTCTTGCGATCGTCGCCGATACGGCCGACCGGCTGGCGGCCTCAATCCAGCTATTGACGCCGCGTTGGGGCACGGGCCTGCGGGTCGATCTGCGGTTGCCCAAAAACCAATAGAGCGACCCCTATATACCCATCCGAGCGCTCGGTGCTCATCGCTGGACGGTTCAGCTTTTCACGAAGTCGTGGGGCTGCTCGTTTTTCATTTTCGCATCATCCTGCCCTCATGCCTGGCTCATCCGTGGTTGCTAAACGCAACTTCAGGATAAGGCGAAAGGGTTTTTTTATGCAGGTGTTTTGCGATTTTGATGGAACCATATCCATCGAAGACGCGACGGATATGGTGTTGTCCCGTTTCGCCGGTTCCGAATGGGAAGACATAGAACAGCAGTGGAAACAGGGGCTGATAGGGTCGGGCGAATGCATGCGCCGGCAGATCGCCCTCGTGCAGGCGAGCCGCAAAGATCTCGAGGCTCTCCTGGACGGGGTGTCCATCGACCCCGGCTTTGAGGGTTTCCTGTCATACTGCAACCGCAGTGATCTGCCCGTGACGATCGTCAGCGATGGGGTCGACTATTTCATTCGCCATATCCTGGCACGTCACGGCATCGGCGACCTCAGAATAGTCGCCAACGTCCTCACCTATCGCTTCGCTCATGGCCGAGACTTGTATTCTCTTTCTCCGTCGCCCACGGCAGCCGGCTGCATGTCCGGTTCAGGCGTCTGCAAATGCCGGGTTGTCAGGGGAACTGAACTGCAGATCTACATCGGCGATGGGCGAAGCGATTTCTGTGTTGCCGACAAGGTCGATCTCGTCTTCGCAAAAGCCAAGCTCGCCGATTACTGCGATGACCGCGGCATTTCCTATGTCGGCTTCGACAATTTCGCCGACCTGCTTCCAAAGATGAAAGCCATTCTTCCCAGTGCCGCACGGGAGCACCGCGCGCTGCTGCATTCCAAGATCGCGTGAACCAGACCGAGAGGCATTAATGAAAACCAATGTAGTCGAAGCCTTCAGTGGCGAGATGCAATCGCCCGTCAAATCTGAGGCGGAGTTGCGCATCCTTGAGGAGGCTTATTGCTCCCATGGCGATACGGTCCACTATACGGCAAAGCCGAAATTCTTCGAGGAATGCGAAGGCTCCTACGTCTACGACCAGTCAGGGACGCCGTTCCTCGATCTGCAGATGTGGTATTCCGCCGTCAATTTCGGCTACCGCAACGAACGCCTGAATGCCGCCGCACACCGGCAGCTCGACCGGCTGCCGCAGGTCGCCTCGCAATATCTGCACCGGGAAAAGGTGGAGCTGGCGGCCATGATCGCCCAGGACGCCGAACGCAAGTTCGGGCGCAAGGGGCGGGTTCATTTCAACGTCGGCGGCTCGCAGGCCGTCGAGGATTCGCTGAAGCTGGTGCGCAACTATACCGGCGGCAAGAGCCTGATGTTCGCCTTCGAGGGCGGTTATCACGGCCGCACCCTCGGCGCCTCGGCCATCACCTCCAGCTACCGCTACCGCCGCCGCTACGGTCATTTCGGGGATCGGGCGCAGTTCATCGAATTTCCCTATCATTTCCGCGGCCCGAAGGGCATGTCGAAGGAAGAGTACGGGCATCACTGCGTTCAGAAGTTCGCCCGTCTGTTCGAGAGCGAATATAACGGCGTTTGGGATCCGAAGGCGGGCAAGTCCGAATATGCCGCCTTCTACATCGAGCCGATCCAAGGCACGGGCGGCTACGTCATTCCGCCGATGAACTTCTTCATCGAACTCAAGAAGGTGCTGGACGAACACGGCATTCTGCTCGTCGTCGACGAAATCCAGATGGGCGTCTACCGCACCGGCAAACTCTGGTCGATCGAGCATTTCGGCGTTTCCCCCGATGCTCTTGTCTTCGGCAAGGCGATCACCAATGGGCTCAATCCGCTTTCAGGCGTCTGGGCAAGGGAAGAGATGATCAATCCGGAAATCTTCCCGCCCGGTTCGACACATTCCACCTTCGCCAGCAACCCGATGGGGACCGCCGTGGCTCTCGAAACCATGAAGATGTTGGAAGAGGAGGATTTCGGCGCGGCCATCATGGCCAAGGGCGCTTATTTCCTCGATGGGCTGAAACAATTGCAGAAGCGCCATGCCATCGTCGGCGAGGTCGACGGTCTCGGCTTGGCCCTGCGGATGGAGATCTGCAAGGACGACAGCTACACGCCGGACAAGGCGACGATGGACTGGCTCTGCGACGAGGGCATGAAGGGCGACATTCAGGTCGGTTCCAAGATGTACGGCCTCGTGCTCGACGTCGGCGGCTACCACAAGAACGTCATCACCTTCGCGCCGAACCTGCTCATTACCCGCGAGGAGATCGATCTGGCGATTGCCCTGCTCGATCAGCTTCTCACGCGCGCAGCCCGGAGATAGACCGGTGCAACTCCTTCTTCTTCATCTCGATGATGCGTTGGAGTTGCAGCCAGATTTCGTGCGCGCCTGCAAGTTTGCGGGCGCGTGCCAATATGCCGATAAAGGAACCGGCAGGGTGGTGCGGCTCTGGAGCAAGCAGAAGGCGCTTGCCGAACTCGGCCGCAACATCGTCCGGAACACGCCCGCAATCGGCAAGGATCCGCAGCTCTGTTTCATGGGCTCCGGCGACTTTCATCATGTGACGGCGCTGCTTCTCGATGGGGCTCTGGAGCGGCAGTCCATTGCGACGACGCTCATTCATTTCGACAATCATCCGGATTGGGTCACCTTCAATGGCGGGATGCATTGCGGCTCCTGGGTCAACAGCGCGCTGGCCAACCGCCATATCCAAAAGGTCATCACCATTGGCGTTTGCAGCCACGACCTTCGTAGCCCGGAGCGCAAAGGCGCCAATCTGCACTGGCTCGGCGAAGGCAAGCTGGAGCTCTATCCTTATGAACATCCGCCGAGCCGTGTTTTGGCCGAATACGGCAGCGGCGCCAGCTATCGGCAGGAGAAGGGCGCCCTGCACTGGAAATCCATTTCCGAGATCGGCGAGGAAAATTTCATCGACCGGATGCTGAGCCGGATTCGCACCGAAGCGGTCTATCTGACGATCGACAAGGATGTGCTGGTGGCGGATGACGCCGTGACGAACTGGGACCAGGGCCGTATGCGGCTGCCCTACCTGCTGGCGCTGATCAGCGAAATCGGCAACCGCCATCGCATTATCGGCGCAGACGTCATCGGCGACTACTCGGCCCCGAGCTATGCCGGCCCTTTTCAAACCAGGATTTTGAAAAGGGCCGAGGTTTTTATCGACCAGCCGCATATCCGGCCAAGGGCCGAAACGATCAGAAATATCAACAGTGCCGCAAACCACGCGCTGCTGGAGGTCCTGGCGGAGTACATGGCATGAGCGGCAGCCTGACCCTTCCCATGCTCGGCCTGATCCTTTTCTGCGTGCTGGCGGAAACGGCGCGCGAGGTCTGCTTCAAGCACTCGGCAAGCGAAAACGCATTGCTTTCGGCGCTGACCAAGCCCGTCACATGGCTGGGCATCTTCTTTTGGGCGGTGGAGCTGCTCGCCTGGACCGCCGTGCTCGAGCACGTCCCCCTCTCCATCGCTTTTCCGCTGATGGCGCTGAGCTATGTCGTCATCGTCTTCGCCGGAGCCCTGATCTTCAAAGAAAATATCAACCTCCGCCACGCGACGGGTGTGTTCCTCGTGACCGCCGGCGTGGCTTGCGTGGGAGTAACCGGACTATGAAAATCTTTGCGCACACCAGATGGGATGCCGCGCCGGTTCTGGCCGCTGTGGCGCATCTCGCTTTCGACATCTATCTGATCGTCGGTTTCGAAAGCCGGCCGTTATGGCTCTCGGCTGTCCTCGGCTGCCTGTATGCAGTGTCGATCTCGTGGAATATCAACAGCATATCCCATAATTTCATCCACACGCCCTATTTCAAGCCGCGCTGGATGAACTACGCGTTCAGCCTGCTGGAATCGGTCGCGATCGGCTTCTCGCAGACCTATTATCATTGGGTGCACATGCGCCATCACTCCGGCAATAGCGATCGGCCGGACGAAAAGGGCGATACGATCGATCTCCTGTCGATCTATCGCCACGGCCGCAACGGCGAGCCGGAGAATGTGTGGTCCTATACGCTTCTGAGCTTCTTTCGGGACAGTCTCGGCGACATTCACAAGGCTATCGCCCGCACGCGGCCGTTCGATGCAAAATGGGGCCGGTTCGAGCTCTTTTTCTTCCTTGGCCTTGCTGCAATTGCGTTGATCTATGACTGGAAGGCCGTGCTGTTCTTCGTGCCCTTCTATTATTTCGGCAACTGCCTGTCGTCGCTGAACGGCTATTACGAGCATCTGAACGGCGATCCGGACGAGCCGATCGCCTGGGGCGTCAGCAGCCACAAGTCGTTCTACAACTGGCTGTGGTTCGGCAACGGCTATCATGCCGAGCACCATTACCGGCCGCGGACCCATTGGACGAAGCTGAGCACGCTGCACGAGCAGATCAAGGAAGAGCAGGAAAAGGCCGGCACGCATGTCATCAGCACCTGCCACGCCCTTGGCTTCATGGCCAAGGAAAACCGGCAGGCGGAGCTTTCCCATGAAATCTGAGGAATTGAGTTTCTTTCTCGAAGGAAACAACGGCAAAGGCGTGCTCCTCATTCATGGATTAACGGGTGCGCCGGCCGAAATGAAGCTTGTCGCGCGTCAGCTCAACCGCAGAGGGTTCAGCGTCCACGCACCGCTGTTGGCAGGTCACGGCGAGGATGTCAGGGCGTTACGGCTCTCTCATTGGGAGGATTGGCTGGACAGCGTGGTACAGGCGGCGGAATTCATGGCGCGGCGCACGCAGCATATTTTCGCGGCAGGCATCTGTGTGGGCGGCAAGCTGTCGATGCTCGCCGCCAATAGCCGCCCGGATCTCATAAAGGCCGTGGCGATCTATTCGCCCTGTTTCCACTATGATGGCTGGGACGTGCCACGCCACTACACTTTGCTGTCGCCGCATATCGGCTGGCTATCGCGCATTCCCTTCCTCGACCGTCTCAATTTCAAAGAGAATTCATCCCTTGGCATCAAGGACGAGCGTTTGCGCCGCATGGTCGAGGCAATGGCGGGCGAAGGCATGCTGGAAAAATTCCCTGGCCGCGGCATCGTCGAGATGCACCGTTTGGGCAAGACGCTGCGGGGCGTGCTGCCCGACATTCGCGTGCCGACCTTGATCCTGCACGCGGAGGAAGACGATCTCAGCAATCCGAGGCACGCCCGCTACATTTCCGAGCACATTGGCGGCCCGCATGAGCTGAAGTGGATCAAGGACAGCTATCACATGATCCACGTCGATCGTCAGCACCGGCAGGTCGCGGAATTCACCGCCGATTTCTTCGAGGCGAGCCATGCTTCAGCGCTCGCTTAGTCCTTCGCCGACGCCGGCGCGCGATCCGGTCGCCGAGGTGCATTTCAGCATTCGCGCCATCGGCCGCGATGCCTGGAACGCCTGCTTTCATGATCAGGTCGAGGATTATGATTGCCTGCTGGCCATCGAGGAGGCCGGTATCGAAGGCTTCGAATGGCGCTACATCACGGTCGCCGAGGACGGGCGGATCAGCGCCGCAATGCCGGCTTTCCTCTGCCCCTATGCCCTGGACACGACGCTGGAAGAGGGCGCGCTGCGCAGGGGCATACGGTGGGTGCGGCAGCGCTTTGCTGGCTTCCTGACGCTGCGCCTCGCCTGTCTCGGCTCTCCCTGCACGGAAACGGGCGCGGTCGGCTTTCATCCCGATGTGCCGCCGGAACGCCGCGAGGTGTTGTTTGCCGAATTGCTGTCATTCTTCGAACAGCTTGCGGCAACGGAAGATTGCGCGCTGATGGGCCTCAAGGACATTCCCCAGCCGGTTGCCCCCGCGCTAGACGGACCGCTGTCGGCCCGCCGTTACGCCATGATCGGCGGCTTGCCGACCGCCTGGCTCGATATCGACTTTAAGACGATCGACGAATATCTCGCCCGGCTCTCTTCCGGCACGCGCAAGGACATGCGCCGCAAGTTGAAATCCTTTGCGCGGGTCAGGGTCGAGATTCGAACGGATTTCGGCGATTTCCTGCCCGAGGTCATGAGGCTCTACCACGACACACGCAATCGCAGCGAATGGCAGTTCGAGGAACTGACGGCCGGTTACTTCGAGGGAATCCTTTCCCGGATGGACGGTCGCTCTTTCTGCGCCTTCTATTTCGTCGATGACAGGCTTCTTGCTGCCAATCTGATCGTCCATGACGGACGCGCCGCCATCGATAAATTCTTCTGCATGGATGGCGAAGAGGGGCGGCCCTACAATCTTTATTTCCTGAGCTGGTTCACCAATCTGCGCTATTGCCTGGAGCACGGCATACGCCGTTACCAGAGCGGTCAGGCCTATTATGAAAACAAGGTGCGGCTCGGCAGCAAGCTCACCGCCAATGCGATGTTCTTTCGCCACCGCAATCCGGTTCTCCAGAAAATATTGCGGCTGGTTTCGCCGCTGTTTTCGACAGATGAGGCGGGCTGATGATGTCGATGCGCTTATCCTGGCTGGCGGTGCCGGTGTTGAACACGCTGTACCAATTCTTCATCAAGCATGGAGCCGCGCAATTGGACGGTGACGGCGGAGCGGATTGGCTGTGGCAGGCGCTCACGTCGCATTGGATCCTGGCGGCGATCGCCGCCGAAATCCTCTGCTTCTTCATCTGGATGAATGTGCTTTCCGAGCTTGATCTGAGCCGGGCCTTCCCCCTTTCCGGCATCAGCTACGTCTTGATCATAGCTACCGGCTGGTTCGTCTTCGGCGAGCCCGTCGTCGGCCTGCAGGTCATCGGCAGCGGATTGATCCTGACGGGCGTCTGGCTGATCGCCAGTGCAGCGGGCGAAACCTCAGACCAAAATGGCTGGGCGCCAAAGCGCGGTTCGCTCAGTACCGACACGGGTAAGGATAAGTGATGTCCCGATTGCAAGCTGAAGACCAAAACAAGGGCGTCAGCATCGCGTCCGGCCTTGCGGACTGGAGCTTGAGACGCGCGCTGTCGCACATCGTAACGCGGGGATCACTGACGGTGACGACCGCAGGCGGCCGCGTCCTGACTTTCGGCGATGGCACTGGTCAACCTGTCCATGTCTGCTTCACCGACACCCGCGCGCAGTGGGCTTTCCTTGTCGACGCCGACCTACGGCTCGGCGAACTCTACATGGATGGCCGTTTTCTTGTCGAACACGGCTCGCTCTACGATTTCGTCGCAATGATGCTGCGGGAGGCGCAGAACAGCACGCATCCGCTCATTGCCCGTGTCATCGATCACATCCGCACGAGGCTGCGGATTTTCCGCCACCGCAATCTGCCGGGGCGTTCCAAGGCAAATGTCGCGCATCACTATGATCTCGACGGGCGGCTCTACGAGCTTTTTCTGGATGCGGACCGGCAATATTCCTGCGCCTACTTCGCCCATCCCGGTCAATCGCTTGAAGAGGCGCAACTGGCGAAGAAAAGGCATCTGGCGGCCAAGCTGTCGATCGAGCCGGACAACAGCATTCTCGACATCGGCTGCGGCTGGGGCGGCCTTGCCCTGCACCTGGCCGAGCAGGCACCGGGCGGCTATGTCCTCGGCGTCACCCTGTCCGAAGAGCAGCACGATTATGCTTCGAAACGGTTGCAGGGCGCCGTGGAGGGATCGAGGGCGGAGGTTCAGTTCGCGCTCCGGGACTACCGCAGCCTGACGGGTCATTTCGACAGGATCGTCTCGGTCGGCATGTTCGAGCATGTCGGCCTGTCATCCTATCGGACCTTCTTCCGCAAATGTGCCGAATTGCTCGAGGATGACGGTATCATGGTGCTGCACACTATCGGTTGTTCGGCAACGCCCGGCTTCACCACGCCCTGGCTCGACAAATACATCTTCCCGGGCGGTTACATTCCGGCACTTTCGGAGATCGTGCCGGAGGTCGAGGCAGCGGGATTGACGATCACCGATGTCGAAGTGCTGCGCCTGCACTATGCCTGGACGCTTGCCAACTGGCGCGAGCGTTTCATGGCGCGCTGGGGCGAAGTGGCGGAACTCTATGATGAGCGTTTTTGCCGCATGTGGGAATATTATCTTTCGACGGCGGAAGCTGCGTTCCGCTATGAAGATCTCGTCGTCTTCCAGATCCAGATCAGCAAACACAACGACATCGTTCCGGTCACGCGGGACTACATCGCCCGCAACGAAGCGCAGCAGGCTTCAAAACCGGATATCGAACGTTCTGTTGAGCGTAAAGCCGATGACGTTCTGGTTGGGTGAGCCGATCTGCGAGGTGATCGGGCTGTCGGCTGCATCACTTACGAGGCGGCTATATTTGTCATAGACCTGCACGCTCCAGGCGGGCGAGATCGTATAGGTCGCGGCCACCGTGAAGCCGACGGATTTCAAGCCGCCGCTGGCGTCAAAGGCATCGAGCTGGCCGTTTTTCACGGCTTCGCTCGCCGAGATTCCGAAATTGCTGCGCATATAGGTGGAGTTCGCCAGCGACATGCGCGGACCCGCCGACAGAAGCCAGCTATCTCCAACGGGCTGGAACCAGTCGAGCGACAGATCGGCAACGAGGCCGTCGCCGCCCCACAATGCCTGACGCGTCTCCGCCCGCAGCCGCAACTGATTTTCCATCGGCCAATATTGCGCGAACGCACCGGCGTCAAAATTCCAGTGAACCCTGTGCAGGCCGTTCAGACTGGAATCGTCAAATGCCGAGCGTCCACCTCTCAGACCGACGACCGGACCGACTTCGATGCCGCCAACCTCGAAGAGGCTATAGTCGATGTTGTCGTCCGGAGCGCTGTAGTCCTGCGTTTCGCCAAGGCGATGAAAATCGAAGGATGGCATGCCGCTGAAGGAGAGATGCTTCGATCCTTCGTAGGAAGGGCCGTATTCCACCGTGCCGCCAAGCGTAACGATCCAGGTACTCGACGAAGATTTCGTCGCCTCCTGCGCCAGTGCCGGAAGCGCGCCGATTGCGGATGTCGCCAGCAGAGCTATCCCGGCAAGCGCCGAGACGCTGGCGAAAGATGTTTTGACGCTGAACATTCTGCCAACACCCGTCCCTGATCGCCCCACACCGATTTACAGGCAGATCGCCCCCGCGCGCATTCCTAGCACGGCCTGCGGTTCCAAAAATAGAAAAAACTTGAGCAGGGGTGGTGGTTAAGGCTGTTCCGCACCTGCATTTCGACCGGATTGGCTCCTCAGATCGACGGCGATTTCAGCACTGCACCTCCAGCCTCGTCGCTACGAGCTGCGAATAATTCGTTCCCATCGGGTCGTTGAAGAACATACTGGTGAGCGTCGCCTGGTTCTGCGCGATGATCTCGTTGGGATTGGGCCTCACCACCTTGCGCTTGCAGCGGGCAAATGCCTCTCCGGAGGTGGCCATGTCGCTGTCCGCGGCGAAATCGACCGCGGTATAAAGCGTCGTATCGTAAATCCCGAAAATCGTGGTTCCCTTGAGGAAGGTCTTCTGCAGCGGTTTTAGCGAGAAGGTCAGTATCAGGGCGTTGTCCTTATAATCCGCCTGTATCGCCTCGGGCTTCGCCATCGCGACCGCTTTGCCGTTACTGGTGACGTTTGTGTAGTAGTTGTATTGCGCAAGCGAATTCCTGACCGTCTTGCCCACCGCTTTGAGCTCGCCGGCATCCAGCGTCATGTTGCCGTTCTTGTCGAAATCCAGCAGCACCGAGGAGGAAAAGACCTCGTCGAAACGCCAGACATTGCGAAGCTCGGCAATCGAGCCGTCTGGTGCTGCGACCACCTCGAACTTGGCATCGATAAATATATGCGGGTGGGCAAGAGCCGTGACAGGAAGGAGCGACAGCATCGCGATCGGCAGAATCGTCAGTCGTTTCATTCAGGCTCTGTCCGTGATCCGTCGGTGGCTCTGGTGTCGAGGCCTGAACTTCAATTGAGACTGATTTGAGACCCTGACGGGTTCCGGTCACGGATGGCTGGATACGTGCTGAACTCGTGCCGAGATTGAGCTCTCCACTCTATGGACTGTTCCATCTGAAGGCGGCGACAAAGCCTGAGATCAGTACCAGCAGCAGGAGCAGGTGGAATACACGGTCGGCCGTCGTCTGCGGGCCGATGCCGATGGCGATGGTGAATGCGCCGACGAGGGTTGCGAAAAGTGCAAAACTCTGGACCGCCAGAGCTACGGAGCGGGTCCACGCCGGCTGAAAGAGGCACGCGAAGATCCCGCAAGCCAGAACCGCCGCAATCAACCCCTCGGCTGTCGCGGCCCGCGCATGCTCATAGCCGCCAAGGAGCACGCCGGAGTGGACGAGCGAGGCGGCAGCAAAGAGCGTGACTTCGAAGATGAGAAGAGGTTTCGCCCAAGAGATCATGATCCGGGTCCATCACTGTCCATTGCGCAAAGATCGTATCGAACAAGAACCTGAAACAACGCGCTTGGTTTCCCTCAATGTCTTCGTTTGTTTCCATGGCTCAAAAATGCAGCCGGACTTTGTCGGATCGATGCGGTTCACCCTAGTGCGAACGCGAACATCAACGTGCGGTTTTTCCTGAAAGACGAAGGTGGATTGCGCGCGGGCGCAACAGGCATATCGTTATGCCATGGAGCACAGCGAAATCTTTCAACGCCTCGGTGTCGCACTTGCCATTGGCCTACTTGTCGGCATCGAGCGGGGCTGGCAGGAGCGCGACGTTCGGGCAGGCGGCAGAACGGCAGGCATCCGCACGTTCGGCCTCACCGGTTTCCTGGGCGGAATAGCCGGCGTACTGCAGTCCATGATCGGCCCACTGCTGCCGGCGACGATCGCCATCCTGCTCGGCCTCATCTATATCGCCGGTAAGTGGCAGGAAACGAAAGAGGATGAAGATTACAGCATCACCTCGGTCGTCGCCGCTCTCGTCGTTTTCGGACTGGGCGTTCTGGCTGCCGTCGGCGACGTTGTGACTGCGGCCGCCGGTGGCGTTGTCACGACGGCAATTCTTGCCGCGCGCCACAGTCTGCACGGCTTTCTTAGGGGACTGACCTGGCCGGAACTGCGTTCGGCGCTCGTGTTGCTGGCAATGACCATGGTTGCACTGCCGCTACTGCCAGATAAGGCGCTCGATCCCTGGGGAGCGCTCAACCCTTTCTCTCTCTGGCTGCTGACCATTACCATCGCCGCCCTTTCCTTTGCGGGCTATGTCGCCATCAAGCTGACCGGCACGAGCCGCGGCATCCTGCTCGCCGGCGCCGCGGGAGGGCTGGTCTCCTCGACGGCGCTGACGCTTTCCTTCGCCCGTCATTCGAAGGAGGCGCCGCAGGGCTCGGCACATCTGGCCGCTGGGGCTGCTATTGCCGGCGCCTTGTCCTTCGCCCGCGTCTTGGTGATCGGCAGCGCCCTTTCCTTCAACTTGCTTCTGCCGCTGGCGTCTGGCCTGGTGCCGGCGATTATAGGCTTCCTGATTGCCGGCTTCCTCTGGGTCTGGCGCTCCGGCTCCGCAACGGAGGTTCCGGAAATCAAGCTGAAGAATCCGTTCGAATTGCGCATGGTGTTCTCGTTCGCCGCCTTGCTCGGGCTGATCAGTCTGATATCGAAAATGACCATCGACTATGTCGGCGCATCCGCCCTTTTCGTCGTGGCCGCAATTTCCGGACTGGTGGACGTGGACGCCGTCACACTTTCGACCGCACGGCTCGCGGGCTCGACGATCGACGTCAAGACAGCTGCCGACGTCATCCTCATTGCTGTCGTCGTCAATGTCGTGACAAAGGCGGTCCTGGCCTTCTCGTCCGGCACGCGCGAATATGGCATGGCCCTGGCGCAAGCATCAGCCATTGCGATCGTCACGGGCGCTGTCGCCTATTTCATGCTGCGCAGCTTCATGCCCGATTGATATGATCGGCCAGAACCGGCTGCCGTGGGAATCAGTCATCCCTTGCGCGCCGCTTTGCAGCTTGGCATTCTAATGGTGTTGCCAGATGGGTGTGGCTATGTCCGATGATTATGAGGCTACCCTGGTACGGATAACCGGCAGGGTACAGGGTGTCAGTTTCCGTGTTTGGACCCGCAACGAGGCGTCAAGGCTCGGTTTGACAGGCTGGGTCCGCAACGAATCGGATGGGTCCGTCCTCGCTTTGATCGCCGGGTCTGACACTGCGATTTCGACCATGATCGAGCGTTTCTGGCATGGGCCTGCCGGCGCATCCGTTTCCAGCGTGGAGAAGCAACCGACCACCCTCGCGGAGATGCCAACCGGGTTTCGCATCACCGGCTAACCGCGTCTGCAATGCCAACTTGCGGATCTCTCATGGCTTCAAATGCGCCGATATGTGCCGGCTCTCTTCAGAGACCGGCCTTGCGGCAAATGCAAAATGGCCTCGAGCGGCCATTATAACCATCTGATTCTCTTGAGAAAACTGGAGCGGGCGAAGGGATTCGAACCCTCGACCCCAACCTTGGCAAGGTTGTGCTCTACCCCTGAGCTACACCCGCTCATATCCGCAGCCGTCCGGGGTAGTGTGTTGGACCGCTGGGCGTCGTCTTGCGGCGACGGGCGCTATATGGCCTAACCATTTTTCAAATGCAACAGGGAAATGACGAGGTGGCGAAGAAAAATCTGCATTTTTTTCATTGCCCGCCGGAAAGCCCCAGGACGCCGGGCTTTGTCGTCTGGAAGATTGCAAAGGATTTGCGGGCGACGTATCAGGGGCGGGATATTTTTATTGCGAGACGCTCATGACCGACAACAGCCCGAAAACCCGCGACGATCTTTTCCGTTTCCTGGATGGCCTCGGCATTTCCCACAGCACCAAGGATCATGCGCCGGTGTTTACTGTTGCCGAATCGGTGTCGCTGCGCGACGAAATCCCCGGCGGGCATACGAAGAACCTGTTCGTGAAGGACAAGAAGGACAATTTCTTCCTACTGACGGTCGAGGAGAATGCGAGCGTCGATCTGAAGACGGTGCACACGCTGATCGGTGCGGCCAGCAAAGTCTCCTTCGGTAGACCCGAAAAGCTGCTAGAATATCTGGGCGTGGTTCCCGGCGCGGTGACGGCCTTCGGGGCGATCAACGATACGGGCAAGAACGTTACCTTTGTGATCGATGCCGAATTGATGGAGCACGACATCGTCAATTGCCACCCGTTGTCGAACGACGCGACGACCTCGATTGCCAGCGGCGATCTCCTTCGCTTCATGGAGGCGACGGGTCATACGCCGCTAGTCTTGAAAGTGACGGGCTGACATACGATTTTAGCGCTACGATTAGAGCGAGAGGACCTATCTTCGAATTGGCCTGTCGCTTTGGCTATTTCATTGGGCGTGATTTTATCCAAAGGCTGCTTCTTTCCTTTTGGAATCATGCTTTAAAGGGTCCAGGATACCGGCAGGCGGGAGACACTCATGAGCGGTTCAAACAATCCTTATAACGCGTCCTTCGGCCGCCAGATGTCGGCTTCGGCATCCTATGGTGCCGCACCTGTCGCATCCGGCGGCGCTTCGCCCATCAAGGACACCACGACGGCGAATTTCGCGCGGGACGTTATCGAGGAGTCGCGCAACCAGCCGGTGCTGGTGGATTTCTGGGCGCCCTGGTGCGGCCCGTGCAAGCAGCTTACGCCGGTTCTGGAAAAGGTCGTCAACGAGGGCAAGGGCCGCGTCAAGCTGGTCAAGATGAATATCGACGATCATCCGGCCATTCCCGGCCAGCTCGGCATCCAGTCGATCCCGGCGGTGATTGCTTTCGTCAACGGCCGTCCGGCCGATGGTTTCATGGGTGCTGTCCCCGAAAGCCAGGTTCGCCAGTTCATCGATCGCCTCGGTGGTCCGGCTGACGGTGCCGGCGATCAGGCGGCAGAGATCGAAGCGATTTTGGAAGAGGCTGCCGGTCTTCTCACCGGGGGCGATATCAATGGCGCCGCCGAGCTGTTCGGCGCGGTGCTGCAGGCCGATCCGGAAAACGCCAAGGCGCTTGCCGGCATGGCAGAGTGCATGATCGCGGCCGGCCAGAGCCAAAGGGCGCGCGAGGCGCTGACGGATCTGCCGGAAACGCTTGCCAATGATGCCGGCATCCAGGCCGTGGTGAAGAAGCTCGATCAGATCGAGGAGGCCCGCAAGCTCGGCGATCCCGTGGCGCTCGAACAGGAATTGGCGGTCAATCCGGACAATCACGAGCAGCGCGTCAAACTTGCCAAGATTCGTAATGTCGAGGGCAAGCGCGATGAGGCGGCCGAGCATCTGCTGACGATCATGCGCCGCGACCGCGCTTTCGACGACGATGGCGCGCGCCGTCAGTTGCTACAATTCTTCGAGGTTTGGGGTGCCAAGGATCCGGCGACCATTGCCGCGCGTCGCAAGCTTTCGTCGATCCTGTTTTCCTAAGGCGTCATCTGTCCGGAAGGAACCTGACGCGCCATTCGGGGCGTCGCGGTTGCCTCGGTTGAACAGGAAAGCGAAATGCTTCGGCGTTTTGCCCGGAAATGCTCTTGTGTTTTCGGGAGAGGGGGTCACATTGTCCTGTGGCGCGGCGTGTGACGGAAGAAGAATGTCCGTTGGGGTATCGTTCTTGCGCGTCTCACAAGGCGCAGCACGGTGATGTAGCGGGACGAAAATCATGCAAGTCGGCAATGCCAGATATCTGAAGCCAAGCGATCTGCCGGATTCGGTGGTTGTCTTTCCTCTGTCCGGTGCTCTGCTTCTGCCGACCGGGCAATTGCCGCTCAATATCTTCGAGCCGCGTTATCTTTCGATGTTCGATGCCGCGATCGCCGGCAACCGGCTGGTTGGCGTCGTGCAGCCGGCGCTCGGCGAGCATCCGGAAACGCCGCATCTTGCGCATGTCGGCTGCCTTGGGCGCATCACCTCCTTCGCCGAGACGGGCGATGGCCGCTATATCGTCTCGCTGACCGGCATCTGCCGCTTCCGGCTGATGGACGAGATCACCGGCCACCATCCCTATCGCAGCTTCCGTATTACGCCCTTCATTTCCGACCTCAAGTCGCGCGACGAGGAGGATACAGTCGATCGTTCGGCACTTCTGTTGGCCTTCCGGGCCTATCTCGACGCCAATAAATTGGAGGCGGACTGGGAGAGCGTGGAGCGCGCCAGCAACATGACGCTGGTCAATTCGCTGGCGATGATGGCGCCCTTCGATCCCGCCGAGAAGCAGGCGCTGCTGGAAGCGCCCGACCTGAAGACGCGGGCGGAGACCTTCATCGCCATCATCGAAATCGTACTCGCCCGCTTCGGGGATACCGATTCCGTCATGCAGTAGGAGGTTGCGATGGATATCACCGTCAGCAAGGTGGACCCGAAACTGCTCGATCTCCTCGTCTGCCCCCTTACCAAGGGACGGCTGACTTATGATCGCGAAAAGAACGAACTGGTGTCGGAAAAGGCGCGGCTCGCCTATCCCATCCGCGATGGCATTCCGATCATGCTGATCTCGGAGGCGCGGCGCTTAGAGGACTGAGGGGGATTGTTCTCCCGATAAAGGAACTCAGATCGCCTCGCCGGCGAGAAGCCGTGGATTGTCCCTGGCAGCCGTGCCGGCGGCCTGACCGATGAAGAAGGATTTTAGTTTCGGCAGGCGGTCGACGAGGCCGAGGCCGAAATCGCGGGCGATCCGCACCGGCGTAATATCGTTGGAAAACAGCCGGTTCAGCACGTCGGTCGTCACCCCCATGCGGAAGGTGTCGAAGCGCCGCCAGGTCTGGTAGCGTTCGAGAATATTGATCGAGCCGATATCGAGGCCAAGGCGGTCGGCTTCAACGACGGTTTCCGCCAATGCGGCAACATCCTTGAAGCCGAGGTTGAGGCCCTGCCCGGAGATCGGGTGGATGCCGTGGGCGGCATCGCCGGCGAGTGCAAAGCGCGGTGCGACGAAGTCGCGGGCAAGCGTCAGGCCGAGCGGGAAGGCGCGGCGCTCGCCGACTGCGTGCAGTGCGCCGAGCTTGTGGCCGAAACGGCGCTCCAATTCCTCTTCGAATACCAGATCGTCGGAGGCGACCAGCCGGTCGGCATCTGCGGTGCGCTCGGTCCAGACGAGCGAGGCGCGATTGTTCTTCAGCGGCAGGATGGCGAAGGGGCCGGAGGGCAGGAAATGTTCCTCTGCGCAGCCATTGTGCGGCCGCTCGTGCTCGACGGTCACGACGATGCCGGACTGGCCATAGTCCCAGCTCACCGTCTTGATTCCAGCCATATCGCGGAGCTTGGAGCGCACGCCATCGCAGGCGACCAGCAGCTTTGTTTCCAGGGCGCTGCCGTCCGAGAGCGTCAGCGTAACGTTGGCATCGCCGGTCTTGAAGTCTGTCGCGCTGACGCCATGGCGAATCGGAATACCAAGGCGCTCGCAAGCGCCGCGCAGCGCGCCGACCATGGTGAGGTTCGGGACCATATGGGCGAAGGGCTGACCTTCCGCCACTTCCCCGTCGAAAGTAAGAAAGACCGGGCGCACGGGATCGCTGGTGCGCGAATCGGTGACGATCATGCGGGTGATCGGTTCCGCTTCCGGCTTGATCTCGTCCCATATGCCGAAAACGTCCAGCATCTTTGAAGCGGCGGCGATGATCGCCGAGGCGCGCATGTCCTTTTTCCAGGCGCTTTCCGGGGCGGCCTCTATGACCATGACGTCAAGATGGGGGGCTGCCTGCTTGACGGCAACCGCGGCGGCGAGACCCACATAACCGCCACCCACTACCAGCATGTCCAACATAGCGCTTCCCCGTGTCCTACTGTCATTTCCTGTTCTATATAGAGCATCCCATTCATGGTTCCTACCGTCGGAGTTCATGCAAAATGTCGCGCGAGAACGAGAAATTGACCGCCATGCAAGTCGTGCTCGCGACGCTGGATCTCGAAACGATCGAGATGAACCTTTTTCGCGGCAACAGCCCGCAGGTCGGCTGGCAGCGCGTCTTCGGCGGGCAGGTCATTGGCCAGGCGCTGATGGCGGCGCAGCGGACGGTGGCGGACGATCGTTTCGCGCATTCGCTGCACGCCTATTTCATGCTCCCCGGCGATCCCACTGTGCCGATCCTCTACCAGGTCGACCGCCTGCGGGACGGCTCGAGTTTCAATACGCGCCGCGTGCTGGCGATCCAGCACGGCAAGGCGATCTTCGCGATGACGGTTTCCTTCCAGATCGACGAGCCCGGTTTCGAGCATCAAAGCGAGATGCCGCAGGTGCCGGCTCCGGAAGAACTGATGGACGAGGAGCAGATCAAGGAGCGCTATCTCGCCAATGCGCCGGAAAATGTGCGCCGCTATTGGGAGAGGAAGCGGGCGATCGAAATCCGGCCGGTATCGCTCGATCATTATTTCTCCCGTACTGAGCCCAGCCAGCGGCAGGATATCTGGGTTCGCCTGACCGGACCGGTGCCGGATGACCGGCTCTATCGGAATGCAGTGCTTGCCTATCTCTCGGACATGACGCTCATCGACGCGGCGCTTCATGCGCATGGTACGTCGGTTTTCGATCAGGGCCTGCAAGTGGCGAGCCTCGATCATGCCATGTGGTTCCACCGGCCGTTCAAGCTCGACGACTGGTTGCTCTATACCCAGGATAGCCCAAGCGCCTCAGGCGCGCGCGGCTTGGCCCGCGGCAGTCTTTTTACGCGCTCTGGTGTCCTGATTGCGTCGGTGGCGCAGGAAGGTTTGATTCGTAAAAAGGCAAATGATTAAATAATATGCAATTTTTCAAATTTGCATATTATTTGTGCGCGAGGCGCGCCGAGATCTGCCGCTTTATTAGGTGCCTTCCGCAAAGTCGTTAAAATTCAATTAGTTATAATAGTGTCACGAATCTGGCACGTCCCTTGAATGTGTACCCTCAGTCGCTGCTGAAACAGTCGTCAGCGGCAAGGAGAGTCGGCTCCGTGCCGAGGGTAACAAAGGATGGGAAACCAGATGAAAATTGTGATGGCCATTATCAAGCCGTTCAAGCTCGATGAGGTCCGTGAGGCCCTCACGGCTGTCGGCATCCAAGGCCTGACTGTGACCGAAGTGAAGGGTTACGGGCGCCAGAAGGGGCACACCGAAATCTATCGTGGCACCGAATATGCCGTCAGCTTCCTGCCGAAGCTGAAGATCGAAGTCGCGGTCGCAACCGAAATCGTCGACAAGGCCGTCGAAGCCATCGCGGCGTCCGCCAAGACGGGTCAGATCGGCGACGGCAAGATTTTTGTCTACTCGATTGACCATGCCGTGCGCATCCGTACGGGCGAAACCGATTCAGACGCGCTGTAAGACACGGCCGATCAGGGAGTTATCTGCATGACATCTACAAAGCTTTCCTCCACTCTCGCACGGGTAGGCGCGCTTTCCGCGGCCTTGCTCGCGCCGGCGATTGCCTTTGCGCAGCAAGCCACGACAGCCGCAGCGCCGGCCGCTGCCGCAGCACCGGCAATGACCATGGACAAGGGTGACAACACCTGGATGCTGGTTTCCACGGTTCTCGTTCTTCTGATGACGATTCCGGGTCTGGCGCTGTTCTACGGCGGTCTCGTCCGCGCCAAGAACATGCTCTCCGTCCTGATGCAGGTCTTCATGATCACCGCGATGGTCATGATCATCTGGTGCGTCTATGGCTACTCGCTTGCCTTTACCGACGGCGGCTCGCTGAACAGCTTCGTCGGCGGCTTCTCCAAGGCCTTCCTCGCTGGCGTCAGCACCGATCCGAAGGATCTCGTCGAAACCTTCACCAAGGGTGTTGGCATTCCGGAGCTGACCTATGTCTGCTTCCAGATGACCTTTGCCTGCATTACGCCGGCCCTGATCGTCGGCGCCTTCGCCGAGCGCATCAAGTTCTCGGCCGTGATGCTCTTCGTCTTCCTGTGGGTCACGTTCATCTACTTCCCGATCGCTCACATGGTCTGGTTCTGGGGTGGTCCAAGCTCGTACTCGGCTCCGTCGGGCATGGTCTTCGGTTTCGGCGCGATCGACTTCGCGGGCGGCACGGTCGTTCACATCAATGCCGGTATCGCCGGTCTGGTCGGCGCGATCATGCTTGGCAAGCGCACCGGCTACAAGAAGGAGATCATGGCTCCGCATTCGATGACGCTCACCATGGTCGGCGCTTCGCTGCTGTGGGTCGGCTGGTTCGGCTTTAACGCCGGTTCCAACCTCGAAGCCAACAGCTACGCTTCGCTCGCCATGATCAACACCTTCGTTGCCACCGCTGCCGCCGCTCTTTCGTGGTGCGTGGTTGAAACCTTCACCCGCGGCAAGGCTTCGATGCTCGGTGCTGCTTCGGGTGCCGTTGCTGGCCTCGTCGCCGTCACGCCGGCTGCCGGCTTTGCCGGTCCGATGGGCTCCATCGTTCTCGGCCTGCTGGTTTCGCCGATCTGCTACTTCTTCGTCGACGTCGTGAAGAACAAGTTCAACTACGACGACAGCCTCGACGTCTTCGGCGTTCACTGCGTTGGTGGTATTTTCGGCGCCATCGCGACGGGCATCCTGGTCAATCCGGCCCTCGGCGGTGCAGGCATCGTCGACTATTCGACGGCTGACTTCGCAGCCTCCTATCCGGGCACCGCAACCCAGTTGCTCGCTCAGGTGAAGGGTGTACTCACCACGCTGATCTGGTCCGGCGTCGGTTCGGCGATCCTCTACAAGATCGTCGACGTGATCGTCGGCCTCCGCGTGACGCCGGAAGCAGAGCGCGAAGGTCTCGACCTCGCCTCCCACGGCGAAGCCGCTTACCACAATTCCTAATCTGGGGCTTGCGACGCCGGAACAAAGTTTCCGACGTCGCAGAACATCCCGTCGCGGTTCATTTATCAAAAATGAGCCGCTCTTGGCCCGGACCTCGGTTCGGGCTTTTTTTGTTCGCGCGACCGTCTGCCACGCGCCCATATTTCATTGATTCGCCCGCCGCACCCGCATGGTTAACATGCCATTAACCCTCCTCTGATTAGCTAGGGCCGACGTATTCCGTGAGTTGGCATGAAGCCGATTCGCGTGCTTTTCGACAACGAACGGGCTGGATAATATGGGCAGAAGCAATTCGGCAGCGTTGGGCGGTCCTTCCGGTCGTCTCTCGCTTTCGGGAGTGGTTTGGCGGCAGGTGAGGGGCCTCAGCGGCTTCGCGCTGCTGTTCCTGCTGGCGCTTGCCGTTGCGGCACTGGCGACATGGAACGTCATGGACCCCAGCTATTCCTACGCCACGAGCAACGCGCCGACGAACATACTCGGCTTTTCCGGCGCTGCCTTTGCCGACATCATGATGCAGGCGCTCGGTCTTGCCTCGGTCGTCGCGCTGCTGCCGGTCGTCGCCTGGGCTGTTGCGCTGATTTCCAACCGCAGGATTCATCGTGTGCCGGCTCGTCTCGGCGCCTGGGTCGGCGGGGCTATCGTTGCTGCCGGTTCCATCGCCTGCTTCCCCGCGCCTCCGACCTGGCCGATCCCGAACGGTATCGGCGGCGTTATCGGCGACATCGTTCTGCGCTTCCCCGCTCTTTTCATCGGCACCTATCCGAGCGGCGTCTTCGCCACCGTGTTCGGCTCCATTCTCGCGATTCCCGCGGCCTGGCTGATGCTGTTTGCTGCCGGCGTTCTCGGCCGCAGCCTGCCGGAAGATGAGGAGGACGAAGAGGAATACGAGAACACGCCGAGCCGTGCGCGCAATGTCGGCGACGACGACGAGGATGACGATCGCGGCGGCTTCCTGGCCTTTGGCGCCCTCATGCACGCCTGGTACAATACGCAGGCGCGCCTTCGCCGGCTATTCGGCATGGGGCCGCGCAAGCGCCGCGACCATGCCTTCGATGCGCCCTACGATTTCAATGACGACGAGTTCGGTACGCTGAACGAGCCGGTGCGCGCCAAGGCGCCGGTTGCCCGCGGCGAACGCGTCGAGCCGTCGATGGACGGTCCGGCGCAGCGCCGCGTCGTTTCTCCGCCGTCGATGAGCATCGACGATGACGAGGATGAAGACGACGATCCTTCCTATGAGCGCGAGCTGCCGCGCCCGGCCGGTATTCTGCCGGACGACGAGGAAGACGAATGGGCGCTGCGTCCCGCATCGCCTAAGGTTCCCGGCGGCCACCGCGTCGTTCCCGCCGCCGCCCGCCCGAAGCCCGGTATCCGCGCCGAGCGCGAGGCGCAAACCTCCTTCATCCGTCCCTATGGTTTCCAGCTTCCGGCCGTGCATCTGCTTGCCGAGCCGAAGACGATCGTGCGTGACGCGACGCTGTCTTCCGATGCGTTGGAGCAGAATGCCCGCATGCTCGAGGGCGTGCTCGAGGACTTCGGCGTCAAGGGTGAGATCATCCATGTCCGGCCCGGCCCGGTCGTCACGCTTTATGAACTGGAGCCCGCGCCGGGCATCAAGTCTTCGCGCGTGATCGGGCTTGCCGACGATATCGCCCGTTCGATGAGCGCCATCGCCGCCCGCGTCGCCGTCGTTCCCGGCCGCAATGCCATCGGTATCGAACTGCCGAATTCCACGCGTGAGACCGTCTACCTGCGCGAGCTCGTCGCCAGCCGTGATTTCGAAAGCTCGAAGGCCAAGCTTGCCATGGCGCTCGGCAAGACGATCGGCGGCGAGCCCGTTATCGCCGATCTCGCCAAGATGCCGCATCTGCTCGTTGCCGGTACCACCGGCTCGGGCAAGTCGGTCGCCATCAACACCATGATCCTGTCGCTGCTCTATCGCATGACGCCGGAACAGTGCCGCCTGATCATGATCGATCCGAAGATGCTCGAACTCTCCGTTTATGACGGCATTCCGCATTTGCTCTCGCCGGTGGTCACCGATCCGAAAAAGGCTGTTGTCGCGCTGAAATGGACCGTCCGCGAGATGGAAGAGCGCTACAAGAAGATGTCGAAGATCGGCGTGCGCAACATCGACGGCTTCAATACCCGCGTCGAGCAGGCCGTCGCCAAGGGCGAAGCGATCAGCCGCACCGTGCAAACCGGCTTCGACCGCCAGACCGGCGAAGCGATCTACGAGACCGAGGAATTCGATCTGAAGCCGATGCCTTACATCGTCGTCATCATCGACGAGATGGCCGACCTGATGATGGTCGCCGGCAAGGATATCGAAGGCGCGGTGCAGCGTCTGGCGCAGATGGCGCGTGCGGCCGGCATCCATGTCATCATGGCGACGCAGCGTCCGTCGGTCGACGTCATCACCGGTACGATCAAGGCGAACTTCCCGACCCGCATCTCCTTCCAGGTCACATCGAAGATCGACAGCCGCACGATCCTCGGCGAACAGGGCGCCGAGCAGCTCCTCGGCATGGGCGACATGCTCTACATGGCCGGCGGCGGGCGCATCCAGCGTGTCCACGGCCCCTTCGTCGCCGACGGCGAGGTGGAAGATATAGTATCCTACTTGAAAACGCAGGGTTCTCCCCAATATCTCGATGCGATCACTGCCGACGATGATGATGACGACGATGGTCACGGTCCGGCGGGTACGGCCAACCTTTCCGACTCGGAGGACCCCTACGACCAAGCCGTGGCGATCGTGCTGCGCGATGGCAAGGCGTCGACCTCCTACATCCAGCGCCGGCTCGGCATCGGCTATAACCGTGCCGCCTCGCTGATCGAGCGTATGGAGCAGGAAGGCTTGATCGGCCCGGCCAACCACGCCGGCAAGCGCGAGATTCTCGTGCCGACGGAAGCGGATGTTCTCGATCGCTGAGGGATCGCGAGCCCGTGTCACATATCCCGAATATGCTTTCGGAGATTTGATCGCGGCCCGTGATCGAGCATGGGCCGCCGCGCCATGAAGACGCCGATTTTGCGCGCCATGGACAAAGCATGAAGGAGAATTCGATGAAAAAGACCGATGCACAGCCCTTGACCAGCCTGAACCTGACCCGCCGTCATTTCCTCGGCGCTGTGCTGGCGGCCGGTGCGGCAAGCGCGGCCCCCGCGTCGGCCTTTGCGCAGGCGCAAGCTGCGGCTGCGACCCTCAATCCCGGCATAGCCCAGGCGATCGCCGATCATTTTTCGTCCATCAAGACCATGAAGGGCGGCTTCCTGCAGATCGGGCCGCGTGGCGACCAGATGAGCGGCGCGTTTTTCATCCAGCGCCCCGGCAAGCTGCGCTTCAACTATGACCCGCCGTCCCGCATGCGCGTCATCTGCGACGGCAACAACGTCCAGGTCATCAACGACCAGACGCGTACGAACAACATGTATCAGCTCTCGAAGACGCCGCTGAGCCTGCTGCTCGCCAACAAGATCGACCTTTCCGCGGACATGGTGCGCAATGTCGATGCACAGCCGGACCTTACCAAGATCACGCTCGGAAACCGCACCGTCTTCGGTGATTCGACCATCGCCATGATCTTCGATTCCAAGACGTACGACCTGCGCCAATGGACGGTCATCGACCCCCAGGGCAAGACCACGGATGTCATCATCAACAATGTGAAGACCAATATTTCCTTCGACGACAGCGTTTTCCGGATCGATTATACCGGCACGAGCCGGTGATCCCCTGCCAGCCATGACGAACGGGGAGAAGAGGTTGAACGATCTTCCTTTTCTCTCCTTGCCAGTCTAAATCCCTAGCCTGATTAGAGCAATTCCAGGAAAAGTGCGAAGCGGTTTTCCGTCCGGAATGCGTAAAAACAAACGGATAGAGCGGGAAAGCGATTCTGTGAAACGCTGAACCGCTCTAAGGATAAGGGTTTGGGCATGGGATTTTCGATTGCGACCTGGAACATCAACTCGGTGCGGCTGCGCATGCCGATCGTCGCGCAATTCGTGATGCAGCACCGGCCCGATATTCTCTGCCTGCAGGAAACCAAGGTCCCCAACGAGCTCTTCCCGCTGTCGCCTTTGCGGGCGCTCGGCTACGAGCACATCATCGTCCATGGCCAGAAGGGCTATCACGGCGTCGCCATCGCCTCGCGTGTTCCGCTGACCGAGGACCATCGGCAGGATTATTGCAATGTCGGCGACAGCAGACATATCTCGGCGATCTTCGAACGCGGCGGCCGGCGCATCCGGTTGCATAATTTCTATGTTCCGGCCGGCGGTGACGAGCCGGATCGGACGATCAATCCGAAGTTCGGCCATAAGCTCGATTTTATCGACGAGATGAAGCGGCTGCATGCCAATGCCGAACCGAACACATCAGCGATCCTGGTCGGCGATCTCAACATCGCGCCGCTCGAGCATGACGTCTGGTCGCACAAGCAATTGCTGAAAATCGTCAGCCACACGCCGGTCGAAACCGACGGGTTGATCGAGGTGATGAAACGCGGCGCCTGGCTCGATCTGATGCGCCAGCATGTGCCGGAGACCGAGAAGCTCTATACGTGGTGGAGCTATCGCGCCAAGGATTGGGAAGCGGCGGATCGCGGCCGGCGTCTCGACCACATCTGGTCGTCATCCGATCTCGGGCCGCTCCTGCAGCGCATCGAGATCCTGAAGGCGGCCCGGGGCTGGGACCGCCCGTCCGACCATGTGCCGGTGACCGCGCATTTCAATCTCTGAGCCAGGAGTTTCAAGAAAACCGGTGCAGGAGCGCCGCGGCCTGCTTGGCGAGGACGGCGAAATTTTCGCGGACGCGGTTTTGGATGAGCAGACCGGCGTCGGGGTATTCCTCGATCAGCCGGTGAAATAGCGCCCGCGTGATGCGGATGACATCGGAGTCCTCCAGCGCCACGGCGGTGTATTTGCGCTCCACCAGCGTCACCAGCGCCAGCTCCGACAGCATGGCGCCGGCCTGCACGGTGGCCTCGACATGGGGTTGCCCCGTGGGATCAAGGGTGCTTAGCTCAAAACTGCCGCGGGCGATGACATAGGCGCATTCGGCTGGCGATTTTTCGCGGAACAGAGTGAGGCCGGCCGTGACATGGCGACGGTCGGCGCCGAAGGCGATCAGCCGCAACGGCTCATCGCCCATGCCGTGGAACAACGGCAATTGCGACAGCAGGCGGATATCGTCGTTGAGCGCCATCGTATCGCCTACGGAATGATCTTGTAGCCGCCGTTTTCCGTTACCAGGATTTCGGCGTTGGAGGGATCGCGCTCGATCTTCTGGCGCAGGCGATAAACATGGGTTTCCAGCGTGTGGGTGGTGACGCCGGAATTGTAGCCCCACACTTCCTCAAGAAGGATATCGCGGGTGACGACTTTCTGGTCGGCGCGGTAGAGATAGCGGATGATCGCCGCTTCCTTCTCCGTCAGGCGGATCTTCTGGCCGTCTTCGGTGGTCAGCAGCTTCTGGCTCGGCTTGAAGAGATAACGGCCGACGGTGAAGGTTGCGTCCTCGCTCTGCTCGTGCTGGCGCAGTTGCGCGCGGATGCGGGCAAGCAGCACGGCAAAACGGAACGGTTTGGTGACATAATCATTGGCGCCGGCTTCAAGGCCGAGGATGGTGTCGGAATCGGTGTCGTGGCCCGTCAGCATGATGATTGGTGCCTTGAAGCCGCTCTTGCGCAGCAGCTTCACCGCTTCGCGGCCATCCATATCGGGCAGGCCGACGTCCATGATCAGCAGATCGACGGGAGCGGCGCGTGCGACCGCGACGCCCTTGCCGGCGGTCGCTTCCTGCAGAACCGTGAACTCCTCATAAAGGGACAGTTGCTCGACCAGCATTTCACGCAGGTCGTTGTCATCATCCACCAGCAGAATGGTGCGTGCGGTCATGCCGTTGCGGTCCTCGTTCTATTGCACCTTAAGTCCTACGCCAAATTGCATTTTTAGCAAGTCGTCAGGCAGCTCAGGCTTGGTCGTCCAGTTGAAACTGCTATGATTTCAAACGAAATCACAAGCAAAGCAAAAACATGTGAGGAAAATGCAAAAAGCAAGGGCGGGTGGCAGGCGGGCCGTTTCCACAATCGTCGTTCGTCCCGCGCCGGGGAAATCCACGCGCGCCCTGGTGCAGATCGGGCCGCTGGCGCTGCCGGCGGCGATCGGCCGATCGGGGCGCAGCGTGCTGAAACGGGAAGGGGACGGCGCGACGCCGATTGCGGCGATGAAGCTGCTTTACGGCTTCACGCGCGGCGATCATGTCCGTTTTCTGCGCACATCTCTGCCGATGCGGAGCATTCGCAAGAGCATGCTCTGGTGCGATCAGCCGGAAGACGCCAATTACAACAGGCTGGTCAAGGCGCCGTTCAAGCCCAGCCATGAAGAGATGCTGCGGCGCGATGGGCTTTACGACATCTGCCTGGTGCTCGATTGGAACATCCGCTCGCGCCGGCGTCATCGCGGCTCGGCGATCTTCTTTCATCTGATCCGGCCGGGCTACGAGCCGACGGCGGGGTGTGTCGCGGTCAATCTTCGCGACATGCGGCGGATACTGCCGCTGCTGCGCAAGGGAACGACCATCCGCGTCATCTGAGTGGTCGCCTCGGGGTTAAAATCCCAATATTCCCCACTATATAGGTTTGCGACCGGCGCGCCCCTGGCCCGGCTTCTTTCTTTCAGAATTTAAATCACGCCTTCACTCCACCGCTTCTCATCCTTTGGAGACTTATCGTGACCACGCAATCGACGATCACTTTCAATGATGGCAATTCCATTCCGCAGGTCGGCCTCGGCGTCTGGCAGACGCCGGAAAACGTCGCGCCGATGGCTGTCAGCGCGGCGCTGAAGGCCGGCTACCGCCATGTCGACACGGCCGCCATCTACGCCAATGAAGACGGCGTCGGCGAAGGCATTCGCCAATCCGGCGTCGCCCGTAAGGATATTTTCCTGACTACCAAGCTCTGGAACGAAGCCCAGGGTTTCGACTCGACCCTGAAGGCGTTCGATGAAAGCCTGAAGCGGCTCGGCACCGACTATGTCGATCTCTATCTCATCCACTGGCCGTCGCCGCATCGTGGCCGTTACCTCGATAGCTGGAAGGCTTTCCTGCGTATCAAGGAAGAAGGCCGCGCCCGCTCGATCGGCGTTTCCAATTTCGCCAAGGAGCATCTGGACCGCATTATTGGCGAGACCGGCGTCACCCCGGTGCTGAACCAGATCGAGCTGCATCCGACCTTTCAGCAGAGGGGCCTGCGCGAGGTGCACGACAAGCTCGGCATCAAGACGGAGTCCTGGAGCCCGCTCGGCCAGGGCAAGCTTCTCGGCAACGCCGTCATCGGCAAGGTTGCCGCCAAGCATGGCCGCACGCCGGCGCAGGTCATCATCCGTTGGCACATGGACAACGGGCTGATCGTCATCCCGAAATCGGTGACGCCGAGCCGCATCGAAGAAAACTTCAACGTGTTCGACTTCAAACTCGATGCGGATGATCTCGCCGAAATCGCCAGATTGGATTCGGCTGGCGGACGTATCGGGCCGGACCCGATGACGGCGGCGTTCTGATTGTCGAGGTTTGCGGAGGGGAATTGTCTTTCCGCTCAGCATTCGGAAGGCCCGGAGCCGATACTCCGGGCCGCTTAGAATCGTTGATCGTGCCGCGGGCAAAATCTCTTCAAATGCGGCGGCGAAGCGCATTCACCACCAGGGCGAAGGCCGGCGAGGCCTGCCGCCTGCTCGGATAATAGAGATGATATCCGGCAAAGGGCGGACACCAGTCCTCGAGAACCCTGACGAGCCGCCCGTCGTGAAGATGGGGCTGCACGATATCCTCCGGAAGGTATGCCAAGCCTAAACCTGCCAGTGCCGCGTTCAGGCGGAGTGCGATATTGTTGAACACCAATTGGCCTTCGACCCGCACCTTCAGCTCCCGCCCGTCCTTCTCGAATTCCCAAGCATAGATGCCGCCGTACGTCGGCAGGCGCAGATTGATGCAATTGTGACCGGTCAGATCCTGAGGTGTCTGGGGTTTCGGCCGATTCTCAAAATATGCGGGAGCACCGACGGCCGCCATGCGCATGTCGGGACCGATGCGAACGGCGATCATGTCTTTCGCCACCTGTTCACCCAACCGCACGCCGGCATCATATCGTTCGGCGACGATATCGGTCAGGCCATAGTCGACGATGATCTCGACATGGACATCCGGATATTGCGGCAGCAATGTTTCCAGTGCAGGCCAAAGGATGGTTTCGGCTGCATGCTCACCGGCGGTAATGCGAATGGTGCCTGCCGGCTTTTCGCGAAATTCGCTAAGGGCGGCCAATTCGTTTTCGATCTCATCGAAGCGAGGGCCAATGGTCACGAGCAAACGCTCGCCTGCTTCGGTCGGTGAGACGCTGCGGGTGGTGCGGGTCAGCAGCCTGAGCCCCAAACGAGCCTCCAGTCCGCGGATGGTATGGCTTAGCGCCGATTGGGAAACGCCGAGTTTTGCGGCTGCTTTGGTGAAGCTTTGTTCCCGTGCCACGGCAAGGAACGCAATGAGGTCATTCACGGGCTGGCGCGGCATTCATGAATCCTTCTCATAAGCCTTTGCCACTTTTACCATCTAATCGGGGTCAATCGCATGCCCTAAATGCCTGTTATCAGCAGCCGAATTCATCGCGCTGCCCTTGGATCAAAGGACGAAGGTCATGGAAATCAAACGAAACGGTTCGCAGCCATCGAGCAGGGGACCAGCCGATTGGTTCACGGGAACAGTCCGGGTGGATCCGCTGTTTCAAGCCCATGAGTCCACGCGCGCGGCCGGTGCCAGCGTCACATTCGAGCCGGGCGCCCGCACGGCTTGGCATACTCACCCCGCCGGTCAAACCCTGATTGTGACGGCCGGTCTTGGCCGGGTTCAACGCGAGGGCGGGCCGATCGAAGACATACGGCCCGGGGACGTTGTCTTGTTCTCTCCGGGCGAAAAGCATTGGCACGGCGCCTCACCCACCACAGCCATGACCCATATCGCCATTCAGGAACACCGCGACGGCAAAGTGGTCGAGTGGATGGAGCATGTCAGCGACGAGCAATATCGGGCTTGAGGGAGAAGAAGCCATGCAGATGCGTAAACTTGGAAACAGCAGTCTCGAAATCTCGGCTCTCGGTCTCGGATGCATGGGCCTCAGCTATGGTTATGGCCCGGCGACGGATACGCAAGAGGCGATCAAGCTGATCCGTGCGGCCTTCGAACGCGGCGTCACCTTCTTCGACACCGCGGAAGCCTACGGCCCCTACAAGAACGAGGAGCTTCTGGGCGAAGCCCTGGCGCCCATTCGGGAAAAGGTCGTGATCGCAACGAAGTTCGGTTTTGAATTCGATGCGAATGGCGGCCAGAGCGGAATGAACAGTCGGCCGGAACATATCCGCAGGGTTGCCGAAGCGGCGCTGACGCGCCTGAAGACCGATGTCATCGATCTCTTCTATCAACATCGCGTCGATCCGAACGTCCCGATCGAAGATGTCGCCGGTGTGGTGAAGGACTTGATTGAAGAGGGCAAGGTCAAGCATTTCGGATTGTCGGAGGCCTGCGCACAGACGATCCGGCGTGCGCATGCGATCCAACCGGTCGCGGCCCTTCAAAGCGAATATTCACTCTGGTGGAGAGAGCCTGAGCAGGAGGTTCTGCCGACCCTCGAAGAACTCGGCATCGGCTTCGTTCCTTTTAGCCCGCTCGGAAAAGGCTTCCTCACCGGCGCGATCAGCGAAAGCACTACATTCGACAGTAAGGACTTCCGCAACATCGTCCCACGCTTCACGCCGGAAGCGCGAAAGGCCAACCAAACCCTCGTCGATCTGCTTGGCGCAATCGCGGCACAGAAGCGGGCGACGTTGGCGCAGATTGCCCTTGCCTGGCTGCTTGCCCAAAAGCCCTGGATCGTTCCGATCCCTGGGACGACCAAGATGCACAGGCTTGAAGAGAACATCGGAGCGGTTGATGTCGTGCTCACCGCCAACGATCTTCAGCGTATCGACGACGCACTCTCTCAGATCGCCGTGCAGGGGGACCGCTATCCTCCGCACCTGCAAGCAAGGGTCAACCGTTAGAGCGCCACGCGGCCGATCCGATAAGAATGCTACGCGTAAAAATAGCCCGTCATCGGCGGGCTACTTTTCGGCGGTTCAGACTGCGGCGGATTTCTCCAGCGCAGTCTCGAAGTCAGATAGATATTTACCGAGCAGCGTATTCAATGCTGCTTTTTCCTCCTCCGACAGACCAGAGACGAGACGGGTCTGCGTCTCGACATGGGCTGCCACCGCGCTGTCAATCAGCGCAAAACCCTTTTCGGTCAGCGATACCAGAAAGCTGCGGGCGTCTTCAGGGTTGACGCTGCGGGCAACGAGGCCAGCTTTTTCCAGTTGATCGATGCGATTGGTCATGGTGCCGGAGGTTACCATCATGGCGGCCATCAGATCGCTGGGGGAGAGGGCATAGGGCATTCCCGAGCGGCGCAGCGTCGCCAGCACGTCGAAGGTTGCGCGATTCAAGCCGAACTGCGCGAAAGTACGCTCCATCTCGCGGCCAAGATGGTGGGCTACGTTTCCGAGGCGGCCGATCAATCCCATCGGGGTGGTATCGAGATCGGGCCGCTCCCTTTTCCATTGGGCAAGAATCTTGTCGATGCGATCCATGCCCGGACATCGCCATGAAAATATCTTGACGTCAAGATATTTCAGATTATCTTGAGGTCAAGATAAATTCGGAAGTAAGACATGACGCGCAATTCCGATCTCTTGTTGACCGCCGTCTCGCCGGCGATCTGGGGCAGCACCTATCTTGTGACGACGGAACTTCTGCCGGCCGGCTATCCGCTGACGGTTGCCCTGTTGCGTGCGTTGCCCGCAGGGCTGCTTCTGCTCGCCATCGTGCGGCGGGTACCGCACGGCATCTGGTGGGTGAGATCGCTCGTCCTCGGCGCTCTGAATTTCTCCATCTTCTGGTGGATGCTGTTCATCTCCGCCTACCGGCTGCCGGGCGGCGTGGCAGCGACCGTCGGTGCGATCCAGCCGCTGATCGTCATCGTGCTGGCCCGCCTCTTGCTCGGCTCGCCGATCCGCGGCCTTTCTATCGTGGCGGCGCTTGCCGGCATTGTCGGCGTTGCGTTCTTGATCCTTACGCCGCGGGCAACGCTCGATCCCGTCGGCATTGCGGCCGGGGTCGGCGGCGCCGTCTCCATGGCGGCCGGTACCGTGCTCAGCCGGCGCTGGCGGCCCGATGTCTCGCCGCTCACCTTTACTGCCTGGCAGTTGACCGCTGGCGGCTTGCTGTTGCTGCCTTTCGCCATGATGATGGAGCCGCCGCTTCCTCTTCCGACCGCCGCCAATATTCTGGGCTTTGCCTATCTCGGCCTGATTGGAGCGGCGCTCACCTATATTCTCTGGTTTCGCGGCCTGTCGCGTCTGGAACCATCCGTCGTCTCGCCGCTCGGCTTTCTCAGTCCCATGACCGCCGTGATCCTCGGCTGGGGTGTGCTGGACCAACAGCTCAGCGCAATTCAGATTCTGGGCATCGCCATCGTGCTTGGCAGCGTCTGGCTGAGCCAGCGCGCGCAGCAGCTTCCTTCTGCCGGGAAATCAGCGTCCGCCAATCCGGCAATCGCGTCGGAACGATAGAGTCCGGTGACGGGAATCCGATCAGTGCTTCGTCCATCGAGACAAACAAAAAAGGCGGCTCGAAAGCCGCCTTTGTCGGTTATCTGAAATCAATCAGTTCCATTCGCGAATATCGACGAAGTGACCGGCGATTGCCGCTGCCGCTGCCATAGCCGGCGAGACCAGATGGGTGCGGCCCTTGAAGCCCTGGCGGCCTTCGAAGTTGCGGTTCGAGGTGGAGGCGCAGCGCTCGCCCGGCTTCAGGCGGTCATCGTTCATGGCGAGGCACATGGAACAGCCCGGCTCGCGCCAGTCGAAGCCGGCGGCCTTGAAGATCTTGTCGAGGCCTTCGGCTTCCGCCTGTTCCTTCACAAGACCGGAGCCCGGAACGATCATCGCGTCGACGGTGGATGCCACCGTCTTGCCTTCGACGACCTTGGCGACGGCGCGCAGGTCCTCGATGCGGCCGTTGGTGCAGGAGCCGATGAAGACGCGATCGATGTTGATCTCGGTCATCGGAGTGCCCGGCTTCAGGCCCATGTAGTCGAGGGCGCGCCACTTGGAAGCGCGCTTGGTCTCATCCTGGATCTCGTCCGGGTTCGGAACGATGCCCTGCACAGAGACGACGTCTTCCGGCGACGAACCCCAGGAGACAATCGGCGGCAGGGCGGCAGCGTTGAGCACGACGACGCGGTCGTAATGCGCGCCTTCGTCGCTCTGCAGCGTCTTCCAGTAGGCGATCGCCTGCTCCAGTGCTTCACCCTTCGGCGCGCGCGGCTTGCCCTTGATATATTCGAAGGTCGTGTCGTCCGGCGCGATCAGGCCGGCGCGGGCGCCGCCTTCGATCGACATGTTGCAGATCGTCATGCGGCCTTCCATCGACAGCGCGCGGATCGCTTCGCCAGCATATTCGATGACGTAGCCGGTGCCGCCGGCAGTGCCGATCTCGCCGATGATGGCGAGGATGATGTCCTTGGCAGTGACGCCCTCCGGCAACTGGCCGTCGACGCGCACCAGCATGTTCTTCGCCTTCTTCTGGATCAGCGTCTGTGTGGCGAGCACATGCTCGACCTCGGAGGTGCCGATGCCGTGCGCCAGGGAGCCGAAGGCGCCGTGGGTGGACGTATGGCTGTCACCGCAGACGATGGTCATGCCGGGCAGGGTGAAACCCTGCTCAGGGCCGATGATGTGGACGATGCCCTGACGCTTGTCGTTTTCGGAGTAATATTCCACGCCGAATTCAGCCGCGTTCTTGGCGAGCGCCTCGACCTGGATGCGGCTTTCCTCGTTCTTGATGCCGAGATGGCGATCAGCAGAGGTCGGAACGTTATGGTCGACGACGGCCAGCGTCTTTTCCGGGGCGCGAACCTTACGGCCGCTCATGCGCAGGCCTTCGAAAGCCTGCGGCGACGTCACTTCATGAACGAGGTGACGGTCGATGTAGAGAAGACAGGTGCCGTCGTCCTGGCTGTCGACGAGATGATCATCCCAGATTTTGTCGTAAAGGGTGCGTGGAGCGCTCATGGCTACAGATCCATATTGCATTGTCGAAAATGGGGGTGACGGATCAGGACCGCCGGCCTCGGGAGTGATCAGCGAAGTCGGCTGTTGAGCGCGCCCGAAATCATCGCAAAGAATCGGGCCGGCAGGCGCTTATGGTCCTGCAGCACGAAAGCCGTGACGAGCTGTCCGTCTTTGCTCATGATCTTTGTCATGCCGATGCTCATACCAATTTTCAAAACCTTCGGCAATGGTGGCGATAGGGTGGTGTTGGGTGGGCCGACGTTTGGCCGCAGCCATCACACTTGCGCATCCGGCGGCTGGCCAGGCGCCATGCGGCGGAAGGCGGAGCGATCGCCGCCCGAACGCCGGCGCATCCAGGCTTCGAGCTGCCGCAGCAATAGCGACAGGCCAATCGTCAGCAACAGGTAGATGAAAGCGAGGATCGACAGCGTTTCGAAGTAGCGGAAATTGGCCGAGTAATAGAGCTTGGCAAGCTGGCTGATATCGGCAACGCCCAGCACGGACACCAGCGAGCTGTCCTTCACCATCGCGATGAAGTCGTTGGACAGCGGTGGCAGGATCACGCGGATCGCCTGCGGAAAGACGACGAGGCGGAAACGCTGGAAGCGGGTGAGGCCTAGCGCCTTTGCCGCTTCGATCTGGCCCTGGTCGACGGCTTGAATGCCGGCGCGGAAGATCTCGGCGATGAAGGACGAATAGCCTATCGTCAGCGCGATGATCGTGCGCCAGACGAACGGCACGTCGCGGACAACAAGCGGGCTTGTCCAGCCGGCGGAAATCAACGGGGAAATGATGAAGTTATAAACGGCGACGAAGGCCGGTGTGCCAACGAAGGCGACGTAGGAGAGCAGCACGAGCATCGGGATGCCGCGCACGATCTCGATATAGAAGCGCGCCGCCTGCCGCAGCACGAGGAAGTCCGACAGGCCAAGCAGCGCAAGCCCAAGGCCGAGCAGCATGGCAAGCGTAAAGGCCACCAGCGTCACGAAGATCGTGACGCCGATGCCGTTGAGCAGAAGAGAGAAGATCTGGGCGTAGAGGCCGTTTGCCGCGATTGCAAAGGAAATGACGACGCCGAGTATGGCAAGGGCGATCAACCACCAGGGAAAGTCATCCTTGCCGGGGTGCCCGCCCAGGCCTGTCAATGGTGCCATCAGAGCGGGCTTCCAGTATATCGATCTGCAGGGTTCATTGGCCCATCTTGTAGTCGAGGAGCCACTTCTTGTTCAGGGCGTCGAAGGTGCCGTCGGCTTTCAGGCTGGCGATGGCGGCGTTGATCGGAGCGACGAGATCGGAGCCTTTCTGGAAGATGAAGCCGAAATCCTCGGTGCCGAGCGGATCGCCGATCAGCTTCAATCCGCCGTTTGAAGCGTCGACGTAACCCTTGCCTGCCGTGCCGTCGGTCAGCACCAGATCGACATCGCCGGTCTTCAGCGCCTGCACGGTCGCGCCGAAGGTTTCGAAGGTCTTGATGCGCGGGTTCTGCTCGTTGCCGTCGAGGACTTCATAGACGGCGGTGTAGAAGGGGGTCGTGCCCGGTTGCGCGCCGATCAGGCCTTCCTTGAAGGCGGCGAAGCTCTTGGGATCCGTGAAGCGCTTCTCGTCGCCGCGCACCAACATGAACTGCTGCGAGCGCATATAGGGATCGGAGAAGTCGACCTTCTGCTTGCGGTCTTCCTTGATGGTAATGCCGGTCATGCCGATGTTGTACTGGCCTTCGGAGACGGCCTGGATCATCGCATCCCAGCTCGTGTTCTGGTACTCGACCTTGAAGTTCAGCCGCTTGGCGATCTCGTTCATCGCGTCATATTCCCAGCCGATCGGCTTGCCGGACTTGGGGTCGACGAATTGCAGCGGCGGATAGGCATTCTCAGTGACGACGACCACGGTCTTGCCGTTCAGGTTCGGCAGATCGGCGGCGAAAGAAGCAAATGGTGCAAGCACGAGGGCGGTCAGGCCCAAAAGAAACGAACGACGGAATGTCATGGAAATCTCCCCGGATAGCGCAACGGAAAATTGTCATAATTAGAAAGCGAATGGCAAGGCTATTGCCATGGTCGCGACGATAAAAACAGAAAAGCCTCTCCAAAGCTCGTGGTTTGCGGGGAATTTTCCTTCTCGTCCCTTTTCTCCTTCGCAACAAAAAAGGCGACCCGAAGGCCGCCTTGATCTCTGCAATCCAAGAGGAAAGCTTATTCTGCTGCCGGTTCCGCGGCGGCTGCAGCGGCTTCGGCTGCTGCCTTTGCTTCGGCGGCTTCTGCTGCTGCCTTCTCGGCTGCGAGAGCCTGAGCTGCGGCAACCTTTTCAGCTTCAATGCGAGCCTTTTCATCGGCCAGAGCCTGGCGCTCGGCATCGTTGAGCTTGCGAGCGCGCGTGCCGGTGTTTTCAACGATACGGGCAGCCTTACCGCGCAGGTCGCGCAGGTAGTAGAGCTTGGCGCGACGGACCTTACCGCGGCGAACGACTTCGACGCTTTCGATCAGCGGCGAGTAAACCGGGAATACGCGCTCGACGCCTTCGCCGTAGGAGATCTTGCGAACCGTGAAGTTTTCCTGCAGACCGCCGCCGGAGCGGGCGATGCAAACGCCTTCATAGGCCTGAACGCGGGTACGGTTGCCTTCCGTGACCTTCACGTTGACGCGGACGGTATCGCCGGCCGAAAACTCGGGAAGGGTACGCTTGGCTTCGATCTTGGCGGCCTGTTCGGCTTCCAACTGCTGAATGATGTTCATGTTATCAACCTCTTTGTTGGTTCAACAGCCAGAGCGCTCCGAATGGTCTATCCTTGGTCGAGCCTCGGATATCTGCCAATAAAGGCAGGAGCGAATACGTCTGCTTTTCTTTGCTGGTTGATGGGAAATTTCCCATGCCGGGCGCGCACATATCCTATTGTCGCGGCTTTGTCACCCCTTGTCGGGGAATTTCATGAGCGAGACGTCGCTTTTGATGGAATCCGCTCCTCCCGCTGACTAAAAAACAAGCTGGTGTCCGAAGGGTTTAAATAATTGTCAAAATTCGCGTCGTGCTGCACACTTATTTCTTCAGGGGAGCTAAGAAAAGAGGCAGTCATGACAGTGAATAATCCATCGCCCTTGCTCTACAACGAGGATCTGGCGCCAGCCGAGGAGCGAAAGTGGGGAGCTTTCAGCATTTTCAACGTCTGGACCTCGGACGTCCATAGTCTATGGGGCTACTATCTTGCCGCCAGCCTTTTTCTGCTCTGCGGCAGCTTCATCAACTTCGTCATCGCCATCGGCATCGGCTCGCTGGTGATCTTCTTCTTCATGAGCCTAGTGGGCAACGCTGGCGTCAAGACCGGCGTACCGTTCCCGGTGCTGGCGCGTGCTTCGTTCGGCACATTCGGCGCCAATCTGCCGGCGCTCGTGCGCGCCGTCGTCGCCTGCTTCTGGTATGGCGCGCAGACAGCCGCCGCCTCGGGCGCGATCGTCGCGCTCCTGATCCGCAATGACACTATCCTGGCCTTCCATCAGAACAGCCATATGCTCGGCCACTCCACGCTCGAAGTCATCTGCTATGTCGTCGTATGGGCCTTGCAATTGCTGATCATTCAGCATGGCATGGAGACCGTGCGCAGGTTCCAGGATTGGGCCGGTCCTGCGGTCTGGGTGATGATGCTTATCCTCGCCGTCTATCTGGTGGTGAAGTCCGGCACTTTCTCCTTCGGTGCAGAAATTCCGCGGGATGTGCTGCTCGACAAGACCAAGGACGCCGGCGTACCGGGTGAACCCGGCAGCTTTGCCGCGCTCGCGGCGGTCGCCGCGACCTGGATCACCTATTTTGCGGCGCTCTATCTGAATTTCTGCGATTTCTCGCGCTATGCCACGGACACGAAAACCCTGCGCAAGGGCAATCTTTGGGGTCTGCCGATCAACCTTTTGGCTTTCTGCCTCGTTGCGGGCGTGACGACGACGGCAGCATTTGCCGTCTATGGCGACGTGCTGCTGCATCCGGAAGCGATCTCGGCAAAATTCGACAGTTGGTTCCTGGCCTTGCTGGCGGCGCTCACCTTCGCGGTGGCGACGCTCGGCATCAACGTCGTGGCGAATTTCGTCTCGCCGGCCTTCGACTTCGCCAATGTCTTCCCCAGGCTCATCAGCTTCAAGCGCGGCGGTTATATCGCGGCCTTGATTGCGCTGGTGCTTTATCCCTTCGCACCGTGGGAGACGGGTGCCGCGCACTTCGTCAACTTCATCGGCTCCACCATGGGCCCGATCTTCGGCATCATGATGGTCGACTACTATCTGATCCGCAAAGGTCAGCTAAACGTCGAGGCGCTCTATCAGGAGAATGGCGAGTTCGAGTTCCAGGGCGGTTGGCACGTCAACGCTTTGATCGCCTTCGTCATAGGCGGCCTGTTCTCATCGATCCTGCCGACCTTCACTAGCATTCTGCCGGATTGGTGGGGAACCTATGGCTGGTTCTTCGGCGTCGCTATCGGCGGAGCGGTCTACTACGTGCTCAGGATGCGCAGCGCGCCGGCCGCCGCCGCCTTGCAGAAGTAGCATCGGATGCCATGAAGCTTCGATCCGCCACTCCTGAAGTGGCGGATCAGGCAATCCGGCCGCACGTTTTCGCCGAGCTGTAACCGCAACTCACGTCGGTAGCGGTCTGCCGGCCTGTTCGCTGATCATGTACTCGGCGTACCAATTCGGCCAATCCTCATCACGCTGGCCGCCGGTCCGCTTCTCATGCTCGCCATGCGCCATCTCGGCACGGCGGAGCGCGCTGGCAAGCTCAGTCTGTGAAATGAACGTCGTGGCGTTCGCATCCACGCGTCCGGGCAATCTCGCCGTGATCTCCTGCAATAGCCAGCCGTTGCCGTCCGGATCGTTGAACGAGGCGAACGAGCGGTAGCTGCGATGCTCGGGATCCCGACCGCCGACCCGGAGCCGCCCGAACAGGTAGGGCTCGTCCGCGCCTGTGTAGACGCCGCCAGCATCGTGGAACACCTCGCTGACTTCGGCGCCGCGGTCGAGCAGCTCCTTGCGGGCGGCCTCGATGTCGGAGACGATCAGGTACAGTCCCTTAGCGGAACCGGGTGCCGCTGCGGTCACGTTCTTGCCGAAGATGACAGAACATCCGGAGCCCGGCGGCGTAAACTGGATGACGCGGTAGCCGCCATCGTCGGAGGCGAAATCGGCGTCGAGCCTCCAACCCAGCCCGCCATAAAAGCGCTTGGCCCGATCGACATCTGACACAGGGATGACGACAATCTCGAACTTCATGTCAACGGTATTGCTCATGCTCAGCTCCTTAGGTTTGGATGCCTTGAGGGTAGTGACACATGTACAAATGAAGCGCGGGGATCATAGCGGGGACAGGCAGTCGGATCAATTATCCCGATGTATTAGCGAGAAATATGCTACCTTTGATTGTGTAAAAATTCAAATGTTCGACGAGGTTTGGCTAGGCGCCTTTGTCGCTTCCGTAGCCGCTATTTCTTAGGGGTCTGATCAAGCAAATCCGGCCGGCGTTCCCGGGTCAGTGTCTCCGCCTCTTGCCTCTGCCATTTGGCGATGGCGCCATGGTTGCCTGACGTCAGTACCGCCGGAATCTCGTGTCCTTCCCAGACCTGCGGCCGCGTGTACTGCGGATGTTCAAGCAGGCCGCCTTCGAAGCTCTCGTGCAGGCCGGAAAGATCGTTGCCCATGACGCCGGGCAGGATGCGGACGACGGCGTCGAGCAGGATCAGCGCTGCCGGCTCACCGCCGGAGAGAATGTAATCGCCGATCGAGACCTCTTCGAGATTGCGCCCGTCGATCACCCGCTGGTCGACGCCCTCGAAACGGCCGCAGACGATGATGACGCCGTTGCCGGCGGCGAGTTCCCGAACGCGGTTCTGTGTCAGCGGTTTTCCGCGCGGGCTCATCAGCAGGCGCGGGCGGTCGTCGTTTTCGGAGGCGTGGTCGATGGCGCGGGCAAGCACATCCGGCTTCAGCACCATGCCGGCGCCGCCGCCGGCGGGCGTGTCATCGACGGTGCGGTGCTTGTCGGTGGCGAAATCGCGGATCTGCACGGTGTCCAGCGACCATTGCTCGCGCTCCATCGCTTTGCCGGCGAGAGAGACGCCGAGATGGCCGGGAAACATCTCGGGGTACAGTGTCAGGATGGTTGCCCGGAAACTCATGGCCGGGTCATTTCTTTGTCTTGCCGGGCCGCTTCGGTGGCTTGCCGGTGAAATCATCGGGGTTGTCGATCAAGCCTGCAGCCATCGGGTCGATCAGGATCTTGCCGCCTTCAAGGTCGATTTCCAGCACGGCGGCTTCGGAAAAGGGGATGAGCACGGGGCGTTTGCCCGGCCCCTTAAGCTCGAGCAGGTCGCCGGCGCCGAAATCATAGATGCCGCTGACCGTGCCGTAGCCGGTGCCTTTGTCGTCCACCGCTTCCAGGCCTTCGAGATCGGCATAGAAGAACTCGTCGTCCTCCAGCTCGTCATCGGGCAGGTTGTCGCGCTCGATATAGAGTTCCAGCCCATTCAGCGCCTCGGCGGCATTGCGGTCGTTGACGCCGCGAAAGCGGACGATCACCACGTTCTTGGCTTCGCGGATTTCCAGTACCTCGAAGCTGCGGCCGTCGAGGCTGTGCAGATGGCCGTAATCACCGAGCGCTGTGGGATCGGAAGTAAACGCGCGGGCGCGCACTTCGCCTCTCAGGCCCTGCGCGGCGCCGATGGTGGCCATCAATACCGGGTTTTCAAGTTTCGTCATGGTCCTGTGCCGACTGCAGAAGATCGATTGCGTTCTCTCATAAGGTGAACGCTCGCCGATGGAAACAAAAAACGGGCGGCATGTTGCCATGCCACCCGTTTCAAATCGTCGTTACGGCCGATTATTCAGCAGCGGCGGCGGCGTCAGCGGCCTTCTGTGCCTTTTCAGCGGCACGCTCCTGGGCGCGCTTGCCCGGCTTTGCCTTTTCCGGGTTGTTCTTGGCTTCGCGCGTTGCGATGCCGGCTTCGGCGAGGAAGCGCAGAACGCGGTCGGTCGGCTGGGCGCCGTGGTCGAGCCAATGCTTGATGCGCTCGGCCTTGAGTTCAACGCGCTTGGCGTCGTCCTTGGCGAGCATCGGGTTCCAGGAGCCGAGGGTCTCCAGGAAACGGCCGTCGCGGGGCGAGCGGGCGTCGGCTACGACGACGTGGTAGTACGGGCGCTTCTTGGAGCCACCGCGGGCGAGACGAATTTTCAGTGCCATGTTAATTCTCCTTAGGCTTTTCTTGACCGCTTCGTTTGGGCGGTATGGTCATTTGCCGTTGCTGAGATCAGCAGCGATCTGTTCATGATGCCGGATGACTTCCTTGATGACGAAGTTCAGGAACTTCTCGGCGAAATCCGGGTCCAGATTTGCGTCCTTTGCCAGGTGGCGTAGGCGTTCGATCTGGTATTCCTCGCGCGCCGGATCGGCCGGCGGCAGATTGTACTTGGCCTTCAGCACGCCGACTTCTTTCGTGCAGCGGAAGCGTTCGGCCAGCATGTGCACCAGTGCTGCATCGATATTGTCGATCGACTGGCGGTAGTTGCCCAATTGGGCTTTGACGTCTGGATCAATCATGGGGCTCTGCGATCCTTCTCACTTCTTCTTCGGCAAACCGGGCAGTCCTGGGAAACCACCGCCAAGGCCGGGGAGCTTGGCGCCGCCGAGACCGGGCAAGCCACCCGGCATGCCGCCGCCCGGCTTGAGGCCGGCTGCTTCGGCCTGCTTCTGTAGGGCTTCGAGCTGCTTGGGATCAATGTTCGACAGATCGGGCATGCCGCCCATTCCACCCATGCCGCCGCCGAGGCCCATCTTGCCGGCAAGGCCGCCCATGAGCTGCTTCATCATGCCGCCTTTGCCCTTGCCGCCCATCATCTTCATCATGTCCGCCATCTGGCGGTGCATCTTCAGAAGCTTGTTGATGTCGGCGGCGTCAGTGCCGGAGCCGGCGGCGATGCGCTTCTTGCGGGAGTGTTTCAGGAGATCGGGATTGGCGCGCTCCGCCTTGGTCATCGAGGAGATGATGGCGAGCTGGCGACCGAAAAGCTTATCGTTGAGGCCTGCGGCGGCCATCTTGTCCTTCATGCCGGCCATGCCGGGCATCAGGCCCATGATGCCGCCCATGCCGCCCATCTTCTGCATCTGCTTGAGCTGGTCGGCCAGGTCGTTCAGATCGAATTTGCCCTTGGCCATCTTGGCAGCCATGGCGGCTGCCTTCTCGGCGTCGATATTCTCCGCGGCCTTTTCAACCAAAGAGACGATGTCGCCCATGCCGAGAATACGGTCGGCGATACGGCGCGGATGGAATTCCTCCAGCTCGCCCATCTTTTCGCCGACGCCGATCAGCTTGATCGGCTTGCCGGTGACGGCGCGCATTGAAAGGGCGGCGCCGCCGCGGCCGTCGCCGTCCATGCGGGTCAGCACGAGACCGGTGATGCCGACGCGCTCATCGAAATTGCGGGCGAGGTTGACGGCGTCCTGACCGGTCAAGCTATCGGCGACCAGCAGGATTTCGTGCGGGTTGGATTTCTTCTTGATGTCCGCCATCTCGACCATGAGCGGCTCGTCGATATGCGTACGGCCGGCGGTATCGAGGATGACGATGTCATGGCCGCCGAGCCTTGCTGCCTGTACGGCGCGGGCGGCGATATCGGTCGGTGACTGGCCGGCGATGATCGGCAGGGTGTCGACGCCGGTCTGCACGCCAAGCTGGCGCAACTGTTCCTGTGCTGCCGGGCGGCGCGTGTCGAGCGAGGCCATCAGGACCTTCTTGCGGTCGCGGCTCGTCATGCGGCTGGCGATTTTGGCCGTGGTGGTCGTCTTACCGGAGCCCTGCAGACCGACCATCATGACGACGACGGGGGCCGGCGCGTTCAGGTCGATGCCGACGCCCTCGCCGCCGAGCATTTCGATCAGCTCGTCATGGACGATTTTGACGACCATCTGGCCGGGCTTGATCGACTTCAGGATTTCGGCGCCAACGGCCTTTTCACGGACGCGATCGGTAAAGGAGCGCACGACGTCCAGCGCCACGTCGGCTTCCAAAAGCGCGCGGCGAACCTCGCGAAGTGCTGCGGAAACATCGGCTTCCGAAAGCGCGCCGCGGCCTGTCAGTCCATTCAGAATGGAACCAAGACGGTCCTGGAGGTTTTCAAACATCAGTTCTTCCTTATCGATCGCTTGGGATTTGGACTTGCGCAACTTGCGCGGTTCCTCGCCCGAAAACGTCGTGCTTTTCCATGACGAAAACAAGACGCAAAGCCAAAAAGCACCCGAGGGCGCATCGCGCTGTCGGGTGTTGACCTCCGGGATCTCTTTATACCTTAACGGGTCCCGGTCGGTGGCTCGGAGGCTTGTGCTCGTCGCAGATGGCGGGGATAAACAGGAAACGGGTGGGAAAGTCAAGCCGAGAGGGCGGAAAGGCTTTCAAAAGCCTGATGTTTGACCCACATCTGGGCAAACAGAAAAATCCAACGGCGCATTCATGACAGACAAATCCGGCTCCCGGAAGGCATCGAACCCCTATTATCAAGGTCCAACCTCCGATCATTTTGACGGGCTACGCTTCTTCAATCCGGACGGCGTGGAGCCGGGCAGTTTCGGTGACCTGTTGAAATGGAAACTCGGCGGCGGTCGCGCGCGCTGGCCTCGTCCGGTCGTCAGCCTGTTCCCGCCGGCGAGGCCCGACAAACGTGTCTTCGGCGACTCATTGCGGGTGACCATGATCGGACACGCCTCGATTCTGATCCAGGCGGCCGGTCTCAATATATTGACCGATCCGGTGTGGTCTGAGCGCGTGAGCCCTTTCACCTTCATCGGACCCAAGCGAGCGGTTCCGCCCGGCATCCGGTTCGAAGACCTGCCGCCAATCGATCTCGTGCTGGTCTCGCACAATCATTATGACCATCTCGATCTCGCAACGCTGAAGCGGCTGCACGAGGCACATGAGCCGAAAATCCTGACGCCGCTCGGCAACGATGCCATTATCCGGCGTAGTGTGCCCGACGCCCGGATCATGACAATGGATTGGGGCGATCGCATCGCCGTCACCAACGGGGTAACCGTCGACGCCGAGCCCTGCCATCACTGGTCGGCGCGCGGCGCCGGCGACCGCCGCATGGCGCTCTGGGCCGCATTCGTCATTACGACTCCTGCTGGGAAGATCTACCATATCGGCGACACCGGCTTTCATCGCGGCGTCAACTATGAGGCGGCGCGGCAAAAACATGGCGGCTTCCGCCTCGCCATCCTGCCTTTCGGCGCCTACGAGCCGCGCTGGTTCATGAAAGGTCAGCATCAGAACCCGGCGGAAGCGGTGCAAGGCATGAAGCTCTGCAACGCTGCCCACGTCGCCGGCCACCATTTCGCGACCTTCCAGCTCACGGACGAAGCGATCGATGCGCCGGTGAAGGCGCTGGATGCGGCGCTCCGGGAGTACGGCGTGGAGGCGGATCGGTTCAGGCCGCTGAGGGCGGGGGAAGTATTTGATGTGCCCCCGATATTTTGAGGAATAGCTTGCCCACTGGTAATTCCCCCGCATTTCCGCCATATACAGCTCGAAAACACGGACGGACCTACCACAATGAGCAATACGGTCGAATTCGCGCGGATGAACGGGCTTGGCAACAAGATCCTGGTTGTCGACATGCGCGGCCGGAAAGATGTGGTGACGGCGGCGGCGGCGATTGCGCTGAATGCCGATCCGGCCACTGAGTTCGACCAGATCATGGCGATCCACGATCCGAAGGCGCAGGGAACCGACGCCTGGATCGATATTCTGAATTCCGACGGCACCAAGGCGCAGGCTTGCGGCAACGGCACGCGCTGCGTCGTGCAGGCGTTGGCCGCCGAGACCGGCAAGAAGATGTTCACCTTCCAGACCGTCGCCGGCATCCTGAATGCCGTCGAGCATGAGGACGGCACGATTTCGGTCGACATGGGCAAGCCGGTCTTTGCGTGGGACAAGATTCCGCTCGCGGAAGAATTTGCCGATACGCGCCGCATCGAGCTGCAGATCGGGCCGATCGACAATCCTGTCCTGCATTCGCCCTCCGCCATGTCGATGGGCAATCCGCATGCGATCTTCTGGGTGGACAAGGATCCGATGTCCTTCGATCTCGCCCGCTTCGGGCCGCTGCTCGAAAACCATCCGATGTTTCCCGAGCGCGCCAATATCACGCTGGCACAGGTGCTTTCGCCGACCACGCTGCGCACGCGCACCTGGGAACGCGGCGCGGGCCTGACGCTTGCCTGCGGCTCGGCTGCCTGTTCGGCCGCCGTCAGCGCGGCGCGCACGGGCAGAACAGGCCGCAAGGTGACGATCGATGTCGCCTCTGCCCCGGCGCCGAGCCAACTCACCATAGAATGGCGGGAAAGCGACGATCACGTCGTCATGACCGGCCCTGCGGAATGGGAATGGTCTGGCTCTGTCGATCCTACGACGGGGAGCTGGCGGCGCGATCCGGAGCAGGGGGCTCAGGCGCGGTGAGCGGGGTCGAGGTCATCACCTTCGGCTGCCGTCTCAACACCTATGAATCCGAAGTGATGAGGTCGCAAGCAGAAGCCGCCGGGCTCAACAATGCCATCCTGGTCAATACCTGCGCCGTTACCGGCGAGGCCGTGCGCCAGGCGCGCCAGGCGATCCGCCGGGCCCGGCGCGACAATCCGCATGCCCGCATCATCGTCACCGGCTGCGCCGCGCAGACGGAAAAGCAGACCTTTGCCGAGATGGCCGAAGTGGACGCCGTTCTTGGCAATGAGGAAAAGCTGACGAGCGCTTCCTATCGCGCGCTGCCGGATTTCGGCGTTTCGGCCGAAGAGAAGCTGCGCGTCAACGACATCATGAGCGTGCGGGCGACCGCGCCGCAGATGATCAGGTATATCGACGGGCATGTGCGCGCCTTCATCCAGGTACAGAACGGCTGTGACCATCGCTGCACCTTCTGCATCATCCCCTATGGGCGCGGCAATTCCCGATCCGTGCCGATGGGCGCGGTGGTGAGCCAGGCGCGCAGTCTGGTCGAAAGCGGTTACCGCGAAATTGTCCTGACCGGCGTCGATGCCACCAGCTACGGCGCCGACCTGCCAGGCCAGCCGACGCTTGGCCTTCTGGCGAAGACGCTGCTAAAGCAGATCCCCGAGATCCGCCGCCTGCGGCTGTCCTCGATCGACAGCATTGAGGCCGACCAGCATCTGATGGACCTGATCGCCGACGAGCCGCGTTTCATGCCGCATCTGCATCTGTCGCTGCAGCATGGCGACGACATGATCCTGAAGCGGATGAAGCGGCGGCACTCACGCGCCGATGCTATCAGTTTTATCGAGGATGCCCGTCGCCTCCGGCCGGAGATGAGCTTTGGTGCCGATATGATCGCCGGTTTTCCGACCGAAACCGAAGCGATGTTCGAAAATGCCGTCAGCCTGGCGGAAGAAGTGGGCATTGCGCATCTGCATGTCTTTCCCTACAGCCCGCGTCCCGGCACGCCGGCCGCGCGGATGCCGCAGCTCGACCGCGGACTGATCAAGGAACGCGCTGCACGGCTGCGCTTGGCTGGACAAAAACTGCATCAGTCCCATCTCGACACTATGGTCGGCACGCGGCAATGGCTGCTCGTAGAGAATAACGGGCTGGCGCATACGGAAAACTTCACGCTTGTCGCAGCCCCAAGCCTCAGGCCGCGCGACCTTGTGCAGGTGGCAATCACCGGCCACAATGGCAAGCATCTCGACATGCAACTTGCGGCCGCCGACGCGGCCTGATCCTACTCGCTCACGGAATTTTCATGGCGCTCAATTTCATCAAAAAAGTCTTCACCTTCGGCCGCGAAAAGTCGGCGGAAGAGCAGGCGCCGGAAGAGGTTTTGCCGAAGGTTGAAACGACCGTTCCGGAGCCTGAAGTACTACCTGCTGCGGACATTTCACCGGCTTCGGAGTTTGCCGAACCTGCGCTACCCCCCTCTGTCCCTACGAGTCATCTCCTCGTCAAGGGAGGGGATTGGTTGGAGGACGCCGCGCCGCAGGAGCAAAAAGAGCAGACTGACCGTCAAGCAGACGTTAGCGCTGAGCTGAATGCGCAGGTGATTGAAGCCGAGGAAGCTTCGTCGGCAGAGTATCCTGTCGCGACCGAAGCCAGTGATGTACTGGATGAGACCGCCTCCGAAACAATCTCCCCCTTTGAGGGGGAGATGTCCGACAGGACAGAGGGGGGTGAGGAAGCCCCGGCAAACTCGGAACCTTCGTCGGAAAGCGCCGAAACTTCCGTCGCCACTCCCATCCTCCCCAAAGGTTTCACCAGCGCCGCCGACGCCCCCGTACCAGCCCCCGAAGCTCCAAAGCAAAAGCTGTCCTGGTTCCAGCGCCTGCGCGCCGGTCTTGCGCGTACCTCGTCGCAGCTCACCGGCCAGATCACGGCGCTTTTCACCAAGCGCAAGCTCGACGACCAGACCCTGCAGGATCTGGAAGATCTCTTGATCCAGGCCGATCTTGGCGTCGAGACCGCGATGCGTGTCACCGATACGCTGGCCTCGGAACGCTACGGCAAGGATGTGACCGGCGAGGATGTCAGCCGGATCATGGCGCAGGAAATCGCCAAGGTGCTGAAGCCGGTCGCCAAGCCGTTGCAGCTCGATCTCAGCCATAAGCCGCATGTCATCCTCATCGTCGGCGTCAACGGCACCGGCAAGACGACGACGATCGGCAAGCTGGCGTCGAAATTGTCCGGTGCCGGGCTGAAGGTCATGGTGGCTGCCGGTGACACGTTCCGTGCCGCGGCGATCGAGCAGTTGAAGATCTGGGCCGACCGCACCAAGTCGGAATTCATCGGCACCAAGCTCGGTGCCGACGCCGCCGGACTTGCCTATGATGCCTTCCAGCAGGCCAAGGCCAGCAAGAGCGATGTGCTGATCATCGACACCGCCGGTCGGCTGCAGAACAAGGCGGAGCTGATGGCGGAGCTGGAAAAGATCGTCCGCGTGCTCGGCAAGCTCGATCCGGACGCGCCCCATACCGTGTTGCAGACGCTGGATGCGACCACCGGCCAGAATGCGTTGAACCAAGTGGAAATCTTCCGCAATATCGCAGGGGTCAACGGGCTGATCATGACCAAGCTTGACGGCACGGCGCGCGGTGGCATCCTCGTGGCCATCTCGGCCAAGCACAAGCTGCCGGTCTATTTCATCGGTGTCGGCGAGGGTGTAGACGATCTCGAGCCCTTCGAGGCCGAGGATTTTGCCCAGGCCATCGCCGGGATCACTCAATGAACGACAAGACCAAATTCGATGATAGTGAAAGTGCCGCGATGACGACCAGCGACAGTGATCTCACCCCAAGTGCTGCCGACAAGCATCATCCGTTGTTGAAGCTGGTATTGGAGCTCGGGCCGCTGCTGATCTTCTTTTTCGGCAATCTGCGCGGCGAGTGGCTGGTGCAGCATTTTCCGCAGCTCGCAGCGCTCGGTGGTCCCCTCTTCGTCGCCACCGGCCTGTTCATGGCGGCAACGGTGATCTCGCTTATCGTCTCGAAGGTCATGCTCGGCCATCTGCCGCTGATGCCCTTCGTCTCTGGCATCGTCGTCGTCACTTTCGGCGCGCTCGGCATCTATTTGCAGAACGAGACCTTCATCAAGATGAAGCCGACCATCATCAACGCGCTGTTTGGCGTGGTGCTGCTCGGCGGGCTCGCGTTCGGCAGATCGCTGCTCGGCTACGTCTTCAACGCCGCCTTCCAGTTGGACAGCGAGGGCTGGCGCAAGCTCACGATGCGCTGGGGCATCTTCTTCCTGTTTCTCGCCGTGCTCAATGAAATCGTCTGGCGTGGGTCGAACTGGTATTACCTGCCGGATGTCAAAGCCGCGGACAATCTCTGGGTGCTGTTCAAGGTCTGGGGTACGATGCCGATCACCATCCTCTTTACCCTGTCGCAAATGCCGTTGATCATGAAGCACACGGTCAATCCACCGGCGGAAACCGAATAATGACGGCGCTTGCGGACGCCAAAAATCGTTATCGGCAACAGAGCTTCTGGTTCATTGCCTGCGCGGTGGTTCTGCTCGTCCAGATCGTCGCGGAATATATGATGGGCCGCGTGCCGATTTGCACCTGCGGCTATGTCAAGCTTTTTGAGCCGGTCGTGAAATCCAGCGGCAATTCGCAGCATATCGCCGACTGGTATACGCCGTCGCACCTCATTCACGGCTTCCTGTTCTTCGGGCTGACGCATCTGATCATGCGCCGCAAGCCGCTGTCGATGCGCCTATTCGTTGCCATGCTGATCGAGTCTGGCTGGGAGCTGCTTGAGAATTCGCCCATCATCATCAATCGCTACCGCACGGCGACGATCTCGCTCGATTATTTCGGTGACAGCATTCTGAATTCGGCGATGGACGCGGTGTTCATGGTCGTCGGCTTCCTGTTCGCGTGGCGCGCGCCGGTCGCGCTGACCATCGTGATCGCCATCTTCTTCGAGCTGCTCACCGGCTGGCTGATCCGCGACAATCTCACGCTGAATATCATCATGCTGGTCTGGCCGGTCGAGGCGATCAAGACCTGGCAGGGCGGGTTTTAATTCGCCGCAGATTTGATGAATTCTACACGCAATTCCCGCCAAAAATCGCCATAAAGTTGCATCTAAATACCTGTGGTGCTGCAGTGAATGGGCGCATCAATCACGATCTTGCGGGGGCTGGATGTCGGGCATTGTCGTTGCAACTTTATTGGCGGTGATCTCGTCGAAGTCACCGGTGGGCTTTTCCGATGGCAGTCAGTTGCTGGCCGATTGCCGCGGCTCACGGCAGTTTGCCAACGGCTATGTGATCGGCTGGTTGGATAAATGGAATCGTGATGAGTACATCGCGCGCCGGGGCATCGCAGAGTCGATCCCCAATGCGCGCGCCATGACCAACTGGGCGTATTTCGGCGGTTCGGTCGGTATAGACGTCTGCATTCCGGCCAATGTCGATACCAAGAAAATCAGCAATATGATTTGCGATTTCCTCATTCAAAACCCGTCGCTTCAGGATGTGCCAGCGGAGGACATCATGAATACGTTCACCGGACTGAATTTCCCCTGCGACAGGAAATAGCTTCCTTCATCGCCGGGTGAGGTAATCCAGACCTGGCAGGACGGGCTTTAACCAATTTCGGATTCGGCGACACGTTCGAGGCGAGCTGGCCTCGTGGCCCCCCGTGGTTCGAGGCCTTGTTTCCTGCTGCCTCTCCTTGACGAGGTGAGGTGTTTATAGCGCAGCCCTTCCCTGAGCTTTCGCTATGGCCGGATAGAGCCCCTCTTTGAGGCTGGTGGCGGTAAACGGGCCGACCTGCTTGTAGAGGATCGTGCCGTCGGGGGCGACGAGGTAGGATTCGGGAATGCCGTAGACGCCCCAGTCGATGGCGGCCGAACCGTTCGGGTCGATGCCGATGGCGCTATAGGGATTGCCGAGTTCGCCGAGGAAACGCAGGGCGTTTTCACCCGTGTCCTTGTAGTTGATGGCGACGATATTCAGTCGTCCGTCCTTGGCAAGGTCTTTCAAGACAGGATGTTCTTCGCGGCAGGGGAGGCACCAGGAGGCGAAGACGTTGACCAGCGTCAGCTTGCCCCGGATAGCGCTGTCGGTCAGTGCGGGTAGATTGGAGCCTTCGAGCGGCGCCAGCGCCAGCGTCGGGGCTTTTGTGCCGATCAGGGCCGAGGGGATCGCGGAAATATCGGTGCCGTGGACTTCCTGGTCGTACATCACCTTGCCGACGGCAAAGGCGATGCAGGCAAAGACGATCAGCGGAATGAGAGCCAGCAGATAGCGGCCGCTGCTACCCGATTTCGCCTTGTTGCCTTCTTCGGTTTCCAGGCTCATTTCGTCTTGCCTTCCGGTGCGCGCTGCGACCGGCGACGGATGCCGGAGGCTTCGAGCGCGGCGATTTCCTTGCGGCGCAGGCGCCCGTCGAACCATGTCCAGGCGATGACGGCGATGATCATGGCGGCGGTAAAGCCATAGGAGCCGTAGACGTAGAAGGGATGTGTCATGCTATTCCTCCTGGGCGGCCATGCGGGCGGCGAGACGGCGTTGCGCGGCAATGCGGCGACGCCAGATCTCGTTGCGGATCGCCATCAGATGCAGCGTGAAGAACAGCAGCGTGAAGGCAAGCGCCATGGTGAAGAGCGGCCATAGGAATTCTGCATCGATGGTCGGGCCACCGAGCCGCATAACGCTTTCGGACTGATGCAGCGTGTTCCACCAGTCGACCGAGAATTTGATGATCGGAATGTTGATGAAACCGACAAGGATCAGCACGGCGCTGACGCGCGCTGCCTTCGACGGATCGTCCATGGCGCGGTTCAGCGCGATCAACCCGAGATACATCAGGAAGAGGATGAAAACCGAAGTGAGCCGGGCATCCCAGACCCAATAGGTGCCCCACATCGGCTTGCCCCAGAGCGAGCCGGTGACGAGGGCAACAAGGGTAAAGGCGGCGCCGAGCGGCGCGGCGGCCTTGGCAGCGACGTCCGCAAGCGGATGGCGCCAGACCAGCGTGCCGATCGCAGACATGCTCATGATCGTATAGCACATCATCGACAGCCAGGCGGCCGGCACGTGGATATACATGATGCGGACGGTATCGCCCTGCTGGTAATCGCCTTCGGTCGAGAAGGAGAGATAAAGGCCGATTGCGAAGAGTATGGCTGATATGGCCGCCAGCCACGGAATAAGACGCGCCGAAAACGCCAGGAACCGGGTCGGGTTGGCGAGGTCGGAAAATCGGCTGATCGCGGGGCTCATATCGCTCATTTCGCCTGTTTAAACCGATATCGTTTATACGGCAATCGATCGCATTGTCTCGGGCCGATCAATCCGTCGTGTGGCGTATGGCGAGGGCAGCCGCTGCCGGGCCGAGCACGGCGAAGAATAAGGTCAGTGCCATCAGGATCAGAAAGGGCGGCAGGAAGGGCTGAGGACCTTCGACCGCGGCATAGGTGGCGCTGACGCCGAAGATCAGCACGGGAATGGTCAGCGGCAGCACCAGGATCGACACTAGCAGCCCACCACGCGGCAAGGCGACGGCGACGGCAGCGCCGACCGCGCCGATAAAGGTGATGGCCGGCGAGCCGACGAGCAGGGTCAGGGCCGTCGCGCCGATCGCCATCTCGTTCATATTCATGAAGAGGCCGAGCAACGGCGAGGCGATGACCAGCGGCAGGCCGGTCGCCGTCCAGTGCGCGGCGCATTTGGTGAGTACGGTCAGCACTAGCGGCGTTTCCTGCATGACCAACAAATCGAGCGAACCGTCATCGCGTTCGGCCTGAAACAGGCGGTCGAGGCCGAGCAGGGCTGACAGCAGCGCGCCGATCCAGACGATGGCCGGGCCGATGCGCGACAGCAGCTTGAGGTCGGGCCCGACACCGAAGGGAATGACGGCGACCACTGTCAAAAAGAAGAGAATGCCGATGAGGGCGCCACCGCCGGCGCGGACCGAAAGTCTTAAGTCGCGGAGGAAGAGGGCGGTCATACGGCGATTCCCTTGATTTCATTGTCAGTGGAGACGCCAGTTTTGCCCCTCACCCTAGCCCTCTCCCCGCAGGCGGGGAGAGGGGACGACGCAGCCTGCCGAACCCCTTCGTCCCGTAAAACGGGGAGAAGGTGGACTCGAGCGGTTACGCGTCGCGAAAAAGGACGGATGAGGGGCCGTGAGGGACGTAAAATCATCCCCACACCCCTTCGCTCACCCCGGCAAACCCCGTCATCCGCATTTCCTGTGTATTCGTAAGCCCCAGCGGCTGATGGGTCGCCGCCAATACGATCCCTCCCGCCTTCTGATGCGATGAGATGAGTTCCGCAAGCAGCCGGTCCGCCGCGGCATCCAGCGCGGCTGTCGGTTCGTCGAGGATCCAGATCGGGCGATAGGCGACGAGGAGTTTGGCGAAAGCGATTCGCCGCTGCTGGCCGGCCGAGAGATAGCCGAAGGGCAGGTGGGTAATGCCGGCAAGGCCGACGGCATCCGCGGCTTCATCGATATCCAAACCAGAGCCGCCGGCCATGTCCCCGAGGAAGGTTTTCCAGAAGGCGAGATTTTCGGCCACGGTGAGCTCGGATTTCATCGCATTGCGGTGGCCGAGATAGTGGCTGGCCTCGCCCGCCGGCCGGTCCGATTCGCCCTTGGAATCGGTGAAGGTGACGCGGCCTTTTTCCTGTTTGAGGAGGCCTGCGACGACCCGCAGAAGCGTTGATTTTCCCGAGCCGTTGCGGCCGGTCAGAATCAGGGCCTCGCCATTACTCAAGCTAAAGGAAACATTCGCGAAAATCAGGTCTTCGCCCCGCCTTGCGGCCAGGTTTTCAGCGCTTAGATGCATCCGCTCAGGCTTTCCCCGTTTTCGTTGCCGCAGTGCGCAAAAAATTGTCCAAATTTGCGCTCCGCCACTCTGGCAAGTCTTTACGAAATTATCTATAAGACCCGCAACCACGCCAGCGGTCGGCGTGAATTTCATCCTTGCGCCGAACATAAGGTTTTCTGCCTTACGTGCGGACAGCGGAAATGGCCGTACCCGCATCCTGATGTGCATAAAGTGCATAGGCGTTCGCACGACTGTGTTGGCTATCAGAAACGGGGTATCTCGTGTCTAAATCTCTTGACAGTTTCAATTGTCGTTCCACGCTGACCGTGGACGGGAAAGACTATGTCTATTTCAGCCTGCCCAAGGCTGAGGCCAATGGTCTGCCCGGCGTTTCCAAGCTGCCTTACTCCATGAAGGTGCTTCTGGAAAACCTGCTGCGTTTTGAAGACGGGCAGTCGGTCACCAAGGATCATATCGTTGCGGTCGCCGAATGGCTGACCAACAAGGGTACCGTCGAGAACGAAATCGCCTATCGCCCGGCGCGCGTGCTGATGCAGGACTTCACCGGCGTTCCGGCCGTTGTCGACCTTGCTGCCATGCGCGACGCGATGGTCTCCCTCGGCGGCGATCCGGAAAAGATCAACCCGCTCGTCCCCGTCGACCTCGTCATCGACCACTCTGTTATCGTCGACGAATTCGGCACGCCGCAGGCTTTCGCCAAGAACGTCGAGCTGGAATACCAGCGCAATGGCGAGCGTTACCGCTTCCTGAAGTGGGGCCAGCAGGCATTCAAGAACTTCCGCGTCGTTCCTCCCGGCACCGGCATCTGTCACCAGGTCAACCTCGAATATCTCGGCCAGACCGTCTGGACCAAGGAAGAAGACGGCGAAACGATCGCCTATCCCGACACCTGCGTCGGCACCGATTCGCACACGACCATGATCAACGGTCTTGGCGTTCTCGGCTGGGGTGTTGGCGGTATCGAAGCTGAAGCCGCCATGCTCGGCCAGCCCGTGTCCATGCTGCTGCCGGAAGTCATCGGCTTCAAGCTGACCGGCAAGCTCAAGGAAGGCGTCACCGCGACCGACCTCGTTCTGACCGTCGTGCAGATGCTGCGCAAGAAGGGCGTCGTTTCCAAGTTCGTCGAATTCTTCGGCCCCGGCCTCGACAACATGCCGCTCGCCGACCGCGCCACCATCGGCAACATGGGTCCGGAATACGGCGCGACCTGCGGCTTCTTCCCGGTCGACAAGGAAACGTTGAACTATCTCAACATGTCCGGCCGTGCGAAGGATCGTATCGCACTGGTCGAAGCCTATTCCAAGGCACAGGGCATGTGGCGCGACAATGACGGTTCCGACCTCGTCTTCACCGACACGCTGGAACTCGACCTCAACGACGTCGTGCCGTCGATGGCCGGCCCGAAGCGTCCGGAAGGCCGTATCGCGCTGGAAAACATCGCTTCCGGTTTCGCCACTTCGATGGACACCGAATACAAGAAGCCGGGCCAGCTTTCGAACCGCTATGCCGTCGAAGGCACGGATTTCGATCTTGGCCATGGTGACGTTGCGATCGCCGCCATCACCTCCTGCACCAACACCTCCAACCCGTCGGTGCTGATCGCTGCCGGCCTTCTTGCCCGCAACGCCGTTGCCAAGGGCCTGAAGACCAAGCCGTGGGTCAAGACCTCGCTGGCACCGGGATCCCAGGTCGTCGGCGAATACCTCGCCAAGTCTGGCCTGCAGGCCGATCTCGACAAGCTCGGCTTCAACCTGGTCGGCTTCGGCTGCACCACCTGCATCGGCAATTCCGGCCCGCTGCCGGCGCCGATCTCGAAGACGATCAACGACAAGGGCTTGATCGTTTCCGGCGTTCTCTCCGGTAACCGTAACTTCGAAGGCCGTATCTCGCCTGACGTCCAGGCGAACTACCTGGCGTCCCCGCCGCTCGTCGTCGCCTACGCGCTCGCCGGCACGGTGCAGCTCGACCTGACGAAGGAGCCGATCGGCGAAGACCAGAACGGCAAGCCGGTCTATCTGAAGGACATCTGGCCGACCTCGCAGGAAGTCCAGGAATTCATCCTGAAATACGTCACCCGCGAGCTGTACGAAACCAAGTATGCCGACGTCTTCAAGGGCGACGCCAACTGGCAGGCCGTGCAGGTTCCTCCGGGCCAGACCTATGCCTGGGACGACAACTCGACCTATGTGCAGAACCCGCCATACTTCGTTGGCATGGGCAAGACCGGCGCTGGTGTTTCCGACATCAAGGGCGCTCGCGTTCTCGGCCTCTTCGGCGACAAGATCACCACCGACCACATTTCCCCGGCCGGTTCGATCAAGGCTGCCTCGCCGGCCGGTTCCTACCTCATTGGCCATGGCGTCGGCGTTGCCGACTTCAACCAATACGGTACGCGCCGCGGCAACCATGAAGTCATGATGCGCGGCACCTTCGCCAACATCCGCATCCGCAACCACATGCTCGGCCCGAACGGCAAGGAAGGTGGCTACACCATCCACTATCCGTCCAAGGAAGAGACCTCGATCTACGATGCGGCCATGCAGTACAAGGCCGAGGGCGTTCCGCTCGTCATCTTTGCCGGCGTCGAATACGGCAACGGCTCGTCGCGCGACTGGGCTGCCAAGGGCACGAACCTGCTCGGCGTGCGCGCCGTGATCGCCCAGTCCTTCGAGCGCATCCATCGCTCGAACCTGGTCGGCATGGGCGTCATCCCCTTCGTCTTCGAGGACGGCACCACCTGGGCCAGCCTCGGCCTGAGGGGCGATGAGACCGTGACCATCGAAGGTCTGGAGCACATCAAGCCGCGCGAGCGCAAGATCGCCAAGATCACCTACGGCGACGGCACGGTGAAGGACATTCCGATCATCTGCCGCATCGATACGCTGGATGAAGTGACCTACGTCAACAATGGCGGCATCCTGCAGACCGTTCTGCGCGATCTCGCCGCCTAATTGACGTTTAGACCACCTATACACGCCGCCGGAGCATCTCTCCGGCGGCGTCTTGTTTTTCACGCTGATGTGTACGACGCTAATGGCTCCGGGCCTTCGTCTCACCCCTTCGTGACTTTGCGTCATCGTGGTTAGCTATTATCTCTTGTTTCAGATTTATCAGGCTTGATGAGGCCTTACGGATACCTTGAAATTGCGCGAAGCGTTTTCGGGGTCTGCGCCAGCACATGGCTTTCAAGGTCTGAGAAAGAGGTACAACGGCATGCGCTTACGGTTTTTGGTTCCACTTCTAGCAGGCATCGCGCTCGCAAGTTCGCTGCATGCGCAGGAGCTTGCCAAAATCAAAGGCGTCGTCGAACTCTTCACGTCTCAGGGCTGCGCCTCCTGTCCGCCGGCCGATGCTGCATTTGAGAAGCTGATCCGCCAGGGCGACGTCGTCGCGCTCGCCTATCACGTCGACTACTGGAATTATCTCGGCTGGAACGACACGATGGCCTCCAAGGACAATACGGCCCGGCAATATGCCTATGCCCGTACGCTCGGCCGCAGTGGGGTTTATACGCCGCAGGCGATCATCAATGGCCGTGATCACCTAAACGGTGCGGATCTAAACGCCATCAACTTCAAGCTCGACGATTTCCAGCGCCAGGGCAAGGGTCTGACGGTTCCCGTCAGTGCCGCCATGAAGGGTGACGAACTGGAGATCAAGATCGGCGCAGGCCAGGGCCGGGCAAATGTGGTCGTCGCCTATTTCGATAGGGAACAGCAGGTTTCGCCGAAGGCCGGCGAGAACAACGGCCAGCAGATCACTTATCTGCACGCGGTTTCGGACATTGAAACAGTCGGCATGTGGGACGGCAAGGCCTTGAATGTCGTGTTGCCCGCCAATGTGTTGGATAAGGCCGGTCGGCGCGGCCTGGCGGTTCTGTTGCAGTCGTCGACGCCATCGGGCGACCCGGCGGCGATCATCGGCGCGACCGTCCTGACGGCCGGGACCGACGGCTGATCTGCATTTTTCCGACGTCAGTCGAAAGGCTCCATTTCGGCTGGCGCCAAAGTTCTGTTTCGGCTTTGCCGAAAGGAGGAGAGTGCCCGGCGAGGGCGCATTCGGGGCTGGGGTTCGGTCGATACGCCCCGGCCGGGCCGTTTGGCGCGGCGGCGCCAAACCGATCCCTATAGTTCCGGTAAATGGGGCTTCGTTTTGACTGAAATGCGGCGCAGCCAAGATGCTTTGCTCGAAGCGCAAGAAATTGTGAGTGCCTCTTGGTCTTGCAATTTGCCGTGGCTGAGGCAAACTGTCATCTTCTTGTCATGACACAACCCCTGGGGGATTGATGACTGATCAGCCGGAATTGCGACACGGCGAAAGCCGTTCCGTCGACACCACTTCTTCCGTCGTCGTTGATCTCAGAGAATATAAACAAAGCAAGGACCCGCTGCCGGTGACTTTCCACCGCAGGGAGCTGGACGCAATTCTGTGGATCTACGGCCGCATGGTCGGCGAGGGTGAATGGCGTGACTACGCCCTCGACCATCTCAGGGAAAAGGCGGTTTTCTCGGTCTTCAAGCGCTCGGGCGAGCTGCCGCTCTTCCGCATCGAGAAAAACCCGAAGCTCGCCGCCAAGCAGGGCGCATTTTCCGTAATCAGTACCAATGGCATGATCCTGAAGCGCGGCCACGACCTGACGCAGGTGCTGAAGGTTTTTGATAAGCAGCTCAAGCTGGTGGAGAAGTGATCTTCGCCTGCCGCGCTACTCGCTGAATAGCGTCCCCGGATAGACCGAAGGGTCGGGATCCGTTTCCGCACCCTCGCCGAGCACCTTCTGCATCAACATCGTGTCCAGCCAGCGGCCGTGCTTGTAGCCGGTACCCTTCAACAGGCCTGTCTCGGTAAAGCCGGCGGCGCGATGGAGGGCGACGGAGGCCGGGTGGGCGCCGCCAATGACGGCGATCATCTGGCGGAAGCCGAGGCTCTGGCAGGTTTCCACCAGATTTGCCAGCAGCGCCTTGCCGATGCCGCGGCCACGGGCTTCGGGCGCGAGATAGATTGAATCCTCCACCATCCATCGATAGGCCGGCCGCGTGCGGAACGCGGAGGCGTAGGCATAGCCGAGGAAGGCTCCGTCTTCGCCTTCGGCGGCGATATACGGGTAGCCCTTGTCACGGATCGCCTGGAAGCGGCCTGCCATCTCCTCTTTGCCCGGCGGAACGATCTCATAGCTTGCGGTGCCGTTCAAAACGGAGTCGCGGTAGATGGCGGTGATGAAGGGAAGGTCGGCTGATGTGGCGTTGCGAAGGCGGAAGGACATCTGGGTTTTATTGCCTGATCTGCGATTTCAATGGCGGATAATAAAGCCGTGTCCGAAGCAGCAAGGCAAACAGAAAAGGCGGCCGGAGCCGCCTTTTCGAAGGATCATTCATGTCGCAGCAGTTATTTGCGGTTGCCCATGAACTGCAGCAGGAACATGAACAGGTTGATGAAGTCGAGGTAGAGCGTCAGCGCGCCCATGATCGCCTTGCGGCCAGCAACGGCAACGTCGTCGGCTTCATAGTACATTTCCTTGATCCGCTGCGTATCCCAGGCGGTCAGGCCTGCGAAGATCAGCACGCCGATCACCGAGATGGCGAACTGCAGAGCGGACGAATGCAGGAAGATGTTGACGAGCATCGCGATGATCAGGCCGAAGAGACCCATCATCAGGAACGAGCCCATCGCCGAAAGGTTACGCTTCGTCGTGTAGCCGAACAGCGACAGCGCGCCGAAGGAGGCGGCGGTCACGAAGAAGGTCTGCACGACGCTCTGGCCGGTGTAGATGATGAAGATCGACGACAGCGACAGGCCCACCAAAGCGGCATAGACCCAGAAGGTCGTCGTCGCGGCGGCCACGCTCATGCTATTGATCCTGAAGCTCAGGAAGAACACCATCGCCAAGGGAGCGAGGATGACGACCCAACGCAGCGGGCTCAGGTAGATCGCCTGGCCGAAAGCTGTGATCTGCCCGTCAGCGAAGGCGAGCGAAAATGCGAAATAGGCGGCCAAACCCGTGATCGCCAGACCCAGCGCCATCAGGTTATAGACCTTGAGCATGTAAGCTCGAAGGCCCTCATCTATCATCGCACCGGTTTGCGCGCCGCTGGGCGCCCGGTTTTGGTAATTGCGAAAGTCAGCCATGTTTTCCTCTTTCAAGCTCCGATGTGAGTAGCGTGTCGGGCACTTGGTCCCAGGCGCCGCTGCGGAGCTCCAGCATGCCTGCACAGAATATGAGGCTTTCACGCCCCATGCACAAGGGCTAAGCGGCGGCGGCAGGGTTAAATCGGCGTAATATCGGGCTATTTCCCGACGCTCGGTTAATGCTCCAGGCGCCTTGGCGGCGCAGGCTTTTTCGGGTTCATACGCTCAGAGTTCACGCAGGACAGGCGCTGCTTTCTGGCCAAGAATGCGCCAAGTGCCCACCAGCCCGATCCCGACCGTCAACAGCAGAGCAATGATGAGGGTCGAGAAGGCGACATCCGGGAGGAAGGTCGATGGCAGGTGCATGATGTGACTGACAATGTACCAGGCCGCGACAGAACCGGCGAGCAGCGCGAAGACGGCGGTCGCCGCTCCCAGCATCAGATATTCATAGCTGAAGGCGCGGATCAGCATGGCTCGCGTCGCGCCGAGCGTCTTCAGCACGACCGCGTCATGCGTGCGTGCGCGGTTTCCCGCAGCAAGCGCGCCCGCAAGCACCAGCACGGAGGCGATCAGCGCCACCGACGCCGCGGCACGGATAGCGGCGGCAAGCTGGCCGACCAGAGTGTTGACGATATCGAGCGCATCCTTGACGCGGACGCTGGTGATCGTCGGATAAGTGTTGGTGACGTTCTTCAGGATCGCCGCTTCCTGCGCCGACGTAGCAGTGGGATCGGTGAGGGTAGCGAGCCAGGCATGCGGCGCGCCCTTGAAGGTGTTCGGCGAGAAGATCATCACGAAATTGATGGACAGCGACTGCCACTGGACCTTGCGGAAGCTGGCGATCTTGGCCGTCACGTTGCGGCCGAGCACGTTCACGGTCACGGTATCGCCGAGCTTCAGGCCGAGCGCCTTGCCTTCCTCATCGGAGAAGGAGACGAGAGGTTCGCCGCTATAATCCTTGCCCCACCATTGGCCTTCGGTAAGGGCGGCGTTCTCCGGGAGGGTCTCGGCATAGGTGATGCCGCGGTCGCCGCGCAACACCCATTGACCGGCCGGCGGCACCTTCCTCTTGGTCACGTCCTCGCCATTGAAGGCGACGATGCGGCCGCGCAGCATCGGCACTTCGACGAGCTTGCCTTCGGGCGCCTGCGCCTGCACGACCTTGCGGAAGCCGTCGAGCTCCGAACCCTGGATATCGACGAAGAAGAAGTTCGGCGCCTGCTCGCTCATGCGTCCGGTCAGCTCCTGGCGCATATTGCCGTCGATCAGCGTCAAGGTCACAAGGAGCGCCAGGCCAAGGCCGAGCGAGAGGACGACGGAGGCGGTGAGCGCACCCGGCCGATGGATATTGCCGATCGCCAGGCGGAGTGCCGGCGAGTGGACGCGCGGGCTGCGGCGGGCGAGCCACGACAGCAGGGCCGCGACGGCGCGCAGCACGACGAAGGCGACGGCGATGGAAACGACGAAGACGACGGCGATGAAGCGGTCATAGGCGGTGTATATCGCAAGCGCCGACAGTGCTGCCATCAGCAGGCCGGCGGCGAGCAGGTAGGGCCAGCTTGGCAGGCGGCGGGCCTCAAAGCCCTGTTCGCGGAAGAGCGCCGTCGCCGGCACTTCGCGGGCATGGCCGAGCGGCAGGATGGCGAAGGCGAGTGTCGTCAGCAGGCCGAAAAGCGCTGCCAGCGTCAACGGGCCGGGATAAAGCCGCGGCGCGGTCGAAATCGGCAGGAATTCGGCCATGAATTGCGAGGCGAGCAACGGCGCGATGGCACCAAGGATCAGGCCGACGGCTATGCCGGCCAGCGCAAGCAGGGCGATCTGGATCAGGTAGATCATCACCACGACCAATGCCGGTGCGCCAAGGCATTTGAAAGTGGCGATGGTGGTGCGCTTGGAATCGAGGAAGGCGCGCACAGCATTGGCAACACCGACGCCGCCGACGATGAGCGCGGTCAGGCCGACCAGGGTCAGGAATTGCGAGAAGCGGGTGATGTTGTCGGCGAGCGCGGGTGCTGCCCGGCTGCTCGTTCGGATCGACCAGCCGGCCTGCGGAAAAGCGGTATTGGCGCGGGCGGCGATGTTGCTCAGGCCATTGGCGGGATCGTCCATGCGGATCTTGTAGACCTGTTCGACAAGACTTCCGGTCGTGATCAGGCCTGAGGCGACCAAAGCGTCACGGCTGGTGAGCAATCGCGGCGCAAAGCCGAAACCTTCGGATACCGAATCCGGCTCGGTCTTCACCGTGCCTGTGATCCGGAGCCTGGTGTTGCCGAGCAGCAGTTCGCTCCCGATTTTGAGGTTCAGCCGTTCCAGCAGCAGGGGAGCGACGACGGCGCCATAGGCTCCGTCCTTGGCAGCGAGCAGCGTTGATAGCGGCTGATCCAGATCGGCCACGAAGGTACCGTAGAGCGGGTAGGCGCCGTCAACCGCCTTGACTTCGACCAGCGCCTGATCGGAGCCGTCGGGCAGTCGGGCCATGGAGCGCAGGCCGGTGGATTGGGAGAGCTGGCCGAGGCTGTTGAGATAGGCGAGTTCGTCCGGCGTCGCCGCGCGATTGTTGAGTTCGAAGCGGACGTCGCCGGCAAGCAGCGACTGGCCCTGCGTGGAAATCGCGTCGGTGATCGAGCGCGAGACGGAGTTGACGGCGGCGATTGCGCCGGTGCCGAGGGCGATGCAGGCGAGGAAAATATAGAAACCGCCGAGACCGCCGCGCAATTCGCGCAGCGCCAGGCGAAAGGCAAGCGTCAGGCGCGCTCCCGCCGCCATCACGCTATCGCCGCCTGATTGGTCCGCGCGCGGGCGCTGTCACCCTCGATTTCGCCGGAGCGAACGTGGATCTGGCGGGAGCAGCGGGCGGCAAGCGCCGGATCATGGGTGACGAGCAGCAGCGTTGTGCCGCGCTCGGCCTGCTGGGCGAAAAGCAGGTCGGCGATCTGCCGGCCGGTATCGGTATCGAGATTGCCCGTCGGCTCGTCGGCGATCAAAAGGGCGGGTGACGGGGCGAGCGCGCGGGCGATCGCCACGCGTTGCTGTTCGCCGCCTGAAAGCTGGCCGGGATAATGGCTCAGCCGCTCGCCGAGGCCGACGGCCTGCAATTCGCGCTTAGCGATGTCGAAGGCATCACGCACATTGGCCAGCTCCAGCGGCACGGCGACATTTTCCAGCGCCGTCATATTGGCGATGAGATGGAAGGACTGGAACACGATGCCGATATTGCGACCGCGGAAATCGGCGACGCGGTCTTCGCTCAGGCTATGCAGGGGCGTGTCGCGGATCAGGAGTTCGCCGCTATCGAGTTTTTCGAGGCCGGCGAGTACCATCAGCAGCGTGGACTTGCCAGATCCGGAAGGGCCGACAATGCCGACAGATTCGCCTTCGGCAACGGTGAGGTCGATGCCTTTCAGTACATGGACGGAGGCGGCGGCGTTGCCGAGCGTCAAATCCGCCTTCTTCAGCTCGATGATGGTTTTTGCCAATGCGAACGCCCTATATACGTCAGAGACCACGGCGGGCGCGATTTGGCCCTCACGGCGAATTTAGGGAATGGATCATGAGTTTTAAAGTTGCCGCGTTTCACTTCGCTGTCATTGTTTTCGGTCTTTTCTTTGGCGCGGCCGGTGCAGCCGATGCACGAACGATCCAACTGGTTGGTCTCGGTGACAGCCTCATGGCCGGCTATCAACTGCCGCCGGGCGATGGATTTCCCGCCAAGCTGGAGGCGGTGCTGAAGGCCAAGGGGCTGGATGTGGTGATTGCCGATGCCGGCGTGTCCGGAGATACCAGCTCCGGCGGCCTGTCGCGCATCGACTGGTCGGTACCGGACGGAACCGACGGCGTGATCCTCGAACTCGGCGCCAACGACGCCTTGCGCGGCATCCCGCCCGAACAGACGGAAAAGAACCTCGACACCATCATCAGCCGGCTGAAGGAGCGCAACATTCCCGTCCTGCTCGCCGGCATGCTGGCGCCACCGAACATGGGTCCGGACTATGCGGCCAAGTTCAACCCGATCTACAAGCGGCTTGCCGACAAGTATCAACTGCCGCTCTATCCATTTTTTCTCGATGGCGTCGCGACGCATGCCGACTTACAATTGAGCGATGGCATGCATCCGAACCCGCAGGGTGTCGATGTGATGGTGCAACGTTTCCAGCCTGCGGTGACGAGTTTCATTGGGACGATTGTCGCACATGCGAAATAGGTGCTTGCACCGGCTGCAATTGCATGATTCCCTGTTGTTATCTGCAAGAGATTCGGGGAGTGCTCGTTATGCCGAGACTTTTTACCGCCCTCGAAATTCCGCGCAACGCGGCGATGAGCCTTTCGTTGTTGCGCGGCGGTCTTCCCGGAGCCCGGTGGATCGACGTTGAAAATTATCACATCACTTTGCGTTTCATCGGCGATGTCGACGGTCGTACCGCCGATGAAATCGTCGAGCGACTGGACCGCATCGACCGGCCGGAATTCCAGCTCCGGTTGGAAGGCATCGGTTCCTTCGGCTCGAAGAAGCCGCATTCGGTCTGGGCCGGCGTCACCCAGACGCCCGATATGTACGCACTGCAGGGCGAAATCGAACGCATTTGCCAGCGCATCGGCCTGCCGCCGGACCCGCGCAAGTTCACACCGCATGTCACGCTCGCGCGGCTGAAGTCGTCGCGGGTCGATGATGTCGTGCACTATCTCTCCGGTCGCGGTAACTTCTACACCGCGCCGTTCACGGTAGGACGCTTCGTGCTGCTGTCATCGCGCGAATCGGTTGGCGGCGGTCCCTATCTCACCGAAGAGGTCTTCCCGCTTCACGAGGCTCGCAGCGCTTTTCCCGCCAAGGGCAACAGCGCGTTGCAGCCAGCCAAGAGCATGGTGTAGGTCGCTTCGAAGTCCTCGTGACCTCCGTAGTAAGGGTCCGGGATGTCTTTGCTGCTGCCAAGCGTGTAGGCGTTGAAGAGGTGCAGCTTGCCGAGTGTATCGGCAGGCGCGATCTTGCGCAAATTCTTCAAATTGTCTTGATCCATTGCCAGGATCAGGTCGAACCGATGAAAATCGGCTGCCTCGATGCGGCGTGCGCGTTGAGCGGAAATATCGACGCCGTGGTCCGACGCGACTTCCATGGAGCGGCGGTCCGGCCTCTCGCCGTGATGCCAGCCGCCGGTGCCGGCCGAATCGACCTCGAACTCGGAGCCTCGCCCGGCTTTGATCGCAAGATGCCGGAAGATGCCTTCGGCAAGGGGTGAACGGCAGATATTGCCGGCGCAAACAAACAGAATTTTGTGACGGTCCATAGTATCGTTCAACCGATAAAGAGGAGTGATATTGCCATGAAATACGAAAAGCTCGAACCGGCGGCAATCGATGAAAACCTGGCTGGCCTTAGCGGTTGGACCCTGGCGGCCGATCGCCTCTCCATGTCGAAGAGCTTCAAATTCCGCAATTTCGTCGAAGCCTTCGGCTTCATGACAGAGGCGGCCTTGGCGGCGGAAAAATTCAATCATCATCCTGAATGGTTCAACGTTTATTCCCGCGTCGACGTGAAACTGACGACGCATGACGCCGGTGGCTTGACGGAGCATGACATTAAACTCGCCAAGGCGATGGAAAAGGCAGCGGCCCGGCGCGCCGATTGAATCGCAGGGGCCGATCACCATATGTCTGATGCGGCCCGGGAAGGGCTTCCTATAGGGATGAGTGGAATGGATGACATCAAGTATGGGGAAATCCTGATGCCTGGTGACGAGGAGACCCAAGATCGGCAGGAGAAGACGGTGCGCAGCAAGTTCTGGCCGACCTTGCGCAAGGCAGCACGGTATATCCCGTTTTCCCGCGATGTCGTCGCGGCTTTCTATTGCGCGCTCGATCCGCAAACGCCGACGCGCGTCCGTGGCATTCTGCTGGCGGCACTCGGCTATTTCGTCATGCCGGTCGACATCATCCCGGATTTCTTCGCCGTCATCGGCTTTTCGGATGATGTCGCGGTGCTGACGCTCGCCTTCGGCATGATCAAAGGCCACATCCGCCAGGAGCACTATGACGCCGCCGACCGGGCCTTGGCCGACGAGCCCGAGGCCGCAAAAGCGGCTTGATCCGCGTCCGATCGATGGCGACGGGATTCCTGCCGGGTTTCCAGACCTTTATGAGGTCTTCCTGATTTTAGAGAGGTCAAACTCTTGCCCGAATCTTTCTGTCTTAAATCGATCCCATAGGATGGTGTTCCGCCATCCGGGTTTTCCAATTCCTCCTGATGCATTTCAGGCCCGGCTCCACATGGGCTGAAACGGCACAGATCAGGGGCAATTACCGCCCCGTTGACGGTTTGGTAACCTAAATAAAGTCAAAATAGGGCAGCTCACGAGCATAGGCGTGCGTTACTTGAAATCGCCTTGAGCTCTGGACCGCAAGAAATCGGCAGGAAACCATGTTTGTAAAAAGCTTCGCAATCGCCCTCTCTCTCGTTCTGGCCGGCACCGGCATCGCATCGGCGCAGACCAAGACCAAGAAGCAGGCAGCAGCGCCCGCACAGGCGCAGGCGGCGGCACCGGTGGCTCCGACGCGCATTCAGCAGTTCGACGCCTGGGGCGCTTATTCCTACCAGTCCGGGGCTGGCAAGGTCTGCTACGTTCTCTCCGTGCCGACAGCCAAGTTGCCGGCTTCCGGTATCGATCACGGCGACAACTTCTTCATCGTTTCCCAGCGTCCGGGTCAGAACATCTCCTATGAACCGCAGGCGATGATGGGCTATCCGCTCAAGGAAAATTCCAAGGTCGACGTCGTCATCGACAACAAGACCTTCGTGATGTTCACCAAGGACAAGGCGGCCTGGGTCGAGAATGCCGCGCAGGAGCCGGCGCTGGTCGCAGCGCTCAAGTCCGGCCATTCGCTCAAGGTCACCGCGACCTCGAAGAAGGGCACCGGCACCTCCTACACCTACTCGCTGAAGGGCGTCAGTGCCGCACTGAAGCAGATCGAAAGCTGCAAATAAGATCGATGATGCCGCGATCACGTCAAAGTGATCGCAGGTTCTGTCGAAACCGAAGCGATGAGGCCGGCCTGATGGCTGGCCTTTTGCTTTTCTTCAAGAGGGATGACGCGGGCTGAAATTAATGCTAAAGGCCGCCCCAACGAGCGGTGTATTCGCAATTTCTTGCCCCGCTACCAGATGAACCTTCTGATCTCAATGCCTTGCCCGCGCCCGCAGCTTTCCGGCTTTGGGGCATCGCCGATATGAACCATTGGAATGATCCTATGTCCGCGATCGATGTCATGACCCCATCCAAGCTGAAGCCGATGCCCGTGTCGCAGCCGGTCGAGCTTTCGCCGAAGCCGTCGCTGATTGGCCTGACCCGCGAGGAAATGGGTGCGGCGCTCAAGGAAAAGGGCGTCGCCGACAAGCAGATCAAGATGCGCGTCAGCCAACTCTGGAACTGGATCTATGTGCGCGGCGTCTCCGATTTCGATGCCATGGCGAATGTCTCCAAGGACATGCGCGAAATGCTGAAGACGCATTTCACCATCGCCCGGCCGGAAATCGTCGAGGAGCAGGTTTCCAATGATGGCACCCGCAAATGGCTGTTGCGCTTCCCGCCGCGCGGCGCCGGACGGCCGGTTGAAGTGGAGACCGTGTATATTCCGGAAGAGGGCCGTGGCACGCTCTGCATTTCCAGCCAGGTCGGCTGCTCGCTCACCTGTTCGTTCTGTCACACCGGCACGCAGCGCCTCGTCCGCAACCTGACGGCGGAGGAGATCCTGTCGCAGCTACTCCTGGCGCGCGACCGGCTCGGCGATTTCCCGGATCGCGAAGCGCCGCAAGGGACGATCATGCCCGCCGAAGGCCGCAAGGTCAGCAATATCGTGATGATGGGCATGGGCGAGCCGCTCTACAATTTCGACAGCGTCAAGACGGCGCTGCTGATTGCCTCCGATGGTGATGGCCTGTCGCTCTCCAAGCGCCGCATCACGCTCTCCACCTCCGGCGTCGTGCCGGAAATCTACCGCACCGGCGAGGAGATCGGCGTTATGCTGGCGATCTCGCTGCATGCGGTGCGCGACGATCTGCGCGACATGCTTGTGCCGATCAACAAGAAATATCCGCTGAAGGAATTGATGGACGCCTGCCGCGCCTATCCCGGCCTTTCGAACGCCCGGCGCATCACCTTCGAGTATGTGATGCTGAAGGGCGTCAACGACAGCCTCGAGGATGCCAAGGGGCTGATCCAGCTCCTGAAGGGCATTCCGGCCAAGATCAATCTCATCCCCTTCAATCCTTGGCCGGGCACGAACTATCAGTGTTCGGACTGGGAGCAGATCGAGAAGTTTGCCGATTTCATCAATTCGGCCGGCTACGCCTCGCCGATCCGTACGCCGCGCGGCCGCGACATTCTCGCCGCCTGCGGCCAGTTGAAGTCGGAATCGGAGCGTATGCGCAAGACCGAACGGCTGGCCTTCGAGGCCATGATGATCGCCAACCATGGCGAGGATTGAGATCGATGCTTCTCGGATTGCGCAGGCCGATGCGGCTCCTTTGGGGCTATCTCGGCGCCTGTGTTCTGATGGGCTTCGTGTTGGCTTGCGTCGCCGCCTGGACCATGCCGGGAACGGCCGCCCCTGAGCTCTTCGCCCTCACCGTCATGCTGACCAAGCTCGCGATGATCGTCAGCATCCTGCCATCGCTTGTCGTCATTGCGATTTTCGAATGGCGCGGCATGCGCCGCTGGTACGGTTACGCCATTTACGGCGCCTTGCTGTCAGCGTCGGCATCGGTTCTGATCTCGGGGAGCGTGGAACGGCCGCAAACCCTCAATCTGATCACCATCGTCGTTTGTTTTGCCTTTCTCGGAGCCGTCAGCGCCACCGTCTACTGGTGGATCGCCGGCCGGTTCGCAGGGCGCGGCCCTGTTCTCAGCGAGAATGGGTGAGGAAGATCTTCACTGCGAAGACCGAAAAGACGCTCGCAAAGGCGTAATCGAGGCCGCGCATGACGCCGCGATTCTTCTGCAGCCAGGTCGACAGGCGGTCGGCGGCAAGCACGACGAGTGCGTTGACCGGCATGCCGATCATGATGAAGAAGAAGCCCAGGAACAGGAGCTTTTGCGTCACCGCCGGATCGCCCGCAGTGACGAACTGCGGCAGGAAGGTCATGAAGAAGATGATGACCTTCGGGTTCAGCAGATTGACCCAGAAGCCGGTGGAGATATTGGCGAGCGGAGTGCCCTTTGCCATATCCACCTTCTTGACCGACAGGCTGGAGCCGAAGCGGATCGCCTGGATCGCCAACCACAGCAGATAGCCGGCGCCACCGGTTTTCAGGATCGTGAAGGCGAGCGGCGAGGCGGTAATCAGTGCCGAAACGCCAAAAGCCACCAGGAATGTATGGACGACGATACCGAAGCTGGTGCCGAGGACTACGAAAAGCGCTGCCTTCTTGCCCTGCGCCAATGCACGGCTGATCGACAGGGTCATATCGGGGCCGGGGGTTGCCGCAAGCAGCAGGCTGGCCGCCGAAAAAGCCAGAAGGGTCGTCAGGCTGGGTATGAAGTCCATGACATGCTCCGAAAGCCGGAAAAGAGTATCAGCGCTTTCTTATTCGGCTTTCGAGTATTTGCAAATCAATCCTTGTTTTCCAGGAATGCCTTGAATTTGTCGGCGTAGTCAGGATGCCAACGGGACAATGGCGGGCGGTTTTCGATGATATCGCCTGCGGCCCAGAGCATGCGGCGTTCGTCCGTCGACCGAGCAACATCATTGTCCGGGCAGAGGATGTAGAAATCGCCCCGCTCGAGGCTCTCCACCATGAAATCGACCGTCTGCTCCGGCGTCCAGGCTGCTTCAGGCTTTTCCTGGCGGTCGCCCTTGGTCAGGCCGGTAAAGACGAATCCGGGGATCAGGAGATGCGCCGATATCTTGGCGCCTGCGGTGTTGCGCAGCTCGTGCTGCAGCGCCTCGGTGAAGACCTTTACGCCGGCCTTGGAGACGTTATAGGCGGGATTGCCCGGCGGCGTGGTGATGCCCTGCTTCGAACCGGTGTTAATGATCAGGCCGGGCTTTCCATGGGCCAGCATGCCGGGTCCGAAGACGCGCGTGCCGTTGATGACACCCAGGAGATTGACGCCGAGAATGTTGTCCCAACCGGCCTGCGGGCTGAAGATCGAGGTTTCCGGCCCGATGCCGGCATTGTTCATCAGCACATGCACCCGGCCGAAATGCTGCAGGACGGCGCGTTCGAGAGCTTCGAGCTGTTCCTTATGGGCAACGTCGGTCTCGACGGCCATGATCTGGTCCACCCCGGCGATCGCTTCGAGCTCGGCGCGTGCGGCGGCCAGCCGGTCGCGGCCAAGATCGGCGATGGCGACGCTCATGCCGAGCTTTGCGAAATATTTCGCGGCCGCAAAGCCAATACCGGACGCGCCGCCGGTGATGACGGCGACATTGGATTTCTTGAAAATCTGTTGAATATCGGTCACGGACGGACGCCCTCCCAGGCATTGTTTGCTCGCAGCCGAATATGGTATTTTCCGAAACCAAGTCAAACCGGCTGGAGGTCGTGTCCGTGACAAAACATATGTCCGTAGAAATCGACGAGCAGATGGATGCGTTCATCGGCGAACAGATCAGCCACGGCAATTACGATTCGCCGAGCGAAGTCATCGACGCCGCGCTGAAACTGTTGCGTAGTAGGGCGGAAATAGAAGCAATCGCGGCTGCCATCGCGGAGGGGGAGGCATCGGGAGAGCCGGAGGAATTTGATTTCAACGGCTTTATCGAAAGAAAGCGAATGTTGCGCAATCAGCGATGAAGAAATTGATCTTTTCGCCCAAGGCAGCGTCCGATATCGATCAAATCTATGACTACACCGAGGAAAAATGGGGTTACCAGCAAGCGGAGGATTACGTCTTCGCCATGCGCGATCGTTGCCATGCCCTGCTCAACGGCACCGCGCGCGGTCGCAAAGTTGGCGGCATCAGATCGGACTACCTCGCTTTGGCCTACGGCTCGCACTTCATTATCTACAAAGACGGCGTCCAGATCTACAAAGACGGCGTCCAGACACTCACGATCGTCCGCATCCTTCATCGGCGAATGAATATCGGCGCGCACCTGTGACGCTGCTCCCGTACCACTCTGCCGCACTTCCCCTTGCGCCTCGCGATAATCTCGCTAAAAGTGCCGCGATACAGGGTTTGCGGGGCCTTTCCGCAGGCTCGCATTGAAACGGACCTCATCACCATGGCATCACATAAAGACGTGAAGAAAGTCGTTCTCGCCTATTCCGGCGGTCTCGACACCTCGATTATCCTGAAGTGGCTGCAGACGGAGCTTGGCGCAGAAGTCGTCACTTTCACCGCCGATCTCGGTCAGGGCGAAGAGCTGGAGCCGGCGCGCAAGAAGGCCGAGATGCTCGGCATCAAGGAGATCTACATCGAGGATGTGCGCGAAGAATTCGTGCGCGATTTCGTCTTCCCGATGTTCCGTGCCAATGCCGTCTATGAAGGCGTCTACCTGCTCGGCACGTCGATCGCTCGTCCGCTGATCTCCAAGCACCTGATCGATATTGCTCGCAAGACCGGCGCCGATGCGATCGCCCATGGCGCGACCGGCAAGGGCAACGACCAGGTTCGCTTCGAGCTTTCGGCCTACGCGCTGAACCCGGACATCAAGATCATCGCGCCGTGGCGCGATTGGTCGTTCAAGAGCCGCACCGACCTGCTCGAATTCGCCGAGAAGCATCAGATTCCGGTTGCCAAGGACAAGAAGGGCGAGGCGCCGTTCTCGGTCGATGCCAACCTGCTGCACTCCTCGTCCGAGGGCAAGGTTCTGGAAGATCCGTCGCAGGAAGCGCCGGAATATGTGCACATGCGCACGATTTCACCGGAGTCCGCTCCCGACAAGGCAACCGTCATCAAGGTCGGCTTCGAAAAGGGCGATGCCGTCTCGATCAACGGGCAGCGCATGAGCCCGGCGACGCTGCTCGCAACGCTCAACAATTACGGTCGTGACAATGGTATCGGTCGCCTCGACCTCGTCGAGAACCGCTACGTCGGTATGAAGTCGCGTGGCGTCTACGAAACCCCCGGCGGCACCATCCTGCTCGCCGCCCACCGCGCCATCGAATCCATCACGCTCGATCGCGGCGCAGCTCACCTCAAGGACGAGCTGATGCCCCGTTATGCCGAGCTGATCTACTACGGCTTCTGGTTCTCGCCGGAACGCGAAATGCTGCAGGCGCTAATCGACAAGAGCCAGGAGCATGTCGAAGGTGAAGTGACGCTGAAGCTTTACAAGGGCAACGTCATGGTCATCGGCCGCGAAAGCCCGAAGTCGCTCTATTCCGACAAGCTTGTCACGTTCGAAGACGATCAGGGCGCCTACGATCAGAAGGACGCTGCCGGTTTCATCAAGCTCAACGCGCTGCGTCTGCGCACGCTCGCCAAGCGCAATCTGTCGAAGTAATCAGCTTTGCGAATAAATACGAACCCGCTTCCGGTTGACGGAGGCGGGTTTTTCTTGCGCGCGCATAGGGCTGGATTTACTCCACGGGCCTTAATTCGCGCTCCATCTCCGCCGGCAGCTCCGCATTCTGCAGATTGCTGCGGAAGGTCCGGAGCGCATGATGGAGTTCGTCCTGCAGGCAATGATCGACGCCCTGTAGCGCGTCCTGCTCTACCGCGTAGATCTCGCAACCGATCTGCTTCAGCTTGGCGCTGGCTGTTTCCGACAACACGATGCGCTTGGCGCGGCGGTCGAGCGGATCGGGCTGACGCTCGATCAGGCCACGCGCCTGCAGCTTGTCGAGGAAGGCGCTGACCGTCATCGGCTCCAACCCCATGCGAGTGGCAATATCGAGTTGCCGGCTGCCGTTGACGGCGGCGACCTGGATCAGCGTGCGCGCTTCCCCTGCCGTCAGACCTAGCCCCGCGACCATGATGCGCCGCTCGAAGGCCGCTCGCATTAGTCGGGCGCAATCCGCCACAAGAAAGGCAAGCGAATCCGTATCTATCCTGCTGCTCATAAGCGCTTCCCTACTTACGCTTGTTTTTAGGCCCCGATCAATCTTTATTGATTTCGCCCCCCGAATTCAACGGATTCTTGCCCTTTCAAGGGACTTGTTTAACTTGACCCGGTTAGATGCGTTGCTAATCTGTGCTGATAATCAGCGGGAACTTCCAATATGACGCAATCACTTATCGTCGGCGCCTTCCTGGCGGCGCTGTTCTATGTGCTCATTCCCGGGCCGGCTTTTTTGGCTCTGCTCGGCATCGGCGCGGGGCAGGGGCGCAAGGCCGGCGCTTTCTTCATGAGTGGTCATCTCGTCGGGGACATCATTTGGTCGTCGCTCGCCTTGGTTGCAATCGTGGGGGCAAAAACTATCGGCACCGTCGTATTCGATCTGCTCGGCTTGCTCTGCGGTTTCTATCTGGCGTGGATCGGCTGGAGTGCCGTCACCGCCAAGCCCAAGAAGGATGGCAAGGCCTTGCTCAATGTCGACCGTCCCTTCCGCCGTGGCCTGATCTTCGGCGTCACCAATCCGAAAGGATATCCCGTGGCGCTGGCAACCTTTACCGCGCTGGTGGCCGGTTCGGCCGGCGCATTGACGTTCAGCGCGTTGCCGCTGCTGCTCACCGTTTCTTTCGTCGGCTTCGTCACCGCCGACCTTATTCTCATTGGCATTATCGGCGCGGGCGCGGTCCGGCGGTTCTACCGCGCTCACGAGCGGCTGATCGTACGCTGCTCCGGCGTGCTGTTTATGGGTTTTGCGGCCCAGGCGCTGTGGCATGCGACGCCCGGCTTGCTCGGCTGGCGTAAGGCCTGACCATCATTCCTCATTATTTGTTCCGCCCTCGCCATACCAATTTGGCAGAGAGGGTCTTATATCGTGCTTCGATCAGATGCCTGCCGAAAGGATGCCTTGCATGTCTTCCCCAACCGCCGTCAACCCAGCGCTCGTCGAATGGACCGGACATCAGGGCCTGCCGCGGTTCGATGCCGTGAAAGACGCCGATTTTGCGCCTGCCTTTGACGCAGCGCTTGCGGCTCATGAGGCGGAAATCGATGCGATCGCTGATAACAGCGAGGCGCCGACCTTTGTCAACACCGTCACTGCGCTCGAAATCGCCGGTGACGAGCTGTCGCGGGTCTCCTCTCTATTCTGGAATCGGGCTGGGGCACATACCAATGAGGTGATCCAGGCCTTGGAGCGAGAGATCGCGCCGAAGATGTCGCGGCATTATTCGAAGATCGGCATGAATGCCGCACTATTTGCCCGCATCGATGCGCTATGGGAAGCGCGAGAGGAGCTTGGCCTGAGTGTGGAAGAGACCCGCGTGCTGGAACGGCATTGGAAGGGTTTCGTGAAGTCGGGCGCCAAGCTCGCCAAGCCGGAGCAGGAACGGCTCGCCGCGATCAACGAGAAATTGGCGGGCCTCGGCGCGCAGTTCGGGCAGAATGTGCTTGCCGACGAAAAAGGCTGGGCGCTGATCCTCTCTGAAGAAACTGACCTCGCCGGTCTTCCAGATTTCCTGAGGGACGCGATGGCCGCGGCGGCGCGCGAGCATGGCGAAGAGGGCAAATTTGCCGTCACTCTATCGCGCTCGATCATAGAGCCGTTCCTGACGTCGTCCGAGCGCCGGGATCTGCGCGAACAGGCTTTCAAGGCATGGGTAGCGCGTGGCGCCAATGGCGGCGAGACTGACAATGGCAAGATCATCAAGGAGACGCTGGCGCTGAGGGCTGAGAAGGCCGAGCTGCTCGGCTATGGCAACTTTGCCGAACTGAAGCTCGACAACACCATGGCGAAAACGCCGGAGGCGGTGAACGAACTTCTAAGGGCGGTCTGGGCGAAGGCGGCGGAGCGCGCTCGCGAGGAAGAGGACGATATCGCCGCGCTGATCGCGGAGGAGGGCCGCAATCACGAGGTCATGCCCTGGGATTGGCGGCATTATGCCGAGAAGATCCGGACGCGGAAGTTCGATTTCTCTGAGACGGAACTGAAGCCCTATCTGCAGCTCGAAAAGATCATCGCCGCCTGCTTCGATGTCGCCGGCCGCCTTTTCGGCATCCGCGCCGTCGAGCAGAAGGGCGTTCCCGCTTATCATCCAGACGTGCGCGTCTTCGAGATTCGCGATCGCTCCGACAGACTGATAGCGCTCTTCCTCGGCGATTATTTCGCCCGCAATTCCAAGCGCTCGGGCGCCTGGATGAGCTCGTTCCAGTCGCAGCACAAACTGCCGCTGAAGAACGGTCATGTCGGCGAACTGCCGATCATCTATAACGTCTGCAATTTCGCCAAGCCGGCCGAGGGCAAGCCGGCGCTGCTGTCGCTCGATGACGCCCGCACGCTGTTCCACGAATTCGGCCATGCTCTGCACGGCATGCTCTCCAACGTCACCTATCCTTCGGTATCCGGCACCGGCGTTTCCCGCGATTTCGTCGAGCTGCCATCGCAGCTCTACGAACACTGGCTGACCGTGCCGGCCATCCTCAGGGAATATGCCATCCACTACGAGACCGGCGCGCCGATGCCGCAAGCTCTGCTCGACAAGGTTCTGGCCGCCCGCACCTTCAATGCTGGCTTCAACACGGTGGAGTTCACCTCCTCGGCGCTGGTCGATATGGCCTTCCATACCCGCGGCGCCGTCGAGGACCCGATGGTGGTGCAGGCGGAAGTGCTCTCGGAAATCGGCATGCCGAATTCGATCGTCATGCGCCACGCCACGCCTCACTTCCAGCATGTGTTTTCCGGCGACGGCTATTCGGCCGGCTATTATTCCTACATGTGGTCGGAAGTGCTGGATGCCGACGCCTTCGCCGCCTTCGAGGAAACCGGCGATGCCTTCGATCCGGATATGGCCGGGAAACTGAAGGCCAATATCTATTCCGTCGGCGGCTCGATCGATCCGGAAGACGCCTACAAGGCCTTCCGCGGCAAGCTGCCGAGCCCGGATGCGATGCTACGCAAAAAGGGATTGGCGGCCTGATTTTGGCCTTGGGTATGCAGCAAAAATCGGTCGCGAAAGGTCAACTTTTGCGACCGATTTATGCGGCGGCGTTTGGATTGATTTTGTCTGGTCAATCAGGTTGCGCGCGAAAGCACAGCTAACAGCTCGGCTAGTTGATCGGCCTGGGCGTCATCTAGCTTATCGCCGAGGTGGCGTTGAAGGGCCGACGCATAGACGGCCCACATGCGGCTCCGCATGGCACTTCCTGCCTCGGTGATAACGACCCAGCGGCCTCGGCCGTCCTCGGAAAATATCTCGCGGTGGACAAAACCAGCCTTTTCCATCCGGTCGAGAAGGCGAGACAGGTTATGTTGTGCCAGGAGCGTGCGCTCCTCAATCTCATAGGGTCGCAACCTGCCGCCCGTGGCCCGCGACAGCTCCAGCAGTACGTCATACCAACCAAGCGGTGGCAGGTCTGCCGCCTTCAAGTCTTGCTCAATCGCCGCAAGGACGACTTGCTGAGTCCGCATGAGGCGTACCCACGCTCGCGTGACGGCGGGCGAGGGCATTGGGGATTCGAAATCTGATTTATCCGACATAGATGCAATTACATCTATATTGACCAATTTGGCAAGTGCGGATTTAGATGCAATTACATTTATCTTGGATGAAGATATTTCCAGCCCATTTGCTGGGTCAGACAATAGGAGATCTGATCATGTCCGACGCAAAGCTGATCCTCGTCAGCCACTACCTTTGCCCCTACGTTCAGCGGGCCGTCATCACGCTTGCTGAAAAGTCTGTGCCGTTCGAGCTCCGTTATGTCGATCTGTCGGCGAAACCCGACTGGTTCCTCGCCATTTCTCCCCTCGGCAAGGTTCCCCTCCTTATCGTGCGGCAGGGCGATGGGGCAGAAACGGTTTTGTTCGAGAGCGCCGTGATCTGCGAATATCTTGAGGAAACCCAATCCGGCGCTCCACTCCATCCGGCCGATCCGCTGGCGCGTGCCCGGCATCGCGGTTGGATCGAGTTCGGCTCCTCCATCCTTTCGGATTTGTGGGGGCTTGAGACTGCCAAAGACGAAGGGATCTATGAGACGAAGCGCAAAGCGCTGATCGACAAGTTCGGTCGTGTCGAGGCTGAATTGAAGGATGGACCGTTTTTCGCCGGCCGAGCATTCAGCCTGGTCGATGCGGTCTTCGCACCGATCTTCCGTTACTTTGACGTGTTCGATACCATCACTCAGACCGGCATATTTGATGCATTGCCGCGTCTCGTGGCGTGGCGCGCAGAACTGGCTTCGCGGCGAAGTGTGCGAGAGGCGGTGATGCAAGACTATCCCGATCGTCTCAAGGTATTCTTGAGGGATCATGAGGCGTGGCTGCTGAAACGCGCCGCCTGAAAGGCTGGAGGAATCCTGACTAAGGCGGCTGCCTACATCAGATATTGGCGACATCGCAGAACGAGGGTTTTTACCATCAGTTGGCGCAAGGTTGACATATTCGTGACGCGCTGGGGCGAGCTTGCCGTTGCTTTCTTGCCTCCCCCCTTTCGCAAACGCGAAAAAAAGGGTATGAGCGCGCCAAATGTAATTGGCGTGTTCACTTCATACCGCGCCCCAGCCTCAGAGATACAAGATTATGGCACTTCGCAACATCGCGATCATCGCGCACGTTGACCATGGGAAAACCACCCTCGTTGACGAGCTTCTGAAGCAGTCCGGCTCCTTCCGCGAGAACCAGCGCGTTGCCGAACGCGTCATGGATTCCAACGATCTGGAAAAGGAACGCGGCATCACCATTCTCGCCAAGGCGACCTCGGTCGTCTGGAAGGATACCCGCATCAACATCGTCGACACCCCCGGCCACGCCGACTTCGGCGGTGAAGTCGAGCGTATTCTGTCGATGGTGGACGGCGCGATCGTTCTCGTCGATGCTGCCGAAGGCCCGATGCCGCAGACCAAATTCGTCGTCGGCAAGGCGCTGAAGGTCGGTCTTCGCCCGATCGTCGCGATCAACAAGATCGACCGTCCGGATGCCCGTGCCGACGAAGTCATCAACGAAGTCTTCGATCTCTTCGCCAATCTCGACGCCACCGACGAGCAGCTCGACTTCCCGATCCTTTACGGTTCCGGCCGTAACGGCTGGATGAACTATTCGCCGGAAGGCCCGAAGGATGAAGGTCTGGCGCCGCTGCTCGATCTCGTCGTCAAGCACGTTCCGGAGCCGACCGTCGGCGAAGGTCCTTTCCGCATGATCGGCACGATCCTAGAAGCCAACCCCTTCCTCGGCCGCATCATCACCGGCCGCATCCATTCCGGCTCGATCAAGCCGAACCAGGCCGTCAAGGTTCTGGGCGCTGACGGCAACCTGATCGAAACCGGCCGTATCTCGAAGATCCTTGCTTTCCGCGGCATCGAGCGCCAGCCGATCGAAGACGCACAGGCAGGTGACATCGTCGCCATTGCCGGCCTTTCCAAGGGCACCGTCGCCGACACCTTCTGCGATCCGCAGGTCAATGAGCCACTGATCGCGCAGCCGATCGACCCGCCGACCGTTACGATGTCCTTCATCGTCAACGACAGCCCCTATGCCGGCACCGAGGGCGACAAGGTCACCTCGCGCGTCATTCGCGATCGCCTGTTCAAGGAAGCCGAAGGCAACGTTGCGCTGAAGATCGAGGAAGCCGAGGGCAAGGACTCGTTCTACGTATCCGGCCGCGGCGAATTGCAGCTTGCAGTTCTGATCGAAACCATGCGCCGCGAAGGCTTCGAGCTTGCCGTGTCGCGTCCGCGCGTCGTCATGCACAAGGACGAGAGCGGCCAGCTTCTCGAGCCGATCGAAGAAGTCGTCATCGACGTCGATGAAGAGCATTCCGGCATCGTCGTGCAGAAGATGTCGGAGCGCAAGGCCGAGATGGCCGAGCTGCGGCCTTCCGGCGGCAATCGCGTCCGTCTCGTATTCTTCGCACCGACCCGCGGCCTGATTGGCTATCAGTCGGAGCTTCTGACGGACACGCGCGGCACCGCCGTCATGAACCGTCTGTTCCATGACTACCAGCCGTACAAGGGCGAAATCGGCGGCCGCGTCAACGGCGTGCTGCTCGCCAACGAAGCCGGCGAAGCCGTGGCCTATGCCCTGTTCAACCTGGAAGACCGCGGCCCGATGATCATCGACGCCGGCGAGAAGGTCTATGCCGGCATGATCATCGGCATTCACAGCCGCGACAACGACCTCGAAGTTAACGTGCTGAAGGGCAAAAAGCTCACCAACATCCGCGCCGCCGGCAAGGATGAAGCCGTGAAGCTGACCCCGCCGATCCGCATGACGCTCGACCGCGCGCTCTCCTGGATCCAGGACGACGAGCTGGTCGAAGTCACGCCGAAGTCGATCCGCCTGCGTAAAATGTACCTCGATCCGAACGAGCGTAAGCGTTTCGAGAAGGCTCGCTACGCATAATAGCGCGACTTGTACCGCTTCGGACGAATTGACCCCGGCCCCTGTGCCGGGGTTTTATTTTGTGTGTTCGATTTTTGAGCCCTTGTCGCAAAGGTTAAAAATGCGTTAATTTTCAGCAGTCGTCCACAGGTAAAGACTGTGAACAAATCGTCTGTCCGCATGATTTGTGGATGGTTAATTTTCGCTGGCGGGACCAGAGTAGACGTTATGAAGACGTTGTCGATTGATGTTCGTCGGGCAGAACCGCATGATGCCCGAGCCATTTCCGAGGTGCACCGCCAGTCGTGGCAGTACACCTATACGGGCATCATTCCGCATCGCGCGCTCAGCCAGATGATCGAGCGTCGGGGCGAAGCCTGGTGGCGCAAGGCGACCAGCGGGCCGGCAACCCTTCTAGTCCTCGACGTCGCCGGCGAGATCGCCGGTTACGCCACGCTCGGCCTCAACCGCGCCCGCGCATTGCCTCAGGAAGGCGAGATCTACGAACTCTATCTTCGCCCGGAATATCAAGGCATCGGTCTTGGCCGGCTTCTCTTCGGTGAAGCGCGCCGGCTCCTGAAATCGCTGGGGTGCAAGGGATTGGTCGTCTGGTGCCTCGAGGAAAACGAGAATGCGGACCGCTTCTATCGCGGCCAGGGCGGTGCCGATTTCTGCGAGGGCATCGAGACCTTCGATCGCAAGCAGCTCAAGAAGATCGGCTTCGTCTGGCCCTAAGGTACCGGCTGCGACCGTCCATTAAAATCCCGCATCGTCCCAATGCCTTGTTGCGTTGCGTCATGATTCCGATTATCTGGCTGCAGCAACCATCCTTATTAGGGGAGACGCATGCGCATCGACGCGATTTCCATTGGCAAGAACCCGCCCGAAGACGTCAACGTCATCGTTGAAGTTCCGGTCGGCGGTCATCCGATCAAGTATGAAATGGACAAGGACGCCGGCACGCTGGTCGTCGACCGTTTCCTCTACACGCCGATGACCTATCCGGGCAATTACGGCTTCGTTCCGCACACGCTTTCCGAAGACGGCGACCCGATCGACGTGTTGATCGCCAGCACCCGTCCGCTGGTTCCGGGCTGCGTTATCAACGTGCGCCCGATCGGCGTGCTGATGATGGAAGACAATTCCGGCAAGGACGAAAAGATCATCGCCGTTCCTTCGCCGAAGCTGACGCTGCGCTACGAAAAGGTCCGGGAATATACCGACCTGCCGGAAATCACCGTGAAGCAGATCGAGCATTTCTTCGAGCACTACAAGGATCTGGAGCCCGGCAAGTGGGTGAAGATCTACGGCTGGAAGGGCTCGAAGGAAGCCGGCGAACTCATTCTCGAAGCGATCGAGCGCGCCAAGAAGGCGAAGTGATCAGTTCTTCGCTATAGCGTTCAGCTTGCCTATCAAATCCTCCGGGTCGGCATCGATCCGGAGGATTTTTTTACGGGCGGTGTCGCCGGAAATGAGGCTGACCGAGGATTTGGGGATGCCGAAGCTCTTGGCGAGAAGCGCGATCAGCGCCTTGTTGGCCTTGCCCTTTTCCGGCACGGCGGAGACCCGCGCCTTGAGATAGGCCTCGCCGTCGGCGCCGGTCTCGAACCCGTCGATCGCATCACGCCCGCCATTGGGCGTGAGCCGGACGGATAGTCTCACATGATCGGCAAAAACCTGCCAGGCTTCGCTCACCGGCCGACGAGCGGGTAAAGCGTGTTCCACATCAGGGAACGGAAGAAGAAGATGATCAGCAGCAGGATGATCGGCGAAATGTCGATGCCGCCGAGATCGGGCAGCACGCGCCGGATCGGACGAAGCGCAGGCTCCGTGACTGCATAGAGGAAACTTCCGACCGAGTTGACGAACTGATTGCTCGAATTGATAACATTGAATGCATAGAGCCATGAAAAAATAGCGCTGGCGATCAGCACCCAAGTATAAAGATTCAAAGCCAGATCAATGGTTTGAAATAAGGCGAGCATGTCCGTCTCCATTTCGCGGTTGACAGACATGTAGACATTGGCGACTTAACGGGCAAGTCCCATGCTTTGAAGCACGCTGAATCATGTTTAACAGGCCCGGGGTTCTTGCGCAGCTCCGGCCGGAAAGCCTCATCTCATGTCGTTGGTTTCCAGCGGAGACCGGTTTGCCGCGTTCAGGCATGTCGCCTACACCTATTTCTTCTTTGCCCGCTTTCTGACGGCGTTTGCCACGCAGGTGGTCAGCGTTTCCGTTGGCTGGCAGATGTATGACCATACCGGCAATCCGATCTATCTCGGCCTGATCGGTCTGGTGCAGTTCCTTCCCTCCCTACTTCTGATCCTAGTGACTGGCACCGTTGCCGACCGCTACAACAGGCGTATGGTGGCGGCCATCTGCATTTTCGTCGGCACGATCTGTGCCGCGGCATTGCTGTTCCTCACCGTTTCCGGCACCTTCGCGCCGCTTCCGGTTTTCCTGATCCTTACCGTCTTCGGCATCGAGCGCGCTTTCATGACGCCGGCAACGCAATCGCTGGCGCCCAATCTCATCCCGCCGGAAGATCTGTCGAACGCGGTGACCTGGAATTCTATGTCCTGGGATGCGGCCGCCATTCTCGGTCCCGTCGCGGGCGGCCTGCTCTACGGTATCGGCCCGAGCGTTTCCTATACCGTCGCCGTCCTGTTCTTCGCAGCCGGTTCGCTGCTGACCTTCCTCATTCCGAAACCGCAGCAACGTGTTGCACATGAATCGAGGAGCTTGAACGAGATCCTCGCCGGTTTCCATTTTATCTGGTCGGAAAAGGTGGTGCTTGGCGCCGTCTCGCTCGATCTCTTTGCGGTGCTGCTCGGCGGCGCCGTGGCGCTGATGCCTGTCTATGCGCGCGATATCCTAACGCTCGGTCCCTGGGGCCTCGGCCTGCTGCGCGCTGCTCCAAGCTTCGGCGCGATTGCCATGGGCCTGTTTCTGGCGACCTATCCCATCCGGCATCGGGCCGGGCTCTGCATGTTTATAGGCGTCGCAATGTTTGGGGTGGGAACGTTGGTCTTCGGCGTTTCGCATACGCCGTGGCTGTCGATCGCAGCCCTCGCCGTCATGGGGGCCTCCGATCTGATCTCGGTCTATGTCCGCGAAACTCTGATCACGCTCTGGACGCCGGATCATGTGCGCGGCCGCGTCAATGCCGTGAACATGGTCTTTGTCGGCGCGTCGAACGAGCTCGGCGAATTCCGGGCCGGCACCATGGCGCGCTATTTCGGCGCCGTCCCTGCCGTCGTCATCGGCGGCATCGGTACGCTGGCTGTGGCGATCATCTGGGCAACCGGCTTTCCGCAACTACGCAAGATCGACAGTCTGAACGCGCCGGACCGAGAGGGCGAGCCGCAGGTGGCGTGAGCCACAATTTTCTTGTCATGCTGGCAACTCCGCGCGCATGTTGTCGCCATGAGCAACACGACGAGCAACGAGCCGATCGAGCCAGACCCATCTGCGCCGCCGGATGTGCCAACCGAGCGACGGCGTGCGTTTCGGCTTGTCGTGGGCATAGCCAGTCTGCTGGCGCTTTTGGCGGTTTGGCAGGTTTTGACATCGTTCGTTGCCTATACCGACGATGCCTATGTCACCACGAATTTCGTGACGGTTGCGCCGCAGGTGACGGGCGTCATCGTGAGCGTCGATATCGCCAACGACCGGGAGGTACGGCGCGGCGATCTTTTGGCTGTCATCGACAAGCTGCCGTTCCAACTCGTCGTCGATCAACGCAAGGCAGCGGTTCAGGAAGCGGCTGCGAACCACAAGCTTGCCGATGATGAGCGGAAGGCCGCTCAGGATCGGCTGACGGCGGCGACGACTGCATTACAACAGGTCGGCAATGATCAGAAGCAGGTGGCCTTGACTGCCGCCGACGGGGATTCCGCGCAACAGCGGGCGGCCGCGGAACAGGCGGCGGCGCGTGAGGCGGTCGACAAGGCATCCCGGTCTGTCGCCAGCCAGGATGCCGTCGTCGCGCAGGCGCAGGCCGCGCTGGCCTTGGCGGAATGGCAGCTCAGCCAGACCGAAATCCGCGCGCCCGTCGATGGTACGGTCAACAATCTCTCCCTGAGCGTGGGCGATACGGCCTCGGCCGGAAAGGCGCTGCTCGGGATTGTCGATGCGGCGGGCTGGCGCATCGTTGCGAACTACAAGGAGAACTACATCAGGAAGCTTGAGCCCGGCAAAGCAGCATGGGTGTGGCTCGACACGCACCCGTGGCGCCTCTATCGCGCTCGCATCGAGGGTGTCTCGCGCGGCATCAGCAGAGGTCCCGATGAGGATGGGATATTGCCTTATGTCGCTCCCACCACCGATTGGATCAGGCTGAGGCGCCGCTTCCCGGTAACATTCAAGCTGGTCGATCCTCCATCCGACCTCACCCTTTATATGGGATCGGATGCCAGCACACTGATCTTCCCATGAGGCGGGCTCTTGCAGAGCTCGTCCATGCGATCCGCGGCGAGCTGGCGGAGCTGAGCCTTTCCGGTCCACGCTTGCTGCAAGCCAATATCGCCGCGCTGGCGGTCGGGCTCGCGCTCGTTTTCGCTCTGCTCCTGAGGCTCAACAATCCCTGGTGGGCCGCCATCAGCGCCTTCATATGCGTGCAGGCGAGCCATCCGCAATCGTGGCAGAGGGGCGGGCTGAGGATCGTGGGAACGCTGGTCGGCGCGGTGTTGAGCTTCGCCCTCGTGCCTTGGGCCGTCTATGATCCCGTGGCGACGGTGCTGCTTCTTTTCGCCACCGGCACGCTTGCCATCCTTGGTGCGTTGCTGAGCCCCACGGCTATGCTTGGCTCCTTGGCGGGATCACGGCGATGATAGTCACGCTCGGCTCGTTGGACGATCCGACACTGGCGCTTTCCATTGCCTTCTATCGTGCCATCGAGATCGTGCTCGGCACCGCCACGGCCTTGCTGGTGACATGGCTGCTGGCACCTGCGGAAGGCGAGGTCGTGGCGCCACCGCCCGGCTGGCATAGTCTGCTGGGTGGAAACTGGCATGTATTGTCACATGCCATGCGAACGGGCATGGCGGTTGCCGCCGTGCCGCTGGTCTGGCGGCAGTTGGAATTGCCCAACCTCAGCCAGATGGCGATTTCGATCGGTGCGGTCATGGCTGTTCCCACGCTCACCGGGGTCTCGGAGAAGGACCAATCGGCGATTGCTCAGCGCATGTTGCAACGGGTGGCCGGATGCATCCTGGGCGGCTGTTTTGGCACGATGGTGCTATTCTTGCCGATCAGCCAGTCCTTCGTGCCCTGGCTTCTGCTGCTGATGGCAGGCACCTGGCTCGCCATGCAGATTCAGAACGGGCCGTACGGCATCGCCGGCGTCGGTTCGCAGGCGGCCATCGCTTTGATCCTGACGCTCGTGCAGGATACCGGTCCCGCGGAAAGTCTGCTGCCGGCCATGAATCGCATCGCTGGCATGATGGGGGCCATAGGGCTTCTGGTGCTTATCAACCTGTTGCTCGGTCCGCCGATCGGCGCCCAATCCGTGGGGAAAGAAAAGGAAGGCTGACGCATAAGGGATATGATCGTGAGCCGATCAAGCCGCCATAGCCTGCTTGCCCTCGAAAATGAGATCGAGGAAATCGGATAGCCAGGCTCTGAGCGGGGAGTCAAAGATCATGCGACCCTCCAGATGCTCGCGACCCTTTTGGGCGTTCGGCATGCAAAAGCGATGCTCGCCATGCACGACCCAGCGCTGCATCATGGCGCGGGTGAGTTCCGCGTGGAATTGCAGGCCCCAGGCATTGGCGCCATAGCGATAGGCCTGGTTAGGGTAGGTCTCGCCGGTCGCCAGAAGATCGGCGCCATGCGGCAAGTCGAAACCTTCACGGTGAAAGTGATAGACCATTTGCGGCCAGTGGCGCATCAAAAGCCGGCCCTTTTCCGTCGGCTGCAGCGGATACCAGCCGATTTCGGTCTTGCCGTCGTCGCGGGCCTTCACCTTGGCGCCGAGGTGGCGGGCGAGCATCTGTGCGCCGAGGCAGATGCCGAGATAGGGGCGATTTTCCTTCAGCGGCACGTCGAGCCAGCTGATCTCAGTCTTGACGAAATCGTCGGGATCATTGGCGCTCATCGGCCCGCCGAAGACCACTGCGCCGGCGTGACCCTCTAGCGTCGGCGGCAATCGGTCACCGAGTACCGGCCGGCGGATGTCGAGATCGTAACCCTTGTCCAAGAGCATCTGGCCGACACGGCCGGAGCTGGAGCGTTCCTGGTGCAGGATGATCAATACAGGACGGTGTCCACCGCCCTGCGGCGCCTCAATCATCATCCGCACTTTCCCTTCTGTGACCCGGGGCGCGGGCGGCTGCCTCCTGGCGTTTGACAACGCGGTCACGGTCGGAGATGCCCATGAGGTCGGCAATGCGCCAGATCGCATGATCCTCCATCTCGCTGCGTTCGCCATCGGCATAGACGATATCCCAGAGGATGCCGAGAAGCTCGAGGCGCTGTTCGCTGTTGAGATGGCGCTTCAGATCGGAGGTGAAGCGATAATAATCGACCGCCTCACTCTCGGCCTCCTGGCCGGCGGCGATCAGAGCGTCGAGCTGACGGCCATCGAGACCGTATTGGCTCTTTAGCAGCTTGCGAAGCCGCTTCTTCTCGCTTTCCTCGATCTTGCCGTCCGCTTCCATCACCTGGAAACAGAGCGCCGCAACCGCGATACGCGGATCGTCGGGAGCAAAGCCGGATTTAGGGTGTTCCTTGGTCAGATTCTGAAAGAATTCCTGAAAGCGTTCGAACATTCGATTCCATTCTTAGAAGAGCTTCAGCCGTGTCTTGGGTTCCGGTTCAAGCTTGAGATCTTTTACGCCCGGATCGTCCGGCGCGCCGCCGAAGAAGGGCTTTGGTTCCGGCTCCTTCGCCGGCTCGGTTTTGGCGGCGGGTACGGGCGCCGGCTTTTTGGCGATCGGCTCCAATTCTATAACAGAGGTGCCGGCAGCCGGCGAAGCAACTGTTGGTGAAGCGGGTTTTGTCGCAGCAGTTGCGGGCGGAGCGGTCTCGCGCACCGGCGGCAGCGACCTCAGCGCGGCATCGACCGAGACGGTCGTGCCCTCTTCCACCGGCCCTTCGAGTTGGCCGAAGGGTGCCTTCCATTCGAAGGCGTCGAGGCGGCCGGTGATCGGCGACAGCGGCAGCCATTTGTCGGAGACGAAACCATCGGCGAGCCAGGCCGGATCGCGCGGCGCGCGCAATGCCTGCGCCATCCAGTGGCGGATGCGCCCCTGGTCTCCGGTTTCGGCCTCTTCGATGTCGGCCAGCAGCAGGAAGGCGCCTTCGCGGGCATCGATGCGAGCCGCGGCTTCCGCCTTGGCGCGGGCTTTGGCGAAGTCGCGGGCGTCGAGCGCTGCCTTTGCCGTGATCAGCAGCGCTTCGACATTGTTCGGGCGCATCGCTTCCAGCCGTTCGGCACGCTTCAGGCGATCGGAGACGGAATCGCCGCTGCGGGCGCGGACATAGGCCCTGCCGATCTCCGGATGCGGCTCTGCCTTCCACACCTGTTCGAGAATGGAAGCGGCCTTGCGCACCTTGTCTTCGCGAAACAACGCCTTGGCGGCTGTCAGCGCGGCCGGCACGAAATCGGGGGACAGCTTCAATGCAGCCAGCGCATCGTCCCGGGCGCCGGACGGATCGCCTTCGAGCTTTTCATTGGCGCGCGCGGTCAGCAATACGGCGCGCTGGCGGTTGGCGGTATCCTTATCGATGACGCGGGCGATCTTCTGCTGGTCGAGAAGCTTGATGGCGTCGTCCCAATGGCCTGCCTGGCTGCGGTATTCCAGCGTCGCCTGCGCTGCCCATGGCAGATAGGGCGCCTGGTCGGCAGCCTTTTCGGCATAGTGCCGCGCCGCCTCGTGCGCGCCAAGCCGTTTGGCTTCGAGATAAAGGCCGCGCAGACCCAGTTCGCGGGTTTCCGGGTCGTTGGCCATTAGCTCGAATTTTTGGCGGGCCTCGTCATGCTTGCCTTCGATTAGCGCGGCCTGTGCTTCCAGCAGGTTGATCAGCGGCTCCTGGTCGGCGCGGATCAGACCGCGGGTGCGCGCCGCCATCTTGCGGGCAAGCAGCGCGTTGCCGGCACCGGCGGCGATCAGCCCCGTGGACAAGGCCTGATAGCCGCGGTCGCGCTTGCGGGCGCGAAAATAGCGGGTGACGGAATGCGGCGAGGTCCAGATGAGGCGGATAAACCACCAGACCACCATGACGGCGGCGATCAGCGCAATTAGGATGCCGGCAGCGACGATGAGCTTGGTCTGATAGAGTTCGCCACCCCAGACCAGGGAAAGATCGCCGGGGCGATCCGCCAGCCAGGAAAAGCCATAGCCAAGCAGCAGGACGAGAACGGCGAAAATAAGCAGTCTGATCATTCTCTTCCCCGCCTCAGCTTTGTTTTCCGGTGTCGGCGATCGCCTTCGACAGCGCGTCGCTGACTAGGTCTTCGACCCGGATGCGAGCTTCCAATGATTGCTTGAAGGCGGCGGAGGCCGATTTGGCGGCGTCCGGCAGGCTGTTCCATTCGGTGATCGCTCCGGGCAGATCGCCGTTCTTCACCTTGTCCTCGAAGCGGGCGGTAATGGCCTCGACGCTATCGCCGGTGACGTTCCCGACCGGGCGCACCTGCACCAGGGATTTGGCGCTGCTCAGCAGCCGGTCGCTCCAGCTCTGGTTCGGATCGTCCTGCTGCGTCGAACTGACGATCGCCGTCGCAACATCGGAGACACGGCGAATGAGATCGGCGCGCGAGGGAATGCCGGTCTGGGCGAACGCCTTCAGATCGGCAACCGCAGGGTCATCAGGTGCGACATTGGCGTAGGTATCGAGTTCAGGCTGAAAGGGACCGCCGCGATCGATCGCCGCCTTCAGGGCCGCAGCCGCAATGGCGCGGGCGACAGCGCTTTCCTGGCTCGGCGCGTTCAGCTTCTTTTCAGCGTCATCAAGGCGTTTGCTGACATCGGCGTCGGATGAGGCCTGACTCTGCGTCGCCTGAGCAAGGCTCGCCTTCAATTGATCCACTTCGGCGCTGAGCGCTGCGATCTTCTGATCGGCATCGCCGCTGCTTGTACCGGACGATCCGCTTGCGGCCGTATTGTTGGCGGCGGTTGTCTCAAGGGCTGCGACGCGGGCTGCAAGGGTGGTGTCCGATGTTGCTGCGGGGTTGGCAGCGAGATTGGACACGGTCTGCTTCAGCCCGTCGATTTCGTCTGTGAGTGCGGCAATATCGGCGGAATGGTCTTTTGCCGGCCGGCCGCCGGGCAGGAGGCCGGCATATTGGATGGCGCCGACGCAGATGAGGGAGATCAGCCCGCCGACGATGCCCGCGGCGATCAGGCCAGACGTTGCCCCTTGCTGCCGCTGGGGCGCAGAAGGTTGCTCGGCATCGGAGCGGGGAGGTTCCGGTTCCCCCGCGGTTGCGGCTTTAGGATCTTCTGCCGCAGGCTCCGCGACCGGTTCGTCGGCCTCTTCCGCCACCGGTTCCTTTTCCATTTCCGGCGGTATTTCCACCTCATTGGCGGACGAACTGCCGGGGTCGCTGTGATTGCGCTCCGTCATCTCCTCGGAAACCGCGGTTCGAGCGGTTTCCTCAGCTTCCAGATCGATCGTGATCGGCTCGTCGTTGGGCTTCGAATGGTTTGGCGGATTTCCCGATACCATGAGGTCCTCTTTTCATGCGCTGCAGCGAAAGTAGACAGACAAGTCGATTATGGAAAGAGGTTAGATCAAAATTGCGACCTCACTTCGCTGCCAGAAGCGCCAGAAGGCTGTCTTCGTCCGGCACGGCGGCGATTTCCACAAGTGATTGCAGCGCCGCCGGCACCACCTCGGCAACTGCTCCGCTGAGACAGAGCATTCGCGTTTGAGCGAGGGTGTCAGAGTGCACGCGCAGAAAAGGCAGGGCGAAAAAGCGGCGGGCGGTCTCGCGGGAATAGAAGAGGATCGCATCCGCGGGATTATCGGCAAGGACGCGGGCCAGCGTGCCGATGTCGGGCATGACGTCCTCCATGCGGTAGCATTCGACCGTTCGGAACGCGATCCCGAGCTCCGCCAACCGCGCTTCGAAGCCGGCTGCGCGCGGGGAGCCGGCTAGATAGAGCAGTGGCAAATCTCCGAATTCGGCGCTTTGCTGGCTGATCAGCTCCGCTAGCTGCGCTCCGTTGCCGCCGCCAACTCCCACGGCACTCTTGAAGCCGATCTCCCGCGCAGCCTGCGCGGTCGCGTTGCCGACCGCAAAAAGCGGCCGATGGATAATCGACCGCAATGATGGCTTCACATGTTCCAAGACACGTATGATTTCGGCGCTGGTGACGGCGATGGCGCCGCTTGTTTCCTCAAGCCCCTTTAGAGCCGCCTCGGCATCATGCACGGGCTTTGTCAGCGGCAAGAGGATCGCCTCATGCCCCATCTCCGCAAGCCGTCGGGCGGTGCGTTCACCCGAATGCTCCGGACGGGTGACGACGACACGCATCGGATATCAGGTCCAGTCTTCGAAGAAGGTGCTGCCGGCTTCAGTGCGGATCGCCTGGCCGGCATTGGTGCCGAGCGCTTCGGCGTCACGACGGTGACCTTCGATGGTGGTGGTGTGCACTTGCTGGCCATCGGGCGTCAGGATCATGCCGAAGAACCTGATATGGTCGCCCTCGCAGACGGCATAGCCGGCGATCGGCGTGCGGCAGGAGCCGTCCAGTGCCGCCAGGAAGCCGCGTTCGCAGGAAACGGTGTCAAAGGTCGGTGCGTCGTTGATGGCGGCGAGCAGGTCGTTCGTCCTGTCGTCGCTGACGCGGCTTTCGATACAGATCGCACCTTGCGCTGGCGCCGGCGGGAATTCATCTGGGTCGAGAATGTCAGTGATCACATTCACCTTGCCGAGCCGTTTCAGGCCGGCGAGAGCCAACAATGTCGCGTCCGCTTGGCCTTCCTCCAGCTTGCGCAGACGCGTTTCGACGGCGCCGCGAAAGGTTATGACGTTGATATCTGGGCGCAGGCGCCGGATCAGCGCCTGGCGGCGCAGCGAGGCGGAGCCGACGGTTGCGCCATGCGGCAGGTCGATCAGCTTCGGCGCGGTGCGGCCGATAAAGGAATCGCGGATATCCTCGCGCGGCAGATAGGCCGATAGCGCCAGCCCTTCCGGCAGCTTTGTCGCCATGTCCTTTGCCGAGTGTACGGCAAAGTCGAGCTCGCCTTTGGTCAGTTTCTGTTCCAGCTCTTCCGTGAACAGGCCTTTGCCGCCGATCAGCGCCAGCGAACGGTCGGTAATGCGGTCGCCCTTGGTGCTCAGAACGACGATCTCGAACATCTCCTCCGGCAAGCCATGCGCCGCCATCAGGCGGTCGCGGGCCTCGTGTGCCTGCGCCAGCGCAAGCGGGCTGCCGCGCGTGCCAATCCGGAAAGGTTTTGTTTGCATCCGCTTTGATCCGTTGTTACCGACAGTTCCCGTAACCATATTTCCGCTTCATCGCAATCGACCAACAGGCAACGAACAGCTTCCATGGCGTCCTTTCTTCGCATTCTCGGCATCGAAACAAGCTGCGACGAAACCGCCGCGGCCATTGTCGAGCGCCGGGAAGACGGCACCGCCACGATTGCCTCCGACGTGGTTTTGAGCCAGTTGGACGAGCATAGCGCCTATGGCGGCGTCGTGCCGGAAATTGCCGCGCGGGCCCATGTCGAGGCGCTGGATACGTTGATCGACGAGGCCCTGAAGCGCGCCAATGTGTCGTTGTCCGATGTCGACGCCATCGCGGCCACATCCGGCCCCGGTCTGATCGGCGGCCTGTTGGTCGGGCTAATGACCGGCAAGGCGATTTCGAGGGCGACCGGCAAGCCGCTCTACGCCATCAATCATTTAGAGGGCCATGCATTGACGGCAAGGCTGACGGATGGCCTCACCTTTCCCTATCTCATGTTGCTCGTCTCCGGCGGCCACACGCAACTGATTTTGGTGCGCGGCGTCGGCGACTATGAGCGCTGGGGCACGACCATCGACGATGCGCTGGGCGAAGCCTTCGACAAGACGGCGAAGCTGCTCGGTCTTCCCTATCCCGGCGGCCCGGCGGTCGAAGCGGCGGCGCGGAACGGCAATGCGGACCGATTCGACTTTCCTCGGCCGCTGGTCGGCGAGACGCGGCTGGACTTTTCCTTTTCCGGCCTCAAGACTGCGGTGCGACAGGCAGCGACGGCGATCGCGCCGGTGAGCGAGCAGGATATCGCCGATATCTGCGCCTCCTTCCAGAAGGCGATTTCGCGCACCTTGAAGGACCGGATCGGGCGTGGCTTGCAGCGCTTCAAAAAGGAGTTTCCAAAGACGGCGGACAAGCCGGCGCTGGTGGTCGCCGGCGGTGTCGCCGCCAATCTCGAGCTGCGCCGCACGCTGCAGGAGCTTTGCGATCTCAACGATTTTCGCTTCATCGCGCCGCCACTGCACCTCTGCACCGACAATGCGGTGATGATCGCCTGGGCGGGGCTGGAGCGCATGGCGACAGGTGCGGCACCCGACGGCCTCGATGTGCAGCCGCGCTCGCGCTGGCCGCTCGATCAGAAGGCGGAAACTCTCTTGGGGCATGGCAAACGAGGAGCGAAGGCATGAGCGATAGTGAACGCATCGCAGTGGTTGGCGCCGGCGCCTTCGGCACGGCGCTCGCCGCCGTCATCGCCTTGACCGGCAAGAGCCAGGTGACGCTGGTCGGGCGCAAGGCGTCTCTGATGGCCGATCTCAGAGATGATCGTCTGCATGATACGGCTCTGCCGGGCATAGAATTGCCGGATTCGCTGCAATTTTCGGCCGAGCCGGACGCGATTTCGGACGCCGGCATCGTGCTTTTCGCCATGCCGTCGCAGGCGCAGGCGGATGCGGCGCGCCATTACGGGCCTTATCTCGCGGAGGATGCCGTCGTCGTCACCTGCGCCAAGGGCATCGACAAGGTCTCCGGCGATCTCTTGACCGACATGCTGGAGCGGGAATTGCCGCATCACGCCATTGCGGTTCTCTCCGGTCCGGGCTTTGCGACCGACATTGCCAAGGGCCTGCCGACGGCTATGGCGATCGCCGCCGGCGATATGGCTGTCGCCGAACGGCTGGCGCAGGCGATTTCAGGGCCGACATTCCGTCTCTATGCCTCCGACGATCGCGTCGGTGTGCAGCTTGGCGGCGCGCTAAAGAATGTATTGGCGATTGCCTGCGGCATTGTCGAAGGGCGCGGCATCGGCGATTCTGCGCGCGCGGCACTGATCAGCCGCGGCCTTGCGGAAATGTCGCGCTTCGTCGTCGCCAAGGGCGGCAAGGCGGAAACGGTGCGCGGTCTCTCCGGCCTCGGCGACCTCGTGCTGACCGCTACCAGCCACCAATCCCGCAATCTGCGTTTCGGCATCGCGCTCGGCCGCGGTGAGGCGGCGGATCCATCGCATGGCGACCTCGTCGAAGGCGCTTATGCCGCCTCGATCGCGGCGCGGCTGGCGCTTGGGCTGGGCGTCGACATGCCGATCACCGAAGCGGTCTCGGCCATCATCGATGGCAAGCTCGACATAGCGACCGCCATTGGGCAATTGATGACTCGGCCGATTACGACGGAATGACTTGAACTTGAATGCACCGCGATTACTGGATATATTACCGGTAATATCGCGGAGGCCATAATGGGCAGTTCACAGAAGCGTGCAATTCAAAATTACCGCTCACGTATCGAGGAGCGCGGCCTGGCTCGTTTCGAAGTGCTGGGCCTTGATAGTGATCGGGCGCTCATTCGTTCTGTGGCGCGGCGTCTGGCGGAAGGAGGGACCGAAGCGGCATATATCCGTAATGTCCTGAACCAGACGCTCTCCGGCGAGCCGCCGAAGAAAGGTGGCGTTTATGCCTGGTTGCGTAGTTCGCCCCTCGTCGGCGCGGATATCGATCTTGAACGAGTTCGTGGCAAAGTGCGCGAGATCGATCTTTGACCCGTTATTTGCTCGATACCAATATTATCAGCAACACGATCAAACCAGAGCCGTCACCTGATCTTGCCAGATGGCTTCAAGCCCAAATAGACGATGATCTCTTCATCGCAGCCTCCACGATCGCCGAGATTCAACGCGGCATCCTGATCATGCCGGCGGGACGTATGCGCGATGACCTCGAAACCTGGTTTCTCGGTGCACAAGGACCACTGGCGTATTTCGCCGGACGTATTCTTTCCTTCGATGAGAACGCGGCCTTGGTATGGGCGCAACTCATGGCGGAGGGGCGAGCAGCGGGGCGGCAGCGTGACCCGATGGATATGTTGATCGCTTCCGTCGCGATCGCGAATGAATGCATCATCGTCACGCACAATGAGGTCGATTTCTGGGGCGTCGATGTTATCAATCCGCTTCGCGCAGAAACAAGATGACCTTCGGTGGACGAGGCTTTATCCATCACCCCCGATGATCTGCTGATTTCCATAGGAGAATGAAACAATGCTGTTTGCCTTTGTCTGCAAGGACAAGCCCGGTCATTTGAATGTCCGCATGGACACGCGCCCTGCGCATCTCGAGCATTTGAACAAGCTCAATGCCGAGGGTACGCTGAAGATGGCGGGTCCCTTCCTCGATGCCGAAGGCAAGCCGAATGGGAGCCTGGTTGTCGTCAGTGCCGAAACGATCGAGGCGGCGAAGGCGATCGCCGATGCCGATCCCTACACCAAGGCTGGCCTGTTCGAGAGCGTCGAGATCAAGCCGTTCAACTGGGTCTTCAACAATCCGGAGGCATGAACATGGCGCACTGGCTGTATAAATCCGAGCCGTCCTCCTGGTCCTGGGAGGCACAGAAGAAGGCTGGCGAGAAGGGCACGGAATGGACCGGAGTGCGCAACTATCTCGCCCGCAACAACATGCGGGCGATGCAGATCGGCGACAAGGGCTTCTTCTATCATTCCAATGAAGGGCTGGAGATCGTCGGCATTGTCGAGGTCTGCGCGCTGTCGCATCCCGATTCGACCGCCAAGGACGATCCGCGCTGGGATTGCGTGGATATCCGCGCCGTGTGCGACATGCCGAAACCGGTGTCGCTGAAGGATATCAAAGCCAATCCGAAGCTCTCGCAGATGTCGCTCGTCACCTCGATGCGGCTTTCGGTGCAGCCCGTGACCGATGAGGAATATCTCGAAGTCTGCCGCATGGGCGAACTCGACAATCCGCCCGTCTGATAATTCGAGGACGCTTTGAAGACCGATCCGGAGAGTTTCATCCGTGCGAACACCAGTCTCATGGCGCCGCCGCATGTGCCGGAAATCCGATTGCATCTGGCGAGCGAGGCCCATGATCTCTGGCTGAAGACGGAGGAAGAACTCGAGGAGATCGGCCTGCCGCCGCCCTTCTGGGCTTTCGCCTGGGCGGGCGGGCAGGGGCTTGCGCGCTATGTGCTCGATCATCCCGACACGGTCGCCGGAAAACGGGTACTGGATTTCGCCAGCGGCTCCGGCCTCGTCGCGATTGCGGCAAAGCTCGCGGGCGCAAGCCATGTGCTCGCCGCCGATATCGATCCCTGGGCGGAAACCGCGGTAAGGCTGAATGCTGCGGAAAACGGCGTTGCGCTCGATTTTACAGGCGACAATCTCATTGACCAAGCTACGGATGCCGACGTCATTCTCGCCGGCGATGTCTTTTATGATCGCGATTTCGCCGATCGGCTGATTCCCTGGTTCCGGCAGCTCGCGGGAGAGGATCGCCTTGTGCTGGTCGGCGATCCGGGGAGGGCCTACCTGCCCAAGGATCGTCTGGAGCTTCAGGCGACCTATCAGGTGCCGGTGACGCGGGCGCTGGAGGATAGCGAGGTCAAGAAGACCACGGTCTGGCGATTTCTAGCCGGCTAACGACCGTCAGGGGCGAATCACACAGACGCCGGCCTCGTAGGAGCAGGCATTGCCGGCACGTTTGACGTTGATGATCTTGGCTCTCGGCTTCAATGCAGCCGGTTCGCCCTGATATTGATCATAGCCGCCGCCATAGCCGACAATATAAGTCCCATCGTCGGCCTGATACATATCGGCCGTGCCCGCATAGGTGCCGATGTCAGCGGCATATTGCCGATCCATGAGGATGATTCTGGTCGGTTGCGGCTGCGTGTAGTGCTGCGGCCAGGAGATTTGTTGCAACCGAACCGGGCCGCGATGATGGAACGGCCGATATCCATGGCGATAGCCGGTCGAAAAGGCGACCTCCGTGGCATAGGCACCGACGCGTCCGGGGTGCAGCGGAAATGGCCCATGATGCTGGAACGGGCGGTACCCATGGCGATAATCGCCTGCGGAGGCCGACATGGACGAAAGGGCGGCGGCTGCCGCTAAGACGAGCGTTGCTGCCTTGAAAAGATGCTGTCCCATAGGTTGCCTCGCTCTCCAAATGCTTAATAAAATATGAAGAACAGAGTGCCGCAAGAGCGACGCCAAGTCTACTCGGTTGGCGGGAAAATCGTGTGGAATGGCCAATCGGAGAATGTCGTTTCTGCGCACTCGCTAAAAGTGTCGGCTGATCCGAATCGATTAAATTCAAGGCAGACAGCAATTGTGCTTGTCGACGTGCCTTTCCGTGATTAATGGTCCAATTGATGCAACGCACACAGGACTTCCCCCAGGCGTGTGTTGCCCCGGAGATATTCCGGGATAGAAGCGTATCGTAACGCCGCGAGGTTCTGATGGCGAACGTCACACAAAACCGGCCCCTGTCGCCGCATCTGCAAGTCTACAAACTTATTCCCACCATGGTCATGTCGATCGTCCACCGCATCACCGGCGGCGCGCTTTATTTCGGCACGCTGCTGGTCGCCTGGTGGCTGATCGCGGCGGCGACCGGCCAGGGCTATTTCGATCTGGTCAACTGGATCATGGGCTCGATCATCGGCCGGCTCGTCCTGCTCGGTTATACCTGGGCGCTGCTGCACCACATGCTCGGCGGTTTCCGCCATTTCGTCTGGGATCTCGGATACGGCTACGACCCCGCTGTCTCGACCAGGATGGCCAAGGCGACGCTCGTCGGCTCGCTCTGTCTTACCGCGCTGGTCTGGATCATCGGCATTATCATCCGGCTGATTTGATTGGCATGACTGTTCTCGAAAGCGCTCGAACGCTTTCGGGATCATGCTTTAAAGGATATTTCTCATGGATATGCGCACTCCCCTGGGCAAAGTCCGCGGTCTCGGTTCCGCCAAGGAAGGCACGGAGCATTTCTGGCGCCAGCGCCTGACCGCCGTCGCCAACGTTCCTCTCATCATTTTCTTCGTCATCTTTCTGATGATCTATGCCGGCGCGCCCTACGCGGAAGTCGTGCACGCGCTGTCGAACCCGATCGTTGCCGTTATTTTCGGCCTGATGGTGGTCTCCGGCGTCATTCACATGCGGATCGGCATGCAGGTCATCATCGAGGACTATGTCCATAGTGAGATCAGCAAGATCGTCCTTCTTATGCTCAACACATTCTTCGCGATCATCGTGGCCGGGCTCTGTCTCTTCGCCATTCTGAAGATCGCGTTCGTAGGATAATTACCGATGGCACCGAATTCATCCGCTCAGAATGGGCCCGCTCAGAACGGGAAAGCCTATAAATATGTCGATCACTCCTATGACGTGATCGTTGTCGGCGCCGGCGGCGCTGGCCTGCGCGCCACGCTCGGCATGGCCGAGCAGGGTTTCCGAACCGCCTGCATCACCAAGGTATTCCCGACCCGCTCGCACACGGTCGCAGCTCAGGGCGGTATCGCCGCCTCGCTGCAGAACATGACGCCGGATAGCTGGCAGTGGCATCTCTACGACACCGTCAAGGGTTCCGACTGGCTCGGCGACGTCGACGCCATGCAGTATCTCGCCATGGAAGCGCCGAAGGCGGTCTACGAGCTCGAGCACTACGGCGTGCCCTTCTCGCGTAACGAAGAGGGCAAGATCTACCAGCGCCCGTTCGGCGGCCATATGCAGAACTACGGCGAAGGCCCGCCGGTTCAGCGCACCTGCGCCGCTGCCGACCGTACCGGCCACGCTATCCTGCACACGCTTTATGGCCAGTCGCTGCGCAACAACGCTGAATTCTTCATCGAATATTTCGCGCTCGATCTGATCATGTCCGACGATGGCAGCCGCTGCACCGGCGTCGTCGCCTGGTGCCTGGATGACGGAACGATCCATCGCTTCGCCGCCAAGATGGTGGTGCTGGCGACCGGCGGCTACGGCCGCGCCTATTTCTCGGCGACTTCGGCCCATACCTGCACCGGCGACGGTGGCGGCATGGTTGCCCGCGCCGGACTGCCGCTGCAGGATATGGAATTCGTGCAGTTCCATCCGACCGGCATCTATGGTTCCGGCTGTCTAATCACCGAAGGCGCGCGCGGCGAAGGCGGGTATCTCGTCAACTCCGAAGGCGAGCGCTTCATGGAGCGCTATGCGCCGTCGGCCAAGGACCTTGCCTCGCGCGACGTCGTTTCGCGCTGCATGACGCTGGAAATCCGCGAAGGCCGCGGCGTCGGCAAGAACAAGGACCACATCTTCCTGCATCTCGACCATCTCGATCCGGCCGTGCTGCATGAGCGCCTGCCGGGTATTTCCGAGAGCGCGCGCATCTTCGCCGGCGTCGATGTCACCCGCGAGCCGATCCCGGTCCTGCCGACCGTTCACTACAATATGGGCGGCATTCCCACGAATTATTGGGGTGAAGTGCTGAATGCCGACAGCAACAATCCGGAGCGTGTTCTGCCGGGCCTGATGGCCGTCGGTGAAGCCGGTTGCGCCTCGGTGCACGGCGCCAATCGCCTCGGCTCCAACTCGCTGATCGACCTTGTGGTCTTCGGCCGCGCCGCCGCCATCCGCGCCGGCCAGGTCATCGACCGCAACAGCCCGGTTCCGCCGGTCAATGTTGCCGCCTGCGACAAGATTATGGAGCGTTTCGACCGCCTGCGCCACGCCAGCGGCTCGACGCCGACGGCGGTGCTGCGCGAAAAGATGCAGCGCGCCATGCAGGAAGACGCCGCCGTGTTCCGCACCCAGGAATCGCTGGAATCCGGCTGCCGCCGCCTTTCGGAGATCTGGAAGGAAATGCCCGATATCAAGGTCACCGACCGTTCGCTGATCTGGAATTCCGACCTTGTCGAGACGCTGGAGCTGCACAACCTGATGGCCAATGCCATCACGACGATCTACGGCGCCGAAGCCCGCAAGGAAAGCCGCGGCTCGCATGCCCGCGAGGATTACACCGAGGGCAAGTTTGCCGGCCGCGACGACGAAAACTGGCGCAAGCACACGCTTGCCTGGGTCAGCGAAGCCGGCGACGTGAAGCTCGACTATCGTCCCGTTCACACCGACCTGATCGCCGAAGGCATCGATCCGCACAAGATCGAGCCGAAGGCACGCGTGTACTGATCTGAGAGGAACTGACCATGGTTGAACTCGCTCTCCCCAAGAACTCTCAGATGCGTGAAGGCAAGGTCTGGCCGAAGCCGGCCGGTGCCACGAACACCCGCGAATTCCGTGTCTATCGCTGGAGCCCGGATGACGGCCTTAACCCGAGCATCGACACTTATTACATCGATGTCGACGATTGCGGCCCGATGGTGCTCGACGGTCTGCTCTACATCAAGAACAAGATCGATCCGACGCTGACACTGCGCCGCTCCTGTCGCGAAGGCATTTGCGGCTCGTGCGCGATGAACATCGATGGCACCAATACGCTCGCCTGCACCAAGGGCATGGACGAGATCAAGGGCACGGTGAAAATCTATCCGCTGCCGCATATGCCTGTCGTCAAGGATCTCGTGCCGGATCTGACGAACTTCTACGCCCAGCATCGCTCGATCGAGCCCTGGCTGAAGACGGTGTCGCCGCCGCCGGCGAAGGAGTGGAAGCAGAGCCACGAGGATCGTCTGAAGCTCGACGGCCTCTACGAATGCATTCTCTGCGCCTGCTGCTCGACCTCCTGTCCGAGCTATTGGTGGAACGGCGACCGTTATCTCGGCCCGGCCGTTCTTCTGCAGGCCTATCGCTGGCTGATCGACAGCCGTGACGAAGCAAAGGGCGAGCGTCTTGATAATCTCGAAGATCCGTTCCGCCTCTATCGCTGCCACACGATCATGAACTGCGCCCAGACCTGCCCCAAGGGTTTGAACCCGGCCAAGGCGATCGCCGAAATCAAGAAGATGATGGTCGAGCGGCGGATCTGACCGCCGCCGACCGTTCGTCCCTGTTGCGGCGGGAATAGCCTGACCGCCATGATTACCGCTTCGACCACATCGGATCGGAGCGGGATCATTCTGTAGGCCGCTCTCGGTGAAGAGGCGGATGCCGCCGCTGCAGCTCACGGAATTTTTATCGGCCTCGCTTGCATGTTGTTCCGATTTCTCCAGCAAACTTCGCCAGGACGCGGACCTGCAGGAACTCGTCGGATGAGGTTTGTCTGGTTAAGCCTTGAAATGACCGGATTCTTGCGGAGCTATGCCCTCCAGCGATTTGTGCCCCGTAGCGACTTGATTAACCAAAGTGAAATAAGATAATCCCAACCTAACTAAGCGCCAGTGCAAACCTCGATGGTGGACAATTAGGAGTATGATGATGCAATTGAGATATGCAGCGACGGCTGCGGCGATAGGTCTGTCGCTTGCCGGTTGCCAGCGCACAGCATACAACGATGAATATTCTGCCGCGCCATTGCAGGCTCAACCCGTTCCTTCCGTCCAATCCAGCCAGCTTCCGCCGACCACCGGCGGCGCCTCGCAGTTCCCGGCAGCGCCGACGAATACGCCGAATGCTGCCAATCAGCAGCAACAGCAGGCGATGGCCGCTTCCGCGCAGGACGTGACCAAGGAATCCATGGTCGGTAGCTGGAAGGTCAGCAATGGCGGCGCGAGCTGCGACATGTTCCTGACGCTCACCAATCTCGGCAGCGGTTCGCGCGGCGGCACGCGCGGTTGCGCGGGCGAGCTGACGACGATGGGTTCCTGGGAAGTGTCCGGCAAGCAGGTCATCCTCAAGAATCGTGACGGCAGCCAGATCGGCTCGCTCTACAAGACGGCCGCTTCGCGCTTCGACGGTTCCACGGCATCCGGCCAGCCGCTCAGCCTCAGCCGATAAGCTCTTTTGAAGCGGCTGGGCCGTCCAGCCGCTTCCTCCTTGCACAGGCGGGTATTTCCCCATGCAGCCCATGCCCGACTATTCCATCAGCGTCGTCGAACATCTAAAGACGCTGACGGCTTCCGGATCGCTTCAGGTGGATTCGGCGCAGATGGATGTGGCAAAATCCCTCGATCGCGTGCTTGCCGATCTCAAGCGGAAGCGACCGGCGACCAAATCGAGCGCGCTTGGCTGGATGTTTGCCGCGCGCAAGAGGCCGACGGGGATCGTCCGTGGCCTCTACATCCATGGCAGTGTCGGGCGCGGCAAGACCATGCTGATGGACATGTTCTTCAATATGGCGCCCTGCAGCAAGAAACGCCGGGCGCATTTCCATGAGTTCATGGCGGATGTGCACAACCGCATCGCCGCTCACCGGCTGAAGTTCAAGAATGGCGAGACCAAGCAGGCCGATCCGGTACCGCCGGTCGCCGCCGACCTTTATGGTCAGGCGGAGCTGCTTTGCTTCGACGAATTCACCGTAACCGACATCGCCGATGCGATGATCCTGTCGCGGCTGTTTTCCGAATTGTTTTCGCTCGGCTGCGTACTGGTTGCCACATCGAATGTCGAGCCGGACAATCTCTATCGCGATGGCCTCAATCGCGGCCTGTTCCTGCCTTTCATCGATCTTTTGAAACGCCATGTCGATGTCGTCACGCTGGACTCGCCAACGGATTACCGCATGGAGAAGCTGAACAGCCAGCCGGTCTATCTGACCCCGATCAACGATCGCACCGATATGGCAATGGATGCGTCGTGGGTGCAGGTGCTGCACGGACGCAAGGCACAGCCGTCAGACATTCCGATGAAGGGGCGTTCCATCCATGTGCCGCTCGCCGTCGATCGCGCGGCGCGCTTCTCGTTCGCCGATCTCTGTGAAGCGCCGCTGGGCGCAGCCGATTTCCTGGCCATCGCCAATCGGTTCGACACGATATTTCTCGACCGCGTTCCGAAGCTCGGGCCGGAAAAGCGCAACCAGACCAAGCGCTTCATCATTCTCATCGACACGCTTTACGATCATGCCATCCGGCTTTACGTTTCGGCCGAGGCGATGCCGGAGGAGCTTCTGATCGAAAAACGCGGCACGGAAGGCTTCGAGTTCGACCGCACCGCATCGCGGCTTTTCGAAATGCGCAGCACGGAATATCTTGCCCAGACTCAGGCAAAACGCGCCGCCGAGTAACGTTTTGGTGACAAAATGTCTTACGTTTACGTAAGACATTTTCGATCTAACCGATTGAAATACCTGATCCAAAAATAATCAATTGCCAATTTCGACCTTTGGGTCTATGCGATTGGCGGCAATGGTGGATGCCTTGCAAGGTGTCCCGCCACGGATTTTGATCGCAAAGGATACACCGAAATGGCGCGCAACAAGATCGCACTTATTGGTTCTGGCATGATTGGTGGCACGCTGGCGCATCTCGCCGGCCTGAAAGAATTGGGCGACATCGTCCTGTTCGACATCGCGGACGGCATTCCCCAGGGCAAGGGTCTCGACATCGCCCAGTCTTCTCCTGTCGAAGGCTTTGACGCCAACCTCACCGGCGCCAGCGACTATTCCGCGATCGAAGGCGCTGACGTCTGCATCGTCACCGCCGGCGTTCCCCGCAAGCCGGGCATGAGCCGCGACGATCTTCTCGGCATCAACCTCAAGGTCATGGAACAGGTCGGCGCCGGCATCAAGAAATATGCCCCGGACGCTTTCGTGATCTGCATCACCAATCCGCTCGACGCCATGGTCTGGGCTCTGCAGAAGTTCTCGGGCCTGCCGACCAACAAGGTCGTCGGCATGGCTGGCGTGCTCGACTCGTCGCGCTTCCGCCTCTTCCTCTCCCAGGAATTCAACGTCTCCGTCGAAGACGTCACCGCTTTCGTTCTCGGCGGCCACGGCGACTCGATGGTGCCGCTCGCCCGTTACTCCACCGTTGCCGGCATTCCGCTGACCGACCTCGTCACCATGGGCTGGGTCACCAAGGAACGCCTCGAAGAAATCATCCAGCGCACCCGTGACGGCGGCGCCGAGATCGTCGGTCTCCTGAAGACCGGCTCGGCCTACTATGCTCCGGCCGCTTCCGCCATCGCGATGGCCGAATCCTACCTCAAGGACAAGAAGCGCGTCCTGCCTTGCGCTGCCTACCTCTCCGGCCAGTACGGCGTGAAGGACATGTATGTCGGCGTTCCCACCGTCATCGGTGCCGGCGGCATCGAGCGCGTCATCGAGATCGACCTGAACAAGGCCGAGAAGGAAGCCTTCGACAAGTCCGTCGCAGCCGTTGCCGGCCTCTGCGAAGCCTGCGCTACCATCGCGCCGTCGCTGAAGTAATTTCCGCGTTCCAATAGGGATAAATCCATGAACATTCATGAATACCAGGCCAAGGCTCTGCTGAAGACCTATGGCGCACCCGTCGCGGACGGCGTTGCCATTTTCTCCGCCGATGAAGCCGAAGCCGCCGCAAAGCAGCTTCCGGGCCCGCTTTATGTCGTCAAGAGCCAGATCCATGCCGGCGGTCGCGGCAAGGGCAAGTTCAAGGAACTCGGCCCCGACGCCAAGGGCGGCGTTCGCCTCGCCAAGTCGATCGAGGACGTCGTTGCCAACGCCAAGGAAATGCTCGGCCACACGCTGGTGACCAAGCAGACCGGCCCGGCCGGCAAGCAGGTCAACCGCCTCTACATCGAAGACGGCGCCGATATCGACCGCGAACTGTATCTCTCGATCCTGGTCGACCGCTCGGTCGGCAAGGTTGCCTTCGTCGTTTCGACCGAAGGCGGCATGGACATCGAAACCGTTGCACACGACACGCCGGAAAAGATCATCACCGTCGCCATCGACCCGTCGACGGGCGTTACGGCTGCCAACTCGGCTGCCCTGTCCGACGCGCTGAAGCTCGAAGGCGCTGCCCGCGAAGACGCTGCCAAGCTCTTCCCGATCCTCTACAAGGCCTTCGTCGAAAAGGACATGGCCCTGCTCGAAGTCAACCCGCTGATCGTCATGACCAATGGCAACCTGCGCGTCCTCGACGCCAAGGTATCCTTCGACGGCAATGCGCTGTTCCGCCACGAGGACATCGTTGCGCTGCGCGACACGACCGAAGAGGACGCCAAGGAAATCGAAGCACACAAGTATGACCTCGCCTATGTCGCCCTCGACGGCAACATCGGCTGCATGGTCAACGGCGCCGGCCTTGCCATGGCGACCATGGACATCATCAAGCTCTACGGCGCAGAGCCGGCGAACTTCCTCGATGTCGGCGGCGGCGCTACCAAGGAAAAGGTCACCGCGGCCTTCAAGATCATCACCGCCGATCCGGCTGTCGAAGGCATCCTCGTCAACATCTTCGGCGGCATCATGAAGTGCGATGTCATTGCCGAAGGCGTGCTCGCAGCCGTCAAGGAAGTCGGTCTGAAGGTGCCGCTCGTCGTTCGCCTTGAAGGCACGAATGTCGAGCTCGGCAAAAAGATCATCAACGAATCCGGTCTCAACGTCATCTCCGCCGATGACCTGGACGATGCCGCCCAGAAGATCGTGAAGGCAGTCAAGGGCTGATCGGGATGGCTGCTTCCTTCGCTCCAACGGCTGCTCATCTTCGCCTCGGTGCCTTCGCCGGCATCTGGGAAGGGGAAGAGCATGTCGCGGCCTCGGCCTGGACGAAGGAAGGAAAGGCAACCGCGCAGCTCACGGCCGAGTGTCTGTTCGGCGGATTTTTCGTCGAACAGCGCTACGTGCAGACACGGGACGGCAGCACATCGTTCGAAGCCCGGAACATTCTCGGCTTCGACGCTGCGGATCAGGCCTACAAGCTCTATCAGTTCGATACGGTCGGCTTCGTGCCCGCCGCGCCGGCTTCCGGCGAGTGGATCGACGACAAGCTTGTCCTGACCAAGGTCTCGCCGCGCGGTCAACAACGCACTCTCTTCCAGTTCGAAAATGAAGACTGCTACCGCATGGGCGTCACTTTCTCGCCCGCCGGCAGCGATACATGGCAGGAGGTCGTCAGCGGCGTCTATCGTCGCGTTGCCTCCGCGTCTTCCAACCTCTCGTAACAAAGGCCTCGCATGTCTATTCTCATCAACAAAGACACCAAGGTCCTGGTTCAGGGCCTGACCGGCAAGACCGGTACTTTCCACACTGAACAGGCGCTTGCCTATCACGGCACGAAGATGGTCGGCGGTATCCACCCTTCCAAGGGCGGTGAAACCTGGGCCGGCAAGGACGGCGAAAAGCTGCCGATCTTCAAGTCCGTCGCCGAAGGCAAAGAAGCAACCGGCGCCAACGCCTCGGTCATCTACGTGCCGCCGGCAGGCGCTGCGGCCGCGATCCTCGAAGCGATCGAAGCCGAGATCCCGCTGATCGTCTGCATCACGGAAGGCATTCCGGTCGCCGACATGGTCAAGGTCAAGGACCGCCTCATCAAGTCGAAGTCGCGCCTGATCGGGCCAAACTGCCCGGGTGTTCTGACCCCGAACGAATGCAAGATCGGCATCATGCCGGGCTCCATCTTCAAGAAGGGCTCCGTCGGCGTTCTCTCGCGTTCCGGCACGCTGACCTACGAAGCCGTGTTCCAGACCACCAATGAAGGCCTCGGCCAGACGACGGCTGTCGGCATCGGCGGCGACCCGGTCAAGGGCACCGAATTCATCGACGTCCTAGAAATGTTCCTCGCCGACGACGAAACCAAGTCGATCATCATGATCGGCGAAATCGGCGGCTCGGCGGAAGAAGACGCCGCGCAGTTCCTCAAGGACGAAGCCAAGAAGGGCCGCAAGAAGCCGATGGTCGGCTTCATCGCCGGCCGCACGGCACCTCCCGGCCGCACGATGGGCCATGCCGGCGCCGTAATTTCCGGCGGCAAGGGCGGCGCGGAAGACAAGATCGCAGCGATGGAATCGGCAGGCATCCGCGTGTCGCCGTCGCCGGCGCGTCTCGGCAAGACGCTGGTAGAAGTCCTGAAGGGCTGATCCTACCTATTGCAAGACCCGGACGGGAAGCGGCAGTCGCCAGCCCGTCCGGCCTTCGAATTCGTAAAAGCAGATATGTGATCCCAAGGGATCGCGGACGAAATATGGTCGCCGGATTTCCATAAGCCGGCAAAGCAAACAAGTCGGGAGGCGGACGAGAGCGTCCGCATATCACCATGGCAAGGCAAGAAGCCAACGAGCAATTTCAGATCACCTCGTTCCTGGACGGCGCCAACGCTGCTTATATCGAGCAGCTTTATGCGCGCTTCGAGGAAGACCCATCGTCGGTCTCGAGCGAGTGGCGGTCGTTCTTCAAGGCACTGGAAGACAGTCCTGACGATGTGAAGAAGGCGGCCAAGGGCGCCTCCTGGCAGCGCAAGAACTGGCCGATCCAGGCAAACGGCGAGCTCGTCTCCGCGCTCGACGGCAACTGGGGCATCGTCGAGAAGGCGATTGAGACCAAGGTGAAGGCCAAGGCCGAAGCCGCAGGTAAGCCGACAGACACCGCCGACATTCTGCAGGCGACGCGCGATTCTGTCCGCGCCATCATGATGATCCGCGCCTATCGCATGCGCGGCCACCTGCACGCCAAGCTCGACCCGCTGGGTATCGCCGCTGCGGTTGAAGACTACAAGGAGCTGTCGCCGGAAGCCTACGGCTTCACCGAGGCCGACCTCGACCGCAAGATCTTCATCGATAACGTGCTCGGCCTCGAATATGCGAGCGTGCGCGAGATGATGGAAATCCTCGAGCGCACCTACTGCTCGACGCTGGGCGTCGAATTCATGCATATCTCCAATCCGGAGGAGAAGGCCTGGATCCAGGAACGCATCGAGGGCGTCGACAAGGGCATCGCCTTCAGTGCGGAGCGCAAGAAGGCGATCCTGCAGAAAGTGATCGAATCCGAAGGCTACGAGCAGTTCCTCGATGTCAAGTTCAAGGGCACGAAGCGTTTCGGCCTCGATGGCGGCGAATCGCTCATCCCGGCGCTGGAGCAGATTCTGAAGAGCGGCAGCCAGCTCGGCCTCAAGGAAGCCGTGTTCGGCATGGCCCATCGCGGCCGTCTCAACGTGCTTTCCCAGGTCATGGGCAAGCCGCACCGCGCCATCTTCCATGAATTCAAGGGCGGCTCCTATGCGCCGGACGAAGTAGAAGGCTCGGGCGACGTCAAGTACCATCTCGGCGCCTCCTCGGACCGCGATTTCGACGGCACCAAGGTGCACGTTTCGCTGACGGCCAATCCGTCGCATCTGGAAATCGTCAATCCGGTCGTCATGGGCAAGGTCCGCGCCAAGCAGGATATGAGCGCCACCCTCTGGGACGGCGACATCATTCCGCTCTCCGAACGCGCCAAGGTCGTGCCGCTGCTGATCCATGGCGATGCCGCTTTCGCCGGTCAGGGCGTCGTGGCTGAAATCCTCGGCCTTTCCGGTCTGCGCGGCCATCGCGTCGCCGGCACGATGCACGTCATCATCAACAACCAGATCGGCTTTACCACCAATCCGGCCTTCTCGCGTTCGTCGCCCTATCCGTCCGACGTCGCCAAGATGATCGAGGCGCCGATCTTCCACGTCAACGGCGACGATCCGGAAGCGGTGGTCTATGCGGCGAAGATCGCGACCGAATTCCGCATGAAGTTCCACAAGCCTGTTGTGGTCGACCTGTTCTGCTACCGCCGCTACGGCCACAATGAAGGCGACGAGCCGTCCTTTACGCAGCCGAAGATGTACAAGGTCATTCGCGCCCACAAGACGGTGCTGCAGCTCTATTCTGAGCGGCTGGTCGCCGAAGGTGTCTTGAGCGAAGGCGAAGTCGAGAAGATGAAGGCCGACTGGCGCGCCCATCTCGAACAGGAGTTCGAGGCCGGCCAGTCCTACAAGCCGAACAAGGCCGACTGGCTGGACGGCGAATGGTCGGGCCTGCATACGGCCGACAATGCAGACGAGCAGCGTCGCGGCAAGACTGCCGTGCCGATGAAGACGCTGAAGGATATCGGCCGCAAACTGTCGGAAATTCCGGCCGGATTCCATGCGCACCGAACCATCCAGCGCTTCATGGAAAACCGCGCCGGCATGGTCCAGACAGGCGAAGGCATCGACTGGGCAATGGCGGAAGCGCTCGCTTTCGGCTCGCTCGTGGTCGAAGGCCACAAGATCCGTCTGTCCGGTCAGGATTGCGAGCGCGGCACGTTCTCGCAGCGTCATTCGGTTCTCTACGATCAGGAAACCGAAGATCGCTACATCCCGCTCGCCAACCTGTCGCCGACCCAGGCCCGCTACGAAGTCATCAACTCGATGCTGTCGGAAGAGGCGGTTCTCGGCTTCGAATACGGCTATTCGCTGGCCCGTCCGAATGCGCTGACGCTGTGGGAAGCGCAGTTCGGCGACTTCGCCAACGGTGCGCAGGTCGTGTTCGACCAGTTCATCTCGTCGGGCGAACGTAAGTGGCTGCGCATGTCCGGCCTCGTCTGCCTGCTGCCGCACGGCTATGAAGGTCAGGGTCCGGAACACTCTTCGGCCCGCCTGGAACGCTATCTGCAGCTCTGTGCCGAAGACAACATGCAGGTCGCCAACGTCACGACGCCGGCGAACTACTTCCATATCCTGCGTCGCCAGTTGAAGCGTGACTTCCGCAAGCCGCTGATCCTGATGACGCCAAAGTCGCTGCTGCGCCATAAGCGTGCGGTATCGGGCCTGGCGGAGATGGCGGGGGAAACCTCCTTCCATCGCCTGCTCTGGGACGATGCGGAAGTGATCAAGGACGGCCCGATCAAGCTGCAGAAGGACGCCAAGATTCGTCGCGTCGTCATCTGCTCGGGCAAAGTCTATTACGACCTGCTGGAAGAGCGCGAGAAGCGCGGCATCGACGATATCTACCTGCTGCGTATCGAACAGCTCTATCCGTTCCCGGCCAAGGCGCTCATCAACGAGCTCAGCCGCTTCCGCAATGCGGAGATGGTCTGGTGCCAGGAAGAGCCGAAGAACATGGGCGCATGGTCCTTCATCGATCCGTATCTGGAATGGGTGCTCGCCCATATCGACGCTAAGTACCAGCGGGTTCGCTACACCGGCCGTCCGGCCGCCGCCTCTCCCGCGACGGGCCTGATGTCCAAGCATCTGGCGCAGCTCGCTGCATTCCTTGAGGATGCGCTCGGCGGTTAAGGCATGAGCCGGAAAGGGGGTGCGCGATGGCTTATTTTCATCTGAAACTTGTGCCGCCGCGCCCCAGCTTCCCGCATGACGCCACAGGGGAGGAGATGGCCGCCATGCAGAAGCACGCCGCTTATTGGCGCGAGCATGCAAGTGCCGGAACGGCTGTTATCGTCGGTCCGGTCTTCGCCGCCGATGGTGCTTTCGGCATGGCTGTCGTCGACGTCGAAGACGCCGATGCCGCCAAGGCGCTTGGCGATGCCGATCCCGTCCTTCTCGCCGGGCTCGGTTTCCGCATCGAAATCTCGCCGATGCCCTCACTCATTCTCCGGCCGTCCGTCGCCGGTAATTCTATCTCAGTCATAACGACGAAAAATCAGGATCTGAACAATGGCCACTGAAATCCGCGTTCCTACCCTCGGCGAATCCGTCAGCGAAGCGACCGTCGGTACCTGGTTCAAGAAGGTCGGCGATGTCATCAAGGCTGATGAGCCGCTTCTCGAACTCGAAACCGACAAGGTGACGATCGAAGTCCCTGCGCCTTCGGCCGGCACGCTTTCCGAAATCGTTGCCCAGGCCGGCGAAACCGTAGGCCTCGGCGCGCTGCTCGGCCAGATCTCCGCCGGCAACGGTGCTGCGGTTGCTCCGGCCCAGGCTACCGCACCGGCCGCTGCTGCCGCGTCTGCACCGGTCGCCGCTGCTCCAGTCGCCGCACCGGCTTCCGCCATGCCGGCTGCTCCGGCCGCCGCCAAGCTGCTCGCCGAAAACAATCTTTCCGCCGATCAGGTCGATGGCAGCGGCAAGCGCGGCCAGGTCCTGAAGGGTGATGTCATCGCCGCCGTCGCCAAGGCTGCCTCGGCGCCTGCCGCCGCACCGGCTGCTCCGGTTGCCGCCCGCGCCCCGACCACCGTCGAAGATGCCGGCCGCGAAGAGCGCGTGAAGATGACGCGCCTGCGCCAGACGATCGCCAAGCGCCTTAAGGATGCGCAGAACACCGCCGCCATGCTCACCACCTATAACGAGGTGGACATGAAGGCCGTCATGGACCTGCGCAACAGGTACAAGGACATCTTCGAGAAGAAGCATGGCGTGAAGCTCGGCTTCATGGGCTTCTTCACCAAGGCAGTCACGCATGCGCTGAAGGAACTCCCGGCCGTCAACGCCGAGATCGACGGCACCGACATCATCTACAAGAACTACTGCCACATCGGCGTTGCCGTCGGCACGGACAAGGGCCTCGTGGTTCCGATCGTGCGTGATGCCGACCAGATGTCGATCGCCGGCATCGAGAAGGAAATCGGCCGCCTCGGCAAGGCAGCCCGTGACGGCCAGCTCTCCATGGCCGACATGCAGGGCGGTACCTTCACCATCTCCAACGGCGGCGTCTACGGCTCGCTGATGTCCTCGCCGATCCTGAATGCGCCGCAGTCGGGCATTCTCGGCATGCACAAGATCCAGGAGCGTCCGGTCGCCATCGGCGGCCAGGTCGTCATCCGCCCGATGATGTATCTGGCGCTCTCCTACGATCACCGCATCGTCGACGGCAAGGAAGCGGTTACCTTCCTCGTGCGCGTCAAGGAAAGCCTGGAAGATCCGGAACGTCTGGTTCTCGATCTCTAAGGGAGCGCTGGCTCATGTCGAAATGGCCCATGCGGACGATGCGCGGACTCTTGTGCGCTGTCGCCGCGTGGATGCCATTTTCCGCCGCCGCGGATGATTTCGACGTTGCCAAGCTCAGCAGCAATCTCGATCTGGCGTCGCTGAGAGACGCCGATCTCGCCGCCCGGTCGATCACTGTCTTTCACATGGGCGATGTTGAATTGACGTCCGGCCGCATCGTCGCCAGCGATCCTCTGGTTGGGCCGGATCGTCCGGCCTTCACCAGGACGGTTGCGCCCGGCAACTATCCGGTGACCATCTACAAAGCCTTCGGCCGCGTTGCTGCAGCCAGCCTGCGCTTTGCCGGTGGCAAGCCCACGCGCTGGGAGCTGGCGCTCATTCCCGGCCAGGATATCAAGTCGCTGAAGAACGACGAGTTCTTCGGCTATCCGGTCGATGCCGGTCTCGGCTGCTATATGGATGCGGAAACATACGCCCTGATCCAGGAACGGGAGCAGCAGGTCCGCACCCAGAAGTCCGCCACCGACATCAATTACTACGATGATGTGCTCGCTCCCGAGATCGAGGCGAATGACGACAAATATGTCATGCATCGGCCGGTGACCGGCAAGCGCGGCAATGTCGCGGTGTTCTGGAGCGGATGGGGCGATGGTTTCTACCCGGTGTTCTGGGGCCTCGATGCGAAGGATCGCCCGCTTGTTCTCTTTACGGATTTCGGGGTGACTGAAAATGCAGACGGTCGGCACGAACCAGGGGGAGGGTGATCATGCTGGCGAACCGAGGGATGGCACGACTAGGCCCCGTGCACTGGGCGATGATGGCGTTTGCGGCCATTCCGGTGCCGGCGCTTGCGGATGAATGCGTACAGGAAAGGGCTGTTTATGGCGACATGGACGATGCCTACGAGCTGCGTTTCGAACCGGTCGATTCCGAGGCGGCAGCCACCAGCAACAAATTCAAATTCTCTGTGCGGAACACGCCGATCGTGGCGGATGGCGTGGTGATGCGCTCGGATGATCAACTGCGCGCCAACGGCCTGATCATGTTCAACTGCCCGGAAGGCGATGTGACCGGCGCCGATCTCCGCGCCTGCACCGTCTGGCAGGGCATGATCTACGCTTCCGACCTGAAGGGCAATATCGGTGTCTTGCCGGCGGAGGGCGCAGGCGCCGCGGCGCGGCTGTTCCTGCCGGCGCTCGGACCTTCGATCCGTGAATCCTCCATCTGGGGCAAAGGCAAAGCGACCGTCGCCCCCTGGGATGTCCTGACCTTGAAAGGATGCGGCGAATGACTGGCAAATCCCCTGTTCTTCTCGTCACCGGCGGCAGCCGCGGCATCGGGGCGGCAGTGTCGATTGCGGCTGCCCGGCAAGGCTGGGCCGTGGCTGTCAATTACGCTTCGAACAAGGCGGCTGCTGAGGCGGTCGTAACCGCGATCCGGGATGCCGGCGGCGAGGCGGTTGCGGTCGCCGGCGATGTCGGCTCGCCTGATGATATCAGGTCCATTTTCTCCACCGTCGACCAGCATTTCGGCCGGCTGGACGGTCTCGTCAACAATGCCGGCATCGTCGATCGCGTGCAGCGTCTGGACGAGATGACGCCGGAACGCCTCGACCGGATGTTTCGCATCAACATCACCGGCTCGATGCTGGCCGCCGCGGAAGCCGTTCGCCGCATGTCCACTCGCCATGGCGGCAAGGGCGGCGCGATCGTCAACCTCTCCTCCGTGGCAGCCACCCTTGGTGGCGGTGGGCAATATGTCGATTATGCGGCTTCCAAGGGCGCGATCGATACGTTCACGCTCGGCCTGGCGCGCGAGGTGGCGGCCGAGGGCATAAGGGTCAATGCGGTGCGGCCGGGCATTATCGATACGGAAATCCACGCGGCGGCAGGCCTGCCAGACCGTGCGCGCGAGATCGCTCCGCAACTGCCGATGAAGAGGGCGGGGACCGCGGAAGAGGTGGCGGACGCCATCCTCTACCTCTTGGGGCCACAGGCATCCTATATAACGGGCGCCGTCCTCGATGTGAGCGGCGGCCGCTGATCGGAAAGGGCAGAAATCATGCAATATGTCTTGGAATTCCTCGGCCTGATGGCGGTGTTTTCGATTTTCATCGTCGCACCGGGCGCTGACTTCGCCGTCATCCTGCGCCAGAGCATCGTGCATGGCCGCCGCGCGGCCGTCATGACCGGCCTCGGCATGGGCTTCTCGCTGCTTTTCCACGTCAGCTATACCATTCTCGGCCTCGGTCTCATCGTCTCGCAATCGCTGATGCTCTTCAGCCTGATCAAATGGGCCGGCGTCCTTTATCTCGTCTATCTCGGCATCAAGTCTTTCCGGGAGCCCGGCTTCAAGGTGAAGGAGATCGAGATCGGCGAGGAGGATCGCAAGCCGGTTTCCATCTGGCGCTGCCTGGCAAAGGGTTTCATCACCAATGCGCTCAATCCGAAGCCGGTGCTGTTTTTCCTGTCGCTGTTTTCGACGCTCGTGCATCACGACACGCCGGCGCTCATTCAGTTTTCCTATGGCATCGGCATGGCGACGGCGCTTGTCGCCTGGTTTGCCGGCGTCTCCGTCTTCTTCACCGTCAAGCCGGTCCGCGATCGCTTCATCGCCGGCGGCAAATGGTTCAACCGCATCACTGGAGCGGCACTTGTCGGCTTCGGTATCCGCCTCGCATTGGCGCGGGCGACTGACTAACAGAGATACAAAACAAGGAAATTAAAACCATGTCCTACGATGTGATCATTATCGGAACCGGCCCCGGCGGCTATGTCTGCGCTATCAAGGCGGCGCAGCTCGGCCTCAAGGTGGCAGTCATCGAAAAGCGCGCCACGTTCGGCGGCACCTGCCTCAACATCGGCTGCATCCCGTCCAAGGCGCTGCTGCATGCCTCCGAAATGTTCCATCATGCCGGCCATGGCATGGACGCGCTCGGCGTCGAAGTCGCAGCACCGACGCTCAATCTTTCGAAGATGATGGCGCACAAGGATGCGACGGTGAAGGCGAACACCGACGGCGTCGCTTTCCTCTTCAAGAAGAACAAGATCGATACCTTCCAGGGCACCGGCAAGATCGTCGCTGCCGGCAAGGTTTCCGTCACGGCCGAGGATGGCAAGGTGACCGAGATAGAGGGCAAGAACATCGTCATCGCCACCGGCTCCGACGTTGCCGGCATTCCGGGCGTGTCGCTCGAAATCGATGAGAAGGTGATCATTTCGTCCACCGGCGGCATCGCGCTCGACAAGGTGCCGGCCAACATGATCGTCGTCGGCGGCGGTGTCATCGGCCTCGAGCTCGGCTCGGTCTGGTCGCGCCTCGGCGCCAAGGTCACGGTCGTCGAATATCTCGACACCATTCTCGGCGGCATGGACGGCGAAGTCTCCAAGCAGTTCCAGCGCATGCTGGCCAAACAGGGCATCGACTTCCATCTCAGCGCCAAGGTCACCGGCGTCGAGAAGGTCGGCGACGGCGCCAAGGTCACCTTCGAGCCGGTCAAGGGCGGCGACAAGGTGGTGCTCGACGCCGATGTCGTGCTGGTATCGACCGGCCGCAAGCCCTACACGGCCGGTCTCGGCCTGGAAGAGGCAGGCGTTGTCCTCGATGTCAGGGGCCGCGTCGAAATCGATGGCCATTTCAAGACCAATGTTCCCGGCATCTATGCCATCGGTGACGTGGTGAAGGGCCCGATGCTGGCGCACAAGGCGGAAGACGAGGGCGTGGCGCTTGCCGAAATCCTCGCCGGTCAGGCTGGCCATGTGAATTACGATGTCATTCCGAGCGTGGTCTACACGCAGCCCGAAGTCGCCTCCGTCGGCAAGACCGAGGAAGAGCTGAAGGCCGCGGGCATCGCCTACAAGGTCGGCAAATTCCCCTTCACCGCCAATGGCCGCGCCCGCGCCATGCTGGCGACGGACGGTTTCGTCAAGATCCTGGCGGACAAAGAGACTGACCGCGTTCTCGGCGGCCACATCGTCGGCTTCGGCGCTGGCGAGATGATCCACGAGATTGCCGTGCTGATGGAATTCGGCGGCTCGTCGGAAGATCTCGGCCGCACCTGCCATGCGCATCCGACCATGTCGGAAGCCGTAAAGGAAGCCGCGCTCGCGACCTTCTTCAAGCCGATCCATATGTAAATTATAGAGACGTATCCTTTGATGTGAGCGGCGGCGGTGATGACGGCCGCCGTTTCCTTTTGCGGGTTGTCGTGAGCGAATTGCCGCAGCCGTCGTTTGTATGTCTGGCTATACGTTGGCTGTGCTACTTTGCAGAGAGTGAAACAGCAGACGACAAAATGCCGGCAAAGCCCATAATGGTTAAACCAAATATGCCGCATCCCGCATTGCCGGGCGCGGACTGGGCTGATTGTTACGAGCTACAGGTACAGGAATCGGATTTTACGGCAGTCGCTGCCGCGCGCACAATGTTCGGCAAATTTCCTTTTTGGGTGCGGTCACTGCTAAAGCTGCGCGATACAGTCGTCAGTGTCTTCGGCCTGAAATCTACGGGACATCACTCCCTAAATACGTCGGAAACAATCGGCTTCTTTCCGATCGTCAGCAAATCAGAGAACCAAGTTGTTCTCGGCTTCGACGACAAGCACCTTGATTTCCGTGTCGTAATCGATGTGCGGGATGATGGTCAGGGGCGTCGACTCATCGATATAACGACGCTCGTGAAACGGAAAATCTTGCTCGGCCAGATCTATATCGCTGTGATCACGCCGTTCCATCGGTTGATTGTCGAGACAGTGCTGACTGACTTCGGCAAACGAATGGGCGCACTCAGTTCGCCGCCGTCACCGTAAAACCCTGCTTGCGCAGCAGTTCCACCAGACCTTGATCGCCGACCAGATGCAGTGCGCCGACGGCGATGAAGGCGTTGCCCTTGGCGAGGATCGGCGCGGCGCGCTCGGCCATTACCTTGTTGCGGTCCAAAATGATGCGCTGTTCGAAGGCGGCGGTATCATCGTCGGACAGGTTCTGATCCGGCACGATGTTCTTCAGCATCGGGACGATCGCGCCGATATTGCCGGCGAGATAGAGATCGGTCATGGTTTCGTTGACGTCGTTGATCTTGTCGCCGAGTTCCAGCGTCTGGATCAGCGATTTCACGTGAAGTTCGATCGGCAGATCGCTCATGGCCTTGGCCTGTTCGGCCAGTGTTTCCAGCCCCTTCACCTGTTTGCCGCTAGCGATCGCGTCGCTCGCAAGCTTCTGATCGAGGAATTTCATGCCGGCCGTCTTGCGGCGGACTTCACAGCCGGTCATTTCGAAAGAGCTCGAAATCAACCAAGGTTGCATGTGGGCGACGGTGGCGAGCGACACGCCGCGCTGTTTCAGGCCCGCTTCCAGCTTGGTGTTCTCTTCCGGCGACAGATGCTGGCTGATGGTCGAGCCGTCGGTCAGCATCATCAAAGACGGATTGCTGAAAAGAGCTGCCATCGCCTTCTTGTCGTCGAGGATTTCATCGGATTCGACGACGATCGTATCCGCCCCGGCACTTGCTTCGGCTGCGCCCTTCGGCATGGTCACCACGCGCGCGTCGCTGACATGCATGGTGCCGAGCAGCCAGGAGGGTTTTAGGCCGGACTTTTCGATCTTCCAGAAGATGCCCTTGCCATTCGCCACCTTGTCACCCTCGGCGAGGATCGAGGCATATTTGGCGGGGTCGCTCTTTTGCAGTTCAGCCATCAGATCTTTGCCGCCGCAGCTATCGGACGCGGCCTCTTCGGCATGCGCAGGCGCCAGCGACAACAGAGCCACGATCAATGCCGTCATCAGCATCCAGGGAAAGGCCGTCGCCAGCCAGAGGAGAATGTCACCGAATCTCGACGCTGTCAGCCGCGCTGTCTTGATTCCGAGAGCAGACATTATCTCAACCTTCCGAAAGCAGGGGACATGATCGCGACTTTGGCCGGGATCATGCCGAATTAGCTTCTGCTCTATCCGCCTGAAACGCATATTCCCTTAACGCGAGAGGTTAACACTTTCTTACGCCCGCGGGTGAGCCCGGTCATAGACCTCCAGCAGCCGCGATGAATCGACCCCAGTATAGACCTGTGTTGTCGAAAGGCTGGCATGGCCGAGTAATTCCTGGATCGTACGCAGGTCGCCGCCACCTGCGAGCAGATGCGTGGCGAAAGAATGGCGCAGCGCATGGGGCGTCGCCGTGTCGGGTAGGCCGAAGGCGCTACGCAGCTTCTGCATGCCGCGCTGGATGAGGCCGGCATGCAGCTTGCCGCCGCGCGCGCCGCGAAAGAGCGGAGCATCTGCGTCGAGATGATAGGGGCAGAGCGCACGGTATTTCTCGACCGCTTCGACGACAATGGGCAGCAGCGGCACTAGGCGGGTCTTGTTGCCCTTGCCGGTGATCCGCAGCGCTGTTGCACCGGGGTGCACGTCTTCCGGCGTCAGATCCAGCGCTTCGGAGATGCGCAGGCCACAGCCATAGAGCAGGGTCAGCACGGCCGTGTCGCGCGCGGCGATCCAAGGCTCGTCATGCATCTGCGCCTCGTCGCTGACGACGGTGATCGCCTGGGTGTCCGACAGCGGCTTCGGCAGCGATTTCGGCTGCTTCGGCGAGCGTACCGCTCCGGCGCCGGCCGCGTTCACCAGGCCTTTCTTTTCAAGATAGCGCAGCAGCGAACGAAGGCCGGCGAGGTTGCGCCCGAGCGAACGCGCACCTGCGCCATCCTTGCGGCGCGCAGCCAGAAAACCGCGGAAGTCGGCGGGGCGTAGCGCATGGATATCCTTGATTGTCGCCGGGCCACCGAGATGGCCTGTCAGAAACGTCAGGAATTGCCGCGTGTCACGCTCGTAGGCATCCAGCGTATGGGCCGAAAGCCGCCGCTCCTGGCCGAGCGTATCCAACCAACGGCTGCGCTCAGCCATTAGCTCGGGATCGGCGATAATCAGCAACTCGTTCAGTGGAAAACCCCTTGAAATTCAAATTCCTTCTGCCACTTTGAAGGAGGGAAGGTTATGGAATCGCTAACATTCCTACTGTGCCGTGTCTCTCCTTTGCGTACGGAAAGATCGCAGTAGTTCTTTTCAACTGCGTATAGGCTGCGCCTTGAATCAAAATCGATTTAAGCGGTTATACGCGAGGCGCTTGTCATGCTTCGATCATATTCGATTGCAATAGAGTACAACCCAACTATCCAGGGCATTTCATGGCACGTCGCGGTTCGATAACTGCATTGGGACAACTTGCAGAAGCAATTGCTTTGGTGTCCCAGGGCCAGCCCGGACATATCGTCGATACGCTGATCGCCGAGCGCGGCCAGAAGATCGTTCGCAACCCGCTCTGGCCCTTGATGCGGCCCTTTCTCTACACGCTGCTGCGCTACAACAAGGCGATCGAATTTGCCAACGACATCGCCAAGCTGCCGGGTTTCCAGTGCTTCGAATATATGAGCGATCTGCTGCGGCTCGATATAGGGGTAACCCATGCCGAACGCATCCCGGCTTCCGGCGGCTTCATTCTCGTCAGCAACCATCCGACCGGCATTGCCGACGGCGTCGCCGTCTTCGATCTCCTGAAGACGCGCCGGCCCGATATGATGGTTTTCGCCAATCGCGACGCTGTCCGCGTCAATCCGCGATTCGCCGAGATGATCATCCCGGTCGAATGGCGTGAGGAATATAAGAGCAAACTGAAGACGCGCGAAACGCTGCAGATCACCAATCGCGCTGTTGCCGAGGGCAAGGTCACCGTGCTCTTCCCCTCCGGCCGCATCGCCTATTGGGCAAACGGCAAGCTGAACGAGCGGCCTTGGAAGACATCGGCCGTGGGGCTGGCGCGCAAGTACAATCTGCCGATCCTGCCGGTGCATCTGACGGCACGCAATTCCGGGCTGTTCTACTGGTTCGCCAAATGGTCGACGGAGCTGCGCGACATGACGGTGTTCCACGAGCTCCTCAACAAGCGCGGCGACCGCTTCGATTTCCTGATCGGCAATCTCATCCCGGTCGAGCATCTGGACGGCGACGTCAACGAAGTGACGAAGGCGCTGGAGAAGCATACGGTGTTCGATCTGGCAGCCGACGGAAATACGACGTTTGCGCCGGTCGGTCCTCCGGCTGCGGTCCAGGATATGGCAGCCGCCGTCGCGGAGCATTCCGTTTGACGGCTGTTGGCAGCTCATTGCTTCGGCATCCTGTGTCAAAAGACAACAGCGGTGAAAGTTTGAAGTGGCTTCGGACAATATGATGCCGAACCACCCCGGGTTTCTTTTTGTCGCCGCTCGGGGCATGGTCTGGCGCGATGACTAAAGATTCGTCCGATCTGTTCGGCGCGCTGTTTGAAGCTGCGCCCGCACACCCGACCATGAGCCGCACGGTCCCGGTTCTGGTGCCGATGCCGGCGCCGAAGCCCTATTCCTATGCGGTTCCGGAAGGCATGGCGGTTGAGCCCGGCTCGGTCGTGCAGGTGCCGCTCGGACCGCGGCAGGTGATCGGCGTCGTCTGGGATGGCGGCGACGAGGGCGGCGTCGATCCGAAGAAGCTGCGGCCGATCAGCCATGTCTTCGATTGCCCGCCGCTGACCAAGGAGATGCGCGATTTCATCGACTGGGTGGCCGCCTATACGCTGTCGCCGCCGGGACTGGTGGCGCGCATGGCGCTGCGTGCGCCCGCAGCCTTCGATCCCGAACCGATGGTCGAGGGCCTTCGTTTTGTCGGCGGCGCACCGGAACGGCTGACACCCGCCCGCACCCGGGTCATGGAGACGGCAAAGGACGGCCTCTCGTGGACGCGGAGCGGGCTGGCGCACGCTGCCGGCGTTTCGACTGGAGTCGTCGACGGGCTGATCGCGCAGGGCATTTTCGAAACCATATTCCTGCCGCCGCCGCCCGTCGTCGCCAGGCCCGATCCGGATTTCACAGCCTCGCGGCTCGAAGGCCCGCAGCGCGAAGCGGCCGATGAAATCCTTGCCGAGGTGCGCAAGGGCGAGTTCTCCGTTTCGCTGATCGATGGCGTCACCGGCTCGGGCAAGACCGAGGTCTATTTCGAGGCGATCGCCGAGACGCTGAAGCGCGGCAAGCAGGTGTTGATCCTGCTGCCGGAAATCGCGCTGACGGCGAGTTTCCTCGAGCGCTTTCAGGATCGCTTCGGCGCCAAGCCGGCCGAGTGGCACTCGGACCTGGCGCCGCGCATGCGCGAAAAAGTCTGGCGGCAGGCGGTGACCGGCGAGGTCCGGGTCGTTGCCGGCGCGCGCTCGGCGCTGTTCCTGCCCTTCGAAGACCTTGGCCTGATCATCGTCGACGAAGAGCACGATCCCGCCTACAAGCAGGAGGATCGGGTCTATTACAATGCCCGCGACATGGCGGTCGTGCGCGGCCGGATCGGCGATTTTCCGGTAGTGCTGGTGTCGGCGACCCCTTCGGTCGAGAGCCAGGTCAACGGCCAGAGCGGGCGTTACAGCACCATTCATCTGCCGACCCGCTACGGGGATGCGGCTCTTCCGGACCTGCATCTGATCGACATGCGCCGGCATGCGCCGGAGCGCGGCGGGTTCCTCTCGCCGCTGCTAATTCGGGCGATCGGCAAAACGGTGGAAAAGGGCGAACAGTCGCTGCTGTTCCTCAACAGGCGCGGCTATGCACCGTTGACGCTCTGCCGCGTCTGCGGGCATCGCTTCCAATGTCCGCAATGTTCGAGCTGGCTGGTGGAACACCGTTTCCGTGGACAGATCCAGTGCCATCAATGCGGCTATGCCGAACGGACGCCTGAAGCCTGCCCGGAATGCGGCACGCTCGACCATCTCGTCGCCTGCGGTCCGGGCGTCGAGCGCATTGCCGAGGAGGTCGAGCGGCATTTTCCCGAAGCGCGGACCATCGTGCTCTCCTCCGACATCATGGGCGGCGTCAAGCGGCTGCGGCTGGAGCTAGAGGCCATTGCCAAAGGCGAGGCGGATATCGTCATCGGCACGCAGCTCGTCGCCAAAGGACACAATTTCCCGCTGATGACGCTGGTCGGCATCGTCGACGCCGATCTTGGTCTTGCCAATGGCGATCCGCGTGCAGCCGAGCGGACATTCCAGCTTCTGTCGCAGGTGACCGGCCGCGCGGGGCGAACCGGCCTCAAGAGTCACGGCCTGTTGCAGACCTATCAGCCGCAGCACCCCGTCATGCAGGCGATCGTCTCCGGCGATGCCGGCGCTTTCTACGAGCGCGAGATTTCGGAGCGCGAAAGAGCCATATTGCCGCCCTTCGGCCGGCTCGCCTCGATCATCGTCTCGGCCGATACCCGGCAGGATGCGGAAACTCATGCCCGCGGCCTGCGCAATGCGGCGCCGCAGGTCCAGGGCATATCGGTGCTCGGCCCGGCTGAAGCGCCGCTCGCCCTGGTGCGGGGCCGCCATCGTTTCCGCCTGCTTGTGCACGGCCGGCGTAATTCAGATATGCAGGGATTCCTTCGCGCTTTGCTGGCACAATCGCCGAAGGAGCGCGGCTCCGTGCAGGTGCAGCTCGACATCGATCCACAGAGTTTCCTGTAGTTTCGCGAAACGGTGCCTTTCCGGCGTCTTCCCCTGTTTCGCCTGTTCATGCCATAAGTCAGCCTCTTGATATGATTGATTTGGTTTAGGTTGATTTGGGGACGACCGATGGAGCTTTATTTTCCGACTGACCTGGGCGAGCAGCTTGCCTATTGCTCGGCTGCGTTTACGGCGCTCATCGGTTTCCTCGCGATGTTCGCACCCGGCTACACCTATCGTTTCCTGAAGCTGCAGGTGCGCGAAGGGCGGCCGGAAGCCTATGCCGAGGGGCGTTCGGCTGGTGGCTTCTATCTGGGCTTCGGGCTGGTCGCTATCCTGCTGGCGCAGCCGATGGTCTACCTGGCGCTCGGAGCGTCCTTTGCCGTTGCCGCCTTCGGTCGCATCCTCTCGATCATGTCGGATCGGGGAAGCGTTCTCGTGAATTTGTTACTTCTGGTTGTCCAGGCGATTTTGGCGGCTCTACCGCTTCTTTACGGATTGGGCTATATTTGATCGAAAATGATCCCGCTTCGGCTGCAATTGCCCGCGCTATCCCCATGGTTTTGAACTTTTTGCCATCATAAATTCACCCGAATAGCGTATTCGGCTATTACGCGTGTTGCGAGTCTCAATATCCTATGTTAGACGAACCCCGAATTTCGGATGAGGTAGGGGGAAGCCCCTGCTGATTTCTGGGGGAAATCAAAACGAATTCAAGAACATGTGGCTTCCGTCTCCCGGAAGCCGGATTCTTGGGTTGAAATCAGGGAATTTTGTGCCCGTGGCAGACACATCCCAGCATATTTCTGGTGTCGCAGAGCGATATGCCTCGTCATTGTTCGAGCTGGCCCTCGAAGAGGGTGCTGTTCCGGCAGTGACCGCCGATCTCGATCGGTTTCAAGCCATGCTGGATGACAGCGAAGATCTGAAGCGTTTCGTCTCGAGCCCGGTCTTTTCGGCCGAAGAGCAGGTCGGTGCAGTCCAGGCGCTGGCAACGAAGGCGGGCTTCGGCAATTACGTCACCAATTTCCTCAAGGTCGTGGCAGGCAACCGGCGCCTTTTTGCGCTGCCGGGCATGATCAAGGCTTTCCGTATCATTGCCGCGAAGCATCGCGGTGAAGTTTCCGCCGAGGTCACCTCGGCGCATGCGCTGACCCCGGCGCAGGAAGATGAATTGAAGGCGGCGCTGAAGGGCGTCACCGGCAAGGACGTGGCGATTGCCGTCACCGTCGATCCGTCGATTCTTGGTGGCCTGATCGTCAAGGTCGGTTCGCGTCAGATCGATACGTCCCTTCGCACCAAACTCTCCACCCTTAAGCTTGCATTGAAAGAGGTCGGCTGATGGATATCCGCGCCGCGGAAATTTCCGCAATTCTGAAAGATCAGATCAAAAACTTCGGCAAGGAAGCTGAAGTCTCCGAAGTCGGCCAGGTTCTCTCCGTCGGTGACGGTATCGCCCGCGTCTACGGTCTGGACAATGTTCAGGCCGGCGAAATGGTCGAATTCCCCGGCGGCATCCGTGGCATGGCGCTGAACCTCGAATCCGACAACGTCGGCGTGGTTATCTTCGGCTCCGACCGTGACATCAAGGAAGGCGACACCGTCAAGCGCACCGGCGCGATCGTTGACGTTCCGGTTGGTCCGGAGCTTCTCGGCCGCGTTGTCGACGCGCTCGGCAACCCGATTGACGGCAAGGGCCCGATCAATGCGACCCGCCGCGCTCGCGTCGACGTCAAGGCTCCGGGCATCATTCCGCGCAAGTCGGTTCATGAGCCGATGTCGACCGGCCTGAAGGCCATCGACGCTCTGATCCCGGTTGGCCGCGGCCAGCGCGAGCTTGTCATCGGCGACCGCCAGACCGGCAAGACCGCCATCATTCTCGACACGATCCTGAACCAGAAGGCCATCCACGATGCCGGTCCGGACAGCGAAAAGCTGTACTGCGTCTACGTCGCTATCGGCCAGAAGCGTTCGACCGTTGCCCAGTTCGTCAAGGTGCTCGAAGAGCGCGGCGCGCTGAAGTACTCGATCGTCGTCGCCGCAACGGCTTCCGACCCGGCCCCGATGCAGTACCTGGCGCCGTTCGCCGGTTGCGCCATGGGCGAATATTTCCGTGACAACGGCATGCACGCCCTGATCGGCTACGACGACCTGTCGAAGCAGGCTGTTTCCTATCGTCAGATGTCGCTGCTGCTTCGCCGCCCGCCGGGCCGCGAAGCCTATCCGGGCGACGTTTTCTACCTGCATTCGCGCCTTCTCGAGCGCGCCGCCAAGATGAACGACGAACAGGGCGCCGGTTCGCTGACCGCTCTTCCGGTCATCGAAACGCAAGGTAACGACGTTTCGGCGTTCATCCCGACCAACGTGATCTCGATCACCGACGGCCAGATCTTCCTCGAAACCGACCTGTTCTATCAGGGTATCCGCCCGGCCGTTAACGTCGGTCTGTCGGTTTCGCGCGTCGGTTCGTCCGCACAGATCAAGGCGATGAAGCAGGTTGCCGGCTCGATCAAGGGCGAACTCGCCCAGTATCGCGAAATGGCCGCCTTCGCTCAGTTCGGTTCGGACCTCGATGCCGCAACGCAGCGCCTGCTGAACCGCGGCGCCCGCCTGACCGAGCTCCTGAAGCAGCCGCAGTTCTCGCCGCTGAAGACGGAAGAGCAGGTTGCGGTGATCTTCTCCGGCGTCAACGGCTATCTCGATAAGATCGGCGTTGCCCTGGTCGGCAAGTTTGAGCAGGGCCTGCTTTCCTACCTGCGGTCGGAAGGCAAGGACATCCTCGACGCGATCCGCACTGAAAAGGCCATCAGCGATGCGACCAAGAGCAAGCTCATCGCTGCTCTCGACAGCTACGCCAAGTCTTTCGCCTGATCGGACCTCACTTCTAGGACGGATACCGGATGCCTTCACTTAAGGATCTGAAAAACCGGATCGCCTCCGTCAAGGCGACGCAGAAGATCACCAAGGCGATGAAAATGGTCGCCGCGGCGAAGCTTCGGCGCGCCCAGGAGGCGGCCGAGGCCGCACGGCCCTATTCGGAACGCATGAGCGCCGTTCTTGCCAATATCACGGCTGCCGTCAGCGACGCGGACGGTGCGCCGCCGCTGATGACCGGCACCGGCAAGAGCGATGTGCATTTGCTCATCGTCTGCACGGCTGAGCGTGGCCTTTGCGGCGGTTTCAACTCGCAGATCGCACGTTTTGCCCGCGATCACGTCCGCAAGCTGCTGGCCGACGGCAAGACCGTGAAGATCTTCACGGTCGGCAAGAAGGGCTACGACATCCTGCGCCGTGAATATGCTTCGCTGATCGTCGAGCGCAAGGAACTGCGCGACGTCAAGCGTATCGGTTTCGACAATGCCGATGCCATCGGCAAGCGTGTCATCGAAATGTTCGAAGGCGGCGAGTTCGACGTCTGCACGCTGTTCTATTCCGAGTTCAAGTCGGTGATCAGCCAGGTGCCGACCGCGTTTCAGCTCGTCCCGGCTTCGGCTCCGACCGTTGTCGAAGAGGATGCTGAGCATAAGGGTGCCGTTTACGAATACGAGCCGGATGCGGCTTCGATCCTCGCGGACCTGATCCCGCGCAACATCTCCGTCCAGATCTTCCGCGCGCTCCTCGAGAACGTCGCCGGCGAGATGGGCGCCAAGATGAGCGCGATGGACAATGCGACGCGCAACGCTGGTGAGATGATCAACAAGCTGACGCTCAATTACAACCGTCAGCGCCAGGCACAGATCACCAAGGAATTGATTGAAATCATTTCGGGCGCGGAAGCGCTCTGAGGTTAGGAAAAGAGGGTAAGAATATGGCTGACGCAGCTACCCCCGCAGGTTCTGTCGGTAAGGTTACGCAGGTTATCGGCGCCGTTGTGGACGTTGCTTTCGAAGGCGAACTCCCGGCGATCCTGAACGCGCTTGAAACCGACAACAATGGCAATCGTCTGGTTCTCGAAGTCGCACAGCACCTCGGCGAAAATTCCGTCCGCACCATCGCCATGGACTCGACCGAAGGTCTGGTTCGCGGCCAGTCCGTCAAGGACACGGGCGCGCCGATCTCGGTTCCGGTCGGACATGAAACGCTTGGCCGTATCATGAACGTTATCGGCGAGCCGGTCGACGAAGCAGGTCCGCTGAATACCCAGAAGAAGCGCGCCATCCACCAGGATGCTCCGTCCTACGTCGAGCAGTCCACGGAAGCGCAGATTCTCGTCACCGGCATCAAGGTCGTCGACCTGCTCGCTCCCTACGCTAAGGGCGGCAAGATCGGCCTCTTCGGCGGCGCAGGCGTCGGCAAGACCGTTCTCATCATGGAACTGATCAACAACGTCGCCAAGGCGCACGGTGGTTACTCGGTGTTCGCAGGCGTGGGTGAACGTACCCGCGAAGGCAACGACCTCTACCACGAAATGATCGAATCTGGCGTCAACAAGCATGGCGGCGGCGAAGGCTCCAAGGCTGCGCTCGTTTACGGCCAGATGAACGAACCGCCGGGCGCTCGTGCTCGCGTCGCTCTGACCGGTCTGACCGTTGCTGAAAACTTCCGCGATGAAGGCCAGGACGTTCTGTTCTTCGTCGACAACATCTTCCGCTTCACCCAGGCTGGTTCGGAAGTGTCGGCTCTGCTCGGCCGTATTCCTTCGGCCGTGGGCTATCAGCCGACGCTCGCCACCGACATGGGCCAGATGCAGGAACGCATCACCACGACGACGACGGGCTCGATCACCTCGGTTCAGGCCATTTACGTTCCGGCCGACGACTTGACCGACCCGGCACCGGCAACCTCGTTCGCCCACTTGGACGCAACGACGGTTCTGTCGCGCTCGATCGCTGAAAAGGGTATCTACCCGGCCGTCGACCCGCTCGACTCCACCTCGCGCATGCTCGACCCGATGGTCGTCGGCGAAGAGCACTATGAAGTCGCTCGTAAGGTTCAGTCGACCCTGCAGCGCTACAAGGCTCTCCAGGACATCATCGCCATCCTCGGCATGGACGAACTGTCGGAAGAAGACAAGCTGGCCGTTGCCCGCGCCCGCAAGATCGAGCGCTTCCTGTCGCAGCCGTTCTTCGTCGCAGAAGTCTTCACCGGTTCGCCGGGTAAGCTCGTCGCTCTCGAAGACACGATCAAGGGCTTCAAGGGCCTAGTCAACGGCGAATACGATCACCTGCCGGAAGCCGCTTTCTACATGGTCGGCTCGATCGAAGAGGCGATGGAAAAAGCCAAGAAGCTGGCTGCCTGATAAGACCAATCGAACGGCGCGCGAGGTTTCGTGCGCCGTTGCCTTGAAATAAAGACAATCGAGAAGAGACCGGTCATGCCTGACAATTTCAATTTCGAACTGGTATCTCCGGAGCGTCTGCTTCTGTCGGAGCAGGTTATCGATGTCGTCATTCCCGCCAGCGAAGGCGAGATGACCGTCATGGCCCATCATGCGCCGACGATGACCATGATCAAGCCGGGCGTCGTCAAGGTGCATGCCGCATCGGGCAAGAAGCAGGATTACGTCGTGTTCGGCGGCTTCGCCGACATCCTGCCGACCGGCTGCACGCTGCTGGCCGAATCCGCAATTCCGGTAGAAGATCTCAACCAGGATGAGCTGACGCGTCGTATCGATATCGCCAGGGCAGAACTCGAAGATGCCGAGCATCACGAGCACAAGTCGCGCCTTGAGCACTACATCATGGAAATGACGCGGCTGCGCGGCGCAATCGGCCAAGATTGATCCGGTACCTAGTCTCAGGTTTTGAATGAGAGCGGCCTTTGGGGGCCGCTTTTTTGTTGGGTGGTTCGGTTTGCGTCAGCCCTGATAGCCGCCGAGCAAATGCCGATGCAACTGGCTTGCTTCCGGCGAGAGCGCACGGAAGCGGGGGGCGCCCAGATAATAACCGAAGCCGCTTTCGACCCGGTCGTTGCCGATGGTAATCAGTGCGCCCGAGCGCAGATGTTCCTCGATAAGTCCGAGGCTGCCGAGCGCGATACCCTCGCCGCGCAATGCCGCCTCGACCGCCATGATGTAGGTGGAGAAGGATAGCCGCGGTCGGGGCAGTTTGCTCCTCAATGGGTTGCCGATGCGGCCGAACCATTGGCGGAAGCTGATCCAGTGGGCGTTGAAGCGCTCGTAATCGATGAGATCCAGCCCGGCTATGTCAGCCGATGTCAAAGCCTGCGGCTCCAGGCCGCGGCTGGCGAGATAATCGGGCGAGGCGATCGGAACCAGCACTTCCTTCATCAATAGCGTCAGGTTCCAGCGCGGATGTTCGCCGGTGGAATAGAGAATGACGAGGTCGTTGGTTTCCGATGCAAGTTCCGAAGGCGAGTCCGTCGTCAGCAGGCGGACGGAGATGCCGGGGCTCTCCTTGCCGAAATCCTTGAGCCGCTGCCCGAGCCAGAGATGCGAGACCGAGCCGCTGGCAGCGATCGAAATGATCTCGCCTGTGCCGGCGCGGAAAGGCTCCAGGCTCTCCTCGAGATATTCCAGCGTGGCGCGGACGCGCTGAAACAGCCGTTCGCCTTCCGGCGTCAGCGCCAAGTTCCGGCCGCGCCGGGTAAAGAGCGCGGCGCCCAGATGATCCTCCAGCCCCTTGATACGTCGGCTGACGGCCGCTTGCGTGATGTTCAATTCGCGGCCGGCGCCGGAAAAGTTCATCGCGCGCGCCGCGGCATCGAACACGCGAAAGGCTTCCAGCGGTATCTTCTCCAGCATTGTCTCTCCATAACTTCAAGTCATCAATATTCCCGATAAATGGCCAGATTTGAAGAGCTGAAATTGTGATGCAGGATTGCGGCATCGAATCTGCTGCGCTTTTCCTGGTGATCCTCGTGTCCTTTTCCATTTCCGCCATTCCAGACATCCACTTTGGCAGCGGCGCGCTGTCCGGCCTTGCCGGTGCCGCCAAATCCTTCGATGGTGTTTCCGCCGCTTTCTTGGTGATCGATGCCTTTCTGGCTCAGTCGGGTCTTGCGAATAAAATCAGAAGCGATCTGACGGAAGCGGGCATCGCCACGCAGGTCTTCTCGGATTTCTCCGGCGAGCCGAAACTCGCGCATATCCGCTCGGCGATAGAAGCGGCGAAGGGCGCGGATCTGGTAATCGGCGTCGGCGGCGGTTCGGCGCTGGATATCGCCAAGATCGTCGCCTGTTGCGCAGCATCGGGCGAAGACCCGATGTTTTATGCACTGGCCGCCAATCCCCTACCGAAGAGCCCGCTGAAGAAGATCATGGTGCCGACGACGGCCGGTACTGGCTCGGAGACCTCGGCCACCAATATTTTTGCAGGCCCCGAGGGCAAGAAGCTCTGGATCTGGGGGCCGGAAACCAAGGCAGATCTCGTCATCCTCGATCCGGCTCTGACGACCACGCTGCCGGCGGGTCTCACCGCCTGGTGCGGCCTCGATGCCTTCATCCATGCTTTCGAGGCGGCGACGAACCGCAACACGCATCGCGGTGCGCAGCTCTACGCCTATCAGGCACTGCGGCTGATCACCGGCGCGCTGGAAACGGCGGTGAAGGAGCCCGGCAATATCGAGGCGCGGGGTGACGTGCTGCTCGGCTCCTGCTTCGCCGGCATCGCCATCGACAATTGCGGCACGGCGATTGCCCACAATATCAGCCACGCGCTGGCCGGCCTTGCGCCGGTCCACCATGGGCTTGCAACCGCCCTCGGCTTTGAAGCGACGCTGCCCTGGCTGGTCGAGGCGGATACGGTTGATCTCAACGCTGCCGCAAGGGCTTGCGGCCTCGAAGGTGCGGCGGCGCTGCCCGCCTTCCTCTCCGATTGGATGGACCGTTGCGGTATTGTCCACGCTTTGCCGGCAGCGTTCATACCTTTCGATACGACCGATCTCGCGCGCGAAATGCGCGCTCCGGAAAACCAGCCGATGCGGCGTTCGACCGTACGCGATGTCACGGATGCCGACATCGACCGCTTCGCCGCCACCGTCATGGCGCTGCCGAAAGGAATTTGAGATGACCAAGAATTATACGCGCGACTATTGGGAAGGCGTTCTATCCGGCCTCAAGCTCGAAGGGCGGCATTTCATCGATGGCGCCTATCGCGCCTCTTCCTCCGGCGCGACCTTCACCCGCGTCCGGCCGATGGATGGCAGACCAGGTGCGGAACTGGCCCGTGGCAACGCGGCCGATATTGACGCTGCCGTGGCTGCCGCGCGTGCCGCCTTCGAAAGCGGCATTTGGCGCAGGAAGGAGCCGCTGGAAAAGAAGCGGATCATGCTGAAATGGGCCGAACTCATCCGCGCCCATGGCGAAGAACTCGCCATGCTGGAAACACTTGATGTCGGCAAGCCGGTCATGGCCTCGCTCACCGTCGATGTGCGCCTCTGCGCCGACGGCATCCAGTTTTACGGTGAGATGATCGACAAGATGTATGACGAGATCGCGCCGACCGGGCAGAATGCCCGCGCTTTGGTGCGCAAGGTACCGCTCGGTGTCATCGGGGCGATTACGCCTTGGAACTATCCGATGATCATCGATGCCTGGAAACTCGGCCCGGCCATCGCGGCCGGCAATTCCGTGGTGCTGAAGCCGGCGGAGCAGTCCTCGCTATCCGCCATCCGCCTGGCCGAACTTGCGTTCGAAGCAGGGCTGCCCGCCGGTGTCTTCAACGTCGTCACCGGCTATGGCGAAGAGACCGGCAAGCCGCTGGCGCTGCATATGGATGTCGACATGATCGCCTTCACCGGCTCGACCGAGGTCGGCAAGCTGATCATGGGCTATGCGGCGCAGTCGAACGTCAAGCGCGTGGCGCTGGAACTCGGCGGCAAGTCGCCGTTGGTCGTCTTCGAAGACGCCAATCTCGATGCGGCGGCGAGTGCGGCCGCCTGGGGCTGCTTCTACAATTCCGGCGAAACCTGCCATGCCTCGACGCGGCTGATCGTGCAGCGCTCGGTGCAGGAGAAGCTGATTGCGAAGATCGAGGCAGTGACCCGCTCCGATATCGCGCTCAAGCATCCGCTGGACCCCACGGCGCAGATCGGCGCGCTGATCGAGGAGGAGCATATGAACAAGGTGCTGTCGATGATTGCCGCCGGCGAGAAGGAAGGCGCGCGCCGCGCCTTCGGCGCCGAGCGTGTCTTGAGCGAGACTGGTGGCTATTATGTTTCGCCCGGCGTCTTCGTCGACATGAGCAACGACATGAGCCTGGCGCGGCAGGAGATTTTCGGGCCCGTGCTCGCCGCTATTCCCTTCGATACCGAGGAGCAGGCCCTAAAGATCGCAAATGACACCATCTACGGCCTCGCCGGCGCCGTCTTCACCAAGGACATGGATCGTGCTCACCGCTTTGCCGAGGCGATCCATGCGGGCACCGTATGGATCAACACCTATGATATGTCGAATTTTGCCACGCCCTTCGGCGGCTTCAAGCAGTCTGGCTTCGGCCGCGACCGCTCGGTGCATGCGATCGACAAATATTGCGACTACAAGACCATCTGGCAGCAGTTCGGCTAAGGTTTGGGGGGGCATGACCATGAGCAAGATTGTTTCCATCGAAATCACCCATCACCGGCTGCCGCTCGATCCGCCGTTCAAGGCGAGCTGGGATGGGCGGCCGCGCTGGCATTTCGATGCGACGATCGTCCGCGTTCGGGATGACGAGGGCCGCGAGGGCATCGGCTCCGGTGACCTAATGAAAGGGTTCGAGGGGCACGAGGATCTGTTCATCGGTCAGGACCCGCGGCATCTGGAGCGCCATTACGAGGTCCTGTCGCATATTAATTTTCACTACGGCCGCTGCTGGCCGATGGATCTGGCGCTCTGGGATCTCTCCGGCAAGATCACTGGCGAGCCGGTTTGGCGGATGCTTGGCGGCCGGGCCAGCCGTGTGCGCCTCTACGCTTCCTCCGGCGTGTTGCGAGAGCCGGCTGCAATGGCGGAGCAGGCGGAACGTTATCTCGAAGAAGGCTTTCCGGCGATGAAGGTGCGTTTCTCTTCGTCTGCGGGCGGGCGCGGCAGTTGGCGGGACGATGTGAAGGCCCTGGAGGCGATCCGTGCGCGTGTGGGCACCAGGCTGGAACTGATGGTCGACTGCAACCAGGGTTGGCGCATGCCGTGGGATACGACATTACCATGGACTTTCAAGGATGCGCTGGCGGTTGCAAAAGAGCTGGAGCGGCTCGGCATCTATTGGATGGAGGAGCCGTTGCATCGTTCTGACCGCAAGGGCATGCAGGAGCTGAAGCAGGCGACCTCCGTGCGCATTGCCGGCGGCGAGATGACGCGGGAGCTGTATGAGTTCCGTGACATCATCGAGGAACGCGCCTTCGATGTCATTCAGCCGGATGTGGCGCTGGTCGGCGGCATCACCGGCTGCCGGCGGCTGGTCTACCAGGCGCGTGAGGCGGGTGTCCAATTTACGCCGCACTCATGGACGAATGGTATCGGTGTGCTGGCGAACGCGCATTTGACCGCGGGTGTCGGGGATGCGCCTTGGCTCGAATATCCGTATGACAATCCGGAATGGAGCGAGGCCCGTCGTGACTATCCGATGGCGATGCCGCTCAAGCACGATGAGGGCTGGCTGGATTTGGGGCTATCTCCCGGCCTCGGTGTTGTTCTCGATGAGGAGCGACTGAAAGCCACTCGCATCTGACATGATGCTCGGCCTTCCCGGTCGAGTTTCGTTTCCCACCTTATCTGCCGCCCAATGGTTTCCCTTGGGCGGCTTTTTTGTCGGATGTGGGCATCGTCCGTGTCGCCTGCTCGCGGGTGCGCGCCCAGCGAATGATTGGGCGTTCCAGGCAGAAATAGCTGAAGGTGCCGATCGCGAAAATGATGAGGATTGCGACGAGGCTCGATGTGATCCATCCGCCAAGCACATCGTCGGAGCCGGTGCCGAAGGTCCAGGGGAAGAGCGTCTTCATCAGCGTCAGCACGATATCCTGCCAGATATAGACGCCGAAGGAGACGGTGGCGACATAGCGGATGAGACTGAAGTCGACAACTCTTCCCAGAAAGACCGACTGCGGCAGAACGCAGAGCGCGACAGCGGCCGCCAGGGGAAGCAGCGGGAATTGATAGGGAATGCCAAGCCAGGCATAGCCTTCCGCTGGGCCGCCGATGGATTGCGGCAACTGCCATGCGCCCATGACGATCATAAGCGCTCCGATGACATCGTAGATTGCCGAGCGGCGGGCAGGAAGGATGGTCTGGATTCCGGCAGCCAGCGCGCCGATCGCGAATATCGCGAAGAAACCGATGGGATTGTAGCGCGGCATCCATTCCTTGGCGCCGCCCTCGAAGCCATATTGCCATCCCTTCCCGATGTTGTCTGTCGGGAGATAGCTCACCACCAGCCAATGGCCTACCAGCGCCGCCGCGATGATGCCGATCCAGAGCAACCGGCTGACGAGAACGGAGCGTGATCTCGGCGTTGCATGGAACAGCAGCAGGAAGCCGATCGGCAAAAGGACATAGCAGGTTGTCTCGAAGGGGATCGACCATAGGGGGCCGTCACCCTGCACCGGAAAAAAGGTGCGCCAATGCCATTGGCTCATCAGGAAGAAGCCGGCGACGTAGCGGCCGATCAGCTCTCCATCGAGCGGAAATTCATAGATGGTGAAACTCAGCACGAAGCCGACCGTCAGGGCGACCCAGAAGCCCGGCAGGATGCGTGCAGCGCGGCGCATGGTGTAAATCTTCAAAGACGGTAACGGCTGGGCTCTATCCAGCGCCAGCCAGAAGGGACGGGAGAGAAGAAAGCCGCTGAGAACGAAGAAGACCGAGACGCCGTGATTGCCGAAGCGCGCCAACATGAAGGTCAAGTCCAAGGTCGGGGGGATCTTGTTGAAATCCATCCGGAGCGCGAGATGGTGGGCGAGCACCATCAGACATGCGACGGCGCGCATGAAATCCGCTCCCCCAAGACGTTTCTCGTTCTCCATCGCAATACCGCCGAAACTGTCTTCCTATTGGGTTAGGTCATCGAGGCGACTTCGGCAAGCGCAGCTTTGCGGCAAGGTAAACTTCTGGGTGTATAACAGACGTCCGGACCTGGGGTACCAGGTCCGGACGTCAAACCGGTCTTTCGCACCTGCCAGAAACGAAAGACCGTGTTCGGATATTGCAGAAGGCGCTCAGGCGGCGACGGAGCGATAGGGGCGCGTTGCGTGAGCCGGTTTCAAGGCCGCGCTCCACCAATGCAGCTTCGCCATCATCCGCACCAGCGATTGACGTGCCTCGATCGGGTTTTCAAGGGAGCCATCTTCGGCGAACCGGCCCCAGGGATTGGCGAAGCTGACGGTGTCGCGCACGGTTACGGCATGCAGCTCGGCAAAGACCAGCCGCAATTGTTCGACGGCACGAAGCCCGCCGGAAATGCCGCCATAGGAAACGAAGGCGACCGGCTTGCCCTGCCATGGCTCATAAACGAGATCGAGCACGAATTTCAGCGAGGCGGTGAAGCTGTGATTGTATTCCGGCGTGACGACGATGAAGGCATCGGCCTTGGAGAGCCGCTCGGCGAGGGCCGCGACGGCCGGATGCTCGCGGTCGTGCTGCGCCGGCAGGTCGAATTCAAGGGGATCGATAATGTCGATGTCGATCAGCGGATAGTTTTCCAGCTCACGGACGACCCAATTGACCACGCGGTCACATAGTCGGCCCTTGCGGGTGCTGCCGTAGAGAATTGCCAGCTTGGTAGGTCCAGTCATGCGTTGCTCCTGCTTTACGCGCTTCGGAGCAGGAGCTATAGAACCTCAAGTAAAGTTGAGGTCAAGGACGTATGATGGAAAAAATCGAATCCGATCAATTTTCCAAATTGCTGACGGTCGGCGAGGTGGCGGCGCGCAGCGGCGTCGCGGTCTCGACGCTGCATTTCTACGAGGCAAAAGGGCTGATCGAGAGCCATCGCAGCCGCGGCAATCAGCGGCGTTACGCCCGCGAGGTCCTGCGCCGGGTGGCGGTCATCAAGGTGGCGCAGCGTGTCGGCATTCCGCTTGCTGAGATTCAAGCGGCACTCGACACGCTGCCGCAAAGCCGGACGCCGACAGGCGCCGATTGGCGGGCGCTCTCGGCACACTGGAAGGATGATCTCGACAAAAGGATCAAGCGGCTGCAGGGCCTGCGTGATCAACTCGACGGCTGCATCGGCTGCGGCTGTCTCTCGATGCAGACCTGCCCCTTACGCAATCCCTGGGATGTGCTGTCAGAAGAGGGGCCTGGGCCGCGTCTGCTGGATCCCTAGAGTATCCGTGTTTCTTCGAACCACGGAAGTACTCTATCTCTTTGTTTTCAAGCAGGATGCAACACCGTTTCGCACTTTTGCTGGAATTGCTCTGGAGCGCCGTGCCTGCCTAAGCATGAACGCGCGTGCCGGCCATATAATCATCCAGCGCGGCGGCTTCATCCTTCGAGAGATAGAGGCCTTTCTTCGAACGACGCCAAAGGACGTCGGCGGCGGTGTAGGCCCATTCATGCGCCATGAGATAGCGGACTTCCGCTTCATAGAGATCGCTGCCGAAGCTGCGGCCGAGATCGGCCACGGCCTTCGCCTCTCCAAGGAGCATGGCGGCGCGGGTGCCATATCGGCGCACCAGCCGGCGGGCATGCGGGTCGGCGAGGAAGGGATAACGTGCCTTCAACTTAGCGACCTCGGCCTCATAGCCGCGAACCGGAAAATCGCCGCCCGGAAGGGAGCTCTTGGCCGTCCATGGTGTGCCCTTGAGGCCGATGACCTCTCCGATCTTTTCCAGCGCATGTTCGCTAAGGCGGCGATAGGTGGTGAGCTTGCCCCCGAAAACGTTGAGCAACGGCGCCTGTCCCTCGGCGCCTTCGACCTTCAGCACATAATCGCGCGTCGCTTCCTGCGCCTTGGAAGCGCCGTCGTCATAGAGCGGACGTACGGCGGAATAGGACCAGACGATGTCCTCGCGCCGGACCGGCTCCTTGAAATATTCGCTGGCGGCGTTGCAGAGATAGGTGGTTTCCTCGTCGGAAATCTTCACATCCTTCGGATCATCCTTGTAGTCGCGATCCGTCGTGCCGATCAGGGTGAAATCCTGTTCATAGGGGATGGCGAAGATGATACGGTTATCCGGATTCTGGAAGAAATAGGCGCGGGGATCGTCGAACTTCTTGCGGACGATGATATGGCTGCCCTGCACCAGGCGGACATTGTGCACCTGGTTCTTGCCGAAGGCGTCGGACAGGACATGGTCGACCCAAGGACCGGCGGCATTGATGAGCATGCGCGACTGGAACGTGCGCTTCTCGCCGGTGACGGTGTTCTGTGTTTCAATCGTCCAGGTGACCCCTTCGCGACGAGCGGAAATTACCTTGGTCCGCGGCATGATCGTGGCGCCGCGATCGGCCGCGTCGCGGGCGTTGAGCACGACCATGCGCGCATCGTCCACCCAGCCGTCGGAATATTCGAAAGCCTTGGTAAACAACGCCTTCAGCGGTTTTCCCGCCGGGTCCCTCTTCATGTCCAGCGTCGCGGTCGGCGGCAGCAGCTTGCGGCCACCGAGATGATCATAGAGGAAGAGGCCGAGGCGGATCAACCAGGCCGGGCGGATGCCGCCCTTGTGGTAAGGCAGGACGAAACGCATCGGCCAGATGATGTGCGGCGCCATCGCCCAGAGCACTTCACGCTCCATCAGCGACTCGCGCACCAGGCGGAATTCATAATGTTCGAGGTAGCGCAGGCCGCCGTGGATGAGCTTGGTCGCCCCGGACGATGTGCCGGAGGCGAAATCATTCATTTCCGCAAGCGCTACCTTGTAGCCGCGTCCGGCAGCGTCACGAGCTATGCCGCAGCCGTTGATGCCGCCGCCGATAACGAAAATGTCGTAAATCTGCTCGCTCACCCGCCCCTCCGAAAAGGTCTGCCATTTTGGGAAATGGAAAATTCGAAAATTGATTCATCTAAAACGAAATCAATCCGAATGTCAAACGAACGTTTCGTGACGAAAGCGATGTGAGGATCAATTCTGGCGGCGCGAGGTTTCCAACAGGCGAACGCCGTGTTCCGCCGCGGCGGCGCGGACGGATTCGACGCGACATTCGTCGGTAACGAAAGTATGGACTTGCGAGAGATGGCCGATGCGCACCGGAGCGGTGCGTTCGAACTTGGTGCTGTCGGCCACCAGTATGACATGGCGGGCATTGGCAATGATTGCCTGCGCCACTTTCACTTCGCGGAAATCGAAATCCAAAAGCGCGCCGTCGGCGTCGACGGCCGAAGTCCCGATGATGGCGTAGTCCACCTTGAATTGCCTGATGAAATCGACCGCGGCTTCGCCGACGATGCCGCCATCCGAGCCGCGCACGACGCCGCCGGCTATAACCACTTCGATCGATGGGAAAATACGTAACTTATTGGCAACGTTGATGTTATTGGTGATTACCATCAGTTCGTGATGGCCGAGGAGCGCCTCGCCGACCGCTTCCGTGGTGGTGCCGATATTGATGAAAAGAGAGGTGTTGTTGGGGATCAAGCCGGCGGCGGCGCGGCCGATCGCCTGCTTTTCAGGGGCGGCAATGGAGCGGCGCGCCTCGTATTTGACGTTTTCCGTCCCGCCGGGAAAGATCGCGCCACCGTGGACGCGCGATAGAACGCGGCCGTCACAGAGATCGTTCAAATCCTTGCGGATGGTTTGTGGCGTTACCGAAAAACGCAGCGCCAGTTCCTCCACCAGCACGCGCCCCTCAGCCTTGGCGATTTCCAGAATCTCCGTCTGGCGTCCGGATAGGAACATTGTCGACGCTCCCTTTCTTTCGTTTTTTCGTCATCATATGATAAAGTGAAAATTCCGCAATTGCCGACGCGCGGATTCTGCACATTGGGGAGGTCATGGTGTTTCATCCGAAGCTATTCGAAAATCGCAATGTCGTCGTCACCGGCGCCGGCCGTGGCATCGGGCTGGAGGTGGCGCGGCAGTTTCTCGATTGCAGTGCGCGCGTTCTCGTCCATGTCGGCCGCGACCCCGGCCGTGAGCTGCCGGATTTTCTGTTGGAGGCCGAACTCGATCGTCGCGCCTTTCTCGTTCCCGCTGATTTCACCAGTGAAAGCGGCACCAGGGACTTTGCTCTCGCCGCCGCTGATGTGTTCGACCGCATCGATGTGCTGGTCAACAATGCCGGTACCATGGTCGGCCGCTTTCCGGCCGGCGAATTGACCGACGAGTGGTATGACCGGATTGTCCAGCTCAACCAGACCTCGGTCGTCGAGGTGACCAGGGCGCTGTTGCCGCTGTTGCGGGCGGCCGGGCAGGCGGCGATCGTCAATACGGTCTCGATCTCGGCTTTGACCGGCGGCAGTCCTGGGTCGGCGATCTATTCCGCCTCCAAGGCTTTCGTTGCCACCTACTCGAAGGCTTTGGCGCGCGAGCTGGCGCCGGACGGGATCCGGGTGAATTGCGTATCGCCGGGAACCATCGCCACCGATTTCCACGAGCGGTATTCGTCGAAGGAAAAACTCGAACAGACCCGCCGGTCGATCCCGTTGCAGCGTCTGGGCACAGCGGAGGATTGCGCGCCTGCCTATCTCTTCCTCGCCGCGCCAACGCTCTCCGGCTACATCACCGGCCAGGTGATCGAGATCAATGGAGGACAGCTTATCTGCTGATAATCGGACCTTTTTTGGTGTTCTGCGACCTTTTGAACCAGCTTATGGATTCATAATATTATAAACATATCTCTATGTGAGTTATCACTAGAGGCCATCCTATGTCGCTGTCTCCACCGCCTGGCGGTGCTGCCGAGCATAATGTCGAGGAACTGACGGCGGAGGCCCGGCGGGCGAGCATTTTGTTGAAGGCTCTGTCGCACGAGACGCGGCTGATCATCCTCTTCATGCTGGCCACTGGCGAAAAGACCGTTACGGAGATCGAGGGGTTGCTCGGTCTGCAGCAGGCGGTGGTTTCTCAGCATCTGGCGCGGCTTCGCCTGGAAAAGCTGGTCGATACGCGTCGCGAAGGCCGGCTCATCTATTATGCTGTCGCCAGTTCTGAAATCTGCGCCGCAATCAATTCGCTGCAAAAAATCTTCTGCACGGGCGATTGCTGAAACGTCCTCCTCGGGCTGTCAGGCTTGAGCCGCGACTGCCGACTGGCCTCTGCGTTTATTCGGAAATTTCCGAAGCCTCGTTTTGGCCTTCAATTCATCATCGTATCGTCAACTGCCTGACATGACAGTGTTATGCAGGGCCGCTAATACTCCCTTATAAGATAAAAGGAGGATAGGCCGTGCAGAATAGTGAAATGACGATTTCGGAAGTTCTGCGAGATCCGATGATCCGCCAGATGCTCCGTGCCGATCGCGTATCGTTGAGCGACTTTGCGAAACTTCTGGAAAAAACGGCCCGTGCGAGAAATGCTGCCTCTGCCGAACAGGATGCGATACCGTTTATCCCTCGCGTTTTCATTGAGCGCTCATCGGCTGGTGGCGAGACCGCTCTCTAGGGAATTTTCGGAGGGGCACGATTTCCGACGACAGCAGTAGAAGCTAGTGAATGCAGCCGGATTTGGCGAAAGCCTTTCCGGCTGCATTCTTACTTGCGCCTTCAGAGGCAGGAACGGGGTGTGATTGCCGGAGGAGTGCGGTGAACCGCCCCAATGCCTCACTTCTATTTTCCAATGTTGCGCTGATGCCCTGGCCCGTTTAACTCTCGCATTCAGGAGAGTTAAATGATCGATAAGCTGGAATTCTTCATCGCGCTTGCCAACCAGAAGCATTTCGGCCGTGCTGCGGAGGAATGCGGGGTGACGCAGCCGACATTGTCGGCGGCGATCAGGCAGTTGGAGGATCAGCTCGGCGTCATGCTCGTCAGCCGCGGCTCGCGCTTTCAGGGGCTCACGCCGGAGGGCCAGCGGGTGCTGGAATGGGCGCGACGCATCGTCGGCGATACCAGAACCATGCGCGAGGAAATGCGGGCTGCGCGCAAGGGGCTTGCCGGCCATCTCCGCATCGCCGCCATTCCGACGGCGCTTGCCATGGTGCAGAAGATCACCGCGCCGTTTCAGGAGCGGCATCCCGACGTCACCTTCTCCATTACCTCGCGCAATTCGCTGCAGGTGCTGAGCCTGCTTGAAAACCTCGAGATCGATGCCGGCATCACCTATCTGGAAAACGAGCCGCTCGGCCGCGTCACCAGCGTGCCGCTTTATGCCGAGCGCTATCATCTGATAACGGCGGCCGGCAGTCCGCTGGCGGAGCGCACAAGCGTAACGTGGAAGGAAGTGGGCGATCTTCGGCTTTGTCTATTGACGGCCGATATGCAGAACCGCCGGATCATCAACCGGCATCTCGGCGAAGCCGGCGCGACCGCCCGGCCGACGCTGGAATCCAATTCGATGATCGTGCTGTTTTCCCATGTCCAGACCGGACGCTGGGCGAGCATCATGCCGAAGAATATCGCCGATTCCTTCGGCTTTCCGGCCGATATTCATAAGATCCCCATCACGGAGCCGGAGGCGGAGCATCTCGTCGGCCTGGTGGCCACCCATCGCGAACCGTTTACGCCGCTTGTCTCCGCTTTGCTGCACGAGGCACGATTGCTGGCCGAAGGTAATAAGAGTCGATAGGAGTTTTCTATCGACTGACGGGATTACCTTATTGATCCCCCGCCTCTTCCTTGCGATTTTTGTTTGGTGAGCACGCGTCGACGCCTGTTTACGGAGGAAAGCCTGGGAGGGCTGCATATGAATTTGCATCTTGGTTCGGGCGAGATCGCGGCCCGCGCCGGCGTTATCATCGACAGCATGAAGTCGATGGAAGGTCCGCTCCTGCCGATCCTGCACGGGATCCAGGAGGAATTCGGTTATGTGCCGCAGGATACGCTTCCGTTGATCGCCCAGGCCCTGAACCTATCGCGCGCCGAAGTGCATGGCGTGATGACCTTCTACCATGATTATCGCGATCATCCCGCTGGCCGTCATGTCCTGAAGCTCTGTCGTGCCGAAGCCTGTCAGTCGATGGGCGGCGATGCGCTGGCCGAGCACGTCAAGCGGCTGCTTGGTATCGATTTTCACCAGACGACGTTGGATGGCAGCGTGACGCTGGAGCCGGTCTACTGTCTCGGCCTCTGCGCCTGCGCGCCGTCGGCGATGCTGGACGGCGAGCTGCACGGCCGCCTGGACGATGAGGCCGTCGAAGATCTCGTGAAGGAGGCGCGCCGATGACGGTGAAGATTTACATTCCCCGCGATGCTGCCGCTCTTTCCCTCGGTGCCGAAAAGGTGGCGAAGACGGTCGCGCAGGAGATCGCCAGCCGGGGTCTTGATGCGCAGATCGTGCGCAACGGCTCGCGCGGCATGTTCTGGCTGGAGCCGCTGGTCGAGGTTGAAGTCGACGGCAAGCGTATCGGTTATGGGCCGGTGAAGGCCGAGGACGTGGCTGATATTTTCGATGCCGGGCTGATCACCGGCGGCGCTCATCCGCTCTGTCTTGGGGAGGTCGAAAACCTCCCATTCCTCAAGGAACAGACCCGTCTCACTTTCGCCCGTTGCGGCATCACAGATCCTCTTTCACTGGAAGACTATGAAGCCCATGGCGGTCTGAAGGGGTTGCGTCGCGCCGTCGACATGGCGGCAGGCGATATCGTCAAGGAAGTCACCGATTCCGGCCTGCGCGGTCGCGGCGGTGCAGGTTTCCCGACCGGTATTAAATGGAAGACGGTGCTCGACGCGCCGGGCGACCGCAAATACATCGTCTGCAATGCTGACGAGGGCGACAGCGGCACCTTCGCCGACCGTATGATCATGGAAGGCGATCCCTTCGTGCTGATCGAGGGCATGGCGATCGCCGGCCTAGCGACCGGCGCGACCAAGGGTTTCGTCTACACGCGCTCGGAATATCCGCATGCGATTGCCGTCATGACCGAGGCGGTCGAGATCGCCAGAGCTGCCGGCATTCTCGGCGCCTCGGTGCTTGGCTCCGGCAAGGCCTTCGATATGGAGATCCGCAGCGGTGCCGGCGCCTATGTTTGTGGCGAGGAAACGTCGCTGCTCAACAGCCTGGAAGGCAAGCGCGGCGTTGTGCGCGCCAAGCCGCCGCTGCCGGCGCATAAGGGCCTGTTCGACTGTCCGACCGTCATCAACAATGTCATTTCGCTCGCCTCCGTCCCAGTCATCATGGACAAGGGGGCTGCCTTCTACCGCGATTTCGGCATGGGCCGTTCGCGCGGCACCATTCCTCTCCAGATCGCCGGCAACGTCAAATATGCTGGCCTCTATGAGACGGCCTTCGGCCTATCGCTTGGCGATATCGTCGACAGGATCGGCGGCGGCACGAGGTCTGGCAGGCCGGTGAAGGCGGTGCAGGTCGGCGGGCCTCTAGGGGCTTATTTCCCTCGCAAGCTCTTCGATACGCCTTTCGACTATGAAGCCTTTGCGGCCAAGGACGGGCTGATCGGCCATGCCGGCATCGTCGTCTTCGACGATACGGCCGACATGTTGAAGCAGGCGCGTTTCGCCATGGAATTCTGCGCGGTGGAAAGCTGCGGCAAGTGCACGCCCTGCCGTATCGGCTCGATCCGCGGTGTCGAGACGGCAGACAAGATCGCACGCGGCATCGAGCCGGAACAGAACCGGGCGCTGCTTGCCGATCTCTGCAACACGATGAAATTCGGCTCGCTTTGCGCACTCGGCGGGTTCACGCCCTATCCGGTCATGAGCGCGATGACGCATTTTCCGGAGGATTTCTCTCCGGTTCCCCTGATTGAAGCGGCGGAGTAAGACCAGATGTCCCTTGTTTCCGAAATCGATTACGGCACTCCAGCCTCCCGCTCCGAAAGTATGGTGTCCTTGACCATCGACGGGCAGCAAATCACCGTGCCGGAAGGCACCTCGGTCATGCGCGCGTCGAGAGAAGCCGGGATCATGGTGCCGAAGCTGTGCGCCACCGACATGATCGATGCCTTCGGCTCCTGCCGCCTCTGTCTGGTGGAGATCGAGGGAAGGGCAGGCACGCCGGCTTCCTGCACGACGCCGGTGGTGCCGGGCATGGTGGTACACACACAGACAGGCCGGTTGAAGGATATTCGCCGCGGCGTGATGGAGCTTTATATCTCCGACCATCCGCTCGACTGCCTGACCTGCGCCGCCAATGGCGATTGCGAATTGCAGGACATGGCGGGCGCTGTCGGTCTGCGCGACGTGCGCTATGGCTACGACGGCGACAATCACGTCAAGGCACGCAACAACGGCGACATCAATCAGAAATGGATGCCGAAGGACGAGTCCAATCCCTATTTCACCTATGATCCGTCGAAATGCATCGTCTGCTCCCGTTGCGTGAATGCCTGTGAGGAGGTGCAGGGCACCTTCGCGCTGACTATCGAGGGCCGCGGTTTTGGCTCGCGCGTCTCGGCGGGCATGCACGAGCATTTCATCGATTCGGAATGCGTTTCCTGCGGCGCTTGCGTGCAGGCTTGCCCGACCGCGACTCTGACCGAGAAATCGGTGATTTCGATCGGCCAGCCGGAACACTCCGTCGTCACCACCTGCGCCTATTGCGGCGTCGGCTGCTCGTTCAAGGCGGAAATGCGCGGCGAGGAACTGGTACGCATGGTGCCCTGGAAGGACGGCCAGGCCAATCGCGGCCATTCCTGCGTCAAGGGCCGCTTCGCCTATGGCTATTCGACCCACAAGGACCGCATCCTCAATCCGATGGTTCGCGAGAAGATCAGCGATCCCTGGCGGGAAGTCACCTGGGATGAGGCCTTTGCCCACATCGCCACGGAGTTCAAGCGCCTGCAATATCAATACGGCCGCGACTCCATCGGTGGCATCACCTCGTCGCGCTGCACCAATGAGGAGACCTACCTCGTGCAGAAGCTGGTGCGCGCCGGCTTCGGCAACAACAATGTCGATACTTGCGCCCGCGTCTGCCATTCGCCAACCGGCTACGGCCTGGGCCAGACCTTCGGCACTTCGGCCGGCACGCAGGATTTCGACAGCGTCGAACATTCCGATGTCGTCGTCGTCATCGGCGCCAATCCGACGGACGGCCATCCGGTCTTCGGTTCGCGGCTGAAGAAGCGGCTGCGCCAGGGCGCCAAGCTTATCGTCATCGATCCCCGCCGCATCGATCTGGTGCGCACGCCGCATGTCGAGGCGAGCTATCACCTGCCGTTGAAGCCGGGCACCAATGTCGCCATGCTGACGGCGCTCGCCCATGTCATCGTCACTGAAGGCTTGTTCGACGAGAAATTCATCCGCGAACGCTGCGACTGGTCCGAATTCGAGGATTGGGCTGCCTTCGTCGCCGAGCCGCAGCATAGCCCGGAGGAGACGGAAAAGTTCACCGGCGTTCCCGCCGATCTCGTGCGTGGCGCGGCCCGCCTCTATGCCAAGGGCGGCAATGGCGCGATCTATTACGGCCTTGGCGTCACTGAGCACAGCCAGGGCTCGACGACCGTTATGGCGATCGCCAATCTCGCCATGGCGACGGGCAATATCGGCCGTCCGGGCGTCGGCGTGAACCCGTTGCGCGGCCAGAACAATGTGCAGGGCTCCTGCGACATGGGGTCCTTCCCGCATGAGCTGCCGGGCTATCGCCACATCTCCGACGATGCGACGCGTGACATCTTCGAAAAGCTCTGGGGCGTAAAGCTCAACAACGAGCCCGGTCTGCGCATCCCCAACATGCTTGATGCCGCCGTCGATGGCACCTTCAAAGGCATCTACATCCAAGGTGAGGATATTCTGCAGTCCGATCCGGACACCAAGCATGTCGCCGCCGGCCTTGCCGCCATGGAATGCGTCGTCGTTCACGACCTCTTCCTGAATGAGACGGCCAACTACGCCCACGTCTTCCTGCCGGGCTCGACCTTCCTCGAAAAGGACGGCACCTTCACCAATGCCGAGCGTCGCATCAATCGCGTGCGCAAAGTCATGACCCCACGCAACGGCTATGGGGATTGGGAAGTGACGCAGAAGATGGCGCAGGCCATGGGCCTTGCCTGGAACTATACGCATCCGTCCGAGATCATGGACGAGATCGCCGCGACCACGCCGAGCTTCGCGCTTGTCTCCTATGACTATCTGGAAAAGATGGGCTCGGTGCAGTGGCCATGCAACGAGAAGACGCCTCTTGGCTCGCCGATCATGCATGTCGATGGTTTCGTGCGCGGCAAGGGCAAGTTCATCCGCACGGAATATGTCGCGACCGACGAACGCACCGGCCCGCGCTTCCCGCTGCTGCTCACCACGGGGCGTATTCTCAGCCAGTACAATGTCGGCGCACAGACGCGGCGGACGGACAATGTTGTCTGGCATGCGGAGGACCGGTTGGAGATCCATCCGCACGATGCCGAACAGCGCGGCATTCGCGACGGCGATTGGGTCAAGCTCGCCAGCCGCTCGGGCGACACGACGCTGCGCGCGCTGATCACCGATCGCGTGGCCCCCGGCGTCGTCTACACGACCTTCCATCATCCGGACACGCAGGCGAATGTCATCACTACCGACTATTCCGACTGGGCGACCAATTGTCCGGAATACAAGGTGACGGCGGTGCAGGTCTCGCCCTCCAACGGCCCGTCGCAATGGCAGATCGACTATGACGAACAAGCGCGGCAATCGTGCCGGATTGCTGGGAAGCTGGAGGCAGCGGAGTGATATCCGATGGATTGACCCCTTCTCCCCGTCGGGGAGAAGGAAGGGTCGCCACATGACCCGTTTCACCCCCACCACGACCGTCCCCGAAACTGCCCGCCGCAATGGCCTGGTACGCTCGGGTACGCGCACCGTGCCGGAAGAAGTTCCGATTGCCTTTTCCTATGGCGGCACGTCGCATGCGGTGATGATGGGTACGCCTGCCGATATCGAGGATTTTGCGGTCGGCTTCAGCCTGACCGAGGGCATCATTACCAATGTCGATCAGATAGCCGCGATCGAGCCGATAGAGGACGAGCGGGGGATCGATATGCAGATCACTCTGGTCGATGACGCGGCCGATGCGCTGCGCGTCCGGCGACGGCATATGGCCGGGCCGGTCGGCTGTGGGCTCTGTGGCATCGAATCGATCGAGCAGGCGGTGCGCGAGGTGCCGGATGTTTCAAAGGTCGCTCTGACAATCTCGTATGGGGATATCGTCAAAGCGGTCGCTCTTTTGAGCGACGCGCAGGTGTTGAACCATGAGACCCGCGCCGTGCATGGGGCGGGCTTTTATATTGCGGCCGAGGGATTGATCGCCGTGCGTGAAGATGTCGGGCGCCATAATGCGTTGGACAAGCTCTGCGGCGCCGTCATCCGTTCCGGCCATAAGGGATCCGACGGCGTCGTTGCCGTCACCAGCCGCTTGTCGGTCGAGATGGTGCAGAAGGCTGCGATACTGGGCAGCTCCGTCCTCATTGCCATTTCCGCGCCGACCGCACTTGCCATCCGCACCGCCGAAGAAGCCGGCATGACGCTGGTAGCACTGGTGCGCGGCGACGATTTCGAGATTTTCACCCATCCGCAGCGCATTACCCCAGGGAGCATAGCCGATGTCGCCTGACGAAACACCCCACGGCAAAACGTCAGCCAAGCTCGTCTATATGGCGAACCAGATCGCCACTTTCTTCAAAACGCAGCCAGCCAACGAGGCGGCACAGGGCGTTGCGACGCATATCAATAAATTCTGGGATCCGCGGATGCGGCGGCAGTTTTTCGAAATAATTGATAATGGAAATAGTGGATTGGATCCCTTGGTGCTGGAGGCAGCCCCATTGATCCATAGGCCGGAGCCAGTCAAGCAAGACTGATCCGGTCAAATATTAGATATTCTGAATAAGAAGGGAGGATGGCGGAGTCTGCCTGTTAATACAATTTAAAGTAGAATACTTTGGAAGTTCCAGTCTCTGAATCAAGGAGGAGTTGTTCATGACGACTGCGGAAACAGATATTTCAAGAGAACAGATAACTTCAGGTTTGCTCGATCGCGAGCGGATTATCGCCAAACCCGGTTTCAATCGATGGCTGGTGCCGCCGGCAGCTCTGGCGATCCATCTTTGCATTGGCATGGCTTATGGTTTCAGCGTCTTCTGGCTGCCATTGTCGAAAGCGCTCGGCATTTCGACGCCGCCGGCCGAATGCGCTGGCCTCAATCTTCTTTCCGCCCTCGTCACCACGAGCTGCGATTGGCGCGTCAGCGATCTCGGCTGGATCTATACCTTGTTTTTCGTATTGCTGGGCTCTTCCGCTGCCATTTGGGGCGGCTGGCTGGAGCGGGTCGGGCCGCGCAAGGCAGGTGTCGTCTCCGCTTGCTGCTGGTGCGGCGGCATTCTGGTTGCCGCGATCGGCGTCACCTTCCATCAGCTTTGGCTGATGTGGATCGGCGCCGGCGTCATCGGCGGCGTCGGTCTCGGTCTCGGCTACATCTCGCCGGTATCGACGCTGATCAAATGGTTTCCCGATCGGCGCGGCATGGCGACGGGCATGGCTATCATGGGCTTCGGGGGAGGAGCGATGATCGGCGCGCCGCTCGCCAACCTGCTGATGACCAGCTTCCGCAGCGACGGTTCAGCCGGAGTCTGGCAGACATTCGTCGTCATGGCGGCGATCTACTTCGTCTTCATGATGGGCGGCGCCTTCGGCTACCGCCTGCCGCCGGCCGGCTGGCGCCCGGATGGATGGACGCCGCCCGCCGCCAAGAGCACGATGATCACGACCAAGCACGTGCATCTGCGCGACGCCCATAAGACCAAGCAGTTCTGGCTGATCTGGGCTGTGCTATGCCTCAACGTCTCTGCCGGAATCGGCGTCATCGGCATGGCTTCGCCGATGCTGCAGGAGATCTTCGGTGGTGCGCTGATCGGTCTGCCGGATGTGAAATTCGCCGTTCTCAGCAAGGATCAGGTGGCCGCCGTCGCTGCGATCGCCGCGGGCTTTGCCGGTCTCCTGTCGCTCTTCAATATCGGCGGTCGCTTCTTCTGGGCATCCTTGTCCGATAGAATCGGCCGCAAGAACACCTATTATTGCTTCTTCGTTATCGGCATCGCGCTCTATGTCCTTGCGCCGTGGGCAGCGGGCATTCACAGCAAGGTTCTGTTCGTGGGTGCCCTTTGCATCATCCTGTCGATGTATGGCGGCGGCTTCGCCACGGTTCCCGCCTATCTCGCCGATATCTTCGGCACGCAGTTCGTCGGCGCGATCCATGGCCGGTTGCTCACCGCCTGGGCGACGGCCGGCATCATCGGTCCGGTGGTGGTCAACTATATCCGCGAGGCGCAGAAGGCCGCCGGTGTCGAAGGCGCGCAGCTTTACAGCTTCACCATGTATATCCTCGCCGGCATGTTGGCGTTGGGTCTGATCGCCAACTCGCTGGTGAAGCCGCTTTCGGACAAATGGTTCATGTCGGATGGCGAGGTTGCTGCCTTGCAGGCGAGAACCGCCGCCGCGAACGCCGGCCCCACCGGTTCCTTCGGCATCGGCACGGGCGGCCTCGACGCCAAGGCACTGATCGCCTGGGCGATCGTCGGCATCCCGCTGCTCTGGGGCGTCTGGGTGACGATCAAGAGCACATACGCGCTGTTTGGCTGAACCCCGGCACGGCGACTATATGCAGAAGCCGTCCCGGAAAACCGGGGCGGCTCTATTCATAGAGAATGGTATGAAGAACGAGCGTTTAGGCGGCGAGTTCTTCCGTTTCGTTTTCCTTGAACATCTTGGCGAGGTTCAGGAAGCAGATCATGCCGCTTTCGGTGGCGATGATGCCTTCGCAGAAGGCGCGATCGAAGGAAGCGGTGACTTCGGGGACCGGCTGGACCTGACTCGAGGAGATCGTCAGGATGTCGGAAACGCGGTCGACCAGCATGCCGATGACCATGTTGTGGACTTCGGCGACGACGATGGCGCTGCGCTCGTTTGCGACCGTGCTCTTCATGCCGAGCTTGTAGGCGAGGTCGATGATCGGAATGACCGAGCCGCGCAGGTTCATGACGCCGATGACATCGGCCGGCGCATGCGGGATCGGCGTCGACGGCGCCCAGCCGCGGATTTCGCGGATCGTGGTGGTCTTGACGCAGAACTCCTGATCATGAAGCCGGAAGGCAATGATCTCCAAGGTGTCGCCGCTGAAGCTGGTGGAATTGATCGTGGCCATGAACATTCTTCCCATTCAAGTATGGCGCCAAAACTGACGCGTTATCATGAGAATAACGCAAGAATGTTGCTCAAACCTAAACCTGCCGAAGAGATTTCGGCAGGATATACTTTAGGTACTTCTCAAGATCTCGCCTATCGGGCCAGGACCTTGTCGATCTGTTCCAGTGCCCAATCGACCTGATCGCGGGTGATGACCAGGGGCGGCGCAAGGCGGATCGTGTGGTCGTGCGTGTCCTTGGCGAGCAGGCCGAGATCCTTGAGCTGGTAGCAATATTGCCGCGCGCCGCCGGCTTCCGGCACCAGCTCCACCGCCATCATCAAGCCACGGCCGCGGACGTCCTTGACGATATTCGAGCGGATCGAGCGCAGCCCCTCGAGGAAATAATCGCCCATAACAGCGGCGTTCTCGATCATGCCCTCCTCGGTCAGGACGCGCAGTGCGGCGCGAGCGACGGCGCAGGCCAGCGGATTGCCGCCGAAGGTGGAACCATGCTGGCCGGGCTTCAGGACGCCGAGCACTTCTGAATTGGAAAGCACGGCGGAAACGGGATAGAAGCCACCCGACAGAGCCTTGCCGATCAGCGTCACGTCGGCCTCGATGCCCTCATGCTCCTCGGCGAGCAGCTTACCCGTGCGGCCGAGGCCGGTCTGGATCTCATCGAGGATGAGGGTAACGTTGTTGACGGTGCAGAGTTCGCGCACGCGGGTGAAGTAGCCGGGCGCGGGAATGATGACACCGGCCTCGCCCTGGATCGGCTCGATCAGCGCTGCGACGGTGTTTTTGTTGATCGCGGCAGCAAAGGCCTCAGCATCGCCGAAAGGAACGGTGCGGAAGCCCGGCGTATAGGGGCCGAAGCCGGTGCGGGCATCCGGATCGGTCGAGAAGCTGATGATGCTGAGCGTCCGGCCGTGGAAATTGTTGGAGCAGACGATAATCTCGGCCTGGTTTTCCGGAACGCCCTTCACCTCATAGCCCCATTTGCGCACCGCCTTGATCGCGGTTTCGACGGCTTCGGCGCCGGAGTTCATCGGCAGGATCTTGTGCGAGCCGGTCAGCGCCGCCAGCTCCTCGTAGAGATAGGCGAGCTGGTCGTTGCGGAAGGCGCGGGAGGTGAGCGTCAGCTTGCCGGACTGCTCGATCATCGCCTCGCGGATTTTCGGATGGCAATGCCCCTGGTTGACCGCGGAATATGCTGACAGGCAATCGAGGTAGCGCTTGCCGTCGGTGTCCCAGACATAGACACCTTCGCCGCGGGTCAGCACGACATCGAGCGGCTTGTAATTATGGGCGCCGAGGCGCTGTTCAGTGGCGATAAGATCGGTTGATGCGCTCATGGTAAGTTCCCCCCGAGAATTATGCCGCCCGTGTCGGGCGATCGAAAATGCGTCGTCCGAAGAGGCTCGCCGCCATCTCCACCAGGACGCGGGCGCTCTTGCCGCGGTCGTCGAGGAAGGGATTGAGCTCGACCAGATCGAGCGACGAGACGAGGCCGCTGTCGGACAGCATTTCCATGATGAGATGGGCTTCGCGGAAGGTCGCGCCACCCGGCACCGTCGTCCCGACACCGGGCGCGATGTCCGGATCGAGGAAATCGACATCGAAGCTGACATGCAGCAGGCCGTTGGCAGCGCTGATGGTGTCGAGCACCTGGCGCATGATGGCTGCCACGCCCTGCTCGTCCAACGAGCGCATATCGAAGACGTTGACGCCATGCTCGCGGATTTCCTGGCGCTCGTGCGGGTCGACGGAGCGTATGCCGACCTGGAATACCTTCTTCGGATCGACCAGCGGACGGGAGGCCGGGAGGATATCGGCAATCTCCGCTTCGCCGCAGAAGAAGGCGACCGGCATGCCGTGAATATTGCCCGATGGAGATGTGGCCGGCGAATTGAAGTCCGAATGCGCGTCGAGCCAGAGCACGAACAGCGGCCGGCCGACCTCAGCCGCATGGCGCGCCATGCCGGAGACGCTGCCCATGGAAAGGCTGTGATCGCCGCCGAGGATCAGCGGGAAGCCGCCCGATGAGGCAACTTCGTAAACCTTGGCTTCCAGAGCGCGGGTGAAGGCGCCAACGGTCTTCAGATTATGCGCTTTCGGATGGTCCGGCAGGTCGGCGGCGGGGGCCGGATGCAGGTCGCCGCTGTCGGTGACGCGATGGTCGAGCTCGGTCAGCATCGTCTCGATGCCGGCGATGCGCAGAGCCGTCGGGCCCATGCCGGCGCCGCGGCGGCCGGAGCCTTCCTCGAGCGGAACGCCGATCAGCGTGATGGATGTGGATTCTACGTTCATCGGCGGTCCTCCGTTCAGCGCATAAACCCGAAAAGTGCAGAGCGACTTTCGAAAGGGCTTATGCGCGATCCAAGATATATGTTGGCTGTCGGTGTCGATTATCAGCGACGGAGATGACAGCAAAAAGATGGAAAATTGTCAAAAATTGAGTAGTCTTCGACAGTTTGACAAATGCCATTTAGCAGAATGATAAGTCCATGGATGATCTCGATCGTGACCTCCTGAGTGCCTTGCGCCACAACGCCCGCACCTCCGTCTCGTCGCTTGCGGCAGCGACCGGCGCCTCACGCGCCACGGTGACGGCGCGCATCGAACGGCTGGTCGACAATGGCACCATCACCGCCTTTACCATCAGAACCGGCCACGAGGCCCGCTCCGCCGGGGTGCGCGCCATCGTCATGATCGAGGTGCTCGGCAAATTGGCGGATAAGGTCGCCGATCAGCTTCGCGGCCTGCCGCAGGTGAGGGCACTGCACAGCACCAACGGAAAATGGGATTTCATCGCCGAACTGGAAGACCGCGACCTCGCCTCCTTCGACGAAACGCTGCGCCGGATCCGCTTGATCAACGGCATCAACACGACGGAGTCCAATATCCTGCTGAAGACGAGCAAGATGGGATTTTAAACATTCTTTCCAAGGAGGCACCACCCGCCCTCGCCCTTTGAGGCTCCAGCCCTCTTCGACAAGCCCAGGAGGCTTGCGGGTGAGGACTGATCTCTTGCGCGCCCCAAAACTCTCTCAACCTCACCCTGGGGTACTTTGACGTTTAAGCGTCAGCGAAAGCGACAAGGCCTCGAAGGGCGAGGTGGCCGCGGATTGGCTTGAGCAGAAAGTCGTGTGATCTCCTCAATACTCATGCTCATAAACGATCCCGGCTTCGCCCGCGCCGTCCGAGCCGGCTGCGCCCCGTAGCTTAACGCCGCGGCCTACGTCGAGGTTGATGATCGCCTTGGTGTTGTTGGAGGCGCCCTGCTGCAGCTCGATATAGGTGCGTTTGTTCAGATATTTGCCGGCGCCAACCTGGGCCTGGCCTTTTGAGTCCGTCGTGATGTCGAGATCGTCGACCCCGAGATGGCTGCGCAGGCCCTCGAACAAGGAGGTGGAGCGACCGCCGGCGAGCTGGCTTGCGGCATCGGCGAGCTGGGCGATCTGCAGCGCTGAAAGCTTCGACATCGACTGGCCGAAGATCAGTTGCGCCAGCACCTCGTCCTGCGGCAGGGCAGGCGAGGAGGAAAAGCTGATCTTCGGGTCGGTGGCCAAACCCGTGACGTCGACGGTGATGGTTGTGGAATTCACGGTCGACGTGGCTTCCATGTCGAGGGCAGGCGTCAGGTCGCCACCGAAGGTGATCTTGCTGCTGTTGGTGAAATCCAGGCGGCGGCTGAGGATGGTCAGGCGCCCGCGCCGCATGGTGAAGCCGCCGGAGACGATCGGATTGGCGGCCGTGCCGCGAACGGTGATGTTGCCGCCGAGTTCCGCGTCGATGCCGCGGCCGCGGACGAAAATCTGCGCGGGTGCGTCAAGCTGCAGGTCGATGCCGAGCGTGGTGGACTTATCGCGCGGGCCTTGAGGCTTCTGGTCCCTGAACTGGGCGCTGACGGCGGCGGGTGCGTTCTTGTGTTTGATATTGATCTCGGAGAGCGAGGCCGGCAGCTTTTCCGGCACGGTGATTGATGCCTTGTTGAGCCTCAGACTTCCGGTGAGCGCCGGTGCGGTCAGCAACGGCCCCTTGATGTTGAGGGTGCCATTGATGGTTGCGGTCACCAGCGTGCCGTCGACATAGGTGGCATCGTTGAATTTCAACTGGATGTCGGCGGGAAAGCCGCTGTCCGGAACAATGCCGACCGTGCCGCTTGCCGATACGCTGCCGCCGCTGGCGAGATTGCCGTTGAGCCGCGAGATCACCGCCTGCCTGCCGTCGAGCGTGACGGTGACGGCGAGGCCGTTGAGGGTGAGATTGCGACGGACATCGACGAGTTTGGAGCCGTCGGTGGTGATCGTGCCTGTGACGGCAGGTGCGGCGGTCGTGCCGGCGATCCGTATGTCGATCTTCGCCGTGCCGGTCATGCTGAGGCCCTGCGCGGCAAGCTGCCCGGCCACCGCGTCGAAGGGCAGGGTGCCGGAGAATCTCATCCCCAGGGCCTTGCTGCCGGCAATGGCGACGGTGCCGCCGCCGTTGAGCGCCAGGCCATTCTGGCCGGTAAGGTTCGTGTCGATGGTGACGGTGTTGTTGGCGAACTGGCCGTTCGCCTTGATGCCGAGCGGGCCGAGCCCGGCCGATTTCGTCTGGCTGGTCGCCGCACCGGACCAATTGGTCTGAAAGGCGACGACGGGTGCTGCCGGCTTGCCGGTCACCGTCACCTTGCCGGAGATCGCACCTTCGGCGGCAAGCGTCGGGGCGAAGACATTGGCGAGGCTGGCGGGCAGGTTGGCGATCTCGGCGGTGATATTCAGCGCTTGTCCAGCCGTGCCGTTGACCGTCACCGAACCGCCGCCGGTCTGGATGGTCAGGCCGCTCAGCGATGCCGTGCCGTCTTTGACGACGATCTTGGTCGGCGATGCCAGCTTGACCGGAATGGTGCGCGGCGCGCCGGTGAAATTATCGAGGCTGACGACCGTCTGGCCACCGCCGGTTTCGACATTGCCATTGGCTGTCAGCGGCGCGTTGTCGTAGTTCGATTTGAGATCGAAAACCGTGCGGTTGCCCTGCTGCGTGAAGGTCAGCCCGAGATTGGCAATACGGTTGGCGCCGGAGGCGATGGCGTCGGCGCGGATGCTGCCATTGGCGGAAAAAGCCTTGAGGTCGTCGACGGTCAGCGCGATGGCCGGCTTGTCGATCGAGAGATCGTCGCGGCGAATGCCGCTGCCGTTGGCGTTGACCTTCAGGCCGATCTTGCCATTGGCGTTGGAGAGATCGATTGAGCCTTTGAGATCGCCGTCAGCCTTCTGCCCGGCGAGGGCTGCAAGCAGGCTGAGGTCAGGCAGATCGAAGTTCAACGCGCCTGACGGTTCGAAACTTGGCGAAAGATCCAGCTTGCCCTGCAGCTTGTTGGCGCCGACTTCGACGGCGAGCTTCGGAATGCTGGTGCGGCCGTTCTGCGAGGTCGCATCGGCGGTAATGCTGATCGGTTTGCCCTCGATTGCGCCGCTTGCCTGTATGCTCGCTTGCGGCGCATTCGGATCGGCGGTTCCGGTCAGCGCCACATCGAGCGTGTCCAGCAGGCGGCCGGCCAGCTTGACGTTGACCGCTTTCAGCGTCGCATCGATGCCGAGCGCGGCCAGCGGGCCCTTGGCTTTCAGGCCAATATCCGCTTGTCCTTCGGCATTGGGGACGAGCTTGGAGAGATCGAGCAGTTTGCCGGTGATATCCGATGTCAGCGCCTGGCCATCGAGCGCGGCACTGCCGCTGATTTCGGCAACATTCGATTTCAGGGCCAGGTTGGAGAGGTTCATTTTCGTCGGCACGGTGCCGGCGACCTGGCCCTCAAGCGAGATCGTCCCCTCGAACTTGTCGGACACACCGTCCGGCAGTACGGCGGGCAGCGCAAAGATCTTGAAGTTGCCGGTGAGCGACTTCGATGACAGCGTGTATTTGCCGTTGATGGTGCCGCCGATGCTGGCGCTTTCCAGCGTCGTGTTGTTGAAGCCGATCATGTCGGGCGAGAGTTGCAAGGGCGCCGTCAGCGCGACCGGCGCGCGGATAAGGCGGTTGAGGTCGGGGCTGATGAAGGCCGTCTGGCCGATCACGAGGCGAAGCTGCAGCGGGCCGGAGCCGTTGGTCAGGTTGAAGGCGTCGCTCTTGGCGCTAAGATTCACCTGACCGATCTGGCCCTGCGGCGTGCTGACCCTTTCGAGCGAGGCCTTGGCATCGATCTTCACGGACGGCGCAGCGCCCGTCAGCGCGACATCGACACGCGAAATCATCGCCCGCACTTCGCCGTCTTCCATCGGCCAGCGGAAATCCACAGGCCCCGATGTGCCGAGCAGGTTGGCGTTTAGGCTGTTATTGCCTGAGGGATCGAGCGTGCCGGAAGCGGCGATGACGACGCTGCCGGTGGCGAGATTGCCGGTCTGGATATCGATCTTGCCCTTGCCGTCGAAGGTCGCCGCAAGGTCGATCGTCGTCTGGCCGGCAAAGAGGGGCCGGAAGGTCGGCGGCAGCAATGAATCGACGTCGCCGCCGCCCTTTACGTCGATACGGTGCAGCCCTTCGGCGGAAAGGGCATGATGGCCATTGATCGATACCGTCGGCTTGCCGTCGAGTGCTGCCTGCAGCTTGCCGGTCCAGTTCGATAACGGGCCTTCGCCGGAAAGATTGATATTGATCGCCGGGCCGCCCGGCAGATGCAGCATCCCGGCCAGCATTCCGTCACGCGGTTCGGCGATTTCGGCCTTCAGGTTCAGGCGGTTTTCAGCCGGTGCAAAAGCGATATCGGCGGAGAGCTTGGCGTCCGGAACGTCCTGGCGATTGGCATCGAGGATGAGGTCGACGCTGCTGCTGTTCGCCTTGACGCTGCCGTTGGCGGCAAGCGCGAAATCCTGGCCGGCAACGGCCTGCCCGATGCGAAGATTCGGCAATGCGATGGCGCCGATATCGACGGCGATGGGCAGCGAGAAGCCTTTGCCTTCGTTCGCCGCTGCCTGCTGTTCTGTCGCCGGTTTTGCGGTTGACACCGGCAGGCGTTGAAAATCGACGGCGTCGGCGGCAACGCGGTCGGCATGGAAAGTGCCCGTCAGCAGCGAGACCGGCGACCAGTCGATGGCGAGATTCTGCACCTTCGCGAACGTGCCCTTGGTGTCGGCAACCGCAATCGAGCCGACGCGGAGGTTGCCGGTCAGGAGACCCGACGGCGCGGCGATCGTGATGGTCTGGTCCGGTGTCGAGACGAGCTTCGCCACCTGATTGACGGCATAGTCGGTCGCGGCGGGTACAAAGCCGACAATGAGCACGGCGGCGATCGCAAGCACGAGAATTGCCACGAACGCATAGGCGATGAGGCGCACCAATCTCCCGACAATTCGAATCAACATGCTCATGAGAGCGACAGTAACCTCAATTTTTGTAACCGCGTGCTGAACCGTCTGCGATCGTACGGCGTGTCAGAAGGCTTGACCGATGCCGGCATAGATGCCGTATGCCGTACCATTCTCATATTTCTTGAGCGGGACGGCGACGTCGAGCCTGATGGGACCGAAGGGTGTAGCGTAGCGCACACCGACGCCCGCGCCAATGCGAAGATCGGAAAAGTCAGGAAAAGTGCTGTCGGTGACGCTGCCCATATCGACGAAAGGCACGATGCCGATCGTATCGGTGATCTTGATACGGGCTTCAAGAGAGGCGGTGGCATAGGAGCGGCCGCCGAGCGCGTCGCCATTGGAATTGTAGGGCGTGATTTCCTGGTAGGCGTAGCCGCGTACCGAGCCGCCGCCGCCGGCATAGAAACGCCGGGTCGCCGGAATGTCCTCTATACTGTTGCAGCCGATCAGCGAGCCGAGAGAAAGCTTCCCGGCGAAGACGACATTATCGTTGGCGCCGACGCCTTGATAGCCGGAAATCGAGCCTTCGAAGGAGCTGAACACCCCGCCGCCTATTGCTTCATAGCTGGGCTTGGCGCTGATCGAGGCGCGGTAGCCCGCAGTCGGGTCCAGCTTGTTGTCGCGTGTATCCCTGACATATTCGAGCGGGATCGCCAGCGTCAGATAGTTTTGATCGCCATAGGCGTCGGTGCTGTCCTGCTCATAGCTGACTTCGCCGCCGCCGGAGACGGTATCCTGATCGGAGAGCTCGTAGGCAAGGCTCCCGCTCGCGGTGATGGTATCGGCATCATAGGCATCCGGATGCAGGCTTTGCATCTTCAGGCCGGCGGTAAAGGTTGCCGAGGGATACCAGGTCGCTGGCCGGACATAGGTAATGCCGGCGCTATAGTCGAGCTGTCCGACATCAGTGGTTTCGCCGATCCGGGAGACCGATCCTTCGATGCGCAGCGAATCCGCCCGGCCGGTCAGGTTGCGATGGCCCCAATAGCCCTGCACGCCGAAACCGTCGATGGTGGAATATTGCGCGCCGACACCGAAATAGCGCTGCTTGCCTTCAGCCACTTCGATGGTCATGGGAATGCTGCCGTCCGGGGCAAGCTTGTCGGCCTCGCGGATGGTGACGCTCGAAAAGACCCCGAGCTTACGCAGGCGGTCGGAAGCTTTCTTCAGCTCATCCGGCGAATAGGGCTTGCCCTCGTTGATGCGGGCATAGCGCTTGATGAAATCCGGGTCGACCGATTTCTGGCCGCTGACGCCGACATTGCCGATCGGCGCCATGGGCCCGCTTTCGACGCTGAGCGCCACGTCGACCCTGTTGGTCTCGTGATCGGCGACGACATCGCGCTTGATCAGCTTGGCGAGCGGATGGCCTTGGTTCTTGAAGTCGACGACGATCTTGTCGCCGGCTTTCAGGATCGTCAGCGAGCCGGCGTCACCGCCCGGCACAAGCCCATAACCGGCAGGGTCGAGATTGCGGGCATCGCCGAGCAGCTTGATCTTGCCTAGCGTGAAGACCGGGCCCGGATCGACGCTGATGGTGACTGCGACGGGCTTCGAACGGCCAAAGGTGGGATTCGGCGACAGCGCATCGATATCGGTGCCGTTGACTGTGATGGTGACCACGCCGCCATAGCGCGCTTTTTCATAGAGGGTGGCGATCAGCCGGTCGCGATCATCGCGCGCCTTGATGACGACGCCGAGGTCGCCGGAGACGGGCTTTTTCTTGTCCGAAACCAGCATGGAGCTGTCGGTCAAGGCCTCCTTGAGATCCTTGTCGAGATTGTCCGTCTTGAAATCGACGGTGTAATGAACGGGATCGGAAACCTGGTCTGTCGTATCGTCTTCGCCCCAGAGCGTCATGCCGAACAGTTTGAAAGCAAACGCGTTTCCGGCATGGAGTGGGCCGAGCGCAATCGTTGCCGCAACCGCCATTACGGTGCCTGCTCGCCGATACGCAATACTCTTCCTCGGACCAGTTCTTTTATGCATACGCCGCTTTACGGTTATATAAGAACTTTCTCAGTTTGGCGTTTCCCCCGGGTTAACGCGCGGGCCACCATAGAGGCAAAACCGTCCCGCGTGTACCTTTTTAGACTCAAAAACCTGCAAAAGACCGCGGCGGAAATGAAAAATCCCGGATTTTCGTCCGGGACTTAGGGCTATTTCAGCGCTCTTTAGGGAGCAAATGGCGGTCGTCGCTCCCATGGTCATTGCTTCGATCCAGCGTTGAAATTGGCGTCATTTCCCTTGGGGCGACACCAGTTTTGCACCTCTTACAGATGAAAAGACGAGGAGCCGGAATCAAAAAGTCCCGGACCTCAGGCCCGGGACTTCGGTATCTCAAATCCGTATTGGATCAGTAACCGCCGCCATCATAGTAGCTGCGACGATAGCCGCCACGCGGGCAATCGTCGATGTAACGGCGGCCATAGCGGTCACGGTAGTAGCACTGGCCCGGCTGTTCGGCGACGCTGCCGATCACTGCACCCGAAACACCGCCAATCGCGGCGCCGACGGCTGCACCACGGACATTGCCGGTAACGGCGCCGCCGATGATGGCGCCAGATGCCGCGCCGATGCCGGCGCCTTGTTCAGTCGGGGTGCAGCTTGCGATAGACAAGCCGACCAATGCGAGCATAAGAGCTTTCTTCATATATTCTCTCCAACGTTAGTTAAGCCGGTACCCCCGGCCAACGCCGTCCCAATTTTTTCAGCTCCACCACGATGGGCTGTCCTTGCAGTCCCTGCAGCTACGAAGAAATATCGTGCAAAATATGTTTGTCCATTGGGCAGTTGCAGTTTTTTTGGTGCTAAACTCGAGAGATCAACATTTGGCAAAGAAAAGGAACTAGACGGAGAGAAAAATCCACCGTCTTTCTAAAGTAGAGGTTGATTGCACTACAAAAAAGTCAAATGATGACTGTTGCCTCTGGAGGAGAGGCGAGGAGGAAAATATGTCAAAAGTGACTTTGACGGTGAACGGCCGGACGGTCGGCGGCGAGTGCGAGGATCGCATGCTGCTCGTCCATTTCATCAGAGAAAAGCTTGGCCTGACAGGAACGCATGTCGGCTGCGACACCACACAATGCGGCGCCTGCGTCATTCACATGGATGGCAAATCGATCAAGAGCTGCTCGGTCTTGGCCGTGCAGGCATCCGGCTCCGATATTACAACCATCGAGGGTCTGGCTGCCAATGGCGAACTGCATCCCGTTCAAGCCGCCTTCAAGGAGCATCACGGCCTGCAATGTGGCTTCTGCACCCCCGGCATGGTGATGACAGCCGTCGACATGATCAATCGCCATGGCGGCGCGCTGGACGAAAAGACTGTGCGGGCCGAACTTGACGGCAATATCTGTCGCTGCACCGGCTACCACAATATCGTCAAGGCAGTCCTTGCTGCCAATGCTGAGATGCATGCCGCCAAACAGGCGGCCGAATAAGATTTCACCGAGATTGTCTGGCGAACGCCAACGACCGTTATCTTGGCGGATTGCCGACCCCGGAACCCCAATGGGAGGATGTCATGGGCGTTGAAGGCATTGGCGCGCGCGTCGCGCGCAAGGAAGATAAGCGATTTCTGACGGGCAAGGGGCGCTATACCGACGACATGGTGGCGCCGGGCATGAAATATGCCTATTTCGTCCGCAGCCCGCATGCGCATGCGAAGATCACCGGCATCGACGCCTCGGCTGCCTTGGCCATGCCGGGCGTGATCGGCGTGCTGGACGGTAAGCAATTGCTGGCCGATGGCATCGGCAATCTGATCTGCGGCTGGATGATTCATTCCAAGGACGGCTCGCCGATGAAGATGGGCGCGTGGCGGCCGCTGGCGGTCGATACCGTGCGCTATGTCGGCGACGCCGTCGCGATCGTGGTTGCCGATTCGCTTGGCGAGGCTCGCGATGCGGCCGAAGCGGTCGTGGTGGATTATGAAGAGCTTCCTGCCGTGATCGAGGCGGTCGAGGCGCTGAAGCCCGGCGCGCCGCAGCTTCATCCGGAAGCGGCCGATAATCTGATCTTCGACTGGGAGCTCGGCGATGCTGCCGCGACCGACAAGGCAATCGCCGAGGCGACCCATGTCACGGAACTTGAAATCCACAACAACCGGCTCTCGCCGAATGCCATGGAGCCGCGCGCGACCCTCGGCATCTATGATGCTGGCGACGATCATTATACCTGCTACACCACCAGCCAGAACCCGCATGTGGCGCGGCTGGTCATGAGCGCTTTCTACAATGTCGCCCCGGAAAACAAGCTGCGCGTCATTGCGCCTGATGTCGGCGGCGGTTTCGGCTCCAAGATCTATATCTATCCCGAGGAGATCGTCTGTCTCTGGGCGTCGAAGAAGACCGGCGTGCCGGTCAAATGGACGGCGGACCGTACCGAGGCATTCCTGACCGATGCTCATGGCCGCGATCATGTCTCGAAGGTGAAGATGGCTTTCGACGCGCAAAACCGCATTGTCGGACTGAAGGTCGACACGATCGCCAACCTCGGCGCTTATATGTCGCTCTTCTCTTCGGCGGTGCCGACCTATCTCTACGCGACGCTGCTTTCGGGCCAATATGCGATCCCGGCGATCCACGCCAATGTCCGCACTGTCTATACCAATACGGTGCCGGTCGATGCTTATCGCGGTGCCGGGCGTCCGGAGGCAACCTATCTGCTGGAACGTACCATGGAAACGGCGGCGCGCGAGCTCGGCGTTTCACCGGCGGAACTCAGGCGAACCAACTTCATCCGCTCCTTCCCCCATCAGACGCCGGTGATCATGAATTATGACGCTGGTGACTATGAGGCCTCTCTCAACGCCGCCATGCAGCAGGCCGATTGGGACGGTTTCCCGGCCCGCAGGGCGGCCGCGGAGGCGCGCGGACTGAAGCGCGGTATCGGCATGAGCTGCTATATCGAGGCCTGCGGTATCGCGCCATCACAGGCGGTGGGGTCGCTCGGCGCCGGCGTCGGCCTGTGGGAATCGGCCGAGGTTCGGGTCAATGCGGTCGGCACCGTCGAGGTGCTCACCGGTTCGCATAGCCATGGCCAGGGTCATGAGACGACCTTCGCTCAGCTCGTCGCAGACCGTTTCGGCGTGCCGATCGATAGCGTGTCGATTGTTCATGGTGACACCGACAAGGTGCAGATGGGCATGGGCACCTATGGCTCACGTTCCGGCGCGGTCGGCATGTCCGCCGTGGTGAAGGCGCTCGACAAGGTGGAGGCCAAGGCGAAGAAGATCGCCGCGCATCTGATGGAAGCCGACGAGAGCGATATCGTCATCGAAAACGGCGAAGTCAAAGTCGCCGGTACCGACAAGTCGCTGCCCTGGTTCCAGGTGGCGCTGGCCGCCTATACGGCGCATAACCTGCCCGCCGGCATGGAGCCGGGCTTGAAGGAAACCGCCTTCTACGATCCGGCCAACTTCACCTTCCCGGCCGGCTGCTACATCTGCGAAGTCGAGGTCGATCCGGAAACCGGCAAGACCGACATTATCCAGTTCGTCGCCGCTGACGACTTCGGCAATATCATCAATCCGATGATCGTCGAGGGACAGGTGCATGGCGGTATCGCCCAGGGGGTCGGGCAGGCGATGCTCGAAGGCGTGCATTACGATGCCAGCGGCCAGTTGCTGACGGCAAGCTTCATGGATTACGCCATGCCGCGCGCCGACGACTTGCCGTCCTTCAACCTGTCGCACCAAAACACTCCTTGCCCGAACAATCCGCTGGGGATCAAAGGCTGCGGCGAGGCGGGCGCCATCGGCTCTCCGCCGGCGCTGATCAACGCCATCACCGATGCGATCGGCAACAATGCCCTGACAATGCCCGCCACGCCACTCAAGGTGTGGGAAGCGGCGCGGGCCGTCGTCTGAGACAAGAGGAGGAAAAGCCATGTATGCAACCAACTATCACCGCGCCTCCTCGGTCGACGAAGCCGTCAAGCTTCTGTCCGATGCGTCGGAGGGAAAATATGTCTCCGGCGGCATGACGCTGATTGCCACCATGAAGCAGCGTCTGGCTTCGCCGAGCGATCTCGTCGATCTCCGGCATATTCCGGCGCTGAAGGGCATCCGCGTCGACGGACGCAGGGTCACGATCGGGGCTGCGACGACGCATGCGGAGGTCGCCTCCTCGGCGGCGATCCGCGCCGTCTGTCCGGCGCTCTGCGATCTTGCCGGCATGATTGGCGATCCGCATGTCCGCCATATGGGCACGATCGGCGGCTCGGTCGCCAACAACGACCCGGCGGCGGATTATCCTTCGGCCATGCTGGGCTTGGGCGCCACCATCGTTACTGACAGGCGTCAGATCGCTGCCGACGATTTCTTCACCGGCCTGTTCGAGACGGCGCTGGAAGAGGGCGAGCTGATCACCGCCATAACCTTCGAGGCACCGGAAAAGGCCGGCTACGCCAAGTTTCCCAATCCGGCCTCGCGCTACGCCATGACCGGCGTGTTCGTCACCAAGGGAACGGGAGGTGTGCGGGTCGCAGTCACCGGCGCGGGTGCCGATGGGGTCTTCCGTCATGACGGGATGGAGCAGGCGCTTGCGGCGAACTGGTCGCCGGATGCGCTCGCCAACGTGGCGATCGATTCGTCGGCGCTGCTCTCCGATCTGCATGCCACGGCAGAATATCGCGCCAATTTGATCAAGGTCATGGCCAAGCGCGCCGCGGCGGCGGCATAAAGCCTCGTGAAAACTGCCGGAAGGGCGGCTTAGCTGCCTTTCCGGCTTCGAGGTTCCAGAAAGGTTCGATTGTCAATTCTCGGTGATTGACAATTGTTGTCTGGAATTGTTCAAAATTAAGGGCCATTTGCCGCAGCGAGTGCGAAAGCGATGCGGAGGGGTTGACGTGCAGACCGGCAATCATGAAAACGGTCGCATGGTTCTGGAGCAGATGATGGATTTCGAAGCATTTTTCAAAGGTGAACTGGACGGTCTACACAAGGAAGGCCGCTATCGCGTGTTCGCCGATCTGGAGCGTCAGCGCGGCAGCTTTCCGCGCGCGACCTGGCATACGCCCGAAGGCTCCAAGGACGTAACCGTCTGGTGCTCGAACGACTATCTCGGCATGGGCCAGCATCCCAAGGTGATCGAAGCCATGAAAGAGGCCATCGATCACTGTGGCGCGGGTGCGGGAGGCACCCGGAATATTTCTGGCACCAACCACTACCATGTTCTCCTGGAGCAGGAACTCGCCGATCTGCACGGCAAGGAAGCGGCGCTGATCTTCACCTCCGGCTATATTTCCAACTGGGCGACGCTCGGCACGCTCGGCGCGAAGATTCCTGGCCTGATCATCTTCTCCGACGCGCTGAACCACGCTTCGATGATCGAAGGTATCCGCTACGCCAAGTGCGACAAGGTCATCTGGAAGCATAATGACCTGCATGATCTCGAAGCCAAGCTGAAGGCTGCCGATCCGAAGGCGCCGAAGCTCATTGCTTTCGAGAGCGTCTATTCGATGGATGGCGATATCGCTCCGATCAAGGAGATCTGCGATCTCGCCGACAAATACGGCGCCATGACCTATCTCGACGAAGTGCATGCTGTCGGCATGTACGGCCCACGCGGCGGCGGCATTGCCGAACGCGAAGGCCTGATGGACCGGCTGACGGTGATCGAGGGCACGCTCGGCAAGGCCTTCGGCGTCATGGGCGGCTATATCGCCGCCTCGACCGCACTTTGCGATTTCATCCGGTCCTTCGCGTCCGGCTTCATCTTTACGACATCATTGCCGCCGGCATTGGCGGCAGGCGCAGTCGCCTCGATCCGACACCTGAAGGTCAGCCAGTTCGAACGCGCCCGCCATCAGGATCGGGTTCGCCGGTTGCGCGCGCAGCTCGATGCCTCAGGCATTCCGCATATGCCGAATCCGAGCCATGTCGTGCCGGTTTTGGTTGGCGATGCCGCCAAGTGCAAGTGGATCTCGGATCTGCTGCTTGATATGGGCGTCTACGTCCAGCCGATCAACTATCCGACCGTGCCGAAGAAGACCGAACGGCTGCGCATCACGCCGACGCCGCTGCATTCCGACGCCGATATCGACCATCTCGTCGGCGCGCTGCATGCACTCTGGTCGCGCTGTGCGCTGGCAAGAGCTGTCGCGTAAGAGGTGACTTTCTCACCATGCCGCGCGCCGGGATTGACGGGCGCGGCTTTCGGCACAATTGAAGCGGTTCTCATTGCGGAAATGTCGGCGTGCAGCCCATTTCCGCGATGATCTTTTATACTGCAGAGGTTAGCTGCGGCTTCCCAGGGCCAGGCGGCATGCAAGGCCGGCAAAGACTGTCGCCAGCAGATATTGCGGCAGCTTCGGAATACGCTTGATCGCCGAGAGTCGAGCTCGGATGTGGCTGCCGAGCACTATGACGGAACCGTTTACTAGGAAGCCGATCCCATTCAGGATGGTAGCCAGTAGCGCCATCTGGATGACCATCGAGCCGTTCGGATCGACGAATTGCGGGAACAGGGCGAGCACGAACAAGGCCATCTTCGGGTTTAGAATATTGGTCGCGAGACCCTCGATGAAGATGCGCTGGCCCGAAAGCCGTTTGAGTCCGGCCGAGGGCGCGAAGGCAGGGCCCTGCGAACGTAGGGTCTTGAAGGCCAGATAGAGCAGATAGGCGCAGCCCGCCCAGCGCACGATCTCATAGGCAATTGGCACGTTCAGGAAAAGCCGTGATAGGCCAAGTGCTGCGGCCAGGGCGTGGCAATAGGTGCCGAGCGCAATACCCGCATAGGTCAGGAAGCCGGCGGATCGGCCCTGGCTGACGCTCCGCGAAGCAATAAGAAGCATGTCTGGGCCGGGCGTGGCGGTTAGCACCAGCGCCGCAGCGGCGAATACAATGAGCGTTGAGAGATCCGGCATCTTGATTCCTTTGAAAGTAAGGCCGGAATTCCTCTCTAGCATCATTATCAGGAATGGCAATAACCAGAACCAATAGGTAAGTTTATGCCTACATGTTGGCGCTTTCGTGGGCCGATGACGGCCCTATCGAAAAGCATCGTCGCCCAAGAGGCTACATCGATCAGGAGGTTTGCCAGGCTTGCAACTGCGTGAGGGTTGCGGTTGCTCCGCCGCAAGCGATCATCAGCACGCGCTCGAAGCGTGCCAACTGATCGGCATGGGCGTAGGCGACGGCCAATGCGGCGCCGCAAGCCGGCTCCACGAGGACGCGATGATCGTCGAGGAAGCGCATGCATGCGTCGACGGCGACTAGGTCATCGACAACAACGCAATCGACCGGCCTATTCCGCGTAATCTCAAAGGCGCGTTCGGCGACTTTTCGTGCACCCAATGATGTCGCAATGCTGGTGATAGCGGGCAATTCCACCGGTTTGCCGGCTTTCACGGCGGCTGCGAGCGAGGCGGCGCCTTCCGTTTCGGCGGCGATGATCGGAACATGCTGAAGACCGTTACGATCAAGTCCTTCCGAAATGCCGGCCAGCAGCCCGCCGCCGCCGACCGAAAGAACGACGGCGTCGAACGGCACGCCGGCCCTGACGACCTCGTCGATCAACGTTGCGTGGCCTGTCCAGACGAGCGGATCATCGAAGGGGTGGATGAACGCCGTTCCCGCGTCGACCGCCTGCAGCGCGTGTTCGTTTGCCTCCTGCCAGGATGCCCCGTGCACGAAAACCTCGGCGCCCTCCTGGCGGATCAACGATTTTGCCCGTTCGGTCGTTGTTTCGGGAACGAAGACCGATACGGGGATCGAAAGGCGACGACCGGCATAGGCCACCGCAATGCCGGCATTGCCGCCGGAGGAGGATACGAAGCGCCGCTTACCGCTTCTGGCATGATGTTCGCAGGCCGCCCCTATGCCACGGATCTTGAAGGAGCCGGGCGGCTGGAGCGCATCCATCTTCAGCCAGATGGAGCATCCGGAAACCTGGCTGAGTGGGCGGGATTCGAGGAGCGGAGTTTCGAGGTGAAGTGCCATGGAGTGATCTCTCCGCAAAAGCGCTGTTGGCGAGGATGTTAGGCTGCCTTGTCGCGCTGGGCAACAAGGGCGCTGGCGCGGTTGCGTGCCTCCTCATCGGCGGCAAAGACTGCATCCATCGTTTCGGCGCTGCCGATGCCGATCATCTGGTCCATGACCGCTTCGGCAATATCGGCCATTTCGAGGAAGCCGATGCGTTCGTCCACGAAGGCTTGGAAGGCAATCTCCTCGGCGGCATTCATGACGGCGCCCTGCAGCCCGCCGCGTTGCAGTGCGGTGCGGGCAAGACGCAGTGCGGGGAAACGAACCTCGTCCGGCGCTTCGAAATCCAACCGGGCCAGTTTCGCAAAATCCAGCCGGTCGACATTGAGTTTTGTTCGGGACGGATAGGTCAGCGCATAGCCGATCGCCGTGCGCATGTCCGGACAGCCGAGCTGCGCCAGCACCGAGCCGTCGGTATAGCCGACCATCGAATGGACGATGGATTGCGGATGGACGATAACCTCGATCTGATCCGGGCCGACATTGAACAGATGTTTGGCCTCGATCATCTCCAGCGCCTTGTTGAACATCGAGGCGCTGCCGATGGAGATCTTCAGGCCCATGGACCAGTTCGGATGCGCGCGCGCGGTCGCTGCCGTGACATTGGCCATCTCGTCGCGCGACCATGTGCGGAAGGGACCGCCCGAGGCGGTCAGGATGATACGCTCGACCGCATGCTGCTGGTCGTCCTCGAGCGCCTGGAAAATCGCGCTGTGTTCGCTGTCCACCGGGATCAGCCGGCCGCCGCCTTCGCTGACGGCACGGACGAAGAGTTCGCCGGCGGAGACCAGGCATTCCTTGTTGGCAAGCGCGATATCGGCGCCGCGGTGCGCGGCCGCAAGCGTCGGCGCAAGGCCGGCGGTGCCGACAATCGCCGCCATCACCCAGTCGGATGGAATGGAGGCGGCCTCGATGAGAGCGTTTCTGCCGGCGGCCACGGCAATGCCGGTGCCGGCAAGCGCATCCTTCAGAGCCTGATACCGGTCTTCATTGGCCGTGACGGCGAGAGCGGCGCCACAGGCTTTCGCCTGGCTCGCCAGGAGATCGATATTGTCGTGCCCGGTGATTGCGGCGATATCGAACGCCTCGCGCCCGCCCAATTGGGCGATGACGTCGAGCGTGTTTTGCCCGATCGAGCCGGTCGAACCCAATATCGTCAGGCGGCGCGGCGCCTTGCTCCCGGTTGTCATTCCAAGTGTCCGAATATTGCTGTAATCGCCCATGGCTCTACAGGGGATCGCGGGAGGCGGCAAGTCCGCAGCTATATTGGCGAGTGCCTCCCCCGGTCCCTCCCTGCTGAAATTTCTGGCTTTAGCGGCAATTTTCGGGCGGCTAATGAACCAATACGCAGATACCGCGTTTCCCATCCGGCAGAGGCGCAGGAGAAGGGCAAAAATGGTTTTTAAAGCGGCTACGTTTCACGGCGTAAGGCCTGAAGTAGAAAGCGAAAACGCCAAACGCTCGGCACTGGAATCCACCGTCGCCGATGCGCTTGCCGTCGCGGGCGGCCTCGACGCCTCCGACGTCACCGTGACCGCCGTCGGCCAGGAGATCCGCTTGGACGGAACCGCGGCAACACCCCAGGAAATCGAGCGGGCGACTGTGGTGGCAGAGGCCGTGCCGGGGGTGAGGCTGGTAAGGAATAGGATTTTGGTGGGGTGAGGGTCAGGGCACCCACCTTCCGACAACAGGGTTGGGGGACGCGCTGCTGCCTATCTTGGGTTGGCAGCGAACTCAGCAAGCTCTTTCGGTGATCGAATGTGGATGATCCGTGCGTGGCCGCGGTGAGCTTCGATTGCGGCGAGCAGTTTTGGACGCATTTCCCGATGCAGCCACCACATCATGTTGAAGAGACGAATGGTAACCGGAAACATCGGGCATCCGTCAGGTCCGTCCGGGCGGCCACGGAATAAAGACTTCACCTGGCGTTTGGTGGCCCACCAGTAATGAATCCATATCGGGTGATCCACGAAAACAATCGTATCGGCCACATCCATGCGACGTTCAACGGATTCCCACGGCCCGTAGCCATCAATCAGCCACCGTTCTTGCGAAAGCAAGGCTTCATGAGATGCCGCAAATTCCAACTTGGGCGTCTGGACCCAATTCGGTTTCCACTGAATCTTGTCGATTGCGAAATAAGGCAATGCATGTGCAGCGCTCAATGCCCTGCACATCGTCGACTTTCCGCCGCCCGCATTGCCGATCACCATCACCCGCGTCATGGGCGAAAGATAACCCGACAGGGCATCGAGGCAAAGGCTGCTGTGGTCGTTTTTGCAGGGGCCCCAGGTTCGAGATGAGGCTTATTTGAGCCCAGCAGCCTTGCGTAGCGCCTGCGTCATATCACTTCGCCAATCCTTTCCCTTGGACTGGAATTGCTCAAGGACATCCGGATCTATTCGCAGGGTGACGGCGACTTTCGGTGCATCCATTTTTGGCCGCCCTCTGGCGCGCTTGATGCTTCCCATCAGATCCGGAAAGGCTTCTGCGAAGGGTTTCGCCTGAGCAAGTTGCTCATCCGTTGCTTCTGGAGCATCTGGATCGGACGCGATCATCTTTTGAATTTCGGCTTCTTCTCTCTCATTTAGAGGGCGCCGCGAAGAGAACTTCGTCACCATAAGAGCTTCCTTTCCTTGCGGCTTGCGGGGCGCATCGAAATGACCGAGATGGCTTCTGAGCCAAGCGGCTTGAATACGACGGCTGCAACGATTTGCCCGTCCAATTCACCGATGGCCATGGAGCGCCATCATTCGCGGGAACGACGATAGAACCTGCAAAGAATTCAATATCGAGATCGGCGAAGTCCAGGCCATGCTTGGCCAAGTTTGTTTCGCGCTTCAGCTCGTCCCAGATAATCTCCACATGATTTTCGTACACGGAAATTCAACAGGCAGCTAGAATATTCGTACACGGAAAATAGAATAACCATGCACCTGACGATGCACTCATAAGCCGCTCCAAGCGAGTCAGGCGAACGGATTGTGGGATGTGCGTGCCTATCTTGGAGTGGCGGCGATGGCGATATCGGGAGGTTGCCGTTTGTCTTCAGCATAACCACATTTCCAGCGCTGCCGCTCTTATTCTCAATGATTCTTACAAGCCGCAGACGCTGAGGGACAGAATGCTAAGAATTTTGACGATCGTCTTTCGGTGCATCTGGGCGTTCGCAATAACTGCTATCGCTATAGGCATAGGTGCGGCATATGGTTGGGAAAAGCATGGTCTGGTTGCTGCCATCGCGCTTGGATTTGTTGGTTTCGTGGTTAGCTGGCCCGCCGCATACTCACCCGCAGCGTTCTTTGAATTGCTCTTTCAACTGTTGGGCGAATTGCTAATGAATCTAATTTGATGACGCTCGATCGTGATGCTGTCGTCGACAGGGTGAACAAAGTGGAAGCGAGGGTTGTCACCGTTCAAAGCGAGGAGCCGGAATGAACCTAAGCCTTTGAAAATCAATGGTGATCCCGACGCGATTCGAACGCGTGACCCTCAGATTAGGAATCTGATGCTCTATCCTGCTGAGCTACGGGACCACTGACATTGATCCATACAAAAGCAAGGGCCTGAAGCCAAGCCCTTTTACGTCCTGGAGGCAATCTGCTTTTGCTTGTCCGTGCGCCATGGTCAGGCGCACGGAAAGAGGGTGGCGTCTCAGGCGTTCAGGCGCTGTTCGGCGAGGCGGACCCAATAGGAGATGCCGTGGGCGATGGCTTCGTCGTTGAAGTCGTAGGCCGGGTTGTGCAGGCCGGCGGTGTCGCCGTTGCCGACGAAGATGAAGGCGCCGGGGCGGGCGTTCAGCATGTAGGAAAAATCCTCGCCGCCCATCATGGGATCGATGTTGGGGATGACATTGGCAGCGCCGGCGATGTCGCGTGCGGCGGCAATCGCGTGCTCGGTCTCGTCGGCGTGATTGACGGTGACCGGATAGTTGCGGTGGAACTGGATATCCGCTTCGGCATCGTGGCTGGCGGCAATGCCGCTGACGATCTGGCGGAAGCGCTGCTCAGCAAGATCGCGGATCTCGGCGTCGAGCGTGCGCACGGTGCCGACGAAGCTGGCATCGTTCGGAATGACATTATACGCGTTGCCGGCGTTGAACTTGGTGACGGAGACGACCACCGATTTCAGCGGATTGGCGCTGCGTGAGGCGATGAGCTGCAGGTTGGTGATGATCTGCGCGCCGATGGCGATGGGGTCGATCGTCGTGTGCGGCATGGCGGCGTGGCCGCCGCGGCCCTTGATCGTGACGGTGAATTCGTCGGTCGCCGCCATGATCGCGCCCTTGCGGATGGCGAACTGGCCGACCGGCAGGCCCGGCAGATTGTGCATGCCGTAGATTTCCTCGATGCGGAAGCGCTCCATCATGCCGTCCTTGACCATGGCGTCGCCGCCGGCGCCGCCTTCTTCGGCCGGCTGGAAGATCACGGCGATGTTGCCGTTGAAATTGCGGGTCTCGGCGAGATATTTCGCGGCGCCCAGCAGCATGGCGGTGTGGCCGTCATGGCCGCAGGCATGCATCTTGCCGGGTGTCTCGGAAGCCCAGGGCTTGCCGGTGATTTCGGTGAGCGGCAGCGCGTCCATGTCGGCGCGCAGGCCGACGGTGCGGCCTTCGCCTTTGCCGCGAATAAGGCCGACGACGCCGGTACGGCCGATGCCGGTGACGATTTCGTCGACGCCGAATGCCTTGAGCTTTTCGGCGACGAAGGCGGCGGTGTTTTCCACCGCATACATGAGCTCAGGCCTTGTATGGATATAGCGGCGCCATTCCGTCACTTCGTCCTGGAGTTCGGCGGCTCTGTTCAAAATCGGCATGCTGATTTTTCCTGCTGCTCAATATCGGATTCGGGTCTAGCAATTTCATCCGGCACACAGTCCTCCACATCACATCGCACTTTTTGATGCAGCACATGTGATCACAAGGCTGTGATCGGCTGGCAATAAACTCGTCAATCGCCTTTGCCTTCTCTTAGCCATATAGGTTAAATAGGGGGAGCTTTCGAGAAAATTCCGGACTTCTGAAGGATAGACCGTGCTGACGAAGCAGAATCGTTTGTATGCCGCCCTGCGGCTGGTTCCCATGGCCGCAGCCGCATCCATGCTTTTCCTGTCGACTGCGCATGTGGCCGAGGCCAATCCGCATATTCTCGTCGATGTCAGCACCGGCCGCGTGCTCGATCATGAAGACGCCTTCCGCAAGTGGTACCCGGCCTCGCTGACCAAGCTGATGACGGTCTATGTCGCTTTCCGCGCCCTCCAGTCCGGCCAGGTCACGCTCGACACGCCCGTCGTCATGTCGAAGCTTTCGTCTTCGCAGCCGCCGGCGAAGATGTATTTCAAGCCGGGGCAGAAGCTGACGCTCGACAATGCGCTGAAGATGATGCTGATCAAATCCGCCAATGACCTTGCCATGGCGATCGCCGAGACGGTTGGCGGTTCTGAGCCGGGCTTCGTCGCGCGCATGAATGCGGAAGCCGTCCGCCTCGGAATGCGTGACACGCATTTCATCAATCCCAACGGCCTGCCCGGCAAGGGTCAGTACACGACGGCGCGCGATCTTGCCGTTGTCAGCGTGGCACTACGCCGCGAGTTCCCGCAATATGCCGGCTATTTCTCGCTGGAAGGCTTCACCAACGGCGTCAAGCAGGTGCAGAACATCAACATGCTCATCGGCCGCTTCGATGGCGCCGACGGCATGAAGACCGGCTTCATATGCGCTTCCGGCTTCAACCAGATCGCCTCGGCCACCCGCAACGGCCGCACGCTGGTCTCCGTCGTTCTCGGCACCGACAGCCTTGCCGCACGCGCCGATGATTCCGCCAATTTCCTGGAAAAGGGTTTTGAGAACCAGTTCTCCGGGCGGGACACGCTGGCGAGCCTGCAGCCCTATGGAACGGGCCAAGACGAAGTTGCCGACATCACCGCCGATATTTGCAGCGCCAAGGGCGCACAACATCGAAGCGAAACCCGCGATCCCACCGGCCGCACGAAGGTGCAGTCGCCCTACATCCATGAAATGGATCACGAGCCGAATTTCGTCTATGCCGGCCTGATCGGCGGTCAGGACGTTGCGACCGCGAGCAAGGGCGACAAGGACGATGTGACGGCAAAGGGCGATAAGGCCGTGAAGGGCGACAAGATTGCCGCCACGGGCGATGTCACCGGCATACCCATTCCCATGCCGCGTCCCACTTACTGATCGGACCTGAACCATGAGCGTTCCGCAGGAGAGGGTGCCGGTTTCGATCCTGACCGGTTTTCTCGGAGCCGGTAAATCGACATTGCTGAACCGCATCCTCAAGGATCCGGAGATGCGGGACGCCGCAGTCATCATCAACGAATTCGGCGATGTCGGCATCGACCACCTGCTGGTCGAAAGCTCCGGCGATTCCATCATCGAGCTCTCCGATGGCTGCCTCTGCTGCACGGTGCGCGGCGAGCTGGTGGATACGCTCGCCAATCTGATGGACGCCATGCAGACCGGCCGGATCCGCCCGCTGAAGCGCGTCGTCGTCGAAACGACCGGCCTTGCCGATCCGGCGCCGGTGATGCAGTCGATCATGGGCAATCCGATCATCGCCGCCAATTTCGATCTGGATGGCGTGATCACCATCGTCGATGCGGTCAATGGCTTGCAGACGCTCGACAACCACGAAGAGGCGCGCAAGCAGGTGGCGGTCGCCGACCGGCTGATCGTCTCCAAGACCGGCCTGGAAGGCGCTGCTTCCGTCGACATGCTGGAGAGCCGGTTGCGGGCGCTCAATCCGCGGGCGCAGATCTTGAACGCCGACAGCGAAGAAGCGGGCCGCGCCGCCATTCTCGTCAACGGCCTTTACGATCCGGCCTCCAAGATCGCCGACGTTGGCCGTTGGCTGCGAGACGAGCTTGAGGCCGATGATGACCATGATCATCATCACGACCATGAGCACGACCACCATCATCACGAGGGGCACGGCCATCACCACCATGGCCACCATCATCATGGCCATCGGCATCAGCACGCCCATAATGTGAACCGTCACGACGAGTCGATCCGCTCTTTCTCGATCGTCGAGAGCCAACCGATCGATCCGATCGCGCTGGAAATGTTCATCGACCTCCTACGTTCCGCGCATGGCGAAAAGCTGCTGCGGATGAAGGCGATCGTTGCCATGTCCGACAGGCCGGAGCGTCCGGTCGTGCTGCATGGCGTGCAGAATATCTTCCACCCGCCGGTGCGCCTGCCCGCCTGGCCCAATCCCGAAGACCGGCGCACGCGCATGGTGATCATCACCAAGGATCTGCCCGAAGATTTCGTGAAGGGCTTGTTCGACGCGTTCCTGAGCAAGCCACGCGTCGATACGCCGGATCGCGCCGCACTTCAGGACAATCCGCTGGCCGTACCGGGGATGCGATTTTAGTTTCACCCCGATGAGATCAAGCAACCCGCCTCGCCCTTCGAGGCCCCTGTGGGCCACCTCAGGGTGAGCCTGATCTGTGGGCATTGCCGCCCATAATCAGAGTGCAGTGTCAGGTGTGCCCAAGGAAAGCCGGACTCCCCCCATCCTCATGGTGAGGTGGGAGGCCTGAGCTTGTCGAAGGGCGACCCTCGAACCACGAGGATGGCCCTGACTGCGAACGATCAACCCTTGCGAATAATGAAGCGATGACCGCTGTCGGTCTTCTCGCTTGTGAGCAAGGTATGGCCTTGCTCGTTGCAGAGATGGGGAATGTCGATAACAGCAAGCGGGTCCGTCGTCTCCACCGTCAAAACCGCGCCGCTCGACATGCCGCGCAGGCGCTTTTCCGTTTTGATCGCCGGATACGGGCATTTCAGCCCGCGCAGATCGTAAACCGCGTTGGTCGGGCTATTCACTCTTGGCCCAGAACTTCCAGAAGGGCGGCTTCTTGGCCGGCTCGGTCTGTGCGGTTTCGACGGGCGGGGGTGCATAGGCGAGCGGATTGACCATGGGGTTTGCCGTCGGGATCGGCACGTTCACCGGCACGGCCGTGGCGACCACGGGGCCGCCGGCCGGAGCCGCCGGCTGCGCGGCAAGGCCGTTACCGGCCACGCGGATGCTTGCGGTCGTCGGATTGGCGACGGTGGTGCCGCGGGCAACCTGCTGTGCCGACTGATTGGACATCATCGTCTCCAGATCGGCCACTTTCATCATCTTGCCGGCCGCAAGCGCGGTGCCGGTCGGGGCATAGGCGAGATCGTGGCCCTTGCGCTGCTTGGCGACGATAGCCTTGCGTTCGGCTTCGGTCGGGTCATACCAGGCCATGCCGTCATATTTCTTCAGAGCGGCGCTGTAGTCGGCGTCATACTGCTTGTCGTGGCTCAGCAGCGCGGTCTGCAGGGCCGGCGGGGTGGTCATGACGGGGCATTTGCCACCGGCGTTGAAGGGGCCGGTGGCCTGCTGGTTGAAGACGTATTTCTTCTCGCAGACCTCAACTTCCGGCGGACGCTTCGTCACTTCGAAATTGTCGTAGCCGACCTTCAGCATCTTCCAGAATTCGATATTGGGGCTGAGGCGATGCTTGACCATGTTTTCCGCGGTCATGCGGAAGGGGAAGGCCTCGAGTTGGATCGCCTTCTGGCCGCCTTTGAACGCGTCGCGCGCGAAGGCATAGATTTCCAGCACCTGCTGGTCGGTCATCGAATAGCAGCCCGATGACGAGCAGGCGCCATGGATCATCAGATTGGCGCCGCTGCGTCCATTGGCCGCGTCATAACGGTTCGGAAAACCGGTGTTGATGGCGAGATAATATTTGGAATTCGGATTGAGGTTGGCCGGCGTCAGCATGTAGAAGCCTTCCGGCGCTTGCCGGTCGCCTTCCTTCACCTTCGGGCCAAGACGGCCAGACCAGGCGCAGATCTTGTAATCGGCGATGACCTCGAAGCGATTGCTCTGGTTCGCCTTGAGGATCTCCATCACGCCTTCTTCCTTGAAGATGCGGATCATGATCGGCGAATTGCGGTCCATGCCCTTTTTCGTCATGTCGGCAAGGATGTGGCTCGGAAGCGGCTGCTCGACCTTGTTTTTCACCGTCGACAGATCGACCGACGCGGATTCCAGCGTGTCGTTACAGCCGGCGAGAGCCAGCGCCATCAGGGAAACATAGGCGAGGTGACGGAAGCGCATTCTGACTTAGCCCATAGACACGAAGAGCGGCTGCACGATCTGTTTCGCCGCCCCCAATCGAAACATGAAACAGAATCATAGACGGCTTATACTTGACAATTCCTTACCAGCCTATGACGCGCCCGCGGCATGGCCGCAAGCTTTTCTTTGTCATAAGCGTTTCGATAACAAGAATGTGGCCAAGATTTGGCCTCATTCCCGTTTTGAGAGATCACGAGTCTCTAACTGAAGTTAGAGATTGCGACCCATATTGAGGAATTTCTGGCGGCGGTCGCTGCGCAATTGTTCGCCCGAACGGCTGGAAAGTTCGCCGAGCGCGTTGGAAATCATGTCGCCCGTCGCCGCAATCACGGTCTGCGGATCGCGATGCGCGCCGCCGAGCGGTTCGGGGATAATGCCATCGATGATGCCGAGCCCCCTCAGATCCTCGGCCGTGATTTTCATATTGGTGGCGGCTTCCTTGGCACGGGTGGAATCGCGCCAGAGGATCGAGGCGGCACCTTCGGGTGAAATCACGCTGTAGATCGAATGTTCGAGCATATAGACGCGGTTGCCGGTGGCAATCGCGATTGCGCCGCCCGACCCGCCTTCGCCGATGACGACCGAGATGATCGGCACCTTGACGCCCAGGCACATTTCCGTGGAGCGGGCAATTGCTTCCGCCTGGCCGCGCTCTTCGGCGCCGACGCCGGGATAGGCGCCGGCCGTGTCGACCAGGGTAACAACCGGCAATCCGAAGCGATCGGCCATTTCCAGGATGCGGATCGCCTTGCGGTAGCCCTCGGGACGGGCGCTGCCGAAATTGTGCTTCAGGCGCGTCTTGGTGTCATTGCCCTTTTCCTGGCCGATGATGGCGATCGGCTGGCCGCGGAAACGGGCAAAGCCCGCTTGGATGGCGGCATCCTCGGAAAACTTGCGGTCGCCGGCGAGCGGCGTGAATTCCGTAAACAGCGCGCCGGCATAATCGACGAAATGCGGGCGCTGCGGATGACGGGCGACCTGCGTCTTCTGCCAGGCATTGAGCTTCGAATAGATATCGGCCATGGCTTCGCGGACGCGAATTTCGAGCCGGCCGACTTCGTCGGACGTATCGATGCTCTCGTCTTCGCTTGCCAGTTTCTTCAGCTCGTGAATCTTGCCTTCGAGATCCGAGATGGGTTTTTCGAAGTCGAGATAATTGTGCATGAGGTGCGTTTCCGATCCTTTTGCCCGTGACGAGAGACGGCACGTATAGCCTGTGTGCCGGTCCTATTCCCGTTTTTTGGCCTGTTTGGCAAGGGGGTGATGCGTTTGCACCAGTTGGTGAAGCCGTTCTTCCAGCACATGTGTGTAGATTTGTGTGGTCGAAATGTCGGAATGGCCAAGAAGTTCCTGCACCACACGGAGGTCCGCGCCATTGGCGAGCAAGTGGCTGGCGAAGGCATGGCGCATGACATGCGGTGAGATCAACGAGGGCGTCAGCCCGGCGCGAATGGCAAGATCCTTCAAATCCCGCGCAAAGACCTGGCGCGGCAGATAGCCCTGCTTGGAGGCCGCGGGGAAGAGCCATGGGCTTTCTGGAGCGGGCTGCTTGGCCTTTGCCGCCTCCAGCGCCTGTCGGCGGCCATAGGTCTTCAGCGCAGCGATCGCCGATTGCGACAGCGGCACCAGCCGCTCCTTGTTGCCCTTGCCGCGGATCATCAGGAAGCGCCCTTCCTGGTCCAGGACTTTCGCCGGCAGGGAAACGAGTTCGCTGACGCGCATGCCGGTGGCATAGAGCAGCTCCAGCAGAACCAGCATGCGCAGACGCTGCAATTGATCGGGACCTTCGACGGCAGCTTCGTGTTCGGCTTGGGCGAGAAGGCGCGTCACCTCGTCGACACCCATGGTCTTCGGCAGGGCGCGGCCTTTTTTCGGCGCGTCGAGAATGCCGGTGGGATCATCGGTGCGCAGACCCTCGGCATAGAGAAATTTATAGAACTGGCGCATGGCCGACAGGCGGCGGGCCTGCGACGAAGGCTTGAAGCCCTGGCGGGAAAGACCGGAGAGATAGGCGCCGAGATCGTTCGATGTCGCTTCCGTCAGGCGGACATTGCGCTCGGACAAAAAGGAATGGAGATCGTCGAGGTCGCGCTCGTAGGACTGCAGCGTGTTGACCGCCGCGCCGCGTTCGGCGCTCATCATTTCGAGGAAGGCTTCCATATGGACGCGGCCCAGGTCCTTCACGGCAAACTCCGCGCTCACGGCTTCACCGAACCGGTCGCCGGCGGGTTGACGCGCTCAGACGGTATGCGGATCGTCACATCACGCGGCTGCGGATCGACGAAGAGCACAAGGGCCCACATTGCTCCATAGACCGATCCGGCGATCACCGCACAGATGACAAGGAAGCGAAACAGGGTCGGCATTCAGAAACTCTCCTCGTCCCAATCATTGGTCCGACGCTATACTGTAATCATATCCGACAAGCGTTAGCCGAAGGATATTGCAGACATGTTTATGTTGCGGCGTCTTGACGCTACAGGCGCATTTGACGATACCGTTTCCAAACAAATTGTGAATGGGCCGATGAGTGAACAAGTACTGACTCTTGCAGAAAGCCTTAGAGACAGAGCGCGTGCCGCATTGGGTACGCGCAATCTTGTCCTCGTCGGGTTGATGGGGGCCGGAAAATCCTCGGTCGGCCGGCTGGTCGCGCATCAGCTCGGCATTCCCTTCGTCGATACGGATATCGAGATCGAGCGCGTGTCGCGCATGACGATCGCCGAGCTGTTCGAGGCCTACGGCGAAGACGAATTCCGGGCGCTGGAGACGCGGGTGATCAAGCGGCTGCTTAAGGGCGGCCCTCGCGTCGTTTCCACCGGCGGCGGCGCCTTCATCAACGACCGCACGCGCCGGCACGTCAAACGCAGCGGCCTGTCGGTCTGGCTGAAGGCCGATCTCGACGTGCTCTGGGAGCGGGTCAACAAGCGCGATACGCGACCGCTGCTTAAAACCGAAAATCCGAAGCAGACCCTCGAAAAGCTGATGAATGCGCGCTATCCGATCTATGCGGAAGCCGATCTCACGGTTTTGTCCCGCGATGTGGGCAAGGAAGTCATGGTCAAGGAAGTCCTTGCTGCCATCGTCGAGGGGAAAGAAGAAAGCAAGACACCATGAATGCGATCCCATCGGCATCGGCCGAGCGTCTCGTCCGCGTGCCCCTCGGCGAGCGCGCCTATGACATTCTGATCGGCCCTGGCCTGATTGCGCGCGCCGGCAAGGAAATCGCAGCAAGGCTGAAGGGCCGCAGAGCGGCTGTCATTACGGACGAAAATGTCGCGCCGCTCTATCTCGATGCCCTGATTGCGAGCCTTCAAGAAGCCGGTATTCAGCCGTCGAAGCTGGTGCTGCCGGCCGGCGAGAAGACCAAGAGCTTCGAGCATCTGATGGCCGTCTGCGATGCCGTGCTGACCGCCCGTGTCGAGCGCAACGATGCCGTCATCGCGCTTGGTGGCGGCGTGATCGGCGATCTCGCCGGCTTTGCTGCCGGCATCGTGCGCCGCGGCGTTCGTTTCGTGCAGGTGCCGACATCGCTGCTGTCGCAGGTGGATTCTTCTGTCGGCGGCAAGACCGGCATCAACACCCATCACGGCAAGAACCTTGTCGGCGTCTTCCACCAGCCCGATCTCGTGCTCGCCGACACCGACGTGCTGAATACGCTCAGCGAACGCGAATTCCGCGCTGGCTATGCCGAGGTTGCCAAATACGGCCTGATCGACAAGCCGGATTTCTTCGCCTGGCTGGAGGCCAACTGGAAAGAGGTGTTCTCCGGCGGCGAGGCGCGAATAGAGGCGATTGCTGCGAGCTGCCAGGCAAAATCCGACGTCGTCGTTGCCGACGAGCGCGAAAACGGTCCGCGGGCGCTGCTCAATCTCGGCCACACCTTTGGCCATGCGTTGGAGGCGGCCACCGCCTATGACAGCCGGCGGCTGGTGCATGGCGAGGGTGTTTCGATCGGCATGGTGCTGGCGCACGAGTTTTCTTCGCGCCTCAATCTGGCGAGCCCCGACGACGCGAACCGAGTCGAGACGCACCTGAAGGCGGTCGGCCTGCCGACGCGGATGGGCGACATTCCGGGCGAGCTGCCGCCGGCCGAGGTACTGATGGACGCGATCGCCCAGGACAAGAAGGTCAAGAGCGGCGAGCTAACCTTCATCCTGACCCGCGGCATCGGGCAATCCTTCGTCGCCGATGACGTTCCTTCCTCCGAAGTTCTCAGTTTCCTAAGGGAAAAACATCCGCAATGACGGTCGAAAGCACCCTGGCTGTTCTGTGGGAATATTGGCCCGAGATCATCTCGATCATCGCGCTGGTGCTGCTTTCGGCCTTTTTCGCCGGCTCGGAGACGGCGCTGACGGCGGCTTCGCGTAGTCGCATCCACACGTTGGAAGCCAACGGCGACAGCCGCGCCGGCATCGTGCGGCTGCTGATCGAGCGTCGCGACCGGTTGATCGGCGCGCTGCTGATCGGCAACAATCTCGCCAACATTCTGTCGTCGTCGCTTGCGACCAGCTTGTTCCTCGGCCTGTTCGGCAACTCCGGCGTAGCGATCGCCACCGCCGCCATGACGGTCATCCTCGTCATTTTCGCCGAGGTTCTGCCGAAGAGCTGGGCCATAGCGACGCCGGACCGCTTCGCGCTGAATGTCGCCGGTGCGATACGTCTCTTCGTCATCGTCGTCGGGCCGGTGTCGAGCGTCGTCAACGCCATCGTGCGTCAGATCCTAAGCATCTTTGGCGTCAATCTCTCCAGGGAAGTGTCAATGCTGTCGGCGTATGACGAGCTGCGCGGCGCCGTCGATCTGCTGCATCGCGAGGGTTCGGTGGTCAAGGCGGACCGCGACCGGCTGGGCGGTGTGCTCGATCTCGGCGAGCTGGAGCTCTCCGACATCATGGTCCATCGCACGGCAATGCGCGCCATCAATGCCGACGATCCGCCGGAAGTCGTGGTGCGGGCCATTCTCGACAGCCCCTACACGCGCATGCCGCTCTGGCGCGGTACGATCGACAATATCATCGGCGTCGTGCACGCCAAGGATCTGTTGAGGGCGCTGGCGGAGCGGAATGTCGAGCCGGAAAACCTCGATATCGTCAAGATCGCCCAGAAGCCCTGGTTCGTGCCCGACAGCACCAATCTTGAAGATCAGCTCAATGCCTTCTTGCGCCGCAAGCAGCATTTCGCCGTCGTCGTCGACGAATATGGCGAAGTGCAGGGCATCGTCACCCTGGAGGATATTCTGGAGGAGATCGTCGGCGATATTGCCGACGAGCACGATCTCGATATTCAGGGCGTGCGGCAGGAGGCCGATGGTTCGATCGTCGTCGATGGCGTCGTGCCGATTCGCGATCTGAACCGCGCCCTCGATTGGGATCTGCCGGACGAGGAGGCAACGACGATCGCCGGCCTCGTCATTCACGAATCAATGACCATTCCGGAAGAGCGCCAGGCGTTCACCTTCTACGGCAAGCGCTTCATCGTCATGAAGCGGGAGAAGAACCGCATCACCAAGATCAGGATCAGGCCAGCGGAAACGGAAGAGGGGAAGCCGGAGTAGCTGGTTACCACCGCACCGCTTCGCCCGGTGCTGCCGGCTCCACGGCCAGGGCATGGAGGCCGGCATCGAGTTCCGGCTTCAAAAGCTCGGTTATTGCCCTATGGCGGGCAAGGCGTGTCATGCCGGCGAACTTGGCGGAGACGATGCGAACCCTTATATGAGTTTCGCCCGTTCCGGTCATATCGGGCTGATGGCCGGCATGCATATGGCTTTCGTTAATGACAGCGAGACGCTCGGGCGCGAAGGCGTCGTTGAGCTTTTTCTCAATGCGGGATTGAAGCGTCGTTTCCATATTCCCGCCGTCACCTCGTTCGCGAAAAAGGTTTCACAAAGCCTGCAACATTCCCATTTGTCAATTCTTGTTGTGGGGTGGCTGAGGCCCCATAATTAGGGCGCCATGAGACTCGATTCAAAATATTTCGATCGCATTCGAACCCGCCGCAAGCGCGAGCCGGAGGCCGAACAGGCTCCGCCGACGTGCCAATGGGACGGCTGCGACAAAAAGGGTACGCATCGTGCGCCGGTCGGGCGCAATGCGGAAGGGCAGTTCTTTTTGTTCTGCTTCGAGCACGTCAAAGATTACAACAAGGGCTACAATTATTTCTCCGGCCTCTCGGACGGTGAGATCGCGCGTTACCAGAAGGAAGCCATCACCGGTCATCGCCCGACCTGGACCGTCGGCGTCAACAAGTCGGCGCGCAACAGCCCGCTGCAATCCGACATCCGCTCCGGTTCCTATTCCCGCGTTCGCGATCCCTTCGGTTTCGTCAAGGACGGGCAGGGGCAGGGACGCGGTCCGCGCTTCCCCCAGGAGCGCAAGTTGAAGACGCTCGAGGCGAAAGCCTTCGACACGATGGGGCTGGGTGCCAATGCCACAAGCGCCGAGATCAAGAGCCGTTACAAGGAGCTGGTGAAAAAGCACCATCCGGACGCCAACGGCGGCGATCGCGGCTCGGAGGAACGGTTTCGCGCGGTCATTCAGGCCTATCAATTGTTGAAGCAAAACGGTTTTTGTTAATTCCTGTCCTTGCTCTCCGTCTTCAATCAGGTATGGTCCAAATCGGCTGAGGCCGCAGGCGACTGCGGCAAGGTGCGCTTTTGGCTGGCTGCACCTCGGCCAACTTTCCGGGCGCGGCGTTTCTTGTCCGGGACTCAGTTCCAGAATGCTCGTAAGCGATCATTTCATCGCGCCGAGGTTTCGCTTCAGTCCCGGAGAAGTATCGCCGATGTCCCGAACGGACGGATGCGGACAATAAGCTGCGGCGTCACGGATGAAAAAAGCTGAGATTGATATGGCTGGGTGACAGTCGCCCGCCTTGGAGACATGATGAGCAAGATTGACCTTGATATTTCCGAGCTTCCCGACACTACCGTTTCGGTCCGTGAAGTCTTTGGAATCGATTCCGATATCCGCGTTCCGGCGTACAGCAAGGGCGATGCCTATGTGCCCGACCTCGATACCGACTATCTGTTCGATCGCGAGACGACGCTCGCCATCCTCGCCGGCTTTGCCCATAACCGCCGCGTGATGATCTCCGGCTATCACGGCACCGGCAAGTCCTCGCATATCGAGCAAGTCGCAGCCCGCCTCAACTGGCCGTGCGTGCGTATCAACCTCGACAGCCATGTCAGCCGTATCGACCTCGTCGGCAAGGATGCCATCGTCGTCAAGGACGGCCTGCAGGTCACCGAATTCAAGGACGGCATTCTGCCCTGGGCCTATCAGCACAATGTCGCGCTCGTCTTCGACGAATACGATGCCGGCCGCCCGGATGTCATGTTCGTCATCCAGCGCGTGCTGGAATCGTCCGGCCGCCTGACGCTGCTCGACCAGAGCCGTGTTATCCGTCCTCACCCGGCCTTCCGCCTGTTTGCGACCGCCAACACCATCGGTCTCGGCGATACGACCGGCCTCTATCACGGCACGCAGCAGATCAACCAGGCGCAGATGGACCGCTGGTCGATCGTGACGACGCTGAACTACCTGCCGCACAACAACGAAGTCGATATCGTACTGGCGAAGGTAAAGTCTTTCCGCACGGAGAAAGGACGCGATACCGTGTCCAAGATGGTGCGCGTCGCCGATTTGACCCGCGCGGCCTTCATGAACGGCGATCTTTCCACCGTCATGAGCCCGCGTACGGTCATCACCTGGGCGGAAAATGCGGAAATCTTCGGCGATGTCGCCTTTGCCTTCCGTGTGACCTTCCTCAACAAGTGCGATGAGCTGGAGCGGCCGCTGGTCGCCGAGCAATATCAGCGCGCTTTCGGCGTCGAGCTGAAGGAAAGCGCCGCCAACATCGTGCTCGAAGCCTAAGAGAAGAGCCAGCAAGTCATGGCAGGTCGCGGAGACAATTCCAAAGCGAAGCCGGGCGCTCCGGTGGACATGGAGCCGTTGCGTCGGGCGATTACCGGCTGTGTGCGCTCGATCGCCGGCGATGCCGAGGTCGAAGTGGCCTTCGCCAACGAACGCCCGGGGATGACGGGCGAGCGCATTCGCCTGCCGGAGCTTTCGAAGCGGCCGACGGTGCATGAGCTGGCGGTGACGCGCGGCCTTGGCGATTCCATGGCGCTGAGGCTTGCCTGCCACGACGCCCGCGTCCACGCCACCATGGCGCCGCAGGGCGCCGAGGCGCGCTCCATCTTCGACGCTGTCGAACAGGCGCGCGTGGAATCGATCGGCGCGCTGCGCATGAGTGGCATGGCCGCGAACCTCAATTCGATGAATTCGGAGAAATACGCCAAGGCGAATTTCTCCGGTATCGAGCGGCAGGAAGACGCGCCGATCGGCGAGGCCATGGCGATGATCGTGCGCGAGAAGCTGACGGGTCAGCGGCCGCCGGAAAGCGCCGGCAAGGTGCTCGACCTCTGGCGTCCTTTCATCGAGGACAAGACCGGCGGCGAACTCGACAATCTGCTTTCTGCCATCAACGACCAGCAGAGCTTCGCCCGCGTCGTCCGCAATATGCTCACGGCCATGGACATGGCCGAGGAATACGGCGACGAGGACATGGAGCCGGATTCCGATGAGGAGTCTGCCGAGGAGGACAAGCCGAGCGGCGAAGATCAGGATGATCAGGACGTCGAGAGCGACGACGGTTCCGACTCCGCGCCCGCCGAGGACAGCGAAGCTTCCGATGAGCAGATGGACGACGGCGAGATGGATGGCGCCGAAATCTCCGACGACGACATGAGCGAAGAGGGCGAAGAGGATTCGGAGACTCCGGGAGAGACCCGCCGTCCGAATACGCCCTTCGCCGACTTCAACGAAAAGGTCGACTACCACGTCTTCACCGAGGAGTTCGACGAGACGACCACGGCGCAGGAACTCTGCGACACGGTGGAGCTCGAGCGCCTGCGTGCCTTCCTCGACAAGCAGCTCGCGCATCTTCAGGGCGCCGTAGGGCGGCTGGCGAACCGCCTGCAGCGCCGGTTGATGGCGCAGCAGAACCGCGCCTGGGATTTCGACCTGGAAGAGGGCTATCTCGATCCGGCGCGCCTGACGCGCCTGATCATCGATCCGATGCAGGCGCTCTCCTTCAAGATGGAGCGCGACACGCAATTCCGCGATACGGTCGTGACTCTGCTGATCGACAATTCCGGTTCGATGCGCGGCCGGCCGATTACCGTCGCCGCGACCTGCGCTGATATTCTGGCGCGCACGCTGGAACGCTGTGGCGTCAAGGTCGAAATCCTCGGCTTTACCACCAAGGCCTGGAAGGGCGGACAGGCACGTGAGAAATGGCTCGCCGGCGGCAAGCCGCAGACGCCCGGCCGGCTCAACGATCTCCGCCACATCATCTACAAATCGGCCGACGAGCCCTACCGACGGGCGAGAACCAATCTCGGCCTGATGATGCGCGAAGGCCTGCTCAAGGAAAATATCGACGGCGAGGCGCTGATCTGGGCCCATAACCGCCTGCTCGGCCGCCGCGAGCAGCGCCGCATCCTGATGATGATCTCGGACGGCGCGCCGGTCGATGATTCGACGCTGTCGGTTAATCCGGGCAACTATCTGGAGCGGCACCTGCGCGCCGTGATCGAGCAGATCGAGACGCGGTCGCCCGTGGAGCTGCTGGCAATCGGCATTGGCCATGATGTCACGCGCTATTATCGCCGCGCCGTGACGATCGTCGATGCCGACGAGTTGGCTGGCGCCATGACCGAACAGCTCGCGTCGCTGTTTGAGGATCAGGCCAGCCTGCCGCGTATGCGTCGCGCAAGCTGAACAGCCTATAGTCCAACCTGTATCGGCCTTCCGGCCGGTGCTTCCGCCGATTTTCCGCCTAGAGCTGTTCATCGCTTCACGGAATCGCTGAACTGCTCCATCTCTTTGTTTTCACGCAATTCCGGACGGAAAACCGCTACGCACTTTTCCTGGAATTGCTCTAGTTGCAAGGCCCCGTGAGAGCCCATGAAACGCCTTTGCCGCGCGACCATGCTTGTGATGCTGCTCGCCGGCTGCGGCTCTATGGATACGTCGGAAGGTGGGCCGGCGGAAATACACGCGACGGCGATAACGGCATTCAAGCCCGGTTCCGAACAGACACGGTTCGGTGCGCTCGAATTTCTCGGCGGTCTTGAACTCAGCTCCGGCAACGCACTTCTCGGCGCCCTCTCCGCCATCCGCTTCCGTCCTGATCAGCGTCATTTCGTTTCGGTCCTGGATACCGGTCATTGGCTGACGGGGGCCATCGAGCGCGATGAGGACGGCAGGCTGAGGCGCATTGTCGATGCCCACATCATGCCGATGATCGATCGCTTCGGCGAGACGGATGCCGGCAAAGGCGCGATGGATGCGGAAGGGCTGGCGCTGCGGGGAAACCATGTGCTCGTCAGCTATGAGCAGAATCATCGCGTCGACACCTATCCCGATCCTGGTTTCGAGACTTCTCCGCCCGACGGCAGCGTTCCGATCCTGATTCCGAAGAAACTATTGCGCGGCAACCGCAGCCTGGAAGCCCTGATGATTGCACCGCAATCGAGCCCGCTTGCGGGAGCAGCGGTGATCGTCGCGGAGCGCAGCCTGGACGATCAGGGGAACATGCTGGCGGCGATTCTGGACGGACCGTTGAAGGGCCGCTTTACCGTGCGCCATTATGACGATTTCGATGCCAGCGACGGTGTTTTCCTACCCGACGGCGATCTACTGCTGCTGGAGCGGCGCTTCGATCTGGCGCACGGTATCGGCGTACGTATCCGCCGCATCGCGGGCGGCGACATCAAGCCGGGCGCGGTCGTCGACGGCAACGTCATCTTCCAAGCAGGGTCCAATCTTCAGATCGACAATATGGAAGGGCTGGACGCCTTCCGGGCTGCCGATGGTACGATCCACTTGATCATGGTCTCCGACGACAACCATTCGATCCTGCAGCGAAGCCTAATGCTGGAATTCCGGCTGAGGGATGATACGGCAGTCAGCATGAAATAGCGGCCCGCGCCTTTGACCTGGTTCCTCAGGACATCCCGGCATTCATCGTGAAGACGGTGCGCCGCGCGCTGTCATCCTCCGGCCATGCCCGTTCGACGTCGGAGAGGGGAACGGGCTTTGCTGCGACCGTGAAGCCAGCCGAAGTGGTTGCCCGCAACAGCTCGCCGACGGCCTGGATGAGCCGGTCGACCGATATACTGCCGATGCCGCTGCCCATCAGCTCGATTGCGGAAGAACGCAGCACCGCGCTCGGCAATGTTATATCCGCCCCGCTGCTGGAACCGATCTGCACGAATCGCAGGGGCACGGCATCTCGGCCGAATTTGGCGGCGGCGATCAGGAGGCGTTCGGCGCTTCTCCCCCAGAGGTAGTCGATGACGACGTCTACGCCCTCGGCGAATTGTTGCTTGAAGGTCTCCTCCAGAGCGGCGTCGTTTTCCACCAGGGGGATCGTCACATCGGCGCCAATCGCCGCGAGCGAGCGTAGGGTGTCGATGTTGCGGCCGGTGGCGATCACCTTGCTTGCGCCGAGATGTTTGGCGATCTGTACGGCGAGGCGGCCGGCGGTGCCGGTGGCGCCGTTGATCAGTACGGTCTCGCCGGCCTTGAGTTTGGCGCGTTCGGTATAGGCGGCCCAGGAGGACATGCCGGGATTGGCAATGGCGGCAGCGGTGATGTCGTCGATATCGTCGGGCATGGCTATGCAATGGGCCGGGGACACCACGGCGTGTTCCGCCATGCTGCCGAACGGCGCTTTCGGCACGACGAAATAGACCCGACGTCCGTCGTCAAGCCGGCCCACGCCGTCGATGCCGACGACAAAGGGGAGCTGGCCGTGCGAGCTGTAGTGCTTGCCTGAGGCCCGGCCCTTGACGACATGGCTGATGGCAGCGGCGGTAACGGTGACGCGAACCTCACCCGCCGAAATCTCCGTAAACGGGCGCGTGCCCTGCTTCCCTGACGATTGCAGCTTTCATGACATTTATCCTTTTGGATTTCGATGATACGTGTATAATGCACATATATGGGGAGTCAGGAATGTCGTCAACAAAAAAAGTGCAAAATACACATATTGCCGATCAACTGCGCCAACTGCATGGGGCGGTTCTCGATATCGTCGCGGTGATAAATCGACCGCAGCGCGATGAAGTGCTGATCAAGGAGGCGGGAATTCCGCTGGACCGGGCACTATTTCCGTTGCTTGTCGGTATCGAGCGGTTCGGGCCGATCGGCGTGGTGGAAATGGCCGATCGCGTCGGGCGGGATTACACCACCGTCAGCCGCCAGGTCGCAAAGCTGGAAAGCCTCGGGCTGGTCGAGCGAAAGGGGAGTGCTGCCGACCGTCGTGTCCGTGAGGCCGTCATCACCGAAAAAGGCAAGGCGATGACCGATCTGGTCGACGCGGCGCGCGAAAGGATCGGGCGCGCCATCTTCGAAAGCTGGAATCCGGACGAGATCGACGAATTGGTGCGGCTTATGCGCAAATTCGCCGATGCGGTGAAGGAAGAGCCGCCGGTCGTTCCTCGCTTGTGACGAAGCCTTGATCGCCGCGAGCTCGGGCGAGCGCAATCGTGCTCGTGCTCGTGATGAGGTGGCGGGGCGGATGCTCGCCGCCGCCATCGAAGGGGGCATCGATACCGCCCCGAATCGCGATGAACTTGGGTGGGAGGTCTTGAGGATAGAACTTGGCGATCTCGTCCGCGCCTATCTGTGGCACCGCCAGCAAATGGCTTGAGATAGGGTAAAAGATGTCGATGGGCGAGGCCGCATGAAAAGAGCCGGGAGGAGTTTCGGTCGCTCCGGCCGCCTTAATTCAGGTGCTTGCGGTCACTCGTGCCTGCCGCTGCGACATCGGCTTCAACACGTTCATCAGCGCGCCATAGGGCAGCAGCATGACCAAGCCGACGGTCATCTTCACCGAGAAATCGCCGATCGCCCAGGAAATCCAGCGCGGCGCCGAGGTCGAGAAAGTGCCGAGAATTGGCGCCCAGTCGATTGCGAAGGGATCGTTGGGGCCGAAGAAGACGAAGAAGGGCGCGAAGGCGAAGGAGAAGAACATCACCGTGTCCAGCATCGAGCCGATCAGCGAACCGAACAGCGGCGCGCGCCACCAGGCCATACGGCGCAGGCGGTTGAAGACCGAGATATCGAGAAGCTGGCCAGCGAGATAGGCTGAGCCGGAGGCGATCGCGATACGCGGCTGTGCGGTGAAGAAAGATAGCGTAACGCCGACGACGAAGCCGGCGAAGACCACCTTGCGCGCGGCCTTCGGCCCGAACTGGCGGTTGGTCAGGTCGGTGATCAGGAAGGCGACGGGATAGGTGAAAGCGCCCCAGGTCAGGATGTCGGCGAGATTGATACCGGCGAGCTCAGCCTGCAGCGGATACTGCACGAGGATGTTGGAGGCGACGACGACGAGCGTCATCAGCAGAACGTAGACAAGCGTATAGCGTGACGTCAGCATTTTTTTATCCTGGGTGATGCCACCAGTTCGAGGAACAAACCGGGCATGGAAAAAGGCTTGTCCGGAGGTTATCCGTGCAAGCCTTTCAGCCCGTATTATTTCTAGAAGCGCGGAAGCTTAGGCTGCTACGGCAGCAGCTTCAGCGGTCTTCTTGACGATCTGGCGACGCAGCAGGCGGGCGCGCATGCTGAGCTCGTTTTCGCTTGCCTTGATCAGGAAAGCGTCGAGACCGCCGCGATGCTCGACCGAGCGGAGTGCTGCAGCGGAAACGCGCAGACGATAACGCTGGCCAAGAACGTCAGAAATCAGCGTGACCTGGCAGAGGTTCGGCAGGAACCGACGCTTGGTCTTGTTGTTGGCGTGGCTGACATTGTTGCCCACGAGGACGGCCTTGCCGGTCAATTCGCACATGCGGGACATAGTACACCTACTTTTGTTTTTCTTGGCCATCGGATAGTCATCCCGGGCAAAACCCGGCGCGCAATCCAACAGGCCATAATTGGAAAGTTGCGGTTCTATAGTCAGAGCGACCGGCTACGTCAAGCCAAACCTTGAGCTTTCCCGCAATTCCGTCAAAAAGCTGCTGTTTTCTGATTGTCGCAGCAAGGGCATAAAGCGCCTATATATGCTGTCTGCTCTTTGTTGAAGGCTTTGGTCATGGTTCATTTTGGAAGGTGGCTTTTTGTTTCGGCCCTGCTGGCGTCGATGCCCTTGGCGGCATCGGCCGAGGAACTGCGGCATGAAACACAGTATCGCGTGTCGCTCGCCGGTTTTCCGATCGCGAGGGCGGATTTCAAGACCGAGGTCAAGGATAAGCAGTTTACCATCCGGGGCGATATTACGTCGGCGGGCCTCGCCGATCTCGTCACGTCGATCGATGCGAAAACCGATGTGACCGGCACCGTCGGCGATAACAAGCTGCAGGCGACGCATTACACGCTCTATTACAAGAGCGGAAAGAAGGAACGCACCTATGATGTCGCCTATACCGACGGCAATGTGACGTCGAATACGATCACGCCGGAGCCGAAGCGGCCGCAAAGCTGGATTCCGCTCAGCAACGGAGATCTGCACTCGGTACTCGATCCGATTTCCGGCATGATCTTTCCGGCGACCGCCAATCTCAACTTCTGCAATCAGACCTTGCCTGTCTTCGACGGCGAGATGCGCATGGATCTGAAACTGTCGCCGAAGGGATCGCACCCGTTTTCGACGGATGGTTTCAAGGGTAAGACGATTGCCTGTGGTGTACGCTTCACGCCGAAGAGCGGCTATAAGGGAACGCGCAAGGATTATCTCTATCTCGCCAAGAGCGACGGCATGGAGATCTGGTTTGCCAAGGCCGATGCCATGAATGTATATGCGCCTGTCTATGTCCGTATCCCGACGCAATACGGGACGGTGACGATTACTGCCGTGAAATACGGCAGCTAGCGGGCTTTCGATGCAGAAGCAGCCCGCGGTGACAGACTGGGGGCCGACTTGAAGTTTCGCGCAACATTGACGGGATTTGCGGCCATCGTGATGTGGTCGTTTCTGGCGTTGCTGACGGTGGCATCGGGTAAGATGCCGCCGTTTCAATTGCTTGCCGTCTGTTTCGCCATCGGCAGCATTCCCGGCATCGTTGTTCTCGCAGTGAGGCCGGAGCGCCTGCAGTTGCTGCGCCAGCCGGCCAAGGTCTGGATCACCGGCATCGCCGGGCTGTTCGGCTATCATTTCCTCTATTTCACCGCGCTGCGCCATGCGCCGGCGGTCGAGGCGGGGCTGATCGCCTATCTCTGGCCACTGTTGATCGTGGTCGGCTCAGCGCTCCTGCCGGGCGAGCGGCTGCGCTGGTACCATATCGTCGGCGCGCTGATGGGTCTTGCCGGCACGGTGCTGATCGTCGGCCGCAACGGGTTTCACTTCGAGGGAGCCCATGCCATCGGCTACGGTGCGGCATTTCTCTGCGCCTTCACCTGGTCCGGCTATTCGTTGATCACCCGCCGATTCGAGGCGGTATCGACCGATGTCGTCACTATCTTCTGTCTGGCGACATCAGCCCTTTCCTTCGTCTGCCATCTTGGCCTGGAGGATACGATCTGGCCGGAAGCGGCGTCGCAATGGATTGCGGTATTCGGGCTCGGGCTTTTTCCGGTAGGCGCTGCCTTCTATGCCTGGGATTACGGCGTCAAAAACGGCGATATCCAGATTCTCGGCGCGGCGAGCTATGCTGCACCGCTGCTCTCGACGCTGATCCTCACTTTGTTCGGCTTTGCCGAACCTAGCTGGAGCATCGCGCTTGCCTGCATTCTGGTCACCGGCGGGGCGGTGCTGGCAGCGCACAGGATGATCCTGCGCCGGGACAATACCGGCCCGGCACAGGCGGAAGCGGCGCAATAGCTCCGCTCCGGTCGTTGCCGCCTATTCCTTGAAGACTTTTTGCAGGAATGCGATCAGCGACGGCCGCCAGACATCCATCTCATGCCCGAGGTCCGGGTATTCTTGATAGTCGTGTTTGATTTTCTTCTCTTCGAGCATCGCCTTCAGGCCGGCGACGTCCTTGCCGACGACCTGGTCCTTGCTTCCAACCGTCACCGTGAAGTTGCGTAGCTTGTTGACCTTGTCAGGGCCGCTCAAGGCTGCGTCAACGGCCTTGTTCGACACGGTGGTCGTGCTCACCCCGCTGAAGGTCGCGACCCAGCCGAAGGTGCCGAGATGCGAGAGGCCGGAAACGAGCGCCTGGTATCCGCCCTGCGACAGGCCTGCGACCGCACGTCCGTCAGCATCGCTGCGCACCTGGTAATGGTTTTTCATATAGGGGATGAGATCCTCGATGAGTTCTCGATCCGCTGCTTCGGCATTTGCCGGATAGAAGTTTTTCCGGCGTTCGGCGGCGGGGAAATTCTCCGCAACCGCATCCGGCACGTCGGTTTCCGTGTCCGGAATGACGACGATCATCGGCTCGATCTTCTTTTCCGCCAGCAGATTGTCGAGAATCTGGGGTGCCCGTCCCTGCGCAATCCAGGATGCGGCCGTGTCGCCGAAGCCGTGATAGAGATAGAGCACGGGTAGTGGCTTCGTCGGATTGCTATAGCCGGGCGGTGTGTAGACATACATCTGGCGCTCCGAATCGAGCGCTTTGGAATGTAGTGTCACCAATCGCAGGTCGCCGTGCGGAACATTGCGAATATCGAGGATGCTGCCGGGCACGAGGATGAGGCTGGTATTCACCTGCCGCTGCGGCTTGGGCGAATTTGTGCCGGGATCGATGCTGCGAAAGCCGTCGACGTTGAAATAGTATTCATAGAGGTTGGGCTTCATCGGCTCGGTTTTGGCAGCCCATATGCCGTCATCGCCGCGTTGCAGCGCGATCGGATCGTGCGAGCCGAGAACGACGGTGACGGCTTTTGCCGAAGGAGCGTAGAGGCGGAAGGTGATCGATCCGTCTTTGCCGACGGAGGTGACGAATTCCTTCAGCGGACGTTCCGCCGGCGGTGCGGCGGGAGCGTCAAGGGCAGCGGCGGGAAGGCTCATGACACAGCCCGCCAAAACAAACACGGGGAACAACAAGCGCACGAAAAAATCTCCTCCACATCAACCAATTTCTCTCTCCCCGTGTAAAGCTGCGGCAGCGTGAAGGTTTTTCAAGGCGGCTGCGCGCAAAGCAGCCACCTTGGGTCGTACGCGATATCAATGAACGGGAAAAGCTCAGTCTGATGAAGGCTTCCAGCCGGGAGCGGCCATTTCGAAGCTGGAAAATTCGAAGCCCGGCGCGACCGTGCAGCCGACGAGGGTGAAATCGCCGAGAGTTTCGGCCGCCTGCCACCAATCGGCGGGGATGATCGCCTGCGGACGCTCGCCTTTTGCAAGGTCGACGCCGAGGACGATCGTCTCGCTCGTTTTGCCGTCGGCGGAGCGATACAGCGCAAGCGGTGCGCCGGCATAGTAGTGCCAGACCTCCGCGGCGTCGCGCACCCGATGCCAATGCGAGCGTTCGCCCGCCTGTAGCAGATAGTAGATCGCGGTCGAATGGCCGCGGTTGCCGCCATGCTCGTCGCGGAACGTCTGTACATACCAGCCGCCTTCCGGATGCGGCTGCATGGAAAGTGCCTCGATGATCTCTTCCGGCCGCATCAGAAATTGTCTTTGCGCTTGCGGATTTCGGCAAAGACTTCCTCGTTGCTGCGGCTTTCCATCAGCAGATTCCTGCGGATCGATGGATCGGCGGCGCGCAGGAAGGGATTGGTTTCTTTCTCCAGCGCGAGCGTCGTCGGAATGGTGAATTTGCCTTCGGCCCTCAGCGCCTCGATATCGGCGGCGCGCGCCTTCAGCCTTTCATTGTCGGGATCGATGGTAACGGCAAAGCGGGCGTTGGACAGCGTATATTCATGGCCGAAATAGATTGCCGTTTCGTCCGGCAATACGGCAAGCTTCTGCAGGGATGCCCACATATCCGCCGCCGGCCGCTCGAACAGCCGGCCGCAGCCGAGCGCAAAGAGCGTGTCGGCGGCAAAAAGCAGCTTGTCATCCTCGAAGTGGTAACAGACATGACCAGCCGTATGGCCCGGTGTCTCGATGACGTTGACGGTATGATCACCGAACTCGAAGGTGTCACCGTCGCTGACGGCGCGGTCGAGGCCGGGAATGGCGACTGCTTCATTGATCGGGCCGATGATTTCGCAGCCGAATTGCTCCTTCAGCGCCAGATTGCCCTCGACGTGATCGGTGTGGTGATGGGTGGTGAGGATGTGGGTAATCGTCCAGCCCCGACGCTTGGCGGCTGCCAGGATAGGCTCTGCTTCAGGCGCGTCGATCGACGCCGTGTAGCCGCTTTCTGGATCATGGACGAGCACGCCGAAATTGTCTGAGCGGCAGATAAATACCTCTAATTCCAAGGGTTTCATGGTCGAAATAGTCCTTATCGATGCGCTTGAATCGGAATGTAGGCGGTTCGGCCTTGAAGTCCAACGGGTGGCTGATAACATTTGTGGCGATGCACGCCGATATCGTCGATCTCCGCCAATTCTATCATTCCGAGCTTGGGCGCTTGGCCGAGCAGTCTATCGCCATGGCGCTTTCCTCGATCTGGTCGCGGCTGCCGGAAGAACGGCTTGTCGGCCTTGGCTATGCCGTTCCCTATCTCGATCGTTTCCGCGCCGACACCGAACGCACTTTCGCCTTCATGCCGGCCGGGCAGGGCGCCGTGAACTGGCCGGTGGATTCGGTTTCGGCGACAGCATTGATCTTCGACGAGGAATTGCCGCTGCCGGACAGTTCCATCGACCGGGTTCTGATGGTGCATTCGCTGGAATTCGCCGAAAGCCCGCGCGAGACGCTGAAGGAGCTTTGGCGAGTGCTGGCGCCTGGCGGCCGGCTCGTCATCGTCGTGCCGAACCGCACGGGCGTATGGGCGCGCATGGAGCATACACCCTTCGGCTCCGGCCGGCCCTATTCGCGAGGGCAGCTTACTTCACTGCTGCGAGAGACCAACTTTACGCCGGGTGCGACCGCCGAGGCGCTGTTCTTTCCGCCCTCGAAGCTGCGCACCGTCCTGCGGCTCAGACGCGCCTTCGAACGGATCGGGCGTACGCTCTGGCCGGCTTTTTCCGGCGTCATCATCGTCGAGGCGCAGAAGCGGCTTTACCAGGGCCTGCCGGTCGCCGTCCGCGCCTCGCGCCGCGTCTTCGTGCCGGTGCTGGCGCCGCGCGGCATACCGACGACGCGCGACGGTGCATGAGCAGGCTTGCCAACTGGCAAACACTCGACAAATTCGTCAATCCGCATTAATGCCACGAGATGTCTAAAGCCGGAATTTTCCGGCCCTTCCCAAGGTCGATCCCATGAGCATGGAAATGAGCAAGCCCGTCCCGCGCCCCGGCATTCTCGATATCGCCGCCTATGTGCCGGGCAAGGAGCATGCGCCGGGCGTGGCGCGGGTGTTCAAGCTCTCCTCGAACGAGACGCCGTTCGGTGCAAGCCCCAAGGCCATCGAAGCCTTCCGCGCAGCCGGCGAGCATTTGGAACGCTACCCGGACGGGCAGGCCACGGAGTTGCGTCAGGCGATCGCCGACATTCACGGCCTGAACACCGCCAATATCCTCTGCGGCAACGGTTCCGATGAGCTGCTCGGCCTGCTCTGCCATGTCTATCTCAGCGCCGGAGATGAAGGCATCATCACCGAGCACGGCTTCCTGATCTACAAGATCCAGATCCTGGCCGCAGGCGCAACGCCGGTGACGGTCAAGGAGAAGGATCGTACTGTCGATGTCGACGCGATTCTTGCCGCTGTAACCGACAAGACCAAGATCGTCTTCATCGCCAATCCGGCCAACCCGACGGGCACTTATGTGCCGGTCAGCGAAATCCGCCGTCTGCAGGCGGGCTTGCCGAAGCATGTTATCCTCGTGCTTGACGCTGCCTATGCCGAATATGTCCGCCGCAACGATTATGAAGCCGGCCTCGAGCTTGTCTCCTCTAATCCCAATGTCGTCATGACCCGTACCTTCTCGAAGATCTACGGGCTTGCGGCGCTGCGCGTCGGCTGGCTGTATGGGCCGGCCGATGTGGTGGATGCGCTGAACCGTGTGCGTGGCCCGTTCAATATGAACGCGGCCGCCATTGCCGCCGGTGCGGCCGCCATCCGCGACCAGGCCTTCACCCAGAAGGCGGTGGCGCACAATACGCTTTGGATCGAGAAAGTGACGAAGGCCTTCGAATCGATCGGCCTCGAGGTGACGCCGTCGGTCGCCAACTTCGTGCTCGTTCACTTCCCCGATATCGAGGGCAAACGTGCTGCCGATGCCGACGAGTTCCTGACCAGCCGCGGCTATATCCTGCGTGCGGTGCGTGCCTACGGCTTCCCGAATTCGCTGCGCATGAGCATCGGCACGGAAGAGGCCAATCTGGGCGTCATCGATGCCCTGACCGAATTCATGGGGCGCAAGGCATGAGCAGCGTGCAGTTCGACCGTATCGCGCTGATCGGCATCGGCCTGATCGGCTCGTCGATCGCCTATGATATCAAGCGGCTCGGCCTCGCCAAGGAAGTAGTAATCTCGACGCGGAGCGCCGAGACGCTGAAGCGTGCCGAAGAACTCGAACTCGGGGACCGCTATACGCAATCGTCGGCCGAAGCCGTTGGGGATGCCGATCTCGTCATCGTTTCCGTGCCGGTCGGCGCATCGGGAAGCGTTGCGGCGGAAATCTCCGCGCATCTGAAGCCCGGCGCCATCGTCACCGACGTCGGCTCGACCAAGGCGTCCGTCATCGCGCAGATGCAGCCGCATATGCCGGGCAATGTGCATTTCATTCCCGGCCATCCCATTGCGGGCACGGAGAAGTCCGGGCCTGATGCCGGTTTTGCCGGGCTGTTCGAGGGTCGCTGGTGCATCTTCACGCCGATCCCCGGCACCGACGAGGCCGCCGTCAAAAGGCTTCGCCATTTCTGGGAAGCGCTCGGCTCGCGCGTCGATGAGATGGACGCCGCCCATCACGACAAGGTGCTGGCGATCGTTTCGCATCTGCCGCATCTCATCGCCTATAACATCGTCGGCACGGCCGATGATCTGGAGACGGTGACGGAATCGGAAGTGATCAAATATTCCGCCTCCGGCTTCCGCGATTTCACCCGTCTCGCCGCGTCCGACCCGACGATGTGGCGCGACGTCTGCCTGCACAATCGCGATGCCATTCTGGAAATGCTGGCGCGTTTCTCGGAAGATCTTGCCTATCTGCAGCGGGCAATCCGCTGGGGAGAGGGCGACAAGATTTTCGATCTCTTCACCCGCACACGCGCCATCCGCCGCTCGATCGTCGAGGCCGGCCAGGACGTCGACGCCCCGGATTTCGGGCGTCACGCGCTGGATGTGAAGAAGTAGGTATCGACATAACCTTCGCCCCCCTGAGGCGAAGGTGTTGATTCTCAGATCGGCGGGATCTTGCCGAGCGGAATGAAGCCGCTGAGCGAGAGGCGGCCGCGATCGGCGGTGAGATCGACGGAGACCTTGTCACCGCCTGCCGCGAGCGACTTCAGGAGCTTGGTGGCGGTATCGATCATGTTTTTGGCCGCCGGGATCGTTGCTTTCAGGCTGTCGCCCCATGGTCCGATCTGATTGATCTCCAGTTTGAACTGACCGGACAGAAAGCCCTGATCGTCGAAATTGAAGGGGCCGGAAAGGGTCATGACGCGGCCGTCGCCGATATCGATCACCACCTTGCGAAGAACGCCTGCAGCACCATAAAGGCCGTGTCCGTCGCTGCCGTCGAGCAAGCCTGCCTTGCCGGTCAAGGTGATATCGGCGCTTGTCGATGCCGTCGGCAGCGTCTGCGGAAAATCCTTGATGACGGCATTGGCATTTTCGATGCCGATCGCCAGTTCCAGGTCGTCGCCGTTCTGGCGCGCGTGCATTTCGGTGTGCGCGGCGGTCACGTCGGCGCTCTGGCCGGTGAACGAGGAGACGATGCCAGCCTTTAGCCCATCGATGACGGTCTCGCTCTGCGCCACGCCACGGCCCTTGGCGACGAGGTTCGATTGCAGATCCGTCCATTCGGCCGACACCGTCAAACCCTGCGCGGTGCGGATCTCCGCTGGCGATTTCAGGCTCCAGCCGACATGGTTCGGCTGATAGACCGGCGCCGAGGCATGCAGATTGTCGAAGGAGGCGGAAACGCCCTTCACATGATCGTCGACGGTCACCTTGGCGCAGGAGAGGCCGATGGAGAAGGGAAAGCCGCTGAAGGCCATGTCGCTGCATTCGCCCGAAATGCCTGCGTCTTTCTGCTCGCCGAGCGCCTTCAGCACGGTCGTCTTCACCATCGTGGTCGCATAAAACCAACCGCCGGTATAAAGCCCGGCAAGGATCACGATCAGCCCCAGCCCGATGAGCCACATGCGTTTGCCTCTGCCGGATGCTACGCTCTGGCTTGACGCTGCCATGTTGTTCTCCAATGGTTGAACCTATGTGTTCACAATGATTTGGCGTTGGATATGGACGAATTTTGGGTATTTGGCTACGGATCACTCATGTGGAATCCGGGGTTTAGCTATGTTGAAAAAGCAGAGGCCTTGATTTTCGGCTACCGCCGCTCCCTTTGCGTCCATTCCTGGGTCCATCGCGGCACGGAGGCAAATCCCGGCCTGGTGCTCGGCCTCGATCACGGCGGCTCCTGCCGCGGCATGGCATTCAGCATAGCAGCCGCCGAGCGGGACGAGGTGCTGAGCTATCTGCGCGAGCGGGAGTTGGTCACCAACGTCTATCTGGAAAGGACGCTGCCCATTCGTCTCGCGGATGGCCGAAGGGTAGCTGCCGTCGCCTATATTGTCGACCGCAATCATCAGCAATATGCCGGCACGCTCGATGCCGTAGAGGCGGCCCATATCGTCGATTCCGCCGTCGGACAGTCCGGACCGAACGATGCCTATGTCTTCAATACGTTGACGCATCTGCGCGAGATGGGCATTCGCGATCAATGGCTGGAGCAGGTGGCGGGCGAGATCGAGCGGATGCGGGAGGCGTCCTAAACCGCGGTCGCCATCTTCGCTTTTGCGATCTCGGCCAGGCGCCGCGCGGCCGTCGGCGGGACCGGCAGATGCGGATTGTTGGCGATGGTTTCGACCAGCAATTCGTCGCTAGCCTCTTCCGTCTCCTCAAGCAATCGCGCGAAGAAGGCGTCCGGATCCAGGCCCGGCGGGATCGGCGGCAGGATGCGCACCTTGAAATGGCCGGGATACTTGCGGAAGGTGCGGCGCGGCCAGAACAGGCCGGGATGCATGGCCACGGCGACGACGGGAATGTCGAGATCACGATACATGCGGGCGATGCCGTATTTATAGACCGGCTCGGCCCCCGGCGGACGGCGAGTGCCCTCGGGATAGATGATCAACTGGCGGCCGGTAGAAAGCTCTTCCCGCGTGCGCTTCAGCACGTCGAACATCACCTTGCCGCGGGCGCTGCGGTCGACCGGGATCATGCGCTGTTTCTTCGCATACCAGCCGAACAGCGGAATCCACATCAGCTCGCGCTTCAGAATGTAGACCGGATCATCGAGATAGGGCAGCAGTGCGAAGGTATCCCAGAAGGATTGATGCTTCGGGGCGAAGATGTAGCTGCCGGCGGGAATATTCTCCAAGCCCTCGATCTCGAAGGTGGTGCCGACGATCTTCTCCATCAGCCAGACGCTGGATTTCGCCCAGGCCTTGGGGATCGCGTAGCCGGCCTTGCGCGGCATCAGGAAATAGATCGGTGAAAGCACGATCATGCGAATGATCAGGTTGGCATAGAAGGTCGTATTGAACAGGATCGAACGCAAGGTGATCATCAAAGGCTTTCCCAACACGCCGGCTTTCGCCAGCATCTGAAGCTTTGCCTACACGATTACGCTGTCAATAAAAAGTCGGTCCATGTGTCGCCAAGTATCTTAGTCCGGATCATCGTCCGTCTCCCGCGAGCGCAGGCCGAGCGGGCGTCCGAGACCCGTGAGATTGCGGGCGCCGGCGAGAAGAACCTTGGCATATTCGGAGAGCATGGTGCGCAGCGCATTGGGGTCGGTGAACCAGTTCTTGGTCTTGAGATCGGAATTGACCACCGGATAGGGAATGAAATCCGTGGCCGGATCGACATATTTCAGCTCGGCCAGGCTGCGCGGCATGTGATAGTTGTTCGTCACCACCAGTATGCTCTTGTAGCCTCTGGCGTGGATCCATTTCGCGGCCTCGCGGGCATTGCCGATGGTGTCGAGGGCGTCATAACCGACATCGACGCAGCAATTGAAGAGACTGACGGGGCTTTGGGTCAGCCTGCGGATTTGCGACGGCGTCGTGGTCGGATGGACGCCGGAAATCAACAACCTGTTGCCGGCGCCGGTGCGCAGCAGTTCCACGGCCTGGCCTATGCGCTGATAGCCGCCAGTCAGCACGACAATGGCATCCGCCTTCGGTTCCGGCGGCGGCTTCAGCGTGGTGATCGAATCGGCGAAATGCAGGAAGCCGCCGAAGACAACGGCGACAAGGATGATGAAGCCGAAGCCGCCCCAGCGCAAAAACCTTCGGAAGAGGCTGCGCCGCACAGGCCGGTCGCTGCGGGATTGCTCTCGCAACGTCTGCGAACTCACGGTCTTGCGAGTCGTCAGGTCCATGCTCATGATTCGCTATTATGCGCCAATTGCGGCAAGGAACAGACCATTAGATCGAAAAAAATCATCGCCCTAGCGTCAATTTTGCACAGTTTCGGTTCTTCCGGGGTCGGAGCGGATCAAATCGATCTCGTAAATGGTGCGCATGACGGTGAAGCGCGCCGTGACCGTGGTGAGCAGGGCAATGATGATCATGGTGGCGAGGATGCCGAGATAGCCGAGCGCGCCGACCGAGAATGTGCCGAACAGGGCGGTTGCCTGGTCGGTCTGCGGCGTCGCGATCGTGCGGCTTTGCAGAAAGCCGGCGCTGGCGAAAAACAGGGCGGCGAGCGCGCTGCCGGCAGCCGAACCCTTCAGGCTGATCTTCAGGAAATGCTTCTGGAATTCGGTGGCAACAAAGGTGCTCTCGGCGCCGACGAAATGGAGCACCTCGACGATGTGGCGATTGCTCGAGAGCGCGCCGCGCGTGGCAAACACCACGGTCAGCACCATGGCGGTGAAAACCAGGAGCAGGACGCCGGTGCCGATCAAAACGGTAGTGTGCGCCATGGAGACGAGCCGATCGACCCAGGTGCGGTGATCATCCAGCGTCGCCTGCGGAATCTGATCCTTGAGGAGGTTGCGCATCGCCTCGAAATCGGGGGGATGCGTTTCGTCGATCGTGATGATCACCAGGCGCGGGACGGGCAGCTCCTTGAGGTCGAGGCCGGCGCCGAGCCAGGGTTCGAGCAGGCGAGCGGTCGCCGCCTCGTCGACGATCTGGCCGGACTTGGTGCCGACGAAACCGAGCGCGATGTCGCGGGCGCTGGCCAGCGCCTTGTCCATATCGAGATTGTCGTCCGGCTTGATCTGGATGGTGATCTCGCGGGAAATCTGGCTCTCCCAGCTTGCCGCCGTCGAGCGCACCATGCTGACGGCGCCGAGCGTCAGGCAGGCGAGGAAGGCCATGATGGCGATAACGACGATCAGCGCATTGCCCTGGATGTTGGAGGACGGCACGATCGGTCCGGTCGGGCGCACGCGCATTTCCGGCCGCCTCTTCTCCGGCGGAGATGCGACGGGTCTTTCCTGGTTGTTGGCAGCCCCGGCATTCGAGGCTTTCCTGCGGGGAGCGGGCTCAGTCATAGATATCGAGATGCCCTCCCGATAAAATCATGCGCCGGGCTTCGATCTGATCCATGAGGGTGAGGTCGTGCGTGGCAATGACGACCGCCGTGCCGAGGCGATTGAGTTCGAGGAACAGGTTCAGCAGCCGCCGTGCCATGGGTGGATCGACATTGCCGGTCGGTTCGTCGGCGAGCAGGATCTCGGGGCGGTCGATCAGGGCGCGGGCAATGGCGGCGCGCTGCTTCTCGCCGCCCGACAGCACCGGCGGCAACACATTGATGCGTTCGCCGAGGCCGACCCATTTCAACAGTTCCAGCACGTCGGTGCGATAGGAACTTTCCTCCTTGCCGCGCACGCGCAGCGGCAGGGCGACGTTTTCGTATGTCGTGAGATGCTCCAGCAGCCGGAAGTCCTGAAAGACGATGCCGACGCGGCGGCGCAGCAACGGCAGCTCGTTGCGCGGGATCGAGGAAATCTCGCGGTCGAACATGCGGATCAGTCCGCGGGTCGGCTGCAGCGACATGAAGAGAAGCCGAAGCAACGTCGTCTTGCCGGCGCCGGAAGGTCCCGTCAGGAACTGGAACGATTTTCGCGGAATGTCGAAGGTCAGGTCACGGAGGATTTCCGGACCCATACCATAGCGCAAACCGACGTTCTCAAAATGAATCAACGGGCAGTCCACTCTTCCGCAGTGTTCAATCAGGCGACTTGTTAACCAAGGGCGTTAACAGCCGGTAAATTTTGCTGGAAAGGCGCCCGATTCATGGCGATCTTTGCGAAGCATTAACTATTAAAATTTACGACTGGGCAGGATTCGTTTCAATGCCCAGAATTCAGGTGGGCGTTGAAACCATGTGGATCACCGGAAAGGGAGATCGTCATGGGCACTTTTCGCCACCGCCAACAACAGGCGGGATTGATCTATGACCTGCTGCCGCCCGAACGCGCATTGGGTTCGGGACTATCGCGCCGCTTTGGGCCGAAGCCGGATGTCGTCGACGCCGAGTTCGTGACGGTCATTCCCAGCCGCATCAGAACCGCCTCGGGCAGCAACGCTCGCGACGGGGCTTTCCGCCCCAGCCAATCGCCGCGGCCGGCTCCCAAGGGAACTTTCCTGCATGCGCTCACGGGCCTGCGCCTTGCCGAAGGCTGGCTGCAGCAAGCCTCGCGGCGCAGCTTCGTGGCGCTCATCGTTGCTCTGGCCATCCTGGTCTTCGGGCTTGCCGGCGGCTTCTCGGGATTGTCGGGTACGCCGGCACAGGCCACCTCGGAGCCGCTACAGTTTTCCCATGTGACGCTGACGCCGCGCGACGAGAACGGCATGCGGGTGCTCACCGTCAACGGTATCATCGAGAACGAGACCGGCGCCACGCTCTCGGTGCCGCCTGTCCGCGCCGATATCTTCTCCGGCGGTCAATTGCTGACAAGCGTGGTGGTGAACCCGCCGGTAAACCGTATCGGGCCGCATGAGAGCCGCGGATTTTCCACGCGATTGCAGCATCCCGGTGGAAAAATGCCGGATGTTCGCCTCTCCTTCATGCCTTAGGGGGTGTGTCGGCCCTCAGGTTTGTGCTACGGGCTAGAGCTTGATCGGCGGACAAGCGCCGAAAATAGCCATGGAGCATGCCAATCAATGCCTGTCGTACGCGGGAAGAATATCGAGCCGCTTTTCACCGCCGAGCAGATCGCCGAGCGCAATCGCGCCATGGCGAAGGAAATCGCCAGCGGACCGACGAAGGATCTCCTCGTCATCGCCATTCTCAAGGGCTCGTTCATCTTTGCCGCCGATCTGCTGCGTGCGCTGCATGAGACTGGACTGGCGCCAGAAGTCGAGTTCATCACGCTCTCGAGTTACGGCGCAGGCACGGTCTCCCAGGGCGTGCGCATCGTCAAGGACATCGACAGCGATGTCAGGGATCGCGATGTGCTGCTGATCGACGACATTCTGGAATCCGGCCGCACGCTGCGATTCGCAAAGGAATTGCTCTACGAGCGCGGCGCCCGCCACGTCACGCTTGCCGTGCTGCTCGACAAGAGCGTGAAGCGCCAGGAAGAGCTGGAGGCCGATTATGTCGGCTTCGAATGCCCCGATTATTTCGTCGTCGGCTACGGCATGGACGTTGCCTATGCCTTCCGCGAGTTGCCCTTTGTTGGCGTGGTAACCGGGGACGCCTGACGTATCGGGAGCCAAGTATGGCTGCCGTTTTGGGACAATCCGGCGCTCATCTGAGCTGTCCCAATATGCTCCAGCGATGACGACTCATTAACCACGGAGCCGCATCGCACCGCCGTCGTTTACCGATCGCAAACGGAATTCTGGTGATTTCGGTCGCGGAACATGACGGACCACGGAGCATAGACCATGGCAAAAATTCTGATCACCGAAGACGAAGATTCTCTTCGCACCTTTGTCGCGCGCGCCCTGCGCTTGGACGGACACGAGACCGAAGAGGCGGCCGATGGCGCCGAAGGTCTGGAAAAGCTGAAGCAGGGGGCTTACGACCTGCTACTCTCCGATATTCGCATGCCGGTGATGGACGGTATCGAACTGGCGCATCAGGCTGCCTCGACCTGCCCTGGCATGAAAATCCTCTTAATGACCGGCTATGCCGAGCAGCGCGAACGCGCCGACGACCTCATGGAAAAGATCGTCGACGTCGTCGCCAAGCCTTTCGCTTTGCCGGATATCCGCAAGGCCGTTGCCCGCGCGCTGGCGGCTTAAGCAGTTATGTCAGACAATGACCTTCGCCCGTGGCGGCGAAGGTGGCGTCAGCTCTTCTCTTACTGGCCAAGATCGAGCAGGCGCTCCAGATAGCGCCGTTCTTCCGAAAATGACGGGTTGTTGCTCAACCGCTCGCGGATCGCATCGAGGATTTCGCGGGCGCGTTGCGGATCGATGATGTTCGGTATCTTGTTTTCGTTTGCATCATCAAAGAAGTTGCCATCGTTGCGTTGACGGCCGAGAGGATCGCGGCCGTTCTGATTACCTTGGCCAACTTGTCCCTGCTGCTGACCTTGGCCCTGACCCTGCTGTTGCTGCATCTGCGCCATAAGCTGGTTCATCATATCGCGCGTGCCCTTGCGTAGGGCGTCCAGCGCGCGGCCCTGGCCCTGTACGGCGGCTTCGCCATTGCCCTGGGAGAGGTCGCCGGAGGCGCCCTTCATTTCCTGTTGAGCCTTGCCGTAATTCTGGTTCGGCTTCATGCCCATGGAGCCGAGGTCCTTTTGCAGTTCGCCGAGCTGCTTGCCGAGTTCATCCTGCTGCTTGCGCAATTGCTTCAGCGCATCACGCAGTTGATCGGCAGTCATATTATCAGTCTGATTGTCGCCCTGCTGCTTCTGACCCTTCTGCTGGCCTTGCTGTTCCTGGCCCTGCTGCCGATCCTGCTGCCCCTGATCCCGCTGCCCCATATCCGGCTGTGTCGGATCGGTCAGATCCGGCATGGGCTGGTTCAGCGCATCGTCACCATCTTCGTTGGGATCGCCGCGCTGCATGCGGTCGCGCATGGCCTGGTCGAGCTTGAAGGTCTGCTCCATCAGCTTCTGCTGGTCGCGCAGGATGCGGCCGAGCTTGTCCATCTGCTGGCGCATCTTGTCGTTGGCTTCGTTCTGCTGCTGGTTCTGACCGCGTTGCGGCCGTCCGGCCTGGAGGCTGTTCATCATCTGCTGCAGTTCGGACAGCATCTGCTGCGCCGCCTGGCGGTTGCCGGAACGGGCCAGATTTTCGATCTGATCCATCATCCGCTGCAGGTCCTGCTGGCGCAGGATATTGGCCGACTTCTGGTTTGGCTGCGCCGGCATGTTCTTCATGCGCTCGGCGAGCTCCTTCATATAGTCGTTCATTGCCTTGCGCAGTTCGTCCATCAGCTTCTTGATCTCGGCATCGGACGCATTGCGCTGCAGGGCCTCGGAGAGCTTCTGCTGCGCGTCGCGCAGCGCCTTTTCCGCATCGGTCAACTGTGCGTCTTCCATGCCGAGCGCGATCTGCCACAGATAGTCGGCAGTATCCTTCAGCGCGATATCGCCCCGAGCGAGTTTCATACGGGTCAGCGCCGATTCGAGCAGCAGGTAGTTGCCGAGATCCGGGATCGTCTCATTCGGCCGGATCGTCAGCGACCGATTGAGTTCAATCGCCTCCGGCATTTTGCGGGTGTCCAGCGCGAAAACCTGGCGTTCCTCGGCAACGGCGGCAGCGAGCGGCTCGGTGAAATTGCGCGAGGGCAGGGTCATTTCATAGGGTGCGCTGCGGCCGGTCTGGCCCGCGCCGTCGCGGGCGACGAGGGTAATGCGCACCTGCCTGCCGGCAAGCGGGTCCTGCGTCAGGTCGTGGCTCGCCAGCCCTTTGCCGTTACGGCGATCCCGGCGCGAAATCTCCAGCTTGTATTCCGGCAGGCCGTAAAGCGGCGTGGCTTTGGGATCGGTCTCCACAGGCACGATTTCGGCATGGGCCTCCTCGATGCCGTAGTCGTCCTTGACTTTGAAGCCCATTTCGAGCGCGCCGTTGGGGTTGCCGTGCGGAATACCGTCGAAGGCGATTTCCGGCGGCTTGTCGGTGACCACTTTGAAGGACCAGGATTTGCCGTTGACGGTGAGCTTGCCGCCTTTTTCGAGCTTCAGCACATGGGTGCGGGCGACCATGGCGTCGGCGCCAGCCGGAGCGGCGGCGTTGTTGGACACCGGTTGTACGGCCGGAGGCGTGGCGGCATTGCCGTTCGCCGGCGGCTGCTTGCTCGCATCCGCCGCCTGCTCGGGGATTTCGGCGCCGGTGTCGCTGCCGCTGCCGCTGCCGGCAGCCTGAAACAAGACCTTCTCATCCGTCGAAGCGCCGGTGACGCGCACGGTAAGTTCGGAGAATTGCGGTACGTTGACGCTGTCGCCCGTGTTAGCAGCACTGCCCGTCAGGTAGACGGGGGCTTCCCCGGTATAGTAGGGCGGCGTTACCCAGGCATCGACGCGCAGGTCCGGATTGATCGACGTCTCGGCCGGAGCAGTGAAGGCATCGCTGAGCGCGCCGCCGCTGTTGGACATGGAGAAGCTGAAAGCAGTGACCAGCAGCAGGGCCGGAATGGTGCGGAGCGCGAAGCGGTCGTAACGGGCGATGTCAGGACGCGGCAGGCCGGCGTCCAGAGCCGCAATCCGCGCTGCCATGCGCTCCTGATGCTCCCGCCACAACGCCCGGGCAAAGGGTGTATCAAAAGCCGGCTCGTCCTCCTGTACGGTGACAGGCTGGTGGGCAAGGCCGTTGCGCTCCTCCAGCATCCGATCGGCTTCGGCGACCGTCGGCCAGCGCAGGCGGCGGAAGGGGAAAACGGAGACGGCAAAGGCGAGCGCGAAAACGGCAAGCAGGACGAGGCGCAGAGCATCCGGCGCGATGCGGAAAATGCCGAACCAGGCAGCCGAGAGGAAAAGAGCCAGGATCGAAAGCGGCACCAGCAGCAGGGGCAGGATCTGTTCCGAGATCAGTACCACCCGAGCAAAGAGACGCTTGACCGCAACCAGCCGCGCCAGCGCCGGACGGGTGGCGAGAGCGCCCTTCTTGAGGTTGCTGGGGCTGGTCATCGGTCCGGTTTTCTCCCCGCTCTGACGTTGATGGCTATCTCTCCCATGGAGATGGCGGGGCGTCGCATACGCCCGCAGTTACGGCGTCCGGCGAGACGCCTTTCACAGGAAGATAACATTCTTTGTGGCGAAGACGAGGGCAAGCGGCGGTAAAGGCCGCTTTTTCATCGGATTTCGCCGAAACGTGATCAAGCTGCTTGGTTGGGCGCGGCGCATGAATTCCATCCGAAAATCGCTTCGGATTTTCGAATTATGCGTCGAGCCAGGGCGGGATCGAATCGAGGCCAATCAGCTCTTCATAGGTCTTGCGTGGGCGAACGACGTGGAAATCGCCGCCCTTGACCAGCACTTCCGGCACCAGAAGCCGGCTGTTATAGGTGCCGGCCTGGACCGCGCCGTAAGCGCCGCCGGAGCTGATGGCGAGCAGATCGCCGGGCTTCGGCATCGCCATTTCACGATCGAGAGCCAGGTAGTCGCCGGTCTCGCAGACAGGGCCGACAACATCGGCCTTGATGCGCGGGGCGTTGGCGGCGGTGATCTCGACGGCGCGGATTTCGTGATAGGCCTCGTAGAGCGTCGGGCGGATCAGGTCATTCATCGCGCCATCGACGATAACGAAGGTCTTGTTGCCGCCGTCCTTCACATAGATGACTTCGGTCACCAGGATGCCGGCATTGCCGACGATCAGGCGGCCGGGCTCAGTGACGATCTTGCAGTTCAGACCGCTCAATTGGTTCTTGACGATGTGGGCATAGGCTTCCGGCACCGGCGGCGGGTTGTTGTCGTCGCGGTAAGGAATGCCGAGGCCGCCGCCGATATCGACATGATGAATATCATGGCCATCGCCACGCAGCGTCTCGACGAGATCACGCAGCAGCTTGAAGGCGTCTTCGAAAGGCTGCAGCTCGGTGATCTGGCTGCCGATATGCATGTCGATGCCGGTGACCTTGATGCCCGGCAGGCTGGCGGCACGGCCATAGACGGCGCGGGCACGTTCCCAGGAGATGCCGAACTTGTTTTCCTTCTTGCCGGTCGAAATCTTCGCATGCGTGCGAGCATCGACGTCCGGATTGATGCGGAAGGAGACGGGGGCGACCTTGCCGGCGCGGACGGCGCGCTGGTTCAGCACTTCCAGTTCCGGCTCGGATTCGACGTTGAAGCAGTAGATGCCGGCTTCAAGCGCCACGTCCATCTCCTCAGCGGTCTTGCCGACGCCGGAGAACATGATGCGGCTTGCCGGAATACCGGCCGCCAAGGCGCGATGCAATTCGCCGACGGAGACGACGTCGACGCCGGCGCCGAGCCGGCCGAGCGTCTTCAGCACCGCCTGGTTGGAATTGGCCTTCATAGCGTAGCAGACCATCGCGTCGACATCGCCGAATGCTTCGGAGAAGACGCGGTAGTGACGCTCGAGCGTCGCCGTCGAATAGACGTAGAAAGGCGTGCCGACAGCCTTGGCGATCTCGGGAACGGGAACGTCCTCGGCGTAGAGAATGCCGTCGCGATACTGAAAATGGTTCACGGTCGATGCCTGTTTAGAGGAGGGGGTCGAGGAGGAACTTCTTGTCCTCGGTGCCCGGCTGTTTCGTCGGCTTGTTGACGTCGCCGCCCTTGGTCGCCGCTGCACTCGGCGGATCGAGATCGCCTTTGCGGCCACATCCGACGACGGCAAGGCCGATGACCGAAAGCACGACGGTCAGGCGGATGATATGCGGCATGTTGATCTGCATCGAAATCCTCTTGGGCGGCAAACGCGGAAAGCAGTCCTTCATAGCGAAGTTTCCGGGGCTTGTGCACCCTGATTGTTTGATTGTGGTTTCGGCGATTTTCTCAGTTGCGGGCGCGCCAATAGGCGATCTGCTTGCGCACTTCCGACGGCGCCGTGCCACCGTAGCTCTTGCGGCTGGCGACCGAGGCCTCGACGGTCAGAACGTCGAAGATCTTGGCCGTGATGTCAGGGTGGATCGCCTGCAGCTCTTCGAGCGACAGTTCGGCGAGATCGCAGGACTTGCTTTCTGCAAGTGCGACGGCACGACCGGTGACATGATGCGCGTCGCGGAAGGGCAGGCCTGCTTCGCGCACCAGCCAGTCGGCAAGATCGGTCGCGGTCGAATAGCCGGAGCCGGCGGCGGCCTTCATGCGAGCGGTATTGATCGTCATATCGCGCACCATGCCGGTCATGGCGGCGACGGCCAGCTCCAGGCTTTCGGCGGCGTCGAAGACCTGTTCCTTGTCTTCCTGCATGTCCTTGGAATAGGCGAGCGGCAGACCCTTCATGATCGTCAGCAGCGCGACCAGCGAGCCGTTGATGCGGCCGGTCTTGGCGCGCACCAGCTCGGCGGCATCCGGGTTCTTCTTCTGCGGCATGATGGATGAGCCGGTCGAGAAGGCGTCCGAGAGGCGCACGAAGCCGAACTGCGGCGTCGACCAGATGACGATTTCCTCGGCGAGCCGCGACAAGTGCATGCCGGCGATGGCGGCGATCGACAGGAACTCGATGGCGAAATCGCGGTCGGAGACAGTGTCGATCGAATTGCGGGTCGGCTCGCGGAAACCGAGCGCCTTGGCCGTCATGTGACGATCAATCGGAAAGCCCGTGCCGGCAAGCGCCGCGGCCCCGATCGGCGACTCGTCCATGTGCTCGATAGCGTGGCGCACGCGCGAACGGTCGCGGCCGAACATTTCGACATAGGCCATGCAATGATGGCCGAAGGTGACCGGCTGCGCCGTCTGCAGATGGGTGAAGCCGGGCATGACGGTTTCAGCGTGCTCTTCGGCGCGGTCGAGGAAGGCTGATATCAGGTCGGTCAGCGCCTGCTCGCATTTCTGCAGCTCTTCTTTCACCCAGAGGCGGAAATCGAGCGCCACCTGGTCGTTGCGCGAGCGGGCGGTGTGCAGGCGTCCGGCAGCCGGTCCGATCAGGGTCGCGAGCCGCGCTTCGACATTCATGTGAATGTCTTCGAGGCGGCGGGAAAATTCGAAATTGCCGGCTTCGATCTCTGACAAAATCGTGTTCAGCCCGTGAACGATCTTGTCTTTATCCTCGGTTGAAATGATGCCCTGATGGGCGAGCATGCCGGCATGGGCGATGGAGCCGCGGATATCCTGTGCAAACAGCTTCTTGTCGAAACCGATCGATGCATTTATCTCCTCCATGATTGCCGCGGGGCCGGAGGCGAAACGTCCGCCCCACATCTGGTTGGAGGATTTGGTGTCCTTGCCGTCAGCCATGAGATGCCTACCTGGAGAATGTAATGACAGCAAAGAAGCCGTTCGGTCTGCCGTCCGTGAAACTCGTTCTGCTTGCCGCCGTCGCCGGGGTCGTCGCCGGTGCGGCAGCGGTATACGTGAAGGAGATGGGGTATGGCAATGGCGTCCTTGAAATGGCCTCATCCGGACAATGCGAAACGGCGAAGGATCGCGCCGCGGCTCTGACACCCTTTGCCAAGGGTCAGGTCGCCGCCATGGCCGCACCGCAGACGCCGATCTCGCTGCAGGACGTAGCCTTCAAGGGTCCGGACGGTCAGTCGCTCTCGGTGGGCAATTTCTCCGGCAAGACCCTGCTGCTTAATGTCTGGGCGACGTGGTGCGTGCCCTGCCGCGAGGAGATGCCGGCATTGAACGCGCTGGAGAAGAGCGTGGGCAGCGACAAGTTCGAGGTCGTGGCCGTCAATATCGACACGGGTGACGACGAAAAGCCGAAGGCGTTCCGCAACGATTACGGCATAGACAAGCTCGGCTACTATCGCGACAACACCATGGGCGTCTTCAATGCGTTGAAAAAGCAAGGTCTCGCCTTCGGCCTGCCGGTAACCCTGCTGATCGACGGCAAGGGCTGTCTCATCTCGGCCATGAATGGCCCGGCGGCCTGGGACAGTGACGACGCGAAGAATTTGGTGAAGGCTGCGGTCGCGTTGTGAGGCCGTTTGCGTGAAACCCGAGATTTGGAACTGAGCGAATACGGGGTCATCCTCGGGCAAGGCTGAGATGAGAGGCTGGAATAATCGCCCAGCCGATTCTCTGTTTGAAAATCGATCCCGATGACCCAATCTCCAGCCTACGCCCTGTCCGATGCATCAGCGCTGCCCTCCATCCTAGTCCAGGCTGCGACCTTGATGGATGCCGGTCGTTATGAGGATGCAATCAATGTGTTCCTCTCGGCTGGCGAGCTTGTCAGCCGTGAACCGATCGCGTGCAACACGCTGGGTTTTTTGCTGCTGAAAGTCGATAGGCCTCAGGATGCCATCTTGTGGTTCGAAACAGCGCTCAGCCTCAAACCCGATTATGTGCATGCGATGTCCGGCCTTGGCATAGCATGTCAGGACGCCGGCGATTTTGCACGGGCGCTGTCGTGTTACGAGCGAGTGGTTGCCGCGCAGCCGGGCGATGCGGTCTCCTGGTATCATCAGGGAGTCGTGCTTCAGGAGCTGGGCCGATCGATCGAAGCGCTTTCAAGTCTCGAGCGGGCAATCTCCCTCAAGGGCGACTACGGTTTGGCTCTTTCCAAGCGCAGCCAGGTTCTCGAGTCGCTGCGCAATGTGCCGGACGCCATACAAGAAGCTTTGCGCAACTGCCATCAGTCGCCAGAGGACCCGACATCATGGGCACGGCTTGGAGATCTTCTTCAGAAATCCGGCGATTTCGATCGGGCAATAGCAGCCTATGACAAAGGATTGGCGCGTTTCCCCGAGGACTTTCGCTGCCTTTGCAACAAGGCGCAGGCGCTGGAGGCGACCGGACGCTGGCGTGAGGGCCTGGCCACGGCTCAACGGGCGCTGCGTGTCGATCCGACCGATCGCGAAGCGCTGATGCTCTGCGGAAAGTTTGAGCTCAAGCTCGGAAATCCGGCGGCTGCGCATATTTGTTTTCTGGCGGTCGCCGAGATGGGCGTGGTCCGCAACTATCCGGCGGCGAAGAAGCCTGCAAAGTTTCGCGTGCTCCTGCTCTTCTCACCCGAATCTGGCAATACGCCTTATGAGGATCTGATCAGAGACAGTTGCTTCGACACGGAAGTGATCTTCGTCTTGCGTGGTTATCGCAATGACCCGCGGGTCCGCAGCGATAAAGTAGATGTCGTCGTCAATCTCGTTTCGGAAACCGACTTTGGGCTTGATGTGATGGCATCCGCCATCGACGTCGCCGATTCCCTGCTACGGCCGGTCGTCAATCACCCGCGGCTGATGCTGGCGACGGATCGCGAATCCATCTCACGGCGTCTGAGCGGCGTTGCGAACGCGGTCATGCCGGCGACGATTCGTATCGAGGCAAAAGACCTGCGGCGCCGGGTGCGCGACGGCGATACCGGCGCCTTTCCAATAATCGTGCGCCATACGGGCAAACATGGCGGCGATATGATGGAACTGGTGGAGGATGCCGACGCCCTGCTGGGCTTTGCCGAGGAGGCCGGAGAGCAGACCCTCTATCTGACGGATTTCGTCAACTACAGTTCACCCGACGGGCTTTTCCGCAAGTACCGCTTCGTCTTCGTCGGAGATGAGATACTTCCTTATCACCTGGCCATCGGCGATGGCTGGAAGGTGCATCATGTCTCGACACGCATGGCCGACGTCGAATGGATGCGCAAGGAGGAAGAGGCCTTTCTCAACGACCCCGGCAGCGTCTTCGGGCCAGAGGGCATGGCCGCCCTCGATGCCATCCGCCGCCAGGTCGGCCTCGATTATTTTGGTATCGACTGTTCACTCGATTCAGAGGGCAGGGTAGTAATTTTCGAGGTCAACGCGTCGATGCTGATTCACCTTCACAATGAGCGCTTTGAGTATAAGACGCCGCATGTGAAGAGAATCAAACAATCGTTTGAGCTGCTTCTGGAGCGGCGAGCGCGCGAGTACCGCGCATCGGTTTCCGCAGCCGGCGCGCTATCGAATAAGCTCTGAGTCAGTTACCGGCTCACCACCCGCCCTCGTGGTTCGAGACGGCCCTGCGGGCCTCCTCACCATGAGGACTGATCATCTTCACCCGACATAGCCTACTCCGACCTCGTCCTGACGTGCACAGGCCAAAGCCAAAGCCTCGAAGGATTAGGGTCGGCCCCCAGGTTGCCGAAAAGATCAGCGTGTCGGAACGGGCGTCTCGCCGCGATAATCATAGAAGCCGCGGCCGGATTTGCGGCCGAGCCAGCCGGCTTCGACATATTTCACCAGCAGCGGGCAGGGGCGGTATTTCGAATCCGCCAGGCCGTCATGCAGCACCTGCATGATCGACAGGCAGGTGTCGAGGCCGATGAAATCGGCGAGCTGCAGCGGTCCCATCGGATGGTTGGCGCCGAGCCGCATGGCGGTGTCGATGGCATCGACGGTACCGACGCCCTCGTAAAGCGTATAGATCGCCTCGTTGATCATCGGCAGCAGGATGCGGTTGACGATGAAGGCCGGAAAGTCTTCGGCCACGGTGATCGTCTTTTCCAGCGAGGTGACGAATTCCTTTGCGGCGGAGAAGGTCGATTCCTCGGTGGCTATGCCGCGCACCAGCTCGACCAACTTCATCACCGGCACGGGATTCATGAAGTGAATGCCCATGAAGCGCTCCGGCCGATCGGTCGCCGAAGCGAGCCGGGTGATCGAGAGCGATGATGTGTTGGTGGCGAGGATCGCTTCGGGCTTCAGGATCGGACAGACCTGCGCGTAAATCTTGCGCTTCACGGTCTCGTCCTCGGTTGCTGCCTCGATGGCGAGATCGACCTGGGCGAGGTCGTTGAGATCGGAGGAACCGGTGATGCGCGACAGCGCCGCCTTGCGGTCCTCGTCACTCATCTTGCCGGAGGCGACGTGGCGGGCGAGGTTGCCATTGATGGTGGCAAGGCCGCTCTCGATGCGATCCTGCGACAGATCGTAGATGTGAACCTTGTAGCCGGCCATGGCGGATACATGGGCGATACCGCAGCCCATTTGGCCCGCGCCGATAATACCGATCGTCTTCAGCGAACTCATTGCCCAACTCCCCGGCGGCGCGTTCTTGGTGGCGCGCCATGCTCTTCATCATAAATTTGCCGGACTATTCCTAGCCCGGCAAGATTGATAGCTCTATAAAGGACAATTTTCCAGTCTTTCGCAACTGCGAAAAGACCTATCGGCGCGATCACAGCGCCTTTTCGAGTTCCGGCAGGGCCTCGAAGAGATCGGCGACGAGGCCATAGTCGGCAATCTGGAAGATCGGGGCCTCTTCGTCCTTGTTGATGGCGACGATGACCTTACTATCCTTCATGCCGGCGAGATGCTGGATGGCACCGGAGATGCCGCAGGCGATATAGAGCTGTGGTGCCACCACCTTGCCGGTCTGGCCGACCTGCCAGTCGTTCGGCGCATAGCCGGCATCGACGGCAGCGCGGGATGCGCCGACGGCCGCCCCGAGCTTGTCGGCGACGGGAAGGATGACTTCCTTGAACTTCTCCGCCGAACCGAGGGCGCGGCCACCGGAGATGATGATCTTCGCCGAGGTGAGTTCCGGACGGTCCGAGGTCGACAATGCATCGGCGACGAAGCTGGACAGGCCGGGATTGGCGACCGCCGGGATCGCTTCGATGCTGGCCGAACCACCGTCTGCGGCAGAGGCGAAGGAGGCGGTGCGTACGGTGATGACCTTCTTGGCATCGGTCGACTGCACCGTCTGGATGGCATTGCCGGCATAGATCGGCCGCTTGAAGGTATCGGCGGAGACGACTTCGATGATCTCCGAGACCTGGGCGACATCCAGCAAAGCGGCAACCCGCGGCATGACATTCTTGCCGACCGAGGTGGCCGCCGTCAGGATGGTGTCATAGGAAGCGGCGAGCGACACGATGAGATCGGCAAGCGGCTCGGCGAGATTGTTGGCAAGGCTCGCATCGTCGGCAACCAGCACCTTGGAGACGCCGGAGAGTTTCGCTGCCTGCTCGGCCGCAGTGTTGGCGCCAGCGCCGGCGACGAGGATGTGCATGTCGCTTCCCGTTCCCTGGGCAATCTGTGTCGCCGCCGTCAGCGCCTTGGCGGTCTGGTCGGAAAGGTGGTTGCTGTCATGATCAGCCAGAAGAAGAATGGCCATGGTGTCTAACTCCTCGTTCGGACTGGATTAAAGCACGCCGGCTTCGGTCTTGAGTTTTTCGACCAGCTCGGCCACCGACTTGACCTTGACGCCCGCCTTGCGGCCCGACGGCTCCTCGGTCTTCAGCACCTTCAGGCGCGGCTCGGTGGAGACGCCGAAGTCGGCAGGTGCCTTCTTGTCGAGCGGCTTCTTCTTCGCCTTCATGATGTTCGGCAGCGAGGCATAACGCGGCTCGTTGAGGCGCAGGTCCGTCGTGACCACCGCCGGCAGCTTGACCTCGATCGTCTGCAGGCCGCCATCCACTTCGCGGGTGACCTTGGCGCTTCCCTCACCGATCTCGATCTTCGAGGCGAAGGTTGCCTGCGCCGAACCGAGCAGCGCCGCCAGCATCTGGCCGGTCTGATTGCTGTCATCATCGATCGCCTGTTTGCCGACGATGATCAGACCGGGCTGTTCGGCCGCGGCGATACCCTTCAGGATCTTCGCCACCGCCAGCGGCTCGACTTGATCGTCGGTCTCGACCAGGATGGCACGATCCGCCCCCATGGCGAGCGCCGTCCTCAGCGTCTCCTCGGCCTTGGCCGGACCGATCGACACCACCACCACCTCCTCGGCCTTGCCGGCTTCCTTCAGCCGCAGCGCTTCCTCGACCGAGATCTCGTCGAACGGGTTCATCGACATCTTCACATTCGCAAGCTCGACACCCGTGCCATCCGCCTTCACACGGATCTTCACGTTGTAATCAACCACCCGCTTCACCGGGACGAGAATCTTCATGGAAACCTTCCTTCAACACTGCGCTCAAGAACATGGCCTGTTCAGCGCCGCTCCGTTTGTCGAATGGCGACATGGATACGCGTTTTTCCCCCAATTTCAACGCTTCCATGCCGCAGAATGGCAAATTGCCTGAGGGACATAAATGACGCTTACGTCAACGTCAATATCCTTAAAATGCTGCTCAAATAATTTGAGTCACTATCGATTCTTCCCCGGAACCCACAGCACATCGGCGCGCCCCTGATCATTTGCATGGCGGGCAGCGACGAACAGGAAATCCGAGAGGCGGTTGATGTATTTCAAAGCCGCGGGACTGACGCGCTCGCCTTCGCTGCGTGAAAGCGCCACCATCAGCCGCTCGGCGCGCCGCGCGACCGTGCGGGCAAGGTGGAGATGCGCGGAAGCGGGGCTGCCGGCAGGCAGAATGAAGGAACTCAGCGGTTGGAGACCGGCGTTGAGCGCATCTATATCCTGTTCGATGCGCTGGACCTGGCCGTCAATGATACGCAGCGGCTCGTAGGAGAGCGGTTCGTCCGTTTCCGGCGTCGAGAGATCGGCGCCGAGGTCGAACAGATCGTTCTGGATGCGCATCAGCATGGCGTCGAGTTCAGGCATATCGGCGGTGTGCAGCCTGGCAACGCCGATGATGGAGTTGGTTTCGTCGATCGTGCCGTAGGCCTCGACGCGCAAATCATGCTTCAGCCGGCGGGGACCGGCAACGAGGCCGGTCGTGCCGTCATCGCCGGTCTTGGTGTAGATCTTGTTGAGCTTGACCATTGTGATCCCGCCGTCAGGTCGGACGGCCGCCGCCGGTCAGCCACAGCGTCAGCATGATCAGGATGACCGCGATCGCCTGCAGCAGCACGCGAAGCTGCATCAACCGGTTGGAGAGATTCGGATTGTCGCCCTTCATCATGTTGAGCAGGCCGCGAATGAGGACGATTGCGACCAGGCCCATGACGATAATGGCGGCGATATAGGTAACGGTAGACATTGCTTCGGGCCTTCGTCTTTCAATCCAACCGGCGCATCAGACGATAGAAAAGGTTAGCCGGCAACAGCCTTTTCAGAAGAACGCCCTGTTTTGCAGGGGTGGTCACAAGATAATGCGGGCGGGGATTTTTGGCGTTCAACGCAGATTTTAACACGTCATAGACCGCTTCGGGTCCCAATTTGTGCCGGTTGACCGGGCCTGTGCCATTCAGCCGCGCCAATTGCCGTTGGTATTCGACCGCATGAACCGAATGTTCGAGATCGATATGCTCCTTGATCTTGGCGAGCGCATTGGCGGTAAAGCGCGTGGCGATCGGCCCGGGCTCGATCAGGCTGACATGGATGCCACTGCCCTGCAGCTCCATCCTGAGCGTGATCGTCAAGCCCTCCAGCGCGAATTTCGAGGCCGTGTAGGCGCCGCGGAAACGATAGGGGATCAGGCCGAGAATGGAGGAGACATTGACGATGCGGCCCTGGCCCCGCCTGCGCATCAGCGGGATTACCTGCCGCGTCAGCTCGTGCCAGCCGAAGAAATTCGTCTCGAATTGTTCGCGAAGCACATCTGTGGAAAGGTCCTCGACCGCGCCCGGCTGGCCATAGGCGCCGTTGTTGAACAAAGCGTCGATGCGGTCGCCGGTCCGTTCGCGCACGGTTGCGACCAGAGCCGAGATCGTTTCCGGCTGGGTATAATCCATCAGCAGCGTTTCGATCCCCTCGGCCTCGAGGGAGGCGCGGTCCGCCTCCTTGCGCACGGTCGCGAAAACCCGCCAGCCATCGGCCTTCAGCGCCCGGGCGCAGAAAGCCCCGATGCCGGAAGAGCAACCCGTAACGATGATGATGCGTTGATCTGCCATGGAATGATTCCTGTACAAACGCGGAGACGTTTCCCATATTCAAGGACCCGACACAATCGACAACCGGCGGACGAGAACCGGGCTCAAGCGGAGATGGAATGCCGACATTCGTTCGTACGCTCTATAGGGTCGTCTACGACGCGGTGTTCCATTTCGTCGAGGATGACGGTTTTGCGATGGCAAGCCATGTGGCGCTTTCGACGCTGCTGGCCGTTTTTCCCTTTTTGATCTTCGGCACGGCGCTTGCGAGCTTCCTCGGCGCGAGCCAGTTTTCCTCGACGGCGGTGCATCTGATTTTCGATACCTGGCCGGAGGCGATCGCCAAGCCGGTGGCGGATCAGGTGGTGCAGGTTCTGACCATTCCGCGCGGCGGGCTGCTGACAATCTCCGTGCTGGCGGCCGCCTATTTCGCTTCCAATGGCGTCGAGGCATTGCGCATCTCGCTCAACCGGGCCTATCGCGTGCCGGAAAACCGGCCCTGGTATTTCAACCGTCTCGCAAGCCTCGGTTATGTGCTGATGGCGGTTTTGATCTTTGCCATGCTCAGCATCATGCTGGTCGCCGTGCCGCTGGTGCTGAACTATACGCGCGAGTGGGTGCCGCGGCTTGCCGATATCCTGGATGTGGTCTTCAGTTGGCGCATCTACGGCACTGTCCTGCTGCTGCTCGCCGGACTGCTGATCCTGCATCTGTGGCTGGCGGCGGGGCGGCGGCGGCTGTTCGATGTCATCCCCGGCGTGTTCCTGACCTTGCTCTTCTGGTCGCTCGGCGCGCTAATCTTCGCCTATTACCTTGCGACTTTCGCCAACTACACGGCCACCTATGCCGGTCTGGCCTCGGTGATGATCGTGCTCGTCTTCCTCTACATGCTCGCGGTGATCTTCATCCTCGGCGCGGAGTTCAATGCGGCGCTGATGAAGTTCAAGGTGCGGCGCATGCTCTTCGGCAAGGGAGCGGGTGCCCCCGAAGCGATTAGACAAGAGGCAGACAAACAATCAGAGGCCGATGCGGCGACGAAGCTCCGCCGGTGACCAGCCCTGCCTGCGCCATTCGGCAATGCCGGTATCGCCCTGGCTCTTGGAGAGCTTCTTGCCGTCTTCGCCGAGAACCAGCCGATGGTGATGGTAGAGCGGCTGCGGCAGATCGAGCAGAGCCTGCAGCAGGCGGTGGACCGAGGTGGCGTGAAAAAGGTCGAGACCGCGCACGACATGGGTGACGCCCTGCGCGGCATCGTCGACGACCACGGACAAGTGATAGCTCGACGGCGCATCGGAGCGCGACAGCACGACGTCGCCCCAGGCGCGGGGATCGGCGGGGATTTCGCCCGTCTCGCCATCGCCGTTTTCATGCCAATGAAGCGGCGCCCCGACGGTGGCGATGGCTTTTTCCATGTCGAGCCGCCAGGCGTGCTTGAGGCCCGCGTCGAGCAGGCGCTTTCTCTCTGTGTCGCTGCGCAGGCGGTCGTCGGGGGGATAGAGCGGCGTGCCGTCCGGATCGCGTGGCCATGGGTCTCCCCGAGCTTCACCGGCTGCAACCCGTGCCTTCACCTCGCCGCGCGTCTGAAAGGCGGGATAGACGAGGCCGCGGGCGATGAGCGACTGCAGGGCGGTCTGGTAGGCCGGAAAATGCAGGGATTGCCGGCGCACCGGTTCTTCCCAGGTGAGGCCGAGCCAGGCGAGATCGGCAAATATGCCTGCTTCGAATTCGGGTGTGCAGCGGGCCTGATCTATGTCTTCGATGCGCAGCAGGAAACGGCCGCCGGCCTCTCTCGCCATGTCGTGATTTAGGATTGCCGACAGAGCATGGCCGAGATGCAGCGGGCCATTCGGGCTCGGCGCGAAACGGAATATCGGCTTTTGACGGGGAATCGCGATCATGCTTTCTTCTGCCACGAATTTTAATCCCGGACTACGAGAAGCCATGCACATCATCCGCGCTGAAGACGATATCAGGCAGGGGCTGGCGGCGCTGGTCGAGCTCGATCCGCGCCTGCGGCAGATTGTCTCCGAGGCCGGACCCGTGCCGCTGCGCCTGCGGGAACCGGGCTTCGAGGGGCTTGCCCATATCATCGTGTCGCAGGTCGTGTCGCGGGCGAGCGCCGATGCGATCTGGGGGAAGATGATCGCTGGGATGGGTCGGGTGACCGCCGAGGGCTATGTCGGGCTGGCGCTGGAGGCATGGCGAACCTTCGGCCTCTCGCGAATCAAGCACGAGACGCTTCACCGCGTTGCCGAAGCAGTTGCCGGCGGCAGCCTCGATCTTCATTCGCTGAGTGCCGAAAGCCCGGAAAAGGCGCTTTCCGAGCTTACCGCCATCAAGGGAATCGGCCCCTGGACGGCGGAGGTCTATCTGATGTTCTGCTGTGGTCACGCAGATGTGTTTCCGGTCGGCGACGTTGCCTTGCAGGCGGCTGTCGGCATGGCGTTTGGGCATGATGTCAGGCCCCTGCCCAAGGCCTTGGCCCGGGAAGCGGCGGTGTGGATGCCCTGGCGCTCGGTCGCGGCCCGGCTCTTCTGGGCCTATTACGCCGTCAAAACCCGCCGTGAGGCGCTGCCCATCGATTGATCGACTGCCCTCATAGATTGGCCGCTATGCACTGAATTTATTGGACTTCACAATCCTGTAACAACCGGCCTAATATACAGATACAGATGCCGAATCGATCAGGAGGGTTCCTTGACGATTGCAGTCTCACCGCAGTCCTTGCCAGCGCTCGTGCTGAACGCTGACTATCGGCCGCTGAGTTATTACCCCTTGTCGCTCTGGTCCTGGCAGGACGCGATCAAGGCGGTTTTCCTTGACCGTGTAAACATCATCGCTGAATACGATCAGTCGGTATCGTCGCCCAGCTTCTCGATGCGGCTGCCAAGCGTCGTCTGCCTCAAGACCTACGTCCAGCCCTCCCGCAACCCTGCTTTCACCCGGTTCAACGTCTTCCTGCGCGACCGGTTCGAATGCCAATATTGCGGCGCTCATGACGATCTGACCTTCGACCACGTCATCCCGCGCGCCCATGGCGGCGAAACGACCTGGGAAAACGTGGTGGCCGCGTGCTCGCCCTGCAACCTGCGCAAGGGCAGCAAGCTGCCGAAGCAGGCGGGCATGTTCCCGGCGCAGAAGCCTTATCAGCCGACCGTGCAGGACCTGCACAATAACGGCCGCCTGTTCCCGCCGAACTATCTGCACGATAGCTGGCTCGACTATCTCTACTGGGATACGGAACTGCAGCCGTAAAATTGATTGCCTGGGAAGCTCGGGCGAGTTCCGCTTTGCCGCGCTTATATGCACGGCACGTAGCTGCGGCAGCCGTTCGCTCGCCTGACAGATCTCAGTTCAATCAACCAGCCTTCTTCACGCCCGCAAACGCGATCGCCGCCAGAATGACGCTGGCGATTACATTCCAGCCGGCCATCGACAAGCCGAGGACGCGGAGTGCGGCTTCGGTGCAGGACGGACCTTTGATGGTGCTGAGTTCGTTCAGCAGGTCGCCGGCGTTCTGCGTCATGCTGCTGGCGGATGTGGAGCAGGTCGTCGGGCCGGCCCAGAAGTGCCATTCGACGCCGGCGTGATAGACGCCGATGCCACCGCCGACCACCATCATGATGCCGGCAATGGCCAGCAGCGCGCGGGTGATCCAGGAGGGCAGGCCGAGGGCTGCCGTCAGAGCGGCAGCGATCGCGACGGGAATGCCATAATAATAGGGCTGGCGCTGCTCAAGGCAGAGCGCGCAGGGAATATAGCCGCCGATATATTGGAAGCCGAGCGCCGAGCCGATGACGATGATCATGCCGATGGCAAGCAGCGCGGAATAGGTGAGGCCGGCGCGAGAAGTCAAAGTCTTAGACATGCAAGGGCTCCGTGCTCAGTGCGCCAGGACATAATGGAAGAGAATGTAGAGAAGAATGAGGACGGCGGCCGCCGCCATGGTGATCTGGCCGAGACGCTTCTCGATGAAATGCCGGATCGATTCGCCATAGCGGCGGAGCAGAAAGGCCAGGAAGAAGAAGCGGGCGCCACGGGCGACGATGGCCGAGATGATGAACAGGCCGAGATCGATATGGGCGACGCCGGAAAGGATGGTCACCACCTTGATCGGCGGCAGATGCGCCAGCCCCGAGGTGACGAGCAGCAGAACGACCCATCCGTAGGTGACGCCGGCGCTCATCTGGTTGAAGGCGTCGAGCTTGCCGTAGAAGATCAGGATCGGCTTGGCGATGGTCTCGAAGGCGTAATAACCGAACGCCCAGCCCGCAATGCCGCCGAGCACGGAGGCAACCGTCGCCGTCAGCGCATAGCGCCAGGCGCGTTCGGGCTTGGCAAGCGACATCGGCAGGAACAGGACGTCGGCGGGCACGAGGAAGATCGAGCTTTCAACGAAGGCGATAATGGCCAACCAAACTTCCGCCGATTTGCGACGGGCGAGCGACATGGTCCAGTCGTAAAGTCTACGAAGCATTCTGCCCCCTTTTGCTGCGTTGCACACCTTTAGGGGGGAGGATTATGGCTGTAAATGGTCGGGGGATGACGGAAGTGGAACAAAATCAAAAATTTTCGTGATGGTTGGATTTCGAAGGGTGCCGAATTTATTGCTGAGATGAGGGCACTCCATCTTAAAGATGGTTTAGTTTTCTCCCTATATGTCAGTCTCCACAACGTATGGTGGTTGGCGGCTTAGGAGGGCGAACGTGCCAAAGTGTAATAGATGCGGGCAAGACGTTTTCATCGCTTCGCGTGATGGATACTGTGGAGACTGTGAAGGTATTGTCAGGAAGCAGGAGAGGGAGCAGAGGCTTCAAGGTATAATATTGACGACATCTGTAGACGTGCCGAATAGAGATATCGAGAATATTCTTGGAATAGTTGCCTCTGAGGCCGCTATAGGTCAAAATTTTCTCAAAGATATTGGCAATAGTATTAGAGATATTGTGGGTGGGCGAAGCGGCAACGTACAGAATACACTTAAGCAAGCCCGGAACTCTTGTTTGGCCGAACTAAGACAGGAAGCGCTTGAACTCGGAGCCGATGCGGTCATTGCTGTGGATCTGGATTACAACGAGGCATCCACAGGAAGCGGTGGGGGCATTTTATTTGTGACAGCTAGCGGAACGGCAGTAAAACTCAAAAGCTAATTTGTCGCTTTCGTTAGTAGCCCGGGCTTAGAGTCACATTATCAAAATCTTTAGGTTTCGAGAGTGGTGCCCCATGCCGGAGTCGAACCAGCACTTCTTTCGAAACTCGATTTTGAGTCGAGCGCGTCTACCAATTCCGCCAATGGGGCAACGGATCCTGACGAGGCGGGTGTCTAACATGTGATTGGCCGGACGCGCAAGACGGGTTGCGAAGGAATGCGTCTTGTTTTCCGGGACTTGTCATTCGACCCATGGCGGCCCATGGCGGCAGCGGACGCCATGGGCCGTTTGTCTTTCAAGGGGCTGGCCTCAGTGCGCCATTGCCGGGGCCTTGTCCGTCGAGGTGGAGCGGCTGATCGTCAGCGCCAGGATTGCGGCGAGCACGCAGAAGGCGCCGGCGATGAAGAAGGCGGGCAGGTAGGTGCTGAGTTCGGTGCGCGACAGGCCGGCGCCATAGGCCGCCGTGGCGGCGCCGAGCTGGTGGGCGGCGAAGACCCAGCCGAAGACGAGGCCGGCTTTTTCGCGGCCGAAGCGGTCGGCGGCGATCTTGACGGTCGGCGGCACGGTGGCGATCCAGTCGAGGCCGTAGAAGACGGCGAAGATCGATAGGCCGTAGAAGGTGAAATTGCTGAAGGGCAGGTAGACGAGCGACAGGCCGCGCAGGCCGTAATACCAGAAGAGCAGCCAGCGATTGTCGAAACGGTCCGACAGCCAGCCGGAGCCGATCGTGCCGAAGAAATCGAAGATGCCCATGACGGCGAGCACGCTGGCGGCGGCCACCGGCACGATGCCGAAATCGCCGCAGAGCGTCACGAAATGCGTCTGGATCAGGCCGTTAGTCGAAAGACCGCAGATGAAGAAGGTGGCGGCGAGAATCCAGAAGGTGGAGCTGGTGGACACTTCCTTCAGGATGAGGAGGGGCGAGGCCAGGGCTGCCTTGAGGTTCTTGGTGGCGGGCGGCGTCGGCGAGACATGGATTTCACCGACGAGCGGCAGATTGACGTCGGCCGGCCGGTCGCGCATCAGCAACAGCACGACCAAGGCGGCGACAACGATCATGCCGCAGACGAAGAGCACGGTGGTGCGCCAGCCATAGCGTTCCGTCAGCTCCGCCATCAGTGGCAGGAAAACGAGCTGGCCGGTGGCCGAGCTTGCCGAGAGCATGCCGACGACGAGGCCGCGATGCTTGGTGAACCAGCGCGTCGACACCGTGGCGGCCAGCACCATGGCGGTCAGCCCGGTGCCGAAGCCGATGATGATGCCCCAGCAGAGCAGCAACTGCCAGACCTGCGTCATGAACAGCGAGCCGATAAAGCCGACGCAGATGGTGATCAGCGCGAAGACGATGACCTTGCGGACACCGAAATGATTCATGAAGGCGGCGGCGAAGGGACCCATCAGGCCGAAGAGCACGAGGCGCACGGCAAGCGCGGAGGAGATGGAGGATGTGCTCCAGCCGAACTCGTCTTCCAGCGGCTTGATGAGCACGCCGGGCGCGCCCATGGCGCCGGCGGTGACGAGCATGGTGAGGAAGGTGGCGCCGACGACGACCCATCCATAGTGAATGTTGCGCCGGGCAAGCGTCGAAGCAAGGACTGTGGAGACCATGAGGAGCGTTCCGATAAAGTTGCGTGTCTTGCCATCAGGATCGGGAGGGCTGCAAAGGCGCTCGATCGCGGACGGCCAAGGGTGCCGTAGCCACGTTTAGCGCCCTGCCGTTCTCCCGGCTTGAACGTTTGTGTAAAGGCATTTAGATGATTGCGATCATATTTGTTGCGTATTGATGATGGTCGTCATATAAATTGTCAATACAGAATTATTGATGCTCTGATGGAGTTTTTTGATGAGAGTGAGCCGGGAGAAATTCGCGGAGAATCGCGAGAAGATCCTTGCCGTCGCAGGGGAGCTTTTCCGCGAGAAGGGTTTTGACGGCATCGGCGTCGCCGACATCATGAAGGCGGCCGGGCTGACGCATGGCGGCTTTTACGGCCATTTCGAATCGAAGGACGAGCTGGCTTGCGAAGCCAGCAAGGCGCTGGTGGCGCGTGCGCAGGAGCGTTGGCAAGGGGTGGTCGAGGGGGCGTCGGAGGCGCCGCGCGACGCGCTGCTCGCGCATTATCTCTCGCATCGCAATGTCGTTGAGCATGGCACCGGCTGCGTCTTCGCGGCCCTGACGCAGGAGGTCAGCCGCTACGGCCCCGAAATGCAGTCCACCTTCACCAACGGCCTGATGGGAATGGCGGCGATCCTCGAAGAGATCACGCCCGGAGAAACGCAGGAGGAGCGGCGGCGCAAGGCGCTTGCCGATCTCTCCACCATGGTCGGCGCGGTCATTCTCGCCCGCGCCATGGATACGCCTGCGCTTTCCGAGGAGCTTCTGGCGGCAACCCGGCAGGAGCTCGCTTCGCGCTGAGGCGGCTGCTTCGATCAGTTACGGAAGGCGAGTAGCCCCTGGGATTCGACGATCTCCATGATCTTGCCGTCGGGAGCCAATTCCAGCAGCTCGGCGCGCAAAGCAGCCTCGAAATCGGCAAGCTTGTCGCCAAGCGCCTGCGGCGAGGTGGACGACATCGAAAAGATGCGGCCGACGATATCCTCGATATCCCTCTGATATTGGTTGACGATGCCGATGCGCTCGAGGTTGCGGAAGGGCGAGGCAAGCAGCATGGCCTCATGCGGCGCCCAGGCCTTGCTCTTGCGCAGCAGGCGCTCTTCATGGCGCTCCGGCGCAAAAGTTTCCGTCAGCTTGTCGACAATGCTGCGCCAATCCGGGGTCGCCAACACCTGTCGATCGTGGAACAGCACGACCGCGCCACCGGGCTCGATCAGCCTGTCGAGGGCAGCGAGTGTCGCTGGGCGATCCATCCAATGGAAGGAGCGGCCCATGACGCAGAGATGCAGCTTGCCGATATCCGGCCCGAGATCATAGGACGAACCCTGACGCACGGTGATCTCGACGCCGGCGCTGCTGGCGCCCTCTTCGGCGGCGGCGAGCATTTCCGGTTCCGGGTCCATGGCAGTCACGGTCGCGCCCTCTAGCCGCGCAAAGGCGATGCCGAGCTGGCCGGGGCCGCAGCCGAGGTCCAGCACATGATCGCCAGCCTTCAGGCCGCTGCGCTCGGCGACGCGGGCGATAAGCGTATCCGGATAGGGGATGCGATAGCGCAGGTAATAGGCCGCGGTGGACTGGAAGCGCCGCGCGTTGAAAGGGACTGTGATCATGGATTGTCATCCTCGGGGCTAAGGAACCTTGACCTGTTAAGCCTCAACTGCGACCGACTAGTGAAGTAACTTTTGCGCGATTTCCCGCAGGCTCGAAAGCTTCGGCATTGTCTGCGACGCAACGCCACAGCGAAGGGCGGAACAAGGGTGCCGACTGCCGCCCAAACTACCCTTGGCGGCCAGAGCGGCGCTCGCAAATTGCCGCCTACGATTTTACCGCGAGTTTTACAGTAACGTACTTACACATTCGCGATCTTTGTGCCTCGATCGAGCTTCCGCGGTGCATCTCAGCACCGCGCGATATTGGTTCAACGTTCGACGGGAGACACATAACATGGCTTACGACGACCGCGAGAAATCATCATCCATCGACCTCAACAGCATCACGCGACGCAATCTGCTGATCGGATCGACAGCGCTTGCCGCCGGTGCAGCCACGGTGGCGAACATGGTCGGTTCCACAACGGCCAACGCCCAGACGACGACGCCCGCAAACAACCAGACGGCGGCATCCTCCGACAAGAAGCCGAACATCCTGGTGATCTTTGGCGACGATATCGGCGTTCCGCAGATCAGTGCCTATACCATGGGGCTTATGGGCTATCGCACGCCCAATATCGATCGGATCGCTGCCGAAGGGGCGATTTTTACGGATTCCTACGGTCAACAGAGTTGCACCGCCGGACGCGCATCGTTCATTCTTGGCCAGGAACCTTTCCGCACCGGCCTGCTGACAATCGGCATGCCCGGCGATCCGCATGGCATTCAGGATTGGATGCCGACCATTGCCGATGTCTTGAAAACCCAGGGCTACGCGACGGGTCAGTTTGGCAAGAACCATCTCGGCGACCATGACGAACATTTGCCGACCAATCACGGTTTCGACGAGTTTTTCGGAAACCTTTATCACCTCAATGCCGAGGAAGAACCCGAGGGTTACTTCTATCCGAAGGATCCGGAGTTTCGGAAGAGATTCGGCCCGCGCGGTGTCATTCACTCAAAGGCCGACGGCAAGATCGAAGACACAGGTCCGCTCACGATAAAACGCATGGAAACAATCGACGCAGAGTTCCTTTCCGCAGCAAAGGATTTCATCGATCGCCAGCATAAGGCCAATACACCCTTCTTCGTCTGGTTCAACTCGACCCGGATGCATGTTTTCACCCACCTCAAGAAGGAATCGCTGGGTAAGACCGGCAAAGGTATCCATGCGGATGGCATGGTCGAGCATGACGGCATGGTCGGCGAACTGCTCAAGCAGCTCGACGATCTCGGCATCGCCGACAATACCATCGTGCTCTACACGACCGATAACGGCGCAGAGATCGCTCTATGGCCGGATGGTGCCATGACCTCGTTCCACGGCGAGAAGGGCACGACATGGGAAGGCGGTTTCCGCATTCCGATGATGGTGCGCTGGCCAGGCGTCGTGAAGCCTGGGACGCAGATCAACGACATCGTCACGCTGATGGACTGGATGCCGACTTTGACCGCGGCAGCGGGCGTTCCCGATATCAAGGAAAAGATGAAGACCGGATTCTCCGCTGGGGCGAAGAACTTCAAGGTTCATCTCGACGGCTACGATCTGACGTCCCTCCTGAAAGGCGAGTCGGAAAAAACGCCGAGGGATACGGTCTACTATTTCGACCAGGGCGGAAATCTCAACGCCATCAGGTGGAATGATTGGAAGCTGAGTTTTGCGGTGGCGCACGGGAATATTGCAACCGGCGTGCGCGAGACGCCGGCCTGGGCCCTGATCGCCAATCTGCGGATGGATCCCTACGAACGAGGGCTAGAGGAAGGAGGCGGGGCGATCGAATTTCTGGCGCGAAACATCTGGCTGCTCGTGCCGATCCAGGGGAAGATCAAGGAGTTCTTCGCCGATTTCGATCAGTTCCCCTCTCAATCCGGCAGTTCGCTCAATGCGGGAGAGATCAACTATGCAATGTTGCGCCAGCAGGCGGCTATGAAACGGCTCAGTGAACTGGAAAGCTTGATGCCGCAATAAAGCTGACTGTCATTCCCAGTCCCGCCATTAGGTCAGGCGTGCAGTAACGGAACGCGCGCCTGACCCATTCGGGATGCCTATTTAAATCCCGCAACCGCATGCGGGATATAGGGCGATTCCAGTGCTTCGATCTCCTCCGGCGTCAGCTTGACCGACAGTGCAGCGACGGCGTCGGCGATATGGCCTGGCTTGGAGGCGCCGATGATCGGGGCGGTGACGGCGCTCTTCTGCAGGATCCAGGCGGTGGCGACCTGGGCGCGGGCGATGCCCCGGGCCTTGGCGACGGCACCGACGGCTTCGACGACCTTACGATCGGCCTCGATCGCCTGTGTGTAGAGCGTCTTGCCGAATTCGTCGCTTTGCGTGCGCGCTGTCGCCTCGTCCCAGTCGCGGGTGAGACGGCCACGGGCAAGCGGGCTCCAGGGAATGACCGCGATCTTCTGATCTTCGCAGAAGGGCAGCATTTCGCGCTCTTCCTCGCGATAGAGCAGGTTCACGTGGTTCTGCATGCTGACGAATTCGGTCCAGCCGTTGAGGCGCGAAGTGTAGATCGCCTTGGCGAATTGCCAGGAATACATGGAGGAGGCGCCGATATAGCGGGCCTTGCCGGCCTTGACGATATCGTGCAGCGTTTCCAGTGTTTCCTCGATCGGCGTCGTATAGTCCCAGCGGTGGATCTGGTAGAGATCGACATAGTCGGTGCCAAGGCGGCGCAGGCTGTTGTCGATCTCATCGAAAATCGCCTTGCGTGACAGGCCGGCGCCATTCGGGCCGGGACGCATGCGGTTGAATACCTTCGTTGCCAGAACGATATCCTCGCGGCGCGCAAAATCCTTGATGGCGCGGCCGACGATCTCCTCCGACGAACCGTTGGAATAGGTGTTCGCCGTATCGAGGAAGTTGATGCCGGCCTCGATCGCCTGCTTGAGCAGCGGGCGGCTGTCCTCTTCCTTCAGCGACCAGGCATGCGTGCCCTTGCCGGGATCGCCATAGGTCATGCAGCCCAGGCAGATGCGGGACACTTCAAGGCCGGTTTTGCCAAGCTTTACGAATTCCATCGATAGTCTCCATCCTGTTTTGGATATTCGATAGGTTCCGCTCATGGGAGTGCAAGCGGATGAGCATCAAAACGCAGACTAGCAGAGCGAGTGGTCGCCGATTAATTCAATAATTTGCGATTGATTTAGAAGTCACGGGAAGACTCGATCCTAGCCCAGGCTGGGGATTGTCATATCCTGTCAATTCAAATGCATTTACTGGTTGTGTAACGATGGCGGTCCGATCAGTTCGAGGCTTCCCATGCGCTTTTTCCGCTTCTTCCGAGACCGCCGTCCGCTTGCCGTCATTATCATTGGTCTACTTCTGGGACCTGCCGTTGTCATGGCCTATCTCGGCAGGGGGCGTATAGCGATATCCTATCTGCTTTTGACCAATCTTGTTGGTGCTCTGGCGGTGCTTGCCATGCCTCAGCTTGCATTGGTTACGGTTGCCGGTTTGGTAGCGGTTCCCTTTAATTTGATCGGCTGCATTCATGGCTATTGGCTGATGCGACGAGGAGCTGTTGCCTGGCAGCATCGCTGGTTCTCGCGTTGGTATAATATAGCCTTGCTTTTCTGGCTTTTACCCCTCGTCGTTGCGTTCACCATTCGCACATTCATTATCCAACCGTTTTCGATCCCCTCCGGCTCGATGATGCCTACGCTGATGCCCGGCAGCTATGCTTTCGTGACGAAGTTTAATTATGGCTACGGTCGCTACTCCTTCTCGTTTCGGCCCAATTGGGTGCCGCCGAAATTGTTCGGGTCCAAGCCGCAGCGCGGAGATGTTGTCATGCTGGTGCCTCCCACAACGCCAAATGTGGACTACGCGAAGCGTGTCATCGGGTTACCCGGTGACCGCGTCCAGATGAAAAACGGCATTGTTTTCATCAATGGACAGTCCGTACCGCGCGATGCCGAAGGTAATATCGTGTCACACTATAGTTTAGACCCTGGCGAATTCCCCGTTTTCGGCGAAGTATTGGACAATGGGGTTCGCTACCAGACCTTGGACGAATTGCCAAACTCGCGAGGCGACAACACGCGCGAGTACTCGGTGCCTGAGGGTTACTACTTCGTCTTGGGTGACAATCGCGACAATTCCAATGATAGCCGTTTCGATGTCGGCTTTGTGCCGGAGGCGAATATATACGGTAAGTTCTGGCTAGTGTTTCGCCCCGAGGGAGGATGGTCCTTCGTGCACTAGATACTTGCGGCCAGAGAGGGCGAGTAGCCGCAACTTAAATGTTTCCTTGAATCCCGGGGGCGACAGGTGTTAGCTGCACTGCAGCATTTTTCCTGGATTTTGGTATGAAACTGCCCCCGCGTGACAATTATGAGGCCCTTTATCGCGATTTTCGCTGGGAGATTCCGGCGAAATTCAACATCGGACGCGCGGTCTGCGACGATTGGGCCGAGCGGGAGCCGGACCGGGTCTGCGTTGAGCATTTCAGCCCGGACGGAAATCATCTGGCGATGACCTATGGTGCGCTGCGGGATCGTTCCGCCGCTTTTGCCAATGCGTTGACGGCGCTCGGCGTGCGGCCGGGCGATCGGGTGGCGCTGCTTTTGCCGCAGAGTTTCGAGACGGTCATCGCGCATGTCGCTATCTACAAGATGGGAGCGATTGCCCTGCCGCTGGCGCTGCTGTTCGGCGCTGAGGCATTGGAATACCGGCTGGCGATTTCGGGCACCTCGGCGATCGTTACCAATCAGTTCGGTCTTTCACGGCTGCGGCCGATCCGGGATCGCCTGCCGGATCTCGCGCATGTGATCAGCATCGATGGCGGCGAGGAGGGTGTCGCCGGTTTTGCCGAGCTGGTCGCCGCCCATCCGCCGCTTTTCGAAGTGGCCGATACCGGGCCGGACGATCCGGCGCTGATGATTTTCACCTCGGGTACCACCGGGCCGCCGAAGGGGGCGCTGCACGGCCATCGCGTTTTGCCGGGGCATATTCCCGGCATGCAGTTCGCCCATGAAGGTTTTCCACAGGCGGGCGACAAGCTCTGGACGCCGTCGGATTGGGCCTGGGCGGGCGGGCTGCTGAACGCGCTGCTGCCGAGCCTGATGCTCGGCGTGCCCGTCGTCTCCTCGCCTGCGCAGAAGTTCGACGCGCATATGGCTTTCCGCATCATGGCCGAGATGGGCGTGCGCAATGCCTTCATTCCGCCGACGGCACTGCGGCTGCTGAAATCGGTCAGCAATCCCCGGGCGCTTTATGATCTCAAGCTGCGCACCATCGGCTCGGCCGGCGAGGCGCTCGGGCGAGAGACCTATGAATGGGCGCGGTCCGCCCTCGGGGTCACCGTCAACGAATTCTTCGGCCAGACCGAGTGCAATTTCGTTCTGTCCTCCAGCGCTGCCTTCGGCGTGAGCCGTGGCGGGTCGACGGGTAAGCCGGTGCCCGGCCATCGCGTAGCGATCGTCGATGCGGATGGCAGGGAGATGCCGGTCGGCGAGAGCGGGCAGATCGCCATTCGACGGCCCGATCCGGTGATGTTTCTCGGCTATTGGCAGGACGAAAAGGCGACGGAGGCGAAATTCGCCGGCGACTGGCTGCTGACCGGCGATCTCGGCCGGCAGAATGCGGATGGCTATATTTCCTTTATCGGCCGCGATGACGATGTCATCACCTCCTCGGGCTATCGCATCGGCCCGAGCGAAATCGAGGACTGTCTCGGCGGTCATCTGGCCGTGCAACTCGCCGCCGCCGTCGGCAAGCCGGATGCGGTGCGCACGGAGATCGTCAAGGCCTATGTGGTTCTTGTGCCCGGCTTCGAGCCGAGCGAGGCGCTGGCGGCTGAAATCCGCGATTGGGTGAAAACGCGGCTTTCCATGCATGAATATCCACGCGAGATCGAGTTTGTCGACGCCCTGCCGCTGACGACATCGGGCAAGGTCATCCGCAGATTGCTGCGCGACCGCGCGGTGGCCGAGACTCTGGACTCGAAAGAATAGAGCGCCGCGCTACGGAGACTATAAGGGCTCTAGCGCTTCGTCAGCGACAATATCTTCTCGCGCAGCAGTTTCGCCATGTTGCGGGTGCTGCGGTACATATGCAGTTGCGCTGCCACCTGCCGGACGTCGCGGTCGCCGTTCTGCGTCAGGCCGATGATCAGCGTGCCCATGTCTTCGCGCTCCTGCCAGAAGCGGCTCATGATCGGATGATCCGGCACGGCGCAGGAATCGGAGCGGACAATATTGGCGTCGTCGAGATGCCATTCGGTCAGCTCGCCCATCAGCAATTTGCCAGGCGAATAGCGGGCGTAATCCTCGTTATAGGCGGTCTTCCAGGTATAGGCCTCGCCGCCCATTATCAGCACGATCATCGAGGCGATTGCCCGGCCGTTGAGGTCGATGGTGTGTATGCGCACGGCGTCAACGGCAGCGAGATTGGAGATGGCTTCGCGGGCGAAGGCAGCATGGTGACGGTCCGTGACCAAGGCGCTGCGCTTCTTGCCCTTCCAGCCGCTCGCTTCCAAGGCCAGAAATTCTTCCATGCGCACATGAATGTCGCGAGGCTGGCGGGCAACGCTATAGACGACATCGCCCTGATTTTCCAAAAGGCGCCATTGGCGGCGCATTTCGCGCAGATGCGAGTTCGAGATCGTTCGCTTCAGATAGGCGAGCGCATCCTCGCTGCTGTCAAGCATTGGCCGCTGATAGGGATTGGCGACAGTGAGGGGCAGGTTGCGGCCGATGGCGACTGCCTTTGCCATCTGGGCGAAACGGCCGTTCAATCGGATATCCGGCAGCACCAGCGTGGTCGGCAGGTGCAGTTCGCGCCGGGTCAGCGCCTCGAAGAGATTGTCGAGCGTCTCGCCGGCCTCTTCGGCGTCCACCAGCGGCGTGCCGAGCGGACCGAAGGAATTCGACCAGACGCGGATGATCGAAGGACCGATCGCAAAACCCGGCTTGTCGACGGTAAAGGGCATCAAGAGGCGCATGCGGCTGCGGGAGCCGTTGTCGTCACGCATCAGGGCGAGGCGGATCTGCCGGTCCTCCAGGCGCGGCATGGCAGGCGCCAGGAAGCGACCGGAGAAGAAGACATTCGGCTCCATAGCGCGATTGGAGAGAAAGTCCAGTTCGTCCTGCAGCTCGTAGCCGAGCTTGCCTGGATAAAGGCTGAGATCGCGGCCAGGCCGGCCGACCTCGACGCGCGCCTCGGCCTTGGGTGGATCGAAATGCAGCGCTGCGAGCGTGTGCGTCAGAGCGTTCACTTGGCTGTCGGTGCTTTCGGTAAAAGGAGGGCGCGCCATGGTCAGAGTGCCCCCCTCGTTGCTGTCGTCGTCGGCCGACGGACAAGGGCGAAGAGCACGATGCCGAACGCGCGGCGGACGGCGATATGCAGCAACGCGGCCTCGATCGTCATGGCGCTTGCCGCAGCAATGGCCGCGCCTTCGATGCCGAAATACGGAATGAGCGCGACGTTGAGGCCGATATTGGCGATCAGCGCAGCGGCATAGAGATAGACGCAGAGCATTTGCCGATCCGCCATCAGCAGCAGCACCTCGGCCGGGCCGACGAGCGCCTTGGCGAGAACGCCGGCAAGCAGGATAGCGATGACCACCTGGCCTTCGGTAAAGGACGCGCCAAAGAGCGAGAGCAAAAATTGCCCGGCCGCGAATACGCCAAGACCGACGGCAAGGGCCGGGAAGAAGGTCCAGCGCGCGGCCTCCGTGGCGAAGGCTGCGAGTTTTGCCGGGTCGTTCTCGGCGATGATGGCGGCAAAACGCGGGCCGATGGCGGCTTTGACGGCGAAATAGACGAAATGCACCAGCGCCATGATCTTGGCAGCGGCGAAATAGACGGCGACCTCGGCGGGGTCGAGGAAAATGCCGACTACGACGACATCGGAATTGGTCAGGAGATAGCCGACACCCTCAACCAGAAAGACCGGAAAAGCGACGGCAAGCCAGGTGTGGAATTCGACCTTTTTCGGACCGTCGGGATAGTGGCGGCGCAGCCGGAAGGTGACGGCGAGATATTGGCAGCAGACGGTGACGAAAGCGGCGGCAAGGGCAGCCGCCATCGCCGTCACTGCACTATGGGCCGCGCCGGAAAGGATGGCGGCCAACATGAACAGCAGGATCAGCGTCGGGCGGATGAGGAAGGTCGGGCTCAGCGCCATGACCGGCCAGTGGTTGGCGCGCGCCGTTCCGTCCAGCACATCGCCAAGCGCGATCATCGGCACGGCGATCAGTCCGAGAAAGATCGGCATGACGTAATAGTTTTCGACCAAGCCGCTGAAGGCATAGAGCGCCGCCATGCCGATCAGCGCCAAGCCGCCGGCAACCCCCAAGACGAAACGGCGCGCCGTGGCGGTCACACCGCGAATGGCATCGTGATCGCCGCTCGCATCATATTGCGGCAGGAAGCGGATGATGGCGGTCGGGAAACCGAGGCAGGCGAGATTGCCAAACAGGATCATCAGCACCCAGACGAAGACGAAGACGCCATATTCGAAGCGGCCCATCATCCGGGCCAGAGCAATCTGTGAAACGAAGGCAAGGCCGGCGCCGGCGATGCGGATGGCGAAAGCGACCAGCGCCATGCGCTGCGAGACGGCCTTTTCGTCCTTACCGGTGAAGAGGGAGGCGAGTTTGCGCAGATATGGCGACAGCACGGTCCGCAGCCCGGACGGCAGCATTTTTTCTGCTGTTTGAAACACCGCCATGATCGATACGCAATACTTAAAACATCAACTAACCTAGCGATAGTTTTCGCAGAGGGGGGTTAAAAATCGGTTCCCCGCGTAAACGAAAAATGGCCAGTGGCAGGGACGGCGCATCAACAAAAATGCCGCCCGAAGGCGGCATCTTGTGGATCGATAGGAAGGAATGCGAAGCCTTGGAGCCGCGTCATCGTGCGACTGTCTGAGGCGCGCCCTTATCCGATACGAGTTGGCCGCCCTTGGCCCAGTGTTCGCGAGAAATCTCGCTGATCAACACGTCCACGCTATCCGTCGGGCAGGCAAGTGCCTCAGCGGTAACCTGAGTGACCTTGCGGACGAAATCACGCTTTTGTTCGAGGGTTCGGCCTGGATGCATTTCGAGGTGAATTGTTGGCATTGGAAAGCTCCTGTTTCGCTGCCCTCTCGAATTGAGACGGCTGAGGCAAAGGAACTATGGCCGCTAGCTTCGCCCGGATAAACATACTCTACGTTCATTCATTTAGAACCGATAGGTTTATAATATGGACAAATTATCCGCCATGACGATGTTTGTGCGGGTGGTCGAACACGGCAGCTTTAGCGCCGCCGCCGACGCTGCCGGAGTGACCCCCACCATGGCGGGCAAGCAGGTGCGGGCCATAGAGGAGCGCCTGGGAGCCCGCCTACTGCATCGAACCACCCGCCGCCAGCAGCTAACCGAAATCGGCCGTCTCTATTACGAACGCTGCAAGCAGGTGTTGGCCGATGTGCAACTGGCTGACGCAAGCGCGAGCGAGCTGCAGGCCGAGCCTCGTGGCCTCCTGCGCATCGTCTCTCCCGTCACATTCGGAAGTCATCGCCTGATGCCGGCACTTTCCGATTATCTCGCCATGTATCCGGCAGTGAGCGTGGACGTCGTGCTGGACAATGGGGTGCCGGACCTGTCGCGAGAAGGGTGCGAACTCGGAATTCGGATCGGCGAGGTCGCCGAGGCTGATCTGGTGGCGCGCCCTCTGCAGCCCTATCGAAGAATAATGGCTGCATCTGCCGCCTATCTGGAGCGGCGGGGGAGGCCGATGCACCCCAGGGATCTATCCTCGCATGACTGCCTCGGCCTCTCCTATTGGCGCCGGCGCGACCAATGGTATTTGTTCGGTCCGGATGGCGAATGGCGGCCGGATGTGAGAGGACGATTATCCGCCGACAATGGCGATGCGCTGCGAGTCGCGGCCTTGAATGGCGCGGGTATCGTCCTGCAGCCGGAAGTCATGCTCGCCGATGATCTTGCTAGAGGTCGCCTTGTGCAGGTTCTGCCCGAATGGACGCCCATCGCTTCGCCGATGTACATGCTCTATGCGCTGGACCGTCGGCCCACCGCGAAACTGCGCAGCATGATCGATTTCCTGCTGAAACGCTTTGGCGCATCTGCAAAATAGCGATCTCTGCGCATCCGGCAAAAATCGCGCATAAAAAATGCCGCCCGAAGGCGGCATTTTGATCATTGCCGAGAGATTGCGAAATCTCAAACCACTTCGCTGCTCTCGAACGCCCCGTGGCAATGCTTGTATTTCTTGCCGGAACCGCAGGGGCAGGTTTCGTTGCGGCCGACGCGGCCCCAGGTTGCCGGATTTTGCGGATCGCGGTTTTCCGGGGCGACGACGTTTTCGTTGACGAGGCTGAGCGGCGCGAATTCGTCTTCGCCGGTCGTGGCATCGATATGGCGCGCCTGCATAGGCAGCGTCTGCGGCTCGGCCGGCTGCTGCACCAGTTCGACGCGCGACAACTGACCGGTGACGGCCTGGCGCAGGTTGTTCAGAAGCGACTGGAAGAGTTCGAAGGCCTCGGCCTTGTATTCCTGCAGCGGATCGCGCTGGGCATAACCGCGGAAGCCAATGACGGAGCGCAGATGGTCGAGGTTGACGATGTGCTCGCGCCAGAGATTGTCCAGCGTCTGCAGCACGATGGAGCGCTCGACGTAGGTCATGATTTCAGGACCGAAACGCTCGGCCTTTTCCGCGGCGGCCTTGTCGGCGGCTTCCGTCAGGCGGGCGCGGATATCGTCTTCGCCGATACCTTCTTCCTTGACCCAGTCATGCACCGGCATGTCCATGTCGAAGAAGTTGGCGACGCCGGCCTTCAGGCCGTCGGCATCCCACTGCTCGGCATAGGCGCGCTCGGGGATGTGCTTGGAAACCAGATCTTCGATGACCTCGTGGCGCATATCGCCGACGGTTTCGGAAAGATCCGTTGCATCCATGAGCTCGACACGCTGTTCGAAGATGACCTTGCGCTGATCGTTCAGCACGTCGTCGTACTTCAGAACGTTCTTGCGGATATCGAAGTTGCGGGCTTCGACCTTCTTCTGGGCGCGTTCGAGGGCCTTGTTGATCCAGGGATGGACGATCGCTTCGCCTTCCTTGAGGCCGAGCTTCTGCAGCATGCCGTCCATGCGGTCGGAGCCGAAGATACGCATCAGGTCGTCCTGAAGCGACAGGTAGAATTTCGAACGGCCGGGGTCGCCCTGACGGCCGGAACGACCGCGCAACTGATTGTCGATGCGGCGGCTTTCATGGCGTTCGGTGGCGATGACGTAGAGACCGCCGGCGGTCAAAGCCTGCTGCTTGAGCTCCTTGATCTCTTCGGCGATCTTGGCGACAGCCGCATCGCGCTCCGGACCGGGCTCCATCTCGTCCAAATCGCGTTCGACGCGCATTTCGAGGTTGCCGCCGAGCTGAATGTCGGTACCGCGGCCGGCCATGTTGGTGGCGATCGTCACGGCGCCGGGAACGCCGGCCTGCGCAACGATATAGGCTTCCTGCTCATGGTAGCGAGCGTTCAGAACCTGGAAGTTGCTGAAGCCCTGCTTGCGCATGCGGTCGGCAAGAAGCTCGGATTTTTCGATCGAGGTGGTACCGACGAGCACCGGCTGGCCGCGCTTGTGGGCGTCCAAAATCTCGGTGATGATCGCCTTATACTTCTCGTCGTGCGTACGATAGACCTCGTCGTCCTCGTCGAGACGCTGGATCGGCAGGTTGGTCGGCACTTCAACCACGTCGAGGCCATAGATGTTGCCGAATTCTTCCGCTTCCGTCGATGCCGTACCGGTCATGCCGGCGAGCTTGCCGTACATGCGGAAATAATTCTGGAAGGTGATCTGCGCCAAGGTCTGGTTTTCCGGCTGGATCTGTACCCGTTCCTTGGCTTCCAATGCCTGGTGCTGGCCGTCCGAATAGCGGCGGCCCGGCATCATGCGGCCGGTGAATTCGTCGATGATGACGACTTCGCCGTTGCGGACGATATAGTCCTTGTCGCGCTGGAAGAGCTTGTGGGCCTTGAGCGCGTTGTTGACGTGGTGGACGATCGCGACGTTTTCGACGTCGTAGAGCGATTCAGCCTTCAGCAAGCCGGCGTCACGCAGCATGTTTTCCAGCTTTTCGGTGCCGTCTTCGGAGAAGTTGGCCGAGCGCTGCTTTTCGTCGATCTCGTAATCGTCCTTCGACAGGCGCGGAATGAAGGCGTCGATCGTCGTATAGAGATCGGAGCGGTCGTCGAGCGGGCCGGAAATGATGAGCGGCGTGCGCGCCTCATCGACGAGGATCGAGTCCACTTCGTCGACGATCGCGAAATTATGACCGCGCTGCACCATCTGGCCACGATCGTATTTCATATTGTCGCGCAGATAGTCGAAGCCGAGTTCGTTGTTGGTGCCGTAGGTGATGTCGCAGGCATAAGCGTCACGGCGCTCTTCATCCGACAGGCCGTGAATGATGACGCCGGTGGTCAGGCCGAGAAAGCCATAGATGCGGCCCATATTGCCGCTGTCGCGCTGTGCCAGGTAGTCGTTGACGGTGACGACATGAACGCCCTTGCCGGCAAGCGCGTTCAAGTAGACAGGCAGGGTCGCGACCAGCGTCTTGCCTTCGCCCGTCTTCATCTCGGCGATCGCATTCGAATGCAGGATCATGCCGCCGATGAGCTGTACGTCAAAAGGTCGCATACCGAGAACGCGCCGCGAAGCCTCGCGCACGACGGCAAATGCGGGTACGAGAAGGTCGTCCAGCGTCTTGCCGTCGGCAAGCTGCTGGCGGAACTCTACCGTCTTGGCGGCCAAAGCTTCGTCAGACAAGGCGCGCATCTTTTCTTCGAGCGCGTTGATCGCAACGACATTCGGCTGGAATGACTTAACGCGGCGGTCGTTGGACGAGCCAAACAACTTGCGGGCAATTCCACCTATGCTGACCATATGACTGGTCCTTTCTGAGATTTCATCCTGTCGTTTTCTGCTTCATCCGTCCCTGAAAAAATCGGGAGTATAGCACAAAACGCCCGGAAACTGTTCTGGACGCGAGGTTGCGTGACAGATAAGAGGGGGGTCGATTGATGTCAACGGGAATTGGCCGATACAGAAAGGCCACATTCTCCTGCTGAAGGCTTTTCCTACCGGATTCATTACTGTGAGCCGGTCAAGACCACCGAAAGGTTATTTTATGCTGAGTTACAACAAACTTGCTGCGGTTGCCTTTGCAACAATCGTTACCTTCCAGGCGCCGGTCTTTGCGGCGGATGCCAAGGACCCAGTTGTCGCCAAGGTCGGCGATGTTGAAATCCATCAATCCGAGCTTGATCTGGCGATCGCCAATCTCGACCCGCAGCTCGGCCAGCTTCCCGACGAGCAGAAGAAGGTCGCGGCACTTTCGGCTTCGATCGATGTCAAGCTGCTCGCCAAGGACGCGGCTGCCGAAAAACTCGACCAGACGCCGGACTTCCAGTCGCACATGGCCTATCTGCGCGATCGCGAGCTGCACAACGCCTATTTTAAGGCCCATGTCGCCGACGCGATCAAGGACGATGAGGTCAAGGCTCGCTACGACAAGGAAGTCGCCGCCCTGCCGAAGCAGGAAGAGGTCCACGCACGCCACATCCTGGTGAAGACCGAAGATGAAGCCAAGGCAATCATCAAGGAACTCGACGCCGGCAAGGATTTTGCCGAACTTGCCAAGGAAAAGTCGACCGACCCGAACAAGGCCGACGGCGGCGATCTCGGCTATTTCGCCCGTGGCCGCATGGTCAAGGAATTCGAAGACGCAGCCTTCGCGCTGCCGGTCGGCACCTACACCAAGACCCCGGTGAAGTCCGATTTCGGCTGGCACGTCATCAAGGTCGAAGACAAGCGCGTCGCTCCGCCGCCGCCGTTCGACCAAGTGAAGGATCAGGTTCGTCAGCTCGTCATGCGCGACAAGTATCTTGAGCTCCTGAACAAGGCCAAGCAGGAATCGAAGGTCGTCATCAATGACCCGGCGCTGAGCAAGGCCTATGATGATGCGCAGAAGCAGCAGGACCAGGCGCCGGCAGACGACGCAGTCGCCCCTGACGCTCAGCCGCAGCAGTAAGTCGCAGCAGTCAAATCATCAAGGCCCGGTTTTTCCGGGCCTTTCACTGGAGCCGGATGATTTTAGGTCGTATCGACCCAAAATCTGAATCCGCTCCAGAATCAAACATGATGTCATCCGAAAACCGCCTACTTTTCGGCATCATGCTCGTTCAGGTGGTCTCATGTCCGGTTCCGTCTCTCCGCTCGCTCCCAAATCCTTCGTGTCCATGCCGGCCTTGCGTGGCGTGCGCATGACCACGGCATCCGCCGGTATCAAATACAAGAACCGGACAGACGTCCTTCTCATGGTTTTCGACAAGCCGGCTGCCGTCGCGGGTGTCTTCACCCGCTCGAAGTGCCCTTCGGCCCCCGTCGATTTCTGCCGCTCGAACCTGCCGCACGGCAGCGCCCGCGCCGTCGTCGTCAATTCCGGCAATGCCAATGCTTTCACCGGCCTTAGGGGTCGTCAGGCGACCGAACTCACTGCAAAGTCAGCGGCTGCTGCCGTCGGTTGCGGCGAAAACGAAGTTTACCTTGCCTCGACGGGCGTGATCGGCGAGCCGTTGGACGCGACCAAATTTGCTGGCGTGCTCGACACCATGGCGAAGGATGCGACCAGCGATTTCTGGTTCGAGGCCGCGAAGGCGATCATGACGACGGATACCTATCCGAAGGTCGCCACCCGCAGTGCCGAGATCGGCGGCGTCAAGGTCACCATCAACGGTATCGCCAAGGGTGCCGGCATGATCGCGCCCGACATGGCGACCATGCTCTCCTTCGTCGTCACCGACGCCGATATTTCCTCCGCCGCACTGCAGACGCTGCTTTCCGAAGGTGTTGATCCGAGCTTCAATTCGATGACGGTGGACAGCGACACCTCGACATCGGACACGCTGATGCTGTTCGCCACCGGTGCTGCCGCCGCTGACGGCCAAGCACGGATCGAGCGCGCCGACGATCCCAAGCTTGCCGCTTTCCGCACGGCACTGAACGAGCTTTTGAAGGATCTCGCCATCCAGGTCGTTCGCGACGGTGAAGGCGCCACCAAGATGCTCGAGATCACCGTGACCGGCGCCGAGAATGATGCTGCCGCCAAGCGCATTGCACTCTCGATCGCCAATTCGCCGCTGGTCAAGACCGCGGCTGCCGGCGAGGACGCCAATTGGGGCCGTGTCGTGATGGCCGTCGGCAAGGCCGGCGAATTGGCCGATCGTGACAAGCTCGCCATCTGGTTTGGCGATGTCCGTGTCGCCGTCAATGGCGAACGCGATGCCTCCTATTCCGAGGAGGCAGCCTCCAACGTGATGAAGCAGCAGGATATTCCTGTGAAAGTCGACCTTGGACTTGGCAATGGCCGAGCAACGGTCTGGACCTGCGACCTCACCAAGGAATATGTTGCCATCAATGGCGACTACCGGAGCTGATACCGTTCCCATGCATGCGCAGTCCACGATGAACAAGCTGCCTTTGGTGCGCAGGCTCGAAGCCGTTGGCTTTCGGGCATGGCCTGCCTCGTCCGTGCAGTATGATGGCAGTTGGCAGGTGCGGTTGACAGCGGGCCATCCGTCGAAGCGGCTGAACTGCGTCGTGCCGCTCGATCCCTCCGACTGCCGCGATCTGGACATCCGGCTGACGAAGGCGCAGCGCAAGTTCGAAGCCTATGGCCGGCCGATGGTGGTGCGCGAGACGCCGCTGGCCTCGCCGATGCTGATCGAGCTGTTGCAGCGCCAGGGCTGGACGCGGTTCGAAGAAACCATTGTCATGACCGCCGATCTCATCGATCTCGAACTGCCGGATACGCTGGATCATCTGCCCAGCCATGATGTCGGCCGCTATGTCGACGCGAGCCTTTTGGTGGATAAAGCCGATCTCGCTCTCAAGCCTGCCTTGGCCGAGGTGGTCAGCGGGATCAAGCCGCCGTCGGGCCTTTTCGTCATCGAGAATGACGAGGCCGGACCGGTGGCGACGACGCTTTGCGTGCAGGATAACGACCTCGCCGGCATCATGTCGGTGTCGGTGGCGGCCGAGCACCGGCGCAAGGGATTGGCGATCGAGATCCTGACGTCGGCGCTTCGTTGGGCGCGCATGCGCAGCGCCCGGACTGCCTGGCTTCAGGTCGGCGCCTCCAACGAACCGGCGCTGGCGCTCTATGCCCGATTTGGTTTCCGCGAGGCCTATCGCTACTGCTACTGGCGCTCTCCGGGGGAAGCATGAGCGAGGCGGGCCGCAAGATCATTCTCGTCGCTGCTTGCGCGCTGATCGACACCGACGGCCGCATTCTTCTGGCGCAGCGGCCGGAGGGAAAATCGCTTGCAGGCCTCTGGGAGTTCCCCGGCGGCAAGGTCGAGGCAGGCGAGACGCCCGAAGAGACGCTCGTGCGTGAACTCGAGGAAGAGCTTGGCATCCAGACGAAGATCGCCTGCCTGGCGCCGCTGACCTTTGCCAGCCATACCTACGAAACCTTCCACCTGCTGATGCCTCTTTATATTTGCCGGCGCTATGAGGGCATTGCGCATGGCCGCGAAGGCCAAGCGATCAAATGGGTGCGGCCACAGGCGCTGCGCGACTATCCGATGCCGCCGGCCGACGAGCCATTGATCCCGTTCCTGCAGGATCTTCTCTAAAGCCTTCCTGAGCGATGGCTCGCTCTGGTGCCTTTGCCTGTAAACCTGTCTCAGTGTATTCCGGCGACGGCAAATCGCGTGTGAAGAGCTTTGTGAGCTAGGGTAGCGAAAGCCCTCGCATGGGCACGCTAAAGGCGGGTATGGGGGAAGCCGTGGCGGATCTCATCCCATAACGGGATCGTTACCGCAGTTGCTGTTTGCAAAATCACAACCAACCAAACGTGGTTAATTGAAATTAATTTCGCGATATCAATTAGTTGGTTCCCGTCAAGCCTTGCCCCGCGACTCAATGCATATCTAATTTACATGTGGATATTAAGGGATCGTTTATGACCTTCTGGCATTGAATGATCTCAATCAAGCGGTTGGTGTGTGCGTTAAAGAAGGCTTGACATTATGGACGACGATTTCTGGAAAGCTGTTCAGGAAAAAGAACAGTCCTATTCCTCGTCGCGCAAGACGGGCGCGTTGAATATCGCCTTGCTGTTCGGAACGGCGGCGGTCGCGCTTTCGCTTATCCTGACGCCGATGCTTTCCGACAAATCCAAGTCTAGCGTGCTCGCCAGTGCGCCCGATTTCGACAATATTACTACCGGCTCCATCCCGCAGACGGAAAATGGCAAGCGTTACACGATCCGTCGCAGCGTGCTGCAGCAGGAGCCCGGTTCAGTCTGCATCGTTCAAGGCTATGGCGCCGACAGCGGTTGCTGACATTATACTGGTAAAGCCTATTGGGTGCATGAAGGCGCCGGATACGCTCGTTTTCAGATGTTGGGAGTTTGAAGCGTATGCGTTCCGTACGGCGTTTTTTTCGTGACAAGACCGGTGCCACGGTCATCGAATATGGCCTGATCGTCGCGCTGATGTCGGTGGCGATCATCAGCGGCGTCGGCGCTTTCGGCGGCAGCCTGTCGACGATGTTCAATTACATCTCCAACACGGTCACTAATTCGCCGGCTAATTGACGGGGTCGCCTGGGTAAGCGAACCGGCTCTCATTCGATCACTGTTTCAGTTTGTGCTCCTCGACCCTTAGCGCGTCGGCAAGCCGTGCCTTGGCTGAGCCGGGCTGCAGCGGTTTCTGCTGGCTTTCATGCGGCGTCCAGCCGGATGCGTAGATGATCGAGAAGGTCGCCCGTATTCTCCCGTCGGGATCGGAATAGCGTTCGGCATAAAGTTCGGCGGCGCGCAGGAAGAAGGCGCGCGTCAGCGGCTTGCGGCTGCGGTCGGCCAGCGGATTGGTCATGCCCATGGCACGCAAATCGCGCATCAGCGCAAAGAGATTGTCGTAGCGCACTGTATAGGTTTCGGCGTCGATCACAGGCAGGGTAAACCCTGCGCGCTGCAGCAGCCCACCGACATCGCGAACCTCGGCAAAGGGAATGACGCGTGGGCTGGCGCCGCCGGTCAGCTCGATCTCGGTCGCGAGCAGCACGTCGCGCAGTTCCCGCAATGTGCCGAAGCCTGGGATCGCGGCCAGAAACAGGCCGTCGGCCTTCAGCGCGCGGCGGATCTGGATGAAGACGCCCGGCGTATCGTTGGTGATATGCAGGCTGAGCGGCGATAGCACGAGGTTTACCGAGTCCGCCTCCAGCGGCACTTCCTCCAATGGTGCTTGGATCAGCTCTTCGCCATGGGCAGCAAAGCCCGTCTCGCTTTCGATGCGCCTGAGATGGCCGATCTTGCCGGTCGCCATGGCTTCACGCGCGGCAATCCCGGTTGCGCCGTGCAGTTCGACCGCCTCGTTGAAATGCCGTTCGATGACAGCAAGCCGTTCCGCCAGTTCGCGGGCGGCGATCTCCAGCAGGAAAGCCGCCTTTTGGTCCCCCTGGGCAAGCGCGCGACGCCTGCGGGCGGCGAGCAACGATTGGTCGAAGACGATTTCCATGACGGTTTCCTGCGATCACTATTTCATTGATGGGGCCGAGCGGCCACGCGCGTTTTCCTTCGCAAAGGCGCCGGGAAAAAGCTAGTGTCAACCATATGGGGATGATGGGACGCGAAATCACGGTATCGATGCTGCGGGCCGGCTTGATAAAGCCGTGGTCGGCGCTGGCCGATCTCATCTATCCGCCGGCTTGCGCCGGCTGCGGCACGTCGACGGGCGCGCATCGCAGCCTTTGCCCCGCCTGCTGGTCCGGCATCCGCTTCATCGAGCGGCCCTATTGCGAGGTGCTGGGCAGTCCGTTTTCGCATGATCTCGGCACGGGGATTTTGAGCGCCGAGGCGATCGCCGATCCGCCGGTGTTCGACCGGTTGCGCTCGGCTGCCATTCACGACGGGGTGGTTCGCGATCTTGTGCTCGGATTGAAATATCGAGACCGCACCGATCTGGCGCCGATGATGGCCGGTTGGATGCTGCGCGCCAGTGACGGCACGGTCGCCGCCTGTGATGCCATCATTCCGGTGCCGCTGCATCGGGCACGGCTATTTTCGCGCAAATATAATCAGGCGGCGGAACTTGCCCGCCACTTGGCGCGGCTTTCGGGCAAACCGCTCCTTGCCGCGACACTGTTGCGCGTCAAGCGGACGACCCAGCAGGTCGGTCTCGGGGCGAGGGCACGCCAGGACAATGTGCGTGGCGCTTTCGCCATCCCCGAAGGCCGTGCCGGCGATGTCTTCGGTCGTCGCATCGTGCTGATCGATGACGTCTATACGACCGGCGCAACGGTTGCGGCGGCGACGAAAGTGCTGAAAAAAGCCGGTGCGGCTGACGTGACGGTTTTGACCTTTGCAAGGGCTGTCGGTGATCTTATATGACAGTAACCCTGTCTTTTTTCTGGAGTGAAGCATGGCATCCGTTGTCATCTATACGCGTGAATTCTGCGGCTATTGCGCCCGGGCAAAATCGCTGCTCGATTCCAAGGGCGTCGACTACGTTGAGCACAATGCCACCTATTCGCCCGAGCTACGCCAGGAGATGATTTCGAAGGCCAAGGGTCGTTCGACCTTTCCGCAGATCTTCATCAATGGCGAGCATGTCGGCGGATGCGACGATATTCATGCGCTCGACCGGGCCGGCAAGCTCGATCCGCTGCTCGCTGCCTGAACCAAGTCAAACGGGAGAAAATGATGACCTTCAAAGCCGCCGCCATTCAGATGTGCTCCGGTGTCGATCCGGTGAAAAACGCCGCCGACATGGCGCGGCTGGTCCGCGAGGCATCGGCAAAAGGCGCCGTCTATGTGCAGACGCCGGAAATGACCGGGGCGGTGCAGAAGGATCGGCCGGGCCTGCGGGCGGTGCTGCGTGACGAAGCCGATGATATCATCGTCAAGACGGCCGCGGAGCTGGCCCAGGAGCTTGGCATCTACGTGCATGTCGGCTCGACCGCGATCGCGCTCGATGATGGCAAGATCGCCAATCGCGGCTTTCTCTTCGGCCCCGACGGCAAGCTGCTCAGCCGTTACGACAAGATCCACATGTTCGACGTCGATCTCGACAATGGCGAGAGCTGGCGCGAAAGCGCGGTCTATCGTCCCGGCTCAGAGGCGCGCATCGTGTCGCTGCCCTTTGCCGAGCTCGGTTTCTCCATCTGCTACGACGTGCGCTTCCCGCAGCTCTTCCGCGCCCAGGCCGTTGCCGGCGCCGAAGTGATGACGGTGCCGGCCGCCTTCACCAGACAGACAGGCGAGGCGCATTGGGAAATCCTGCTCAGGGCGCGCGCTATCGAAAACGGCATGTTCGTCATTGCCGCCGCCCAGGCGGGATTGCATGAGGATGGCCGCGAGACCTTTGGCCACTCGATGATCATCGACCCCTGGGGCAAGATACTGGCATCGGCTGGAGGCACGGGCGAGGCAGTTGTCATCGCCGAGATCGACGTCGCCGCTGTCAAATCCGCCCACGACAAAATCCCCAATCTAAAGAATGCGCGCGAATTCTCGCTGGAGAAGATCGCGACGCCGGCGGCTGGAGGCGTCGCTGCTTGATCCGTTATTCGCTGAGATGTGACAGTGCCCATGAGTTCGAGGGCTGGTTTTCGGAAAGCGCCGACTTCGACCGTCAGGTCGCAAGCGGTTTCCTGACCTGCCCCGTCTGCAATTCGGGTGCGATCTCCAAACTTCTGATGGCGCCGTCGGTTTCCACCGCGCGCAAGAAGGAGGAGGTGCAGACGCTTGCCATGGACACTGCGCGCAAGGAAGCCTTGAACAAACTCAAGGAGGCCGTCGACGCCATCAAGGCGAATGCCGAGGACGTCGGCACGAAATTCCCGGAAGAGGCCCGCAAGATCCACTACGGCGAGGCGGATGCGAAGGGCATTATCGGCAAGGCGACGCCGGACGAGGCGCAGTCGCTGGTCGAAGAGGGCATCGAGATCGCCGCTATCCCGGTATTGCCGGACGATATCAACTGATGCCGCAGCACGGCAAACATCTCGCAATGTATAATTTCGGGCTGCATGTCGCGCCCTATAACAGCCCCGCGGTCGAAGGATTTCGCCTGCGGGAAGCGGCAAACTTTGATGCCGCCGCGCGCGCCCATGGCTTTATCGGCCGCTCCGGCTACGATGGCGACCCGGGACCGGCATGCTGGGGCAGGCAGGTTTTCCCACGCTTCATCGAAGGCAGTGGCTTTACGACGGCCCCGTCTTCCCTGTCTCTTTGGACCGATATCGAATCCCTGATGGCTTTCAGCTACAACGGCGTCCACGCCGATGCGCTGAAGCATGCGCGGCACTGGAACGTGAAACAAGATTGGCCGCCGCTGGTGCTATGGTGGGTGGATGCCGACGTCTTTCCGGAATGGAAGGATGGAGTCGAGCGGCTGGAGCGGCTTCACGACGAAGGGCCGAGTGCGGCCGCCTTTTCGTTCAAGCAGCCCTACCTTGCCGATGGTCACACGGCGACGATCGATCGCGGCAGAGTGAAGGAGATCGCGGCGAAAAATGCTGAGCGCCAGAGTGATTTGCTGGCGCATGTCCTGGCGCTGAAAGCCTAACGCAAAACTCCCAGCTTCCGGCGAGAAGACGATTTCACCCCGCCCGCTTCGCCAGCAGCATGTAGTTCACATCCATGTCCTTCGACAGGTTCCATCGGTCCTGCAGCGGCGAATAGAAGACGCCGGTGCGGGCGATGATGTCGAGTCCGTTTGCGGCGAGCGGTTTTTCGATCTCTTCCGGGCGGACAAGCTTCTCATATTGATGCGTGCCGCGCGGCAGCCAGCGCAGGACGTTTTCGGCAGCGAAGATGGCGAGCGCCGCCGCCTTCATGGTTCGGTTGATGGTGGCAACGAACATCAGGCCGCCGGGGCGCACCATCTTGGCGCAGGTCGAGAGAAAAAATTCGACATCGGCAACATGCTCGACCACTTCCATGTTCAGCACGATATCGAAGGTCTCGTCGGCTTCGGCCAGTTGTTCGGCGGTGACGGCGCGATAGTCGACGGGAACGCCGGAGGCTTTCGCATGTGTTGAGGCGATGCCGATGTTCTTTTCGGAAGGGTCGGCGCCGACGACCGAGGCGCCCATGCGTGCCACGGGCTCCGAGAGCAATCCGCCGCCGCAGCCGATATCGAGCACGCGCAGGCCCTCCAGCGGCCGAGCGCTCTTCGGGTCGCGGCCGAAATTCTCGCAGGCATGGTCGCGGATATAGGCGAGCCGCACCGGATTGAACTTGTGCAGCGGCTTGAACTTGCCGGTCGGGCTCCACCATTCCGCCGCCATTGCGGAAAAGCGATCCACTTCGCTCTGGTCGATCGTGCTTTTCGCCGCTTCGGTCATGGTCTCGCTCCTTGGTCTACGCTGCGTCACCTGCCTGCACAATTATGCAGGTGACACCCTGGTAGATGTGAAGTCGGACGATCGGAAGCCGATGTCAAGGGTCGGACTGTCTCAGCGGCTATGGGCCGCTATCGTCAGCGCGCTGGAACGAGCATGCGGCGCAGCGTTCCATCTTTCAGCAGAAACTGATGGTAGAGGGCGCCGGCGGCATGCAGGCCGATGAGGATGATGAATGCGGGCTTGCCCAGGCCATGAATATCGCCAAAGGGATCGGAGAAATAATAGGCGAGCAGGCCTGTCAGAGGAACGAGCAGCAGAAGCGCGTAGAATAGCCAATGCGCCGCAGCAGCAAGCTTTACCAACAGCGCGGAGGCGCCGGCAGGCTTGGGCGTTCCGAACACGACGCGCAAGACAAGGCGCAGAAGAACGAGCAATAGAACTGTGATTCCCACCCAATAATGCGCCGTACCCATCGACACGTCCGCCGACGAAACTTTGGCACCCGTTGCCTGCGCATCGACTACCGTGGTCATGCTCTCTCCAAACAGGAGCTGAAACAGAACCAATGCGGCAATGATCCAATGCAATGAGATTTGAATGGTGGAATAGCCAAGGGCACGATTTGAAGTCATGAAAGTTGCTCTCTGAAGTTAACGTGCGCGGACTATCCTTTTCCTGTCTGACATGGGCCTGAAGCAGGCATTGCCAGGTTCAATTTTTCATTGTGCCCGGTTTTTGCGACGTTTCACGCCGTTCAAGACGTCAGCCAGCAAAGCAAGGACGAGTGCTACCGCACCGCAAAGGAAGATGATGCTGTAATCTTCGCCGGTATGGATGAAGAGATAGGAATAGCCATAGCCGCCGAGCGCCTGGCAAAGAGCGAAAGCCGTCGTTGCCCGGCTCCAGGCTGCGCGTTGGGCGACATGGCTGTGCGGCAGGATTTCGTGGATGCGGCCGAGCACCAAGGGTACGATGCCTGGCGTAAAGACGCCGAGCAGCACCGTGGCAAAGCCGACCAGCCAGGGATTGCCGGATGCCGCCAGAATGGCATCGCCGACCGCCTGAAGCAGGAGAGCGCCGCGATAGGCGGAGGCGAAGCCGATGCGGTCGGCCGCATAGCCGGTCAGGACCGGACCGGTGATGGCGGCAACGCCATAGAGCACCCAGCAGGCCGCGCCGATATCGGCACCGCGGCCGAGACCGCGAGCGATATAGTCGACCAGCAGAACCATGACGGGCACGAGGCCGAGGGCATTGGCGGCATATTGGCCATAGAGGATGCGCAGCGACCATTCAGTCTTTGCGGCGGGATGATGGTGGGTCGCAGCATGTGAAGCCGGCAGCGGCGGATTGGTCGCAGGCCAACCGAACCAACTGACGGCGGTCAGGATGAGCGAAAGGACGCCCAGGCCGATCCAGGTTTCGCGAAGACCGAGACGCAGCAATGCGGGCACCAGGGTACCCGAGGCGGCGATGCCGAGACCGAGGCCGAGGAAAATCATGCCGCTGACAAAGCCGCGGCGGGCGACCGGAATGTGCGGCAGGATGCTGGTCGCGACGAGCACCATGATGGCGCCGCCGGCAAGACCGGAGAGGAAACGCCAGGCAAAGAACCAGGTGACGGAAACTGGGAAGGCACAGGCGAAAAAGGCGGCCGTCGCGGCGACCATCAGTAGCCGTAGCGCCAGACGATTACCAAGGCCGGCAGCTAATGGCCGCCCGAGCAACGCACCGGCGAGGTATCCGGCAAAATTGGCAGCGCCGAGCGTCACCGTATCGCCAGCCGAAAACCAGTGCGCGCTAATGAGCGGCGGGATGAGCGGCGTATAGGCGAAGCGGGCGAGACCGATGGCGACGAGGCTGCCGCAGAGGCCGGCGATGGTGGCATACCAGGCGCCTGCGGTAAGGGACGCTGGCTCGGTAGTGGAAAGAGACTGGCTCGAATGACGTAAGGGGGCGGACATGGCGCAAAAGCTTCCCTGTTCGGAGCGGGCTTTGCCGCCTCCGGTTTCGATGTTTCCTAAAGAGGGGGGTTATGGAGGAGGCTTATCCATCCGGATTGCTTCCAGGCAGCGGCCAGGGCAAGGTCAGCATGGCCATTGCCGGCCGCAGGATGCCGTCCAGCAATTCGCGCTCGGGACGGACGCGGACAAGGGCGCGCAAACCGAACTGTACGGAGAGCAGCAGTTTGGCGACGTCCTCCGGCGGCAGGTTTGCGGGAATTTCACCGTTTTTCTGGGCGGCGATGATTGAACGAAGAAAAAAGGCTTCGATCTCGGCCGTCTCGTCGGCAACGACACGCCGCATTTCCGGATCGTCGGAACGCGCCTCCAGGGTCGTGTTGACCAGCATGCAGCCGCGATGTTCGGTATCGGCAAGGGAACGCTCGACGACTTCCTGGAAGTAGCCGACAATGCTAAAGCCCGGCGAATAGGCTGCCTCCATCCGTGCGATGCGGGCATGCAGGTTCCGGTCGAGATAGTGCTTCAGTGCCCTCAGATAGAGGCCGCGCTTGTCACCAAAAGCATTGTAGAGGCTCGCATGCGTCAACCCCATGCGGTCGGTCAGATCGCGAGTCGAGGTTGCCTCGTAACCCTTCGACCAGAATACCTCGCCGGCCGCTTCCAGAACGTTATCCTCATCGAATTGCCGGGGTCTCGCCATCGGAGTTCTCGCAATCTGCTCGCGGTCGAATAATTCTGGAGCGCTTGCTCCAGAACGGGATATAGAGCATACGCTCTAAAATGACAAGTGGATCAGTCATCCTGCATTACCGAGGAGGGTGAGCTCCTCAACAGGCTCTAGTCGAGCCTGAAGGTGAACTATTAAGTGCGAAGGCGTGAAAGCCGACTGACCCGCACTATTGCACCCGCCCGCCAAACTCGTTAAGAGACGCCCCCATTGGGATCAGGCTTTTCCGGCTAATGGACCGGAAGGGCGATTTTGCATGCCGGGCCTACACCATTTCGACCGCCCGGCGCTGGTACTGGTAGAGGCACATGGCACGTATCGTGATGAAATTCGGCGGGACATCCGTCGCGGATCTGGACCGTATCAAGAATGTCGCCCGCCATGTAAAACGCGAGGTCGATGCGGGCCACGAGGTCGCAGTCGTCGTTTCCGCAATGTCCGGCAAGACCAACGAACTGGTCGGCTGGGTGCAGAACACGCCCAAGGTCGCCGGTGCCGACCACTCGATCTATGATGCTCGCGAATATGATGCTGTCGTCGCTTCCGGCGAGCAGGTGACCTCCGGACTGCTAGCGATCGCGCTGCAGGCGATGGGCATCAATGCCCGCTCCTGGCAGGGCTGGCAGATCCCGATCCGCACCGACAACGCCCATGGCGCGGCGCGCATTCTCGAAATCGACGGCAGCGAGATGGTCCGCCGCATGCAAGAGGGCCAGGTAGCCGTCATTGCCGGCTTCCAGGGTCTGGGGCCCGACAATCGGGTTTCGACGCTCGGTCGCGGCGGTTCCGATACATCGGCGGTGGCGATCGCCGCGGCCGTGAAGGCTGATCGCTGCGATATCTATACCGATGTCGATGGCGTCTACACGACCGACCCGCGCATCGAGCCGAAGGCGCGGCGTCTGAAGAAGATCGCCTTCGAAGAAATGCTGGAAATGGCCTCGCTCGGCGCCAAGGTGCTGCAGGTGCGCTCGGTCGAGCTGGCCATGGTCTTTAAGGTTCGCACCTTTGTGCGCTCCTCTTTCGAAGATCCCGATGCTCCGGGCATGGGCGATCTGCTCAACCCGCCCGGAACGCTGATTTGTGACGAGGAAGAAATCGTGGAACAGGAAGTAGTCACCGGCATTGCCTATGCCAAGGATGAAGCCCAGATCTCGCTGCGCCGTCTTGCCGACCGGCCGGGCGTCTCCGCTGCGATCTTCGGGCCGTTGGCCGAAAGCCACATCAACGTCGACATGATCGTTCAGAACATCTCCGAGGACGGTTCCAAGACCGATATGACCTTCACGGTTCCTTCGGGCGATGTCGAAAAGGCGTTGCGCGTTCTCGGCGAAAACAAGGACAAGATTGGCTACGACGTTATCCAGAACGAATCAGGTCTCGTCAAAGTCTCGGTCATCGGCATTGGCATGCGTTCGCACGCTGGCGTTGCTGCGACCGCTTTCCGGGCACTTGCCGAAAAAGGCATCAACATCAAGGCTATTACGACGTCGGAAATCAAGATTTCCATCCTAATCGACGGTCCTTATGCAGAACTGGCAGTCAGGACTTTGCATTCCTGCTACGGTCTGGATAAGAGTTGATTCAGGACTGCTGACGACGGACCGCAACGGAGGCGAGTTTCGGCCGGCCCTGACGTGGGCAAGTCTGGCAATATCTTGATTCAGGAGCTAGAGACGCAATGAGAGACCTATCCGGCGGTCCACGCGTTCTGCTCAAGCGGCTGCGCGAACTCATGGCGGAGCCGCTGGAGCCGCAAGAGCGTCTTGACCGGATCGTCCGCCAGATCGCCAGCAACATGGTCGCGGAAGTCTGCTCGGTGTACGTGTTGCGCGCCGATGGTGTGCTCGAGCTTTACGCCACTGAAGGTCTGAAAAAAGAAGCCGTCCACCTGTCGCAACTGAAGATGGGCCAAGGTCTCGTCGGCACGATCGCCGCTTCCGCTCAACCGCTCAATCTTTCCGACGCGCAGTCGCATCCCGCCTTCCGCTACCTGCCGGAAACCGGTGAAGAGGTCTACCACTCCTTCCTCGGTGTGCCGATCCTGCGCACGGGCCGCTCGCTCGGCGTTCTCGTCGTCCAGAACAAGGCGAGCCGCAACTATCGCGAAGAGGAGCTCGAAGCGCTCGAAACGACGGCGATGGTGCTGGCGGAAATGATCGCCACCGGTGAGCTGAAGAAGATCACCAAGCCGGGCCTCGAACTCGATCTCACCCGCTCCGTCACCATCGACGGCGATAGCTATAATGAAGGCATCGGCCTCGGCTATGTCGTGCTGCACGAGCCACGCATCGTCGTCACCAATCTCCTGAACGAGGATACCGAGAAAGAAATCCGCCGTCTCGCGGATGCGCTTGGCTCCCTGCGCATCTCGATTGACGACATGCTGTCGCGCCGTGACGTTTCGATGGAAGGCGAGCATCGCGAGGTGCTGGAAACCTACCGCATGTTTGCCCACGACCAGGGCTGGGTGCGCAAGCTGGAAGAGGCCGTCCGCAACGGCCTGACCGCGGAAGCCGCGGTCGAGAAGGTGCAGAGCGATACCAAGGCGCGGATGATGCGCCTGACCGATCCTTATCTGCGCGAGCGCATGCATGACTTCGAGGATCTGGCGAACCGGCTGCTCAGGCAGTTGATCGGCTATTCCGGCCGCACCGCGGCCGAGGGTTTCCCGAACGATGCGATCATCTTTGCGCGCGCCATGGGTGCCGCCGAGCTGCTTGACTATCCCCGCGCCAATATTCGCGGTCTGGTGCTGGAAGAGGGCGCCGTCACCAGCCATGTCGTCATCGTCGCCCGCGCCATGGGCATCCCGGTCGTCGGCCAAGCGGCAGGGGTGGTGGCGCTTGCCGAAAACGGCGATCCCGTCATCATCGACGGCGATGGCGGCCATGTGCATCTGCGGCCGATGGCCGATCACCAGCGCTCCTACGAGGAAAAGGTGCGCTTCCGCGCCCGCCGGCAGGAGCAGTTCCGGGCGCTGCGTTCGGTCGAGCCGGTTACCAAGGACGGGCAGCGCATTTCGCTGCTGATGAATGCCGGTCTGCTGGTCGACCTGCCGCAGCTTGCCGAATCCGGCGCGGAAGGCATCGGCCTCTTCCGTACCGAATTGCAGTTCATGATCGCGTCGACCATGCCGAAAGCGGAGGAGCAGGAAGCTTTCTACCGCAATGTCATGAAGCAGGCGGGTGGCCACGTCGTCACTTTCAGGACGCTCGATATCGGCGGCGACAAGGTCGTGCCCTATTTCCGCGCCCATGAGGAAGAGAATCCGGCGCTCGGCTGGCGCGCCATTCGCCTGTCGCTCGATCGGCCCGGCCTGCTGCGCACGCAGTTGCGCGCCATGCTGAAGGCGGCCGCTGATAGCGAATTGAAGATGATGGTGCCGATGGTCACGGAAGTTTCCGAGATCGAAGCGGTGCGCGAGCTCGTGCAGAAGGAAGTGCAGCATCTGTCGCGCTTCGGCCATAGCTTGCCGCGGAAGCTGCAGTTCGGCGCGATGCTGGAGGTGCCGGCGCTGTTGTGGCAGTTGGACGAGCTGATGGCGGCGGTCGACTTCGTCTCGGTCGGCTCCAACGATCTCTTCCAGTTTTCGATGGCGGTCGATCGCGGCAATGCACGCGTCGCGGACCGTTTCGATCCGCTTGGACGCCCGTTCCTGCGCATCTTGCGGGACATCGTGCGTGCCGGCGAGCGCAACAAGACGCCGGTGACGCTTTGCGGCGAACTTGCCGGCAAGACGATTTCGGCCATGGCGCTGCTGGGCGTCGGTTTCCGCTCGGTGTCGATGTCGCCGGCATCCATCGGTCCGGTCAAGGCGATGCTGCTGGGTCTCGACCTCCAGGCATTGACCGAGGTGATGGAAGAGGCGCTGAACGACACGCGTCCGACAACCTCTATGCGCGATATCCTTGCCCGCTTCGCCGAGAGCCACAATATTCCATTGTAGAACAGAACGAATAAGAAGAATCGGAGCGTGGGGTGGCGAATCTTCCCATTGAAAAAATGCGCGAATTGGAGCGCCGTTTCGGCGAGATCGAAGCGCGTATGTCGGCGGGGCCGTCAGCGGACGTCTATGTGAAGCTTGCTTCTGAATATTCCGAATTGCAGCCGGTCGTCACCAAGATCCGCGACTACGAGAAGGCGATCGCCGAGGCTTCGGATCTCGAAACCATGCTTGCCGACAAGTCGGTCGACCGCGAGATGCGGGATCTTGCCGAGATGGAACTGCCGGAGGTCAAGGAGCGGATTGAGATGCTGGAGAAAGACATCCAGATCCTGCTGCTGCCGAAGGATGCCGCCGATGAGAAGAGCGCGATCCTGGAAATTCGCGCCGGCACTGGCGGTTCCGAAGCAGCCCTTTTCGCCGGCGATCTCTTCCGAATGTATGAGCGCTTCGCGGCGAACAATGGCTGGAAGGTCGAAATTCTCTCGGCCAGCGAAGGTGAAGCAGGCGGCTATAAGGAAATCATCGCGACGATTAGCGGCAAGGGCGTATTCTCGCGGCTCAAATTCGAATCCGGCGTGCATCGCGTTCAGCGTGTTCCGGAAACCGAGGCGGGCGGTCGCATCCATACATCGGCGGCGACCGTGGCCGTGCTGCCGGAGGCCGAGGAAATCGACATTGAAATCCGTCCCGAGGATATCCGCATCGATACCATGCGCTCCTCCGGTGCCGGCGGCCAGCACGTCAACACGACGGACTCGGCGGTGCGCATCACCCATCTTCCCTCGGGGATCGTGGTGACGAGTTCGGAAAAATCGCAGCATCAAAACCGCGCCAAGGCGATGCAGGTGCTGCGGTCGCGCCTCTTCGACATGGAGCGCCAGCGCGCCGACAGCGAAAGGTCCGCCGACCGCAAGAGCCAGGTCGGTTCCGGCGACCGCTCCGAGCGCATCCGCACCTATAATTTCCCGCAGGGCCGCGTCACTGACCACCGCATCAACCTGACACTCTATAAGCTCGATCGCATGATGGAGGGCGAGATCGACGAGGTGGTCGACGCGCTTCTGGCGGATTATCAGGCGAGCCAGCTCGCCCAGCTCGGCGAACAGGCATGACGAGCGGGCAGGGGCCGACCGTCGCTGAGCTTTTCCAGGAGGTGCGTGCCCGGTTTATCGAGGCCGATCTCGATGATCCCGCCACCGAGGCGCGCATCCTCGTCGGCGGCCTTCTCGATCTTTCGTCGACCGAGCTCGTCACCCGCGGTTCCGAGAGGGTGGCACCGGATCGCGTGGAAACGGCGCGGGCGGCGGTGGTGCGGCGGCTCAATCACGAGCCGGTGCATCGTATCCTGGGCGAACGGGAATTCTACGGCCTGCCGTTGAAGCTCTCGCCGGCAACGCTCGAGCCGCGGCCCGATACGGAAATCTTGGTCGATACCGTACTTCCGTATGCGCGACGTCTTGCATTAGAGCTCGGGAATATCCATATACTCGACATCGGAACGGGAACCGGGGCCATCTGCCTCGCTTTGCTCCACGAATGTCCGCAGGCGACAGGCATAGGTTCCGATATTTCTGGCGAAGCTTTGGAAACGGCGCGGGCGAATGCAGCGCGTAATGGCTTGGCAACACGGTTTGAAACTGTGCAGGGAAGTTGGTTTGAAGCCATCCACGGTCGATTTCACGTGATTGTCTCAAATCCGCCCTATATTGAGTCCAGGATTATTTCCACCCTCGCTCCAGAAGTAAAGAATTTCGATCCTCCGGCAGCTCTCGACGGTGGCCTAGATGGGCTCGATGCATACAGAGCAATCGCAAAGGATGCGGCGCGGTTTCTACACCGAGATGGTATTGTCGGAGTTGAAATCGGTCATGATCAGCGCAAAACGGTGACTTCGGTTTTTGAAGGAGCAGGATTTTTCCTAATCGACGCAGTTCGGGACTACGGTCATAACGACCGAGTTCTCGTGTTTAAACATCAAGATTGACGCGACAATTTGCTGCAGGTCCAAGGGACCTTGTTGTTATCGCAAAGAAAAGGCTTGGATTTCCTGAGGAAGCAATATAGGTTGCGCTCACGCGTTGGGCGGCTGGGAATAGGCGAGACGATTCGCCTCTCTTGGACAGCCTCGGGGATCCACTCTCTGATAAGAGTGTCAAAGGTTGAAGATAACCCAATGCGTGATCAGTTAATCTGACGTAGTCGAGCGGCAGACGGGCGCTTAAGGCGCGGTTTGCTTGCGGCACGCAGGCCCTGGCTTGGAAGGTTCCGGCCACGGCGGCAGGTGCCGTGCATAATTTCATCCCAACGAAGAGAATTCAGGTGAAGGATCTATGAGGCCAGGACAGCAGAACAAGCGCGGTCGGGGGCGTGGCAACAACGGCGGCGGCGGAAATAACAATAACAATAATTTCAACCGCAAGGGCTCGAACCCGCTGACCAGGACTTACGACAGCTCCGGTCCAGATGTGAAAATCCGCGGAACCGCGCAGCATATTGCCGAGAAGTATTCAGCTCTCGCCCGCGATGCGCAAAGCTCCGGCGACCGCGTCATGGCGGAAAACTATCTCCAGCACGCTGAACACTATAATCGGATCATTGCCAGCGCCCAGGCGCAGATGCAGGAGCGCTATCAGCGCGATGAGCATCATAACTACAACGATCGTGACAACGCCGATCGCGACATCGATGACATCGATGCGAACGAGATGGACGACCAGCCGCAGATGGCTCAGCCTCAGGCGCGTCAGCAGCCTGCCCCCGCCGTTGCCGCGGCTCCAGCTCCCGAGCCGGAAGTCATCGATGGCACCGGCCCGCAGCCGGTGATCGAAGGCATTCCGGCCGAGGTGGCGATCGAAGAAGAGACGCCTGCCGCTGCCACCGAGCGCCAGCCGCGCCGCCGCAACGCCGGCAACCGCCCCCGCCGCCAGCCGCGCCGCAGCGCCGATGGCGAAGGCAAGGGCGAAGCCGCTCCGAGCGATGCGCCGGCTTTGGCAGACGCTGCCTCGGAATAAGAACTGCTTGAATGAACAGGTGGCTGCGACATCAGTCCCAGCCCCTAATCAAAATGTGGAATACCAACAGTCGCAAAGTCGGTCGCAGAACCTCGACTTTGCGACTGTTTTTTTGTTTTGCGCTACCGGTCGGCCTTGCCCCGCATCCTCTGCGAGGACGCTATCCGTTAGATTTGTCTTTCCATGAAGATGGTAATGGGCTGCAGGCTCGGTGGAACCGAGCGGAAGTGGCCGCTTCTTTTAAAGCCAAAGGCATCGTACAAGGCTATGGCCTCGCTCATAAACGTCACCGTCTCCAGACGCACAGTCGTGTATCCATCATTGCGGATCGCGGCCAAGCAGGCCGTCATCAGGCTCCTTGCAACGCCTTTGCCGCGTGCCTCCGGGCGAACATACATTTTCTGCAGTTCTGCAATGCCGTCATCTGATTTCGAGTAGCCGGCACACCCTGCAATGCTTTCGCCCATGCGCGCCAGAAAGAAACCCGCATCGCGGTCGTTGAACTTTTTCATCAGGGTTTCGGGTGTGTGCCCATAGATATATTCGATCAGCTCGGAATCTGGCACCCCGAACTTACGAGACTGTTCCGCGTCCCATTTACTCATGGCATCGATAAGCGCGTGTGCTTCTTCGAAATCGGCCAAGGAATTTATCGTGCGGATTTCCATCAACTTGTCCCCCAGGTGTTAGACGTACCTCTTCTGAAAAATGCTCGGCATGCGAAATTCACTCAGGCTTTTCCAAAAGGCAAGTTGGCGGGGTTAGTAGCGGGGATGAGTGCGGGCTTTTTCATTTCTGCTGCCCTTTAAACTTTTCAAATCTCCTCCCATATTCTTCCCAGTTGCTTCGCCGCAAATCCCAATAAGCGGCGGGCGGGGTCTGCCTTTTCAGGGGGCTCAATCTCAGTCATCGGTCTGCGCCATTAAGGGCAGGGCGATTCATGGAGGTCCGATATGAATATTGAAAAATACTCCGAGCGGGTGCGTGGCTTTTTGCAATCCGCGCAGACCAATGCGCTGGCGCAGGGTCACCAGCAATTCACTCCCGAACATGTGCTGAAGGTGCTTCTGGACGACGACCAGGGCATGGCTGCGTCGTTGATCGAACGTGCCGGAGGCGATGCCAAGGCCGCGCGTCTTGCCAATGACGCAGCACTTGCCAAATTGCCGAAAGTGTCCGGTGGCGATGGCCAGGTTTACCTTTCTCAGCCGCTCGCCAAGGTGTTCACCACGGCCGAAGATGCCGCAAAGAAGGCCGGCGATAGTTTCGTCACCGTCGAACGCCTGTTGCAGGCCTTGGCGATGGAGCCTTCGGCATCGACGTCAGCCGCTTTGAAGAAGGCCGGCGTTACACCCCTCGGGCTCAATCAGGTCATCAATGACATTCGCAAGGGCCGCACCGCTGATTCCGCCAATGCGGAACAGGGCTTCGACTCCTTGAAGAAATATGCCCGCGACCTCACTGGCGAGGCTCGCGAGGGCAAGCTCGATCCGGTGATCGGCCGCGACGACGAAATCCGCCGCACCATCCAGGTCCTCTCTCGCCGCACAAAGAATAATCCGGTTCTGATCGGCGAACCCGGCGTCGGCAAGACGGCGATCGTCGAAGGCCTGGCGTTGCGCATCGTCAACGGCGATGTGCCTGAATCGCTGAAGGACAAGAAGCTGATGGCGCTCGACATGGGCGCGTTGATTGCCGGTGCGAAGTTCCGTGGTGAATTCGAAGAGCGGCTGAAGGCCGTGCTCAACGAGGTGCAGTCGGAAAACGGCGAGATCATCCTCTTCATCGACGAGATGCATACCTTGGTCGGTGCCGGCAAGGCCGATGGTGCCATGGATGCGTCGAACCTCTTGAAGCCCGCGCTTGCCCGCGGCGAGCTGCATTGCGTCGGCGCGACCACGCTCGATGAGTACCGCAAGCATGTCGAGAAGGATCCGGCGCTTGCCCGTCGTTTCCAGCCGGTCATGGTCGAAGAGCCGACGGTCGAAGACACGATCTCGATCCTGCGTGGCCTGAAGGAAAAATACGAGCAGCATCACAAGGTCCGCATCGCCGATGCCGCCCTGGTGGCCGCCGCAACCTTGTCGAACCGCTATATCACCGACCGCTTCCTGCCGGACAAGGCCATCGACCTGATGGACGAAGCCGCCGCGCGCCTGCGCATGCAGGTGGATTCGAAGCCCGAAGAACTCGACGAACTCGATCGCCGCATCATCCAGCTCAAGATCGAGCGCGAAGCGCTGAAGAAGGAGACCGACCAGTCCTCGGCCGACCGGCTGAAGCGGCTGGAGACCGACCTGGCTACGCTTGAAGAGGAGGCCGATGCGCTGACCGCACGCTGGCAGGCCGAAAAGCAGAAGCTGGGCCTTGCCGCCGATCTGAAGAAAAAGCTCGACGAAGCCCGCAACGAACTGGCAATCGCCCAGCGCAAGGGTGAATTCCAGCGCGCCGGCGAGCTTGCCTATGGCGTGATCCCGAACCTGGAGAAGGATCTCCAGGCTGCCGAAGAGCAGGACGGAGGTCGCGATTCCATGGTGCAGGAAGTCGTCACCGCCGACAATATCGCCCATGTCGTCTCCCGTTGGACCGGGATTCCCGTGGACAAGATGCTGGAAGGTGAACGCGACAAGCTGCTTAGGATGGAAGACGAACTGGCGAAGTGGGTCGTCGGGCAGGGCGATGCCGTTCAGGCGGTATCGCGCGCCGTTCGCCGCTCGCGTGCGGGTCTGCAAGATCCGAACAGGCCCATCGGCTCGTTCATCTTCCTCGGCCCGACCGGCGTCGGCAAGACGGAGCTTACCAAGGCGCTTGCCCGCTTCCTCTTCGACGACGAGACGGCGATGGTGCGCATGGATATGTCTGAGTACATGGAGAAGCACTCCGTTGCCCGGCTGATCGGCGCTCCTCCCGGCTATGTGGGCTATGAGGAGGGCGGCGCGCTGACCGAATCCGTCCGCCGCCGGCCCTATCAGGTCGTGCTGTTCGACGAGATCGAGAAGGCGCATCCCGATGTCTTCAACGTCCTGCTCCAGGTTCTGGACGACGGGCGCTTGACGGACGGCCAGGGCCGCACGGTCGATTTCCGCAATACCATGATCATCATGACCTCGAACCTCGGCGCCGAATACCTGACCCAATTGAAGGAAGGGGATGACAGCGACCTGGTGCGCGAGCAGGTGATGGATGTGGTGCGGTCGCATTTCCGGCCGGAGTTCCTGAACCGAGTCGACGAGATCATCCTGTTCCATCGCCTGAAGCGCGAAGAGATGGGGGCGATCGTCAACATCCAACTGGAGCGGCTCTTGAAGCTGTTGTCGGAGCGCAAGATCGCGCTTGAGCTCGACGACGATGCCCGCAATTGGCTCGCTAACAAGGGGTACGATCCGGTTTACGGCGCACGGCCGCTGAAGCGCGTGATCCAGAAATATGTCCAGGACCCGCTCGCCGAACAAATCCTCTCGGGTCAAGTGCCGGATGGATCGGTGGTCAAGGTCACCAGTGGCTCCGACCGATTGCTCTTCCGAGCACGCCAGGCGGTCAGCGAAGCGGCGTAAGCGGCTGCTTCAGAATATAAACTCATGAGATGGCGGCTTTCGGGTCGCCATTTCGTTTTTGAGACAAGGCCGCGGACGATGCCGTTGGTGAGCTGATTGGTCTGCTGAGACGCAGCGTCACTTGAAATTCCCGGTTGCCATCGCGATGGCCGAAGGGCGGTTAAGGATCAATCCTTGCTTGCGACCTGATTCGATTTCTCGTCACTCAGGAGCGTGTCGATACGCTTGCGCTCGTCCTCGAATTTGGCGAGCGCCTCGCCGTCCAAGGACTTGCCGCCGGGCAGGCGGACGCGCAAGGGATCGACCTTGGTGCCGTTGACGATCAGCTCGTAATGCAGGTGCGGCCCGGTTGCGAGACCGGTCGAACCGATGAAGCCGATGACCTGGCCCTGTACCACCTTCGCGCCCGGTACGATGCCTTTGGCTATTGCGCTTTGGTGGTTGTAGGAGGAGACATAGCCGTTGGCGTGGCGGATCAATGTCTGGTTGCCGAAGCCGCCGGAATCCCAGCCGGCCTTTTCAACGACCCCGTTGCCGGCGGCGATGATCGGGGTGCCGCGCGGTGCGGCCCAATCGGCGCCGGTGTGCATGCGCGCAAACCCGAGGATCGGGTGGCGTCGCATGCCGAAGCCGGATTTGAAGATGCCGGTCGGGACGGGATTGCGCAGCAGGAATTGACGGATGCTCTTGCCGTTTTCGTCGAAATAATCGATCGAGTGATCGGCCGGATCTTCGAAACGATAGAAGCGGGTGACAGTGTCGCCGAATTTGGCGTTGACGTAGAGCAATTCGGAATCAGCGCTTGCCTGGCCGTTTTCGTCGGCAACGGAGAAGAAGGCTTCGAGCGAATCCGTCGGCTTCAACTGTGCCTGGAAATCAACGTTGCTGGCGAGCAGTTTGATGATCTGCGCCACCATTTCCCTGGTCATGCCATAGGAGAGGGCGGCACGATACACGCCGTCATAGACGCTCGGCAGGTCCCGGCCGGCGGCTGCTGCCGGTGCGTCATTGTCGAAGGCGGTGGCGATAGCATCGAGCATCGGCGGCTCGCTGCCGGCGACGAAATCGCCATGATCATTTTCGGCGATGGTCAGGACATGCTTGGTACCGCGATAGATGCTGGCGCGAATGATCTTCGCGTGCTCGCCTTTCTGCAGAATTCCGATGCGCAGCACGTCGCCGGCGGAAAGATCGGACGAGCCGAACAGCGGCTCGATCTTGGCCGTAATGTTGTCGGCATCCGCTTTCAGGTAGCCGGCATTGGCGAGTACCGTCCCGATCGGCGTATCCTCGCGCACCGGGATGATGTCGTCGGCGAATTCCTGGGTCTGCGGCGTGACCGCTTCGGGAGAGGATACCGACATGTTTTCTTCGACGACGCGGGCCGCAAGCCCCGCCGTCAGGTCGACATCGGTATCGTCAGTCGCAAAACGGCGCGGATCAACGTAATAGAGCGCGGAAAGCTGGGTATTGTCATCAACCAGCACGGAGCCGTTGGAGCGCACATTCGCCTCGACTTCATCGAGCGACATCGAACCGGCAAGCGGGAAGGGCACATCCTTGGCCGGAAACGGCACGGTCTTGAGGCTGACCTCAGATTCCACATCGGAACCATAAATCGCGCCGGTGCGGTTGGCGGCCGGCGGGATATTCTCATCGGCGGAAAAGATCGCCAGCGGGTCGAAGGCGGGATAGTTCTCTGGAGCGACGCGGTTGGTGGCGAGCGCGATCTTTACATGCGCGAAAGGCTGGCGACGCACCACTTCCTTGTCGCCGTCACGCACGACCGTCGAGACTTCCAGGATATTCCGGTCGGAAGGCTTGGACGCGATCGCGGTGGGCACAAGACGGCCGCCGCGCGTCACCTGGTCCTCTGCGCTGTCGTGGTTGCCGCTGTCTGTTGTTGCATAGGCTTCGGCGGGTATGGCGAGTTGCTGGCGCCCGTCTAGGGCCGCAAACAGGGCAACG